>JAEOTA010000022.1 GCA_016840085.1 Promethearchaeota archaeon
GCACCAGTGGGTAATTTGAAACCTTCATACTCAAAAGTGGAAAATCTCCCTCCTATACGACTTCTACTCTCCACCACAAGGGCTTTAAATCCCTTACGGGAGAGGAAACTTGCTGCTGTTAATCCACCCAAACCTGATCCAATAATCACTATATCATAATCATCATCCATCATGTCATCCAGCACCTCCAGCATCTCCAATTAGAATAACTCCAATTGGATTATTAGCGTTAGTCTCTAAGACATCTTGACCAGGCTTTGCATCATACTTTTCTTTTAATTTCTTTTTCATCTATCCACTCCAGAATTACCTGTCATACATAATCGGTTTTATTTTCATCCACTATGAGAGCTTTTTTTAATGGTAAAGACATATTTTATCTGAAATACTTTTTAGATATTAATGATAAATAGCATTTTAGAAATAATAAAAGTTTAGACAATACCAATTATAATAAATTAATGAACACTAAACTTTGGATATAACAAGGTCTAAATTCCAAAATTCTAGTTTTCATTCTTTTACCAAAATTCCTCCGAATTCAGACGCTGAATTTACCTTTTCTGAAAAATTCATTGTTTAATAGAGAAATGGAATTAGCTTCTTAGTCTTTCCTTTATATTCTTCAAATTGTTTACCAAATTTCTCCAGTAAAATTCTTTCTTCTTCAATTAAACGCATTCTATATACCAAGAAAGTATAAGTAAATATAATAATAAGAGTAATGATACACCTGAAAACAAGGCAGAATCCAATGGTCGCAATTAAACCACCAGAATACATGGGATTTCTAATATATTTATATACTCCCTGAGTAAAGAGTTGATGATCCTTTTCAGTACTTAATTCCGCGGTTCCAAATCGTCCTAATTGCACTCTTGCCACGAGAATTAGCAAAGAACCAGTAAGGTAGAGAATGAATCCTATATAACTGATAACAATATTATCCCAGAAAGGCAATATTTGGGATATAAACAATTTATTTTCAAAATAGGCTCCTATTAGGAAGAAAGGAGACAATAAAAGCATGGTTAATATTAAAATATCAAAAATTTTCGAAGCTCGTTTTTCTTCTGGAAGAGAACGTATTAACGTATCTGTAAGAGTAAACATATATGCCGTAAGCAAATAGATCACATAAATAGGAATCGAGTATATCTCTGGTACAAGAATTATGTAGAATATGTTCTGATAAATAAGGTAAACAATTATGAAAAGCAATAATTTCTTTACAAAATCTTTCATTCGATTATAGGCTCTTTTTTGATAAGAATATTGTTTAATGATTTATAAAAATCTTATGGAAAAGTAAATCCCATTAAAAATGTTTACACAATTTTTATATAAATATCTCGATTCTAATAAGTTTACATGTAGGTCACCGACTTTTTGTCGAAATTTGAAAAAACTTATTTTGAAAAAAATATGAAGCATATTTACATTATTAATAAAGAAATCAGAATATCTTTTAGGTAGTTCAAATATGAAAAAAGAAATTGTAAAAATCAATGGAATTAGAAAACCTCAATCTCCGTTTAACTATGTTGTAAAATCAGGGAATTTTTTGTTTCTTACGAGTCAGCTTTCAATAGATCTAAAGACAGATAAGATTCTTAGTGGTAATATTGCTGTACAGACAAAGCAAGCTTTGGAGAATATCAAATTCTTACTAGAATCTTCTGGAGCAACAATGGATGATATCCTAAAAGTGGTGGTATATATGAGGGATATAAAAGATTTTGATCAAATGAATCGAATTTATCGAAAATATTTTTTAGAAGGTCAAGAACCTGCTAGAGTAACTATTCAAGCATTATCACCCATTAAAGATATTGACATTGAAATTGAAGTTATAGCATTACTCCCTTAATTGGAAAATAAAATCCACTCTTCGCAAATTAGATGAAGAGATATTTAAAGCCATTAAAATTCCTATAAGTGTTTTGGATACATTATATAAAGAAATTTTAAAAGAATTAAGCACTGAAAGAATAAAATAATGATTCTAATAGGAAATTTGTGAAAGTGAGGAAGACAGAAGACAACATGATTACATAAATTGGTATTATGAACAAATAGAAAAATTTACTAAAAGATATCTTGATAAAGAAAAAAGGTATTTTGATAAATTATTCTGCCAAAAAAAAAAGCTGGAGAAGAGGTATATGAGAAGCTCCAACTATCAACTTCTTGAGTTTTCGCTTTAGTCATGAGATCTTCTAATAAAATATCATGTATTCAAGCTTTTCTCTATCCAATATTAGGATCTCAAATTCCCGATTAAATATTTTCTGGGTAACTGAAATTCTTGTTGTGACACAGTTAAAAACAACGTTCTTATCCATTATTTTATGTAAATTTTAAATCTTTTATATTAGGATATTTACTATCTTCTTCTTCATCAATTTGTTCACATTTCCAAATTGAGTCTTCTAATACTAAAAAATAATCAATATAAATATTAGTGTTCTTATCTTTTAGTAAATCATATAGTAATAACTCTGTTTTAATTCTTTGACCATAGATGCTCTCTCGAAGTTTATTTGAGTCATATAAATCCTTCCACTTTAAAGTATAGTATAGAGCTTTAATAATATCCTTCTTATATGGGAAACCTCTAAAGGAAGTGTCAAAAATTTCTATCCATAAGATATTAATTTGATCTGGGATTTGCGGGGATTGTTTAGATAAATCTAAATACTGATAATTATGACTTAACATAATTAAATCTGGTATAATCCCTTCAGATCTACCAGTTATTTATTTAATTTGAGTAGGAAGATGTTGGATATTAGCCTCAATATATTCAGTTTGGGAAAACATCCCTGATCTTGAATTATAGTGTTTGAAATAATCTTTAGCATACTGTAATCTTTCTTGATGTATATCGCCACGCATATCATAATAGTTTATTTTTAAATAGAAAAACTTTTCTGAAAATCATTTACAATTGGTATCTTACTTTGTCATGAGGAGGCACCATCAGAAGGAGATGGTATTTGGAGTAGAGAATGTGGAAAAAGATATATTTCTATTGCATTTATTATAAAATCAGATAAAAGTTAATTGCAAACATTTTTTATAAGATAGATATATATGTATGAATCATTCCCCCATGTTTTTTCTGAAAAGAATCCCCAAAGTTAAATATATTTAAGGGATCTAGTATCTTTTATTCAAATAATACTAAAAAGGATTGAGGTAGCAAAAGAGAAATATGGAGAAACTCTTGGTAGTAATGTTGGAGAAAATTTTAAGCAACTACAATATTTAAAACTTGATGTGAGATCTTTATATTTATTTTCATCGGCTTTTCTAGATTATTTAGTGAAATATATTTCTCATTCATTTTTTCAAGATTATATTAAATCTGGGCTTAAGAATAAATCATTTCGTCACCATATAAAAGCTCTGGAAAAATTTGAGAGATTAGATGAATTATTTAACGAATATAAGAATTTTTTGCTAAAGAAAGAACAAATTCTAGAATTTAGAATTATAAATATAAGAGACAAAATGATAACTCACCGATATACGGATATCAATGAGTTTTGGGGTTATGACCCAAGGACGAAAACATTTTACATTTATTTTACAAAACAAAAAGATTTCTATGAAATAGAAGATCAACTAAAAAACGATATCGGATCAATGATTCAAAAGTATAATATTGAAAAAGAGTTTAATCCTAGATTAACTAGTGAATTTGTCTATTATGATTCAATATTGGAGGAGTTGGAAAATCTTCCTATTAGTTTTGAAAAAAAAGATAGAGATTTGATAAAGAAATCTAGAATCGCATTAGGAGCAATCATAAATGGTGAAAAAGTCTATAAGCTTCTTTATGAAACTTCTGAAGGATTATGTAAGATATTGAATAAGAATGGTCTTAGGTTTATGCCAAGATATAGAGAGTATGTGGAATATCTGAGAATTTTTATCAAGTATTTTGGAGGAGTTACCACGGGGGAGGGAGAAAAGAGAGGTAAAAAAATAAAGATAAAAAATTTACAGCTCTTTTTCTCTTAATCTACATATAAAAGCCTTCAACATTCTTATATCTCGATTATTTAGCTTATTGCTTAAAATTATATCTTTATAGTCAAGTCTGTCTAAATTACTTGCCAATTCCACTAAATCTTCCTCTATTGAATCAAAATCGTCATTTAATTCAATGATTTTATTGAAAAATACATTTAAATTCTTATAAAGTAAAAGTAATTTGTTTAGTTTGGATTCTACAAGTATAGTTTCCAATTTATGTCATTTATCGAAAATGAAAAGGAGTTGTAAATATAAGAGTAGTTTTAAGAAATTCTTTTATATTTAAGATTGGATTTACTTATTGACCAATTAATTGACCAACCACGGTTAAAGAAATGAATAAAATCCCCATTATCTTTTTTGGTTATTTTGAAATACTCCATATTAAAGAACTTAGCAAAATCTAATTTATGAATGATTAGGCTGTAAAATCTTTTAAAAAATCCCTTACTAAAATATGAGAAAAAAATCACCATAAAAGCTTCTTAGAACTCTCTAATTTGAAGAAATCTACTTTTGGTTTAAATTAATGGTAGAAAAATCCTTTATAATACTTGACTTTCCAATCCTAAATATAAAAGCAATGCGACAGAATGAGAAAAATTATTAATGATTATAAAATACCTTGAATATTTAATTTTGGAATTAAATCTGAAAATCCCTTTTTCTTTGGATAATTCTCATTTAAGTATTCTGAAATTTTATCAATCCATTCAAGAAAATCTTCTTTATTAAATTTTAGTTCAAAAATTTTATTATTTAAAAATTCATCAATAATATTAATATCTCCTAATATAGACAAACGTATTTCATCATTATTAATCTTATGACTAATACTTAATCCAAAAATTTTAACAATTTCATTGCTCTTAATATTTGACAAGAATTCCTTAATAACTTCAAAAGTTCTATAGACAAGTTTAGATGTATCAATTTGATCATGAATAATTAATGGGACTCTAATTTGCTCTTTATACTCCCTATTAATACCTAACTTGCTTGAGATTTCATAAGGGACTTTATTTTTATCTAGAATATTTAAAAAATTTTCATTTATATTCTGATTTAATGGATGGATTGATACAATTTTTCGTTCTTGAGTTATATTATATTCCCATGGATGAAATGAGATTAATAGCTGAAGTTTAGGGAAGTAATCTTTATTAAGAATGCCATTAGAAGATTCATTTTTTTCTAATTTATATGTTTCAAGCACTTCATCCTTTCCACCAAGATATTCACCAACTAAATAATTATCTCTATAATAATCAGATAGCAATCTTTTCCATTTTGGTATTGCTAATTCTCCATCTAATCTCCAAAGTTTAATATAATTAGTTTTTCTTCCTGCTTTAGAAAGATTAGAATTAATTCTTTTTGTTAATTGATCTTTGGTGTAAAGTCGTACGGCACCATCAAAATGAACTTCCTTCAAATTTTCACTGAAGATGGAGTGTACATATCTACACCCATAATAGTCTATCTTATCTAACGGTGGTTTAATTGAAGGGGGATCGATATATAGCTCTTCTGCCTCAAAATTGTTTTTATCTTTTTTCGACTGCCAATTAAAATCTGTCCTAATTAAAGATGTAAATGATTTTTGCGATCCAACAACATATTTAGTTTCACCTGGTTTAATTGAATTTAAATTATCTTCAAAGAAAGGACCCCACCAGTACTCCCTCTCATGATACATCGCAACTGTTGATGCCAGACCAACCATATCAGGATCAATCCTTATTTTAATATTGTCAATTGATTCACTAATTTTTTTTAATTGAAAAAGAAATGGTAGGTTTATCCCATTAAGTATATGAAAAGATCTTCGAAAAAATCTATGTGCAAAGATGCATAATTTTCCAATTTTGTAGATTCCTAAATCCAGAGGTTCTAGTTCATTTAATGATACTAATCCATCTTTATCATATTTATTATCTAAGTTGGGAAAAACCCTATTAGTTAATCCTGGTTCAAAAAAGTAGACACATTCTTGGGCGTAAGGTTTTTCATGATTATTTAGGCTATTTTGGATTAAATTTTTTAACTCACCAATTTTTTCTTCATTATCTTTAATCTTTTGATTATAAAACTGATTAAATTTTTTTACAATTAATTGAAATTCTCGATTATTTTCAACAAGTTTAGTACTAACTAAGTTTCTCACTATTCCAGGTTCTATATGAATTCCAAAAATTTGATTCCAACCAATAAGATTATTATAATCGTGACCTAAAAGCATTGGAGTTCCTTTTCTATAATAATCCCATGCTATTAGAGCTAAATTTCTGGGCAAAATTCTACTTTCAACGCCTCTGTCATCTAACACTACTTCATCTGTTGCTGAAACCCCTATCATAGTTTTCATCTTTTTATTTCCCTTCTATGATTTTTTTATCTCAAATTTTAGTATATAAACATATTAACTAAAATATGATCATTTTATACTATTATTTAACATTTTTGTTCAATTTAAATAAAAATGAAAATCCTAATTATTAACAATACTCTTTAATTTAACACCTAAAGACATGATAATCTAACCTTGATATCATTATTATTTCCTTAAATCCTTATATTATTTTTTTACTTTATTGTTAAAGAGTAAATAGAATTAGTGATTAATCTAATTCTTAAATAATAATGATTAAGAAAAACACATAGAGAATAAGCTAATCTCCACTTTAAAATTCCTTCCTCTACTTTTTCAGGAGGGGGTACCACAGCATTACCTAAACTAGATGTGTCCTTCATTGGAGAAATTGCAATATAATTAAATCACTTTAGTTGTTAACTTATTAAAATAAGTCCAGCTTATCTTTATTAAAATTTGGGAATTTATGAAAGGATTAAAGATAGTAATTTTCTGAGTTGGCAGAGGAGCTTGTATTTGGTTTGAAATCAATTGATAATGATATTGAAATAGATGATAAAAATTATGAAATCATATAGTTTTTGATAAGCTATTTTTGTATCAAACTAAAAAACTTCAATTTTTTTTTAATAATTGTAGTTATTTAGATAATATAAAAAATTAAGTATTTAAATAGTCTCTAGAAATATATAGAATAAGGAATTTTATTAATTCTTATGAATCAGAAATCAATTGCCATTATTAATCCAAAAATTTTAAAATGGGCACGTGAACAATGTGGTTTAACCCATCAAGAAGCAGTAGGTTCATATTTCAATCCTGAAAAGTTAGAAAAAGCTGAGAAAGGGAAAATATATCTCACATTTAATCAATTTCTAACGATTGCTAACAGATATGGTAGGAATCCTGCTTTCTTTTACTTAGATCATATCCCTAAGGAGGTATTAATAGAAGACTTCAGAACACCTAGTTCCCTAAAAGTAAAATATAGTCCAAAATTGAGAAAAACCATCATAAATGTTAAAGAAAAGCATGAACTGGCAGTAGATTTTAAAAATTATGATAGAGAATATGATTATTCTTATGTAAATTTGATCAGTATAGAAAGTAATGTTGAAGATGTAGCTAAAAAAATATCAAATTTACTAGATATTAATCTTAAAGAGCGTAAATTGTGGAAGAATAAGTATTCAGCGCTTAAAGGTTGGATAAAAGCTATTGAAACAAGGGGAATATTAGTTTTTCAACTAAGTCATATAGATACTAGTGAAATGAGAGCTTTCTCAATCTCTGAAACACCTTTCCCTGTCATAGCATTAAATAGAGGTGATAGCCCATTCGGAAGGATATTTTCATTAATACATGAATTATGTCATATTATGTTAAAAAAAGGAGGTATCTGTACATATCGCTTTCAGGATGAAGAGCACTTCAAAATTGAAAAATTTTGCAATGCTGTTGCAGGTGAAGTGTTGGTCCCTAAACCTTCCTTATTAAAACAAAAAATTATAATAAAGCATGGATCTTCGGTTGAATGGGATGAAAGAGAATTAAAATCATTAAGTAAAGTCTATTGGGTTAGTAGTGAAGTAATACTACGTCGTCTTCTCACTCTAAATTTAACTTCTAAAACATTTTATCAAAAAATGAGAGAAAACTGGAAAAAAAGAGAGCGTGAACAAGGAGGATTTGGAGAGAAAGGGCATTTAAAAGTATTAAGAACTAATTCTCCAAATTTCATCAAAATCGTCTTAAATGCTATGTATGATAATAAGATTCTTATGACTGATGTTTCTTACTATTTAGATATGAGTTTAAAGTATTTTAATGACTTAGTTAAAAATTTCAAAAGATCCCAATATGAATAGGCAGATTTATCCATATGCTAGGTATAGTTTTGACACTTCAGCATTTATTGAATCATGGAATCGTTGGTATGCTCCTGATATTTTTAAATCATTATGGAAATTTATTACAGATCAAATTGAAAATGATATAATTATTGCTTCAATTGTGGTTAGAGAGGAGTTAGAAAGGCAACATGATAAATTACTTGAATATGTTAAAAAATTTTCAAATTTATTTAAGAATCCAATTGAAGAAGAACATGATACTATTCGGTTAATTGTTAATAATCCTAATTATGAACATTGGGGACGTGGTGTCTCCCATAAGGCAGATCCCTTTGTAATTGCGTTAGGGAGAGTGTGTAATATATGTGTTGTGACATTTGAAGATCCAACCAAAAATGGCAAAATCCCTGCTGCTTGTAGAGAATATAATGTTGATTGTTGTGATTTTCCTGAATTTTTAAGGAGAGAAAGCTTTAGTATATAAAATTTATGATCAACCTAATAATTACAACTTTAGTATTTTTTTTTAAAATTAATCTTGATAATGAAAATAATATTATAGAGTGGTTATCTAACTTTTTTGGATGTGGCAATATGGGGGGAGAGAGAAAAGAGAAAATATTTCTTTAATTTCAATTTTAACACAGTACAGCATTTTAATTTTTAATTTCAAGAGCACCACACTAGGAAAGATCGAGAACATGTTTAATCATTACTAAAAAATGCCAACATTCCTTTCTCTAAATTATAATATAAAAGAAATCCTAATATGATTTGAATATAAAATTTTTTGAATATTAGTACTTATTATAAAATCCCTTACAGAGAAATAATCATCTTTTTACTCAATAAAAAACCTGCAAAGATTCTCTTTTTATATAGACGATTTTTCTTTTTATATTTAAACATAAAATTCAAAAGCTAAAAAAATTGAAATTAAAAAAAGCCCAAATGAAATTACACAAATTAATTGGATGTTTAAGTAATTCCACCTTTGAAATTTTTTTCTAAACTTCTTGATAAATTGAATTTCTATAATCTTTGCTTCTGGGATGGCACTACAGAGGAGAAAACAATTATCAAATGAAAAAATGAGTAAAATTTTAATGATTAAAAATCTATAAAACTCTTAGATTAATTTTAATTTATTCAAAAAATCCATATATGGTGTTAATTTTGGAATTGCAACTAAAAGAAATAGGAATTAAAAATTTTCTTAGTTATAAAGATGCTAAATTCAAAGATCTTAAAAATTTTAATGTTCTAATTGGTAAAAATAATTCAGGGAAATCTAATTTGTTTAAACTTTTAGAATTTTTAAGAGAGAGATTTAACAGTACAAATTTTAATAAAAATTATCTTTATAATGAAATTGATTCTAAGGCTGAAATTGATTTGAGATTTCTTTTATCAGAAACTCTTCGAGAAAAAATTTTTCAAAAATTATATAGAGGGAATTATTTACAAAAAGCCTTTATTCACAATGAAACAGATAAAGGATACCTTAAGAGAAATGAATGGAATAAAGAAGAGATTGCAATTAAATGGTTATTGAATAATGATATTTATAAATTTTTAGATGTTAATCTGAGTTTTTTACCTAATTTAGGTAGAATTATAATCACACGAATTTCGATTTATAATGGAAAGTTTGATAAATCTCAGACATTATTTTCAGCAAACTTCGTAAACAACTCTTTTAAGACTGAATATTTAGATTTAGGGGAATTATTATCAAGAGATAAGCCTCTCTTATATTTTTTTTCAGATTTTAATTCAACAGAAATTGGTTTTAATCAAAGTCCATTAAATGATATATTTATCAACGCTAAAAATTTCAATAAAAATCCTGTTTTACATATCTTATTAGAATCTCTTTCAAAAAACTTTTTTAACGCTCTTCATCATATTCCTGATAAGAGGAAATTTAATCCCGATACAGAGAGAGAAAATATAGCTAATACTAATCTTACTCCAGACGGAACTAACTTTGTCAAATTCATCCATAAAAAAAAATCCTTCAATGAAGATGAGTGGTTGAATGAATTTATTGAAAGACTTAGGAATTATATGCCTGAAATAGAAAGATTAGGAGATACTATAGATGCAAATTCTGATCGAGCTATGCTAATATCAAAAGAAAAAGGATTGGATATGGAATTGAAGTACGAAAATATGGGTGCTGGTATATTGAATATTGCACTTTTTATAGCATATATAATGGAATTAGAAGATGAGAGTATTTTGTGTATTGAAGAACCAGAATTATTTATATTTCCAGGTCTGCAAAAACTAGTTCGAGATGAGTTTTTAAGAAGTAGTTCGAATAATCAGATTTTTATTACAACACACTCACCACATTTTCTTTCGAGAGATTTCAATAATTCTGCAATATATCAGATTAAAAAGATTGATAACTCAACCTCAGTTATGAAGATTTCAGATGAAAATCTTTTTGAGGTGTTTAAAGAATTAGATTTAAATCTATACGATTATCTTCTCTATGACGGGATTTTGTTTGTGGAAGGTCAAGATGACCTAAATGTATTTAAAATTATTTCAGATGAACTTTTTGAACCAAAATTTAAAATTATTCAATGTTATGGTAAAAAAAAATTTATTTTTTATGCAGAAGCTGAAATTTTACATCTACTAACCAAAAGCGACTTAAAATTTCTATTTTTATTAGATTTAGACAGAGGTAACGAAAATATTTGGTTAAAAATTAAAGATGATAAACTTAAAGAAATTATAGAAGAACACACTCTTAAACTTTTCTCTTATGAAATTGAGAATATTTTTCTTCAACCAATACTAATTATTGATTATTTATTCACTAAAAATAAGATTCAAAACTTAGTTGTGGATTCTAGATGGCTATTCGAAAATTTAGAACGCATTTTTATTAAGAAAGGTAAAAATAATTTAAAATATATCTTAAAAAAATTTATTGATTCTAACTATGATTGGTTTGGGAAAGATGATTATGATTACATATATAATGGAACTGAAAATATTAGTGCGTTGGATGATATATATAAATATTGGATTGAGAGAACAGAAGAATTATTAAATAAGAAAGATGAATTTTGTGAAATTAAAATTAATGAGAAAGCTAAGCTCGTTGAAAATTTCAATGAAATTAAAGAAACATATGTTGAACACTTTAATAAAAAAGAATACTTTAAAATTATTTCTGGTAAAGATGTTATTAAAGAATTAAAGGTTCTTTTAACGAATAAATTTAAATTATCAGAAACTATTTCAGTAGAGAATTTGTCAATGCATCTATTAAAATTTTTAAATGACTATAACTACATACTTCCAGAAAAAGGAAAGGAACCTAACATTTTTAATTTTAAAGATGAATTTCTAGCATATGAACAACAGAAAATACCAATAACTGAAGAGCAGTTAATTGATTTTATTAATTATCTTGAAAAATTGAAGAAATTGATTATAGGAATACAAACAAAATTAAACTGTGAATTCCAAAAGAATTTTGAAAGACTAAATCGAATGGATTTCCAACAGATGTTTAATTTCTTAATTAAAAGATGGAATCTGAATTTGTAATATGATTTAATCAGTCAAATCATTAATTTAATTCATTAAATTAATTTTTCCCCTAAGAATGAGGAGAATATCACAGCAAGACACTAATTATAAAAGAAAATGGGGAAAATAATATATTTGTGTTTGTTTTAAAGAATAATAAGACAAAAAAGTAATATAACTAATTTAAAATGAAAATTATTTCGATTGAATTCAAGAATCCATTTCAGGTTATATTAATCCAATTAAAATTAACTAAATACAAAATCGGTATTTAAGATGGTATTAAATCTTTCAAAATTTAAAGGAATGAAATGCACTCAATGTATTGAAGGTCTTTCACTTAAAAGAAAAAATACAGTTAATTTTGCATATTGTGAGAATTGTGGAAAGGTATGGATGCTAGATTATTCTAAAGATGGTAATATAGTGGGATTTGAATGTTATGAACTAAATTTTCTGATTGAATTTAATGTTGAGTTACCTTTCAATTTGGGTTTGCCTACAGGGCTTTATTCATATGGTACACCAAATCAACTGAGGATTAGGAGAGATATGTATTATTTTCAAAAAGGAAATGAATTGGAAAATGTTAGGACAATGCAACCATTTTATTACCCTGAAAAAGAAACCTTTGATAAATTCGGAATGGTTAGGAAAGATCATAAAGATAAGGGTTTTAAAAGAAAGATGAAAACTGTCTTCTTTAAAAGATTTTCATTATCTGGTATTTTTAAAAGAGGGTTTGAAATCCAAAAGCTCTTAAATGAACCAAATATGTTAGGGCTCATATACAGAATTCAAAATAAATTCTTGGAATTAGTAAATCAGTTTTTAATGTATTATAGTATTTTTTTTCCAGCGAACAATACAAAAGGATTAAGTCAACATGAAATAAGACCTATCTCAATATATGAATTCAGTAAATGTTTATTTAACTGCAGAGCAATTATCAACAATAAATCTTATGAAATAATCCCGATCATTCAAGATTATACAAATCTCAAAGGATATCCAGACATTTCTTATCTTAATGAAAAAGGAAAATTGGATGAGTTTGAAAAAGTATTACAGAATCACAAGAATATATCCATTTTAGAATATCAACAGATGTTCATTCTTGCTCGTTCATTATACCGTACAAATAGAAATTTTATGGGAGGGGCAATAATAACAATGGCGATGACGTCGTATGAAGCACTTCTATACAGTCTTGAGACGAATCATCCATTTTTTCTAAATTTAAGACTTGTAAGGAAGGATATTTTTAAAAAACATCCCGATCTAAAGAAACCTGGGAAAAAATCGTTTGGTTTTCTCGAGTTTTATACAAATTATGCCAGGAGTTCAATTTTTTGGTTAATAAAAAGAGATTATATAAATAATTTTGAAAACTCTAAAGAATTGCGCGAGCACTTGAAAAATTTGAATATAATGAGATGGATAAGAAATGATATTGTCCATCGTGCAGAATTTAAGAAAAAAGTACAAAAAGAATATAATACTGAAACAGGATTTAAAGATATACATCTTATTAGTTATAAAGATAAAAGGAAAAACAAAGTCTATTCAATTGATTTCAATATACTATGGAATAGCTTTCTAAAAATATATGATATTTTAGAAAAAATGATATTAAAAATTAAATACAATAATATTAATTGGGAAATTGAATGCATACCAAAATTCGAGTATTTAGGATTTAATACTGAAGAAGGTCGTCACATCTTATCAATGGTCCCCAATATCAATTGGCGAGAAATGAATTCTTATAAAATTTCAATGGATCCTCCTTCCGTTCCACCAGAATTATTTCCTATTGATTTAAAAACTAATGATAATAAGAAAATCTGTATTAATTTTTCAAAAGAAACAGAAAAATTTGAAAGATTTACTTCTATTGAGACTCCAATTAAGTCTTCTTCTAAGGATATTAAAAAATCAATGAAGCAAAAAAAAATTCATATACATTTTATGAGGAATGGTCCAAAAATTTATTCAAGTTGTGAAAATTGTGGATATATTTTAGCAATTCATCAACATCATTACTATAAAAATTATAAATGTCCTAAATGCAACACAGAATTCGATATACTTAATAAATGGTTAATAAGCGGAAGTGATTATTTAAAGAAATATAATTCTAGAATTGCAATTGAATTTTTTAAAAAAGCATTGGAGATAGATTCAGAAAATCCTGAGGTACTAAATAATATCGGTGTATGCTATTTTAATCTTAAAAATTATGAGCAATCAAGAAATCATTTTGAACAAATTGATTTGAACTCTATAAAAGATACAAACATAAAAATGGTGGTTATATGTCATAAAGCTATGACTTACTATGAATTAAATCAAAAGAATAAATGTAAAGAATTGCTTAATAAAGCTTCATTAATTGATCCGGGGAATTGGTTCTTGCTTATAAATCAATGCATTTATCTAACTAATGAAAAACATTCTGATGATGCTTTGACATTATGTGAAAGTCTAATCGAGAAAGATGAATTTAATCCTGACTTAATGTACTTAAAATCACGTATTTTGACACAAAAAAGAAAATATTCTGATGCCGTCGCACTTTTATCAAATGCAATCAATCTGGATCCGTCATTAAGAAATAAAGCAATGGAACAAGTAGATTTCGAACCGCTGAAAGATTTAGATGATTTTAAAAGTATCTTAAATGAAGGAATAAATAATGAAAATGAGTGAAAAAGAGAAAGAGAGTTATTATAATAAGATCAGCAATTTAGCTAAAATCCTAAAATTTTATTTTTGAAGTGATAAAAGAATGAGAATTAAAAAAATTTTAATGGAGCACTATAATAAGTTTTTAAAATTTTTGTTTAGTGGTGTTTTTAACAATGACTTAAAAATTAAGGGTATATGCTTCCTTTAAGATTAAATTTTGCTCTAAATCTTATTTTATTATTACTAACTATTCTCTACTATTTCTCACGGAAAAAGGAACATCCTGCACAGAAAATCAAGAATGTTCTTATTACATTTTTCATTATTATGTGTTCTCTTTTCTTTCTAAATTTAGATTCTTTAATCTTTTCTCAAGATTTAGATTCAATAGAAAATATGATCTTTGGTGGTTTCTCTCCAATAATATTAATCAGTTCACTTATTATATTCATTAATTCATATTTTATAGTAGAACAAGACATTATTGAATTAGACACCCCCTCCAGATATAAATCCAGAAAAGGAACTATTAAACTCGGAAAAACAATGAAAAAAAAAAGAATGAAACATAAATTCTTCCTTTCATTGAAGGACCTTGAAAGGCATATGTTTGTTTGTGGCGCTACTGGAACAGGCAAAACCAACTTTTTACAATATTTTTTAATGAACTTTAAAAAACGCTATAATATACCATTCCTATTAGTAGAGTTCAAAGGTGAATATATTTTTCTCCAAGATAAAATAGAAGATTTATTAATAATTAGACCTGGAGAAAACTTTTCAATGAATATATTTAATCCAGAAGGGGCTAATCCAGAAATTCATGCTGAAAGGATTTTTGATATTTTAAAAAGTGGTCAATTTCTAGACGACCACGCGGAATTTTCACCCCAAATGCAAAAAGTGTTAGTAGATATCTTAACAATAATTTGTAGCAATCCTCGCCTTCAAAGTTGGAATGGCTTTTATAGAGAGTGTGGAAAATACTTAGAAGACCAGAAAAAAAAATCCCAATGGTCCATCAAACTCTTATTAGTATCCAAAATAGAATTAGAAGATTTTCGATAGGACCAATAAAAGCTGTTTTTGCTACAAGATATAAATTAAAAATTAGGGATCTATTCGATAAAAACATATTAATAGATCTAAGCTCTATTATCCGCTTAGGTGGAGAAAAAGAGGATGCCTTATTCTTTCTAAATATGATCTTAAAATATTTATGGGACAAAAATTTAACATATGGAGCGTATAACTTTAAGGGGATAAAGCACATAACAATTGTCGAAGATGCACAATATTTTGCGCCAAAAGATAAATCTTCTCAAACAAAAATATCATCTTATCTTGAAGATATTGCGTTATTACAAAGAGGAACTGGGGAATGCTTAATCTCGATCGCAACACGACCTAATGTAAGCGCAGAGATTCTAGCTAATTGTGGTGTGTTAATAACTTTTAAAAATTATATGTCAAAAGATTTCCTAAGCAAATTATTAAATCTGAGTGAAGAAAACGAGGATTATTTGTCTTACTTAGAAGAAGGTCAGTGTATAGCACGGGTAAATTCCATCAAAAAACCTTTTTTACTGTGGATACCATACATTGAAAGGCATTGGCTAAAGAGAGGAGACGTTAATAGAAAAAACAAAATGATCTTAAAAAAGTTTAAAGAGCAAGACGAAAGAATATCACAAACTACAAATGTATCAAACCCTAAAGTTGAAAACTCTAAGAAAATCTCTCAAAGCGAACGAAACAATCAACATATGGATAAGAATTTTATAGAAGTTGCTAAAATGAAATATTTTATTGATAACATGTATAATGATGATACAAATACTAAAAAAGAGTTTAATCCGCAAAATTATAGAAAATGCCCTGAATGCTTTTCAATAATCGAGAAAGCACATAAAAATTGCCCTTATTGCGGATCATTAAAGAAAATATGAATAACGCCATTTATAGAATGTTTATTTTTAGCTAAAAAAATGCCAACTTTCCTTTCTCTAATTCATAATCTACAAGAAATCCTGATACGGTTTGTAAACTATATTTTTTGAATATTAGAGATTATTATAACATCCCTTACAGAGAAATAACTATCTTTTTATTCAATAAAAAAACCTGCAAAGATACTCTTTTTATATAGGCGATTTCTCTTTTTATAATTAAACATAAAATTCAAAAGATAAAATTATGTTCAACTCAGGTAAAGAATTTAATCAAAAGAAGCTTTTTTTACATTTTAATGGTTTAGTAGACGAATATATGAATAGGATCGTTGGGAAACATAAAATTAAATTTTCTCAACTTTAATTGCTTTCCAAGATTCTTTTTGTTTTTTCTTGTCGTAAGAAGGTATTGCTTCACATTTTACTTCATCATTATCTTTAACATTTGAGGGTAAAATAGATTTGTCGCATATTATTGATTCTTTTTTAGTATTGATGAAACAGAAAGGTCGATTTTGACGACCCAAATTTAAAACACCCATAAATGTCTTTTTTTTTGATTCCTTCATTTTTTGAATTTTAGTATTTATATTTCCTTCTGCTTCCCAAAATTCTTGACAGTGTGAAAATATTTGGTTAATTGAACTTAAATTAGAAATATCCGGAAAAGAACCAGATAACTTTTTTATAGAAGACTCTATATCTTCTGGAACAGTCCAACCTTCCTTTTCTCGAATTAGTTTACTTAATATAAAATGATATAATGCTTCTTTATCTTTTCCTAATTCAACACATAAATTTCCAATTCTATGATAAATATTTACCATTATTTTCATAGACTTATTTAAAATCGCAGCTTGATAGAACATTTTCAACGCATTATCTTTAACATTCATCTTCAATAACAAATCTGCATAATCTTTGTAAATCCACCAATCTTTTTTATATCTCATTAACTCTTCATATATTTTTGCTGAAACCTCATATCTCTCTGACTCTTTAAAAGATTTAGCTTTTAAATTAAGAAAGAATTCCTTAATTTGGGGAAACTCATTAATGCATTCATCAATATTAGAAATAACTTCCTCATATTGCCCAATTTTTAGTAATGCCTTATAATAATTATATTTCCATCGAGATTTATCACTCCATTTTGTACCTTTTATAAAATCTTTACTTAAATCCTCAATATTCACTTTTTTTAGCCATTTAATTGCATTTTGTAACTTTTCGTGATTATCTGCTAGTTTTAATAATTTGAAAGCAATTTTTTTTAGTATAATAGGATTAAATGTTATTTTATCGATTTTTTTAGCAACAATTAATGCTTCAGTAAAACTATTAACTTGTTTAAATGGACCACTTACGAGAGTCCAAGCAACCTCATTTTTTACCCAATCTATTGTGGGAAATAAATCTATTAGACTCTTAGCAAAAGAAACAGCATATTCAAAATTTTCTAATTTTCTTAAACAATGAAGCAAACCAGCACCTGTATATGCATCTTTTAAAATATCCCAACTTTGTTTATAATATTCCAATGCCTCTTCATATTTGTTTTCTTTCCTTAAAATATTTGCTTTAATAGCTAAATCTTTTGGTTTCATCATTAATAATCCATTGCCTTTTGGAAATCTATATATAATTATTAAAGTAAATTGAAAATATATATTTTTCAATAAATGTGATTATACTAGCATAGAATATCAAAAAATTATTAATAGATTAAAAACAACAGATAGATTTCATAGGGGTTATGTACAATTTTATTCGAACAGTAATCTGTTTGTTCAAAAAATTAATAAAAAATATAAATTCAATCTCCCGCTTTTGTTGAGACAATCTAGCAAGGTTTTTCAGCTCTACGAGAAAAATTTCATGCAAAAATACAAAATTTTATTTACTAAATGATTAAATTCTAAATGAATTAATCATAAAAAATTTAAGTAAACAGAAGAATTAAGATATTAACCAAAGCAAAAAATCTAAATTCCTAATATGTAACTTTTAATCATTATTAAAATATCCTTTACTTTTATGGGATTATAACTCAAAATATAAGAAAAATGATACAAATTATAGAATATGAGCTTAATGAATTTCCTCTAATAATTGAAAAAGGTTAGAAATATGTCTCAAAAATCCATAAAATTAAATAACATTCAACTTAGAAATTTCATCGAAGAATTAAAAAAATTAGATATTACGCCTAAGAAATTTCCGGGAAATACAGATTCTGAATTAATTCGATTCAAACAGAATGAAAGATTTTTTGTAGTCTATAAAAATGGAACTATACTTAAAAAACCTGATTTTCTTATTGATAAATTAATTGAGAGAATTATTTCTGATACTTTAAATGAATTATATCAAGATTTTGATTTGATTATTGGATCTGATGAAGTTGGTAAAGGAGAATGGTATGGACCTTTAATAACAGTGGCAGCTTGTATAAAAAAAGAAGATATATTAAAATTTCAAAAAATAGGAATAAGAGACAGTAAAAATTTAAAGAAAAATCAAATTATTTCTATTTTTAATGAATCTAATAAATTAAAATTTCAAAGACATTCTGTTACAATTAATCCTCAAAGGTTGAATGAATTATGGAGGGATTTCATTGAGAATAATCAAAACTATAATGATCTTATTGCGTGGCAACATCAACGCGCAATTTTAGACTTATTAAAAAAAATAGACATTTCAAAAAGAATTTTAATAGTAATCGATAAATTTGATTTAGAAAAAGTAGATAAAAGATTAAAAGATTTGCAAAAGAAGGATAATATTAAAATTCTTCAACTTTCTAAAGGAGAAAGCCATATTCCAGTAGCTTTAGCAAGTATTATTGCTAAGAATATGTGGTATGAAAAGATTGAAGATATCAATAACAAGTTTAATATATCATTACCAAAAGCTTCCATTGATGAAATTGAACCTCAGATAGTTCACCAGATTGGAAAATTATTTTTCAAAAATGTTAGGAAAGTTGTAAATGCATTTTTTTTAAAAAAAAATCTGGAAAATCTATTATTAACCGAAATAGGAAGAATTGAACTATTCGATAAAAATATTAGAGATATAGTTTTAGAGATTTTCAAAAATGATAAGAAAATCTATAATTATTTGATTTCAGCTTATAAATTTGACTTTAAAACTAATCAAGTTCAAAGAGAAACATTAAATTCAAAAGACTTTATCAAGGTTATTGAAAACGAGGAACTATCTAAAAATGAAATAAAATCTTTAAAAGAAAGAGATCCTGATTTTTTAATTAAAAGATTTATACTACATCAATTAAATCAAAAACTAGATGAATTAGATAATATTGATTTTAAGTATTGTATTAAACCAGTAAAAAGAATAGCTAAAACCATATCCGCTTTTTGTAATAGATATATTTTAACAAGAACTGATTCATTTATAGTATTTGGAGTTAAAGACATAAAAGATATGCCTGATGGTTTTTCAGTTAAAGATAGGATTTTAAATTTAGATAATATGCTTAAAGAATCTAAACTCGCAACACCAGAACAATTTCAACTCAAACTTAATGATATTGTTGAAAAACATTTAAAACCTAACCCTGACACATGTTATTCAATTAAAAGTTTAAATTTAAAGGATTATGGTCCTTTTAAAGAGGATTGTGAAATTATCATTATTAGTATTAAAAATTTTAATTTAGATAGTCCAATCCATTTTGAGGGTAATGTTTATATTCGTAAAAATGGAGAAGATAAAATCGCTGCTCATGAAGAAATTGAGCAACTAATGAAAAATATTCATCAATTAAAAGAAAAATAATCTCAAAACTTTCATTCCTATATTCAAATTTTATTTTGTTTAAAAGAAATGAAGGAATTAATTTTTTTAATTAAAGTATCATCTTGAATTAACATAAACATAAATATGCAATTTAATCATTATATCATATAATTTGTTAGAAATAGACAAAAATAGAATTAGAATTTTTTAACAATCAATAAATTATGGTCTATCTCATTCAAAAAAATGAATGAAGACAAAAAGAATTGGGTGATTTCATATTAGAACTGAAATGGAGGTTCTCCGGAAATATGGTTACGACATTCTAGTTAATCATTTTGAACCTTTTTTAAGAAATTTCATAGTAAACATTGTATTATTAAAAAATTATAAGGATAATTGGAAAAAACAAATCCCAAAGCATATTGTAAGACGTTTAATTAAAGAAAGAAAGATAAATTTTTCTAAAGTAAAGATTCATGAATTTTTTCAACAATTATTCTTCTCAGATTTAAAGAGTATTCTTATTTTTAGCGAAAATTATGAAAAATCAGAAGATCTTATAAAGGATTTGGAGAAAAATATGTTCATTTTATTAATGAATGAGTTAAATCGAATTAGACGTAAAGTTGCTCACGTTAAAGAAAATTTTTCTCAAATAGATTTGGATAATATTAAAAATGACATTCGGAGTATATGTCGTGGTAAAGCGAGTGTTTCAATGATAGTTTTTATAGATAATGAAAAATATATTGAAAATGTAAATTTAAAGTCAATAAAAATTGTGGATCAAGGAGATAAATGTAAGAATAATTTACCTGCTGCAGATTATGATTTAGATGGTGGTTTTGTTGGCAGGAATAAAGAAATTAATGAAATTATCGAAAAAATTTACTCTGATTTAGATAGAATCATTACAATTAATGGTGCTGGTGGAGTAGGAAAAACTGCTTTAGCCTTAGAACTTACTAAATCGATATTAGATGATCCAGATAATCCTTTTGAGGCTATTATTTGGTTTAGTGCGAAAGAGGAGCGATTAACCGAAATTGAAATTGTTCCTATTGAACCTGACATTAAAGATTTAGAACAGTTAATAAATGACATTTTAGAAATAATTGATAAAAATGCATTTGAAAATTACCAACAAGTGAATGTTCCAATTGAATACTGTGTTGAGTTTTTATATAAAAGATTTCGAGAGCACAAATATTTGCTTATAATAGATAATCTTGAGACTATCCTAGAAAAAGAACATTTAATTAGATTTATTGAAGATGTGCCATGCAAAGTGCTAATAACAAGTCGAATGGGATTAGGAAGGCTTGAAAGACCAGTTACTTTAAAAGAGCTTGATGAATCTGATGCATTATTATTATTTAAATATGTAGTAAAGGCCAGAGATATTCAGGATTTAATTAATTTAAACGATAAAAAAATTGTTAAATTAGTTAATAAAGTGAAAAGATATCCTTTAGCAATAAAGTGGTCGATTGGAAAATATCTTTTAGGTCAAAAAGTTGAAGAAGCATTTCCAAATAATTTACCAGGTGATAGTCTTATTGCCAAATTCAGTTTTGAACACATTTTCTCACTATTATCCGAAAATGACAAATTAGTACTTTATAGCATCATTGTGTGGAATGAATCTGTTTCTAAAGAAATGTTGAGATATCTCACAGAGTTGGATGATGAAGATTTAGATACAGCTATAAGAAATTTAATGTTAACGTCTTTCATTTATCTTGTTGATTTTAATACAAAATATGCTATTTTAAGTCTTACAAGTGGATTTATAAATATAAAGTTAGACGAAAATAAAAAAATACGAGTAATACTCCAGAATAGAAAATATTATTTATCAAAATTAATTGAAGGAGAAGAAAAACTAAGATCAAGTCGATATTCGCTAATAGATTCATTGGGTATAAAAACTCCTGAAGAAAAAATTGCATTTGATTATATAAAAAAAGCAAAAGAGTTTTTCTTAATTAAGAATAATCTAAATGAATCTGAGAAATTATTTGAAACTGCTGTTAGCATTTCACCTGATTTGGGATATGTTTATGAAGAATTTTCCAAATTTGAGTTTTATAGAAAAAAAGATCATAATAAAGCAATTCAACTAGCAAAAAAGAGTATAGAAGTTGAACCTGAAAATTTTCATCTTTGGCTTAATTATGGAATTATGCTAAGAAAGACTAATCAAGTAAAAGAAGCTATATTAATCTTAAAAAAAGCCTTAGAATTAAACCCAAAATATATAACTACGGCATATCAACTAGCTCGGGCTTATACTTTTATAGGTGATTATAAAAAAGCAGATGAGTTATTAGAACAAGCACAAAACAAATCTAAACTTCGCAATCAGAGACTTTATATTATCTCGTCAACAATAAGAATAGATAACTATATACGATGGGCTAAAGAACATTTATTTAATAAGAATTATGATAAAGCAATTAATTTATTGAATTACGCAGAAGGGTATGCTAATGATATCATCAATATTGATCCTAACGATGATTATATTCATTATTTTACAAGAGAATTACATTATACGTATGGCTTAATATATGAAACTAAAGGTGAATCTGATAATGCATTAAAATCCTTTGAAAATGCCGTGGCGGAAATTGCTAATAAGAGGGATATCGGAAATCGTAAAAATCTTTTCGCAAGATCTTTCTATCGAATTGCAAAATTAAAAGAAAAAATAGGAGTTTTCAATATTCAAGAAATAATCGATTTTATTGATAAAGGATTAGCTGATTGTAAAAAGGATTCAAAAATATATAAAAAATTAAAAAAATTTAAAGTTCAAACTTTTAAATTAGATAAAGAACGTCTAATTGGAAAGATTATTTATTTTAATCCAGATGAAGCATATGGTTTTATTAAAAGTAAAGAAGAAGAATATTTTTTTCATATAAGTGATTTTATAGAAAGGATTAATTCAAGTAGTTTAATTGATTCGAAAGGAAAAAAAGTTTCATTTAACGTTTTGAAGAAGCATGAGAATGGTAAAAAAGATATTGCTGTAAAAATTGATTTAATTTAATTATCGAGTAATATATGCATTCTCATTAAATATATTTTCTATATCTATTCTAATAAGTATACAAGTAGGTCTACAGGATTTTATCGAAATGTGAAAAAAATTATGCCTTGAGCTTTTTCCTCTACGTATTTTGATTAGACCGACTTTTATTTTAGGTATAAATATGTATATGTATCAATATTAATTTCCCAAGAAAAATTCTAAAAAATAAGATATATGTATATTCTTGATATAGATATATTTGATAAAGATTGAATTAAAATCTTGAAACATGTCGCGTTGAGATTTTTGGGTATTTCTTCTTTAGAATCTGAGATATTTCCTCTGAAAAATCGTATACTAATTGAAATAGATTTTCTTCATTAACTATTATTCCCAATTTATCTCTATATTTTACAATTTTCTCCTCATCTTCTTTTTCGATTTGTGAAGGTAAATTCTCCAAATTGGAAAGAATTAAATCTAAATAAACAAAATCGCTAATAGCTTTTCTATCGTGGAATATTTCAATATTATATTTCTTACCTAAATTAATAATTTCATTCTTTAAACCAATATTAATGTTAATTGGGTCTATAGATTTGTCAAAATAGATGTAAATAGTTTTATTTTGATCATTAAAGCCCCAATGTTCATTTAAATTCAGCCCCCTATGAGTAATCATTTTATCCCTGACATATTTTATCCTCAATTTAATCTTTCTTTCATATTTGAATATAAATTCTTTATATAAATTAAACCAAGAATCAGTATAAGGAGTTGTTTTTAAGCTTTTAACATGATCTTTAAAAGATCTTGATTTTAAATTGTAATTAGATAAAAAAATTTGATTAATATATCTTATAAAATAATCGATATAGATTTTAGCAAATAGATATAAGGTTTTAATATCCAAAACAATTGTTTCTAAATTAAAAGGAATGAATTTCCCCGTTCCAGAATATTTTGCTTCAATTTCCTTATTTTCTTTGATTCTGGTCAATAAAATTCGAAAGTAAGTAATAATTTGAATTAATACTCCTGCAGATTGAGATGCTTTTATATTATCGATTAATATTGGAATAGAAAACTCAAATTTACTCATTCTATCTCCTTAACTAATTCTAATTTTTATAAATAAATTTTCTAATTATTAATTCACTAAGAAAATCTAATAAAAACATAGAAAATTGAATATAAATATAATGGCAGATATATCTATTGTGAAATCATAAATATGACTCAAAAAGAATTAGACAAATGGACAGGTGAAAAGTGTTAAGGTTGATTGTATTTTGTTATTTATTAAAAAAAAATATGTATGTTAAGGATTATTAAAATGAAAAATTGGATTATTATTCATCATTTTTCAAGTTATCTTGAGCATAATGATTTAATTGGTATTCCTGCTAGGTTAGATAAAGAAGCTAATGAATTAGTTCCAAAATATTCTGCAGCTGAAGAAATTCAAAATGGAGATCAATTTGCTTATTATTGTCCAGCCCCCAAAAAAGTTGTGATCGGATTATTTGAGATAATTGATGGACCAGGAATATTTGCTGATGATTGGAATGATAGCATTCATTTTAGGATAAAACCAATTCTACCAGTAGACTTAGATACTAACAGTGTACCTTACCATGATTTAGTAAATAACTTGAACTACTTTAAAGATAATGAAGGAAAAGTGTTAATTGGTCCTTCAGCCTCATTCAAATTAAAAGGAACGATAAAATCTATTGATAATGAAGACTTCAATAAGATCTTAAAGCTATATAAGAAAACTGAAATTATCCCTCAACCAGAAGATTCACTACATATCAATATGATTAAAACAAGTCATCTCCAAGCTAACCAATTTCAATGTTATAGCTTTGTAGGCTCTCAAGAACGCAATCGAGTATATAATAATATCTCTGATAATGAAGAGATATATGTTTCAGGTGCTACTATGGAAGATCTACCCTCGTGGTTATCTGACATAGGAAATCAATTAGGAACACAACAGCGCATACGTTATATTGATAATCTCTGGTTTTTTGAAGAATCACCCGGATTTTATGTACCATTTGCAGCAATTGAACATGAAAAAGATGCAAACTTAAGGGGTGTAATGGACCGTTTTACCGGGTTGAATAATACTTTAAATAGCAATAAGCACCTTAAAGAAATTAATCCATTATATTTTTTAGTCGCTAAAGATTCTACTCAAGCTTATTCCTATGAAAGGAAAATTAATGAACATGGAGAATGGAGACTTTTTAAAAGAGATCATAAGTTTTTCATCTTTTCAAAGCCTGAAATTGAAAATAGAACTCCAAAATACGTTCAAATCCTCACAGAGCACTTGAAATCGATACCGTATTATGAAGGATGAAAATTAAAATTTTTTATTTGTATATAGATGATTGATAAAGAGATTTTATTAACTGAAGCAGATCCTAAATTTAAGGAATTCATGATTTCTGTTTTAGAGGAATTCGATCGTATTAGAACAAATCTACCAGGAATAGAAATAGGAAATAATCCTATTTCTCCTCATAATGAATATGTCATCCCTCCAAATTTATTTAGTGATTTTGGACAATTTGATATAGAAGAGTTTAACCCAAACGTAATAAATCAATTGAATGAATTATTACTAATAGATGAATTTCCTCTTCATATTTACTTTGATTTAGATTTTTCATATTATGGAATAAAAATTGTAAATTTTTATGATAAGCTATTTGAAGAAACTTTTCTCATCTATTTATTCTGGAATTCTACCCTGCCTTTAAAAATATTATCAATGATAAATGAATTGCGAATGAGTTTTAAGTTAAAAAAAATGCCAATTAATATTCTAATTCCTTTAAAAGGATTTTATTTGCCAAGTAGAAAGGAAGATAATAATCATATGAGCAAAATCTATAATATTCAATTAAAAAAAATAGATGAAGCTACTCAAGTAGCGCTTAAGAATATCTCAAATTATTCTATAATAAATTTTCATTATAATGATAATGAAAACAAGATCCAATTTGTTTTTGAAGGAATTAATAAACAATTCTCAGAATTTTGTATTAATGCTAAAGGAAACACTGACTTTAAGCTACAGGAGTATGATCCAAGATATTCCTATTCATACCTATGGAGATATATCGAAGAAGTTGCTCAATCGTTAACTTTGGAAGGTACTTTACTAAGATTTGGTCAACCTTTTTATAATTTCCCTTGGTGGATTTCTAGTGAAACAAAAATAAGATTCGATTTCCATTACCCCGAGTGGATGAGTAATAAATTTATGAATAAAAATAATTATTCTGGATTAGTACCCGATACAGAATCCTTTTCTACAACATTTTTCCGTCAAATGAGAAAATATTATGAAAAAGGAAAGCAATTATGGGAAAAAGATTTTATTATTAATTATGGGGCTCCACTGAACTCAGAGATGGAGTTTTTAAATGAGCTTCATTCAGATTCAAAATTTATATCTAATCCCGATAGAATCGTGTATCTTTTTAGAAATTTAAATGATAACAAATCCACTATTAATTTTAAAAAAGATTTCTTCATTCTTGATAGATTTTTGAAATTAAGCCAAAGAGAAAAAATAGAAGACATTATTTTAGATGTTTGTATAATTTTAGAAACATTGTTATTATACAATATCCAGGATGAACTTTCTTATCGATTAAAGTTAAATGTTTCAAGTTTACTAGCTGAAAATGTCGAAGAATTCGACTTTTATTTTAATTTTTTCTCAGAATTGTATAAATATCGTAGTGCGATAATACATGGAAATCCAAAATTAACAAGAGGTTATAAAAATTTTGTTGAAAATACATATCCAAATCTATTAGAGAAGCTGGATATAAATAACGAAATCTCTAAGAATTTTATAAATAAAACAATACAGTATGATATATTCAAAAAGATATGCATGGTGTTTAATAAGTTAATAGATTCAAATATAGATTACCGTAATGATTTTAAAACAGATGGTTTTCTAAAAATATTTCTTAAAAAAGAACCAATTTAACTATAAGTTTTTTATATTCTTTCTTATAAAGAGCTTTATTTTTTTAATAATTTGGAAATTATTAATTCACTAAGAAAAGCTAATAAAAACATAGAAAATTGAATATAAATATAATGACTGATATATCTAGAGTGAGATCATAAACATGGCTCAAAAAGAATTAGACAAATGGACAGGTCGAAAAATGCCGAAATTAACCCTTGATAAGTTAGAGTCTTTTTTATGGAATGCTGCGGATATACTACGCGGCAGTATTGATTCCTCAGAATATAAACATTATATTTTTGGATTGTTGTTTCTAAAGCGACTTTCGGATGAGTTTGATGAGGAACACGAACAAGTTGAAGGTGATCCTGAAGATCCCGATAACTATCAGTTTTTTGTGCCAGAACGAGCTCGATGGAAGAGTATTCGTAGAGTATCAGAGGGAATTGGAAATGCTATAGATAAAGCTTTTGAAGCGCTAGAAGAAAATAATCCTCTCTTAGAAGGTGTCTTAACACCAATTCAATTTCAAGACCCTAAGCGTTTACCAGATGCAGTATTGAATAAGCTTATTACGCATTTTAGCCAACCCGAGTTTAACCTTGCCAACTCGAATTTAAGCGAACCAGATATGCTAGGAAGAGCTTATGAATATTTGATTAAACAGTTTGCCGATGATTCTGGTAAAAAAGGAGGTGAATTCTATACTCCCCAGGGTGTTGTAAAACTTTTAGTCCGACTTTTAGATCCTCAAGAAGGAATGAGAATTTGCGACCCTGCATGCGGTAGTGGTGGAATGCTTATTGAAAGTTTTAATTATTTGAAAGAACAAGGAAAAAATCCTAATAATATTTCAATTTTTGGACAAGAAAAGAATTTAAACACTTGGGCTATTGCGAAAATGAATTTTTTGCTACATAATATTCTTGATCACAGAATTGAACATGGGGATACTATGGCAGATCCCAAATTAAAAGAAGATAATCTTTTAATGTTATTTGATATCGTCATCGCGAATCCTATGTGGAATCAAAAAGAATGGAATCGTGAATCATTTGAGCGAGGAGATCGTTATGGAAGAGCAAAGTATGGAATCCCTCCAAAAAGCTCTGGTGATTGGATGTGGGTACAACACATGTTAGCCACATTGAATAACAGGGGAAGATTGGGAATAGTATTGGACAATGGCGCATTATTTCGAGGTCAGAGTGAAGGAAAAGTAAGAAAGGCAATTGTGGAAGCAGATGTTATTGAAGGAATTGTTGCGTTACCCTCTAATCTTTTCTATAATACTGGGGCTCCAGGTTGTTTAATAATAATAAATAAGCAAAAATCAGAAGAATTGAAAAATAAAATATTTTTTATCCATGCTGAAACTGAGTTTGAAGAAGGAAAAGCACAGAATTTTCTGAAAGATAAACACATCCGAAAGATATCGAAAACTTATAGAAAAAAAGAGGAAATAGAGAAATTTTCAGCATTAATCGATCTTGAGGAAATACAAGAAAATGATTATAATTTGAACGTTTCCCGTTATATTGATACTTTACCTGAAGAAGAACCCATTGACGTTACTGAATATAATACAGAACTACAGAAACTGCAAACTGAACGATTAGAATTAGAAAAAGATTTTGAGAGAAATATAAGAGATTTAGGGTATAAATAAAAATTCAATAGCTATGAAAAAAACTAAGATTGGTTTGATACCCGAAGATTGGGAATTTTCAAATATTGGAAATTACTGTGATGTAATCACCGGGGGTACTCCGAGCACAAAAATTGAGGAGTATTTTAATCCTCCCGAAATTCCTTGGATGAGATCTGGTGAAATAAAAGGATATAAAATAAAATCAATTTCTACTTTTATATCAAAAAAAGGATTAGAAAATTCAGCAGCGAGAATTCTTCCAAGAAAATCTGTTGTTATAGCACTAGCAGGTCAAGGAAAAACTCGTGGAACTACCTCGCCACTGGAAATCAAAAGCTCTTGTAATCAGTCAGTTGCTTGTATGGTACCAAATGGAAAACTAAATTACATATTTTTACACTATCATCTTAGTCGTTTATATAAATATATTAGAAATATTACTGGAGATGTTGGTCGAGAAGGCTTAAATCTAAAGTTGATTAGAAAATTCCCTTTAATTTTACCCCCTTTAAATGAACAACAAAAAATTGCTACAATACTATCTAATGTAGATGATCTTATTCTTCAAACAGATAAAATAATCGAAAATTTACAAATATTAAAAAGAGGGCTGATGCAACGCCTCTTTACGGAAGGCCTCGGGCATACCGAATTTAAACAGACGAGATTGGGGAAAATTCCAAAAGAATGGGAAATTAAGAAACTTGAAAATATATTGATTCTTGAGTACGGAAAAGGATTACCCAAAAGGAAGAGACAGAATGGTCCTATCCCAGTTGTAGGTTCAAATGGCATAATTGATTATCATAATGAACATTTAGTTAATGGACCAGGGATTGTAATAGGAAGAAAAGGCTCTATGGGAAAAGTTTCTTGGATAAATGAGAATTTCTGGCCAATTGATACAACTTATTTTATTAAAATTATCGATAATAGCATAGATAAGAAATGGCTTTATTACGCTTTAACAAATTTAAATTTAGAAAGATTAAGTTTAAGTGACGTAGTTCCAGGTTTAAATCGTGAATACGCGTATTCAAGGAATATTTTAATACCCAAATTATATGAACAAGAGCAAATTGTAAAAATTTTAGAAAATATAGATAAAATTATTGAAAATGAGCAAAATTATTTAAATAACTTAAAAAATACAAAAAAAGGTTTAATGCAAGAGCTCTTAACAGGTAAAAAAAGAGTAAAAATTAATCAAGATGAAGTGTTATTATGAATCTTTTTGATTGGAGTGAATATAACCAAACAGAAAAACCAGCATTGGATTTATTACAAGAGCTAGGCTATCAACATAAAGAAGGAAAAGAAGTAAGTCCTCAATATACTACTATTGAACGTACCAGTCTTAGGGAAGTGATTCTTTCAGCAACATTAACAAAAAAGATTAAAGAATTTAACCCTTGGATTAATGAATCAAATATTAAGCAAGTTTTTCGTAAATTAACAATAATAACCACTTCCAGTCAAATTGATTTTAATGAACAAATCTGGGAATATCTAACAAAACCTAGTAAGCTTGTAGTGGAGCAAGATCTTCATGATGGAAAAGGTCGGCGGAATCAATGGGTTATACTCATCGATTGGGATAATCCCAAGAAAAATGAATTTTTAGCAGTCAATCAATTTAAAGTTAATGCTTCCAGAGGGAATAGAATACCAGATATTGTAATTTTTATTAATGGTTTGCCATTAGTTGTAATTGAATGTAAAAGTCCTCTTTTAACAAACCCTTTGCAGCAAGGTATACGCCAGATTATAGAATATCAAGAAACAATACCTAAATTATTTTACCTTAACCAAATTATTATAGTTACAAGTAGTCAATCAGCTGTTTTTGGTGTTATTGGAAATTCATACGAGAACTTCCAAATTTGGAAGGATCCATATCCTATTACTAAAGACCAGCTTGGAAAAATTGTTGAACAAACAGGTCGTTCAACTCCAGATCCTACACCTCAAGATATTCTACTTCATGGATTGCTTGAAAAAAGAAATCTTTTGGATTTAATTCGGAATTTTATAATTTTTGAAACTTTAAGAGGAAAGCTTATTAAAAAAATCGCTCGATATCAACAATTTAGAGCAACTAATATAACTCTAGCTCGTATCTTAACAGAAAAGGATCCTCAGCAGCGAGGTGGAACAATTTGGCATACACAAGGTTCAGGAAAATCTCTCACTATGTTATTTACTGCGATAAAATTGAGGAGAGAGACAAAACTAAATAACCCTTTACTTGTTTTTATATGTGATAGGATTAACTTAGTAAGTCAATTAAATAATACATTCGAAAGATGTGGATTTCCTAATCCGATTGAAGCTAAAAATGTTGATAATTTGCAGGAACTTATCAAAATTGGACAAGGTGTCACAATATTTACAACAATTCAGAAATTTCGCACAAAAGATGCAGATTCACAAACAGGAATATCAAAAAGTGGATTAGAATTTTCTATATTTAATACAGAACAGAATATTTTTGTACTAGTTGATGAAGCACATCGTTCACAATATAAGATTTTCGGTATGAATATGCGTATCGGAATGCCTAATGCATGTTATTTAGCATATACAGGAACTCCATTGGCTAAAAACGAATATAATGAGACAATTTCTGTTGGTAGAGGTAAAACAGTAAAAAAATTTGGAAAGATTATTGATAAATATGATATAAGGCAATCTGTTGAAGATGGTTCTACAGTAAAGATTCTTTATGAAAACCGACTACCTAAATTAACAGTAGAAGGAGAATCTATTGATGAGATTTTTAACCGTGTATTTGCTGATAAAACTCCTGAAGAGCGGGAAAGAATCAAACAGAAATATGCCACTGAAGATGCAATTCTAGCTGCTCCAGAAAGGATTAAAAAAGTTGTATTGGATATTCTGAAGCATTATGAAGATCATATTGAACCAAATGGATTTAAGGCTCAAATCGTAACAGCTTCAAGAAAATTAGCTGTTATGTACAAGAAATACTTAGATGATTTGAATGCTCCTGAATCTGTAGTAATTATTTCAGCAAATCCTCGCTATGATGATGAGTTAAGAGCTCTTGGTGTTGATTTTTTCACTGAAAAATCAAAGCAAAAAGAGAGGATTGAAAGATTTAAAGATGACAATGATCCTCTAAGATTTTTAATAGTGTGTGATATGCTCATTACGGGATTTGATGCTCCAATTGAACAAGTGATGTATCTTGATAAGAGATTGACAGAACACAATTTATTACAAGCTATTGCCAGGGTCAATAGAATTCATGAGGATAAAAATTATGGTCTTATTGTTGATTATTATGGTGTTTCTAATCATTTAGAAAGAGCCTTAGAAATCTTTGATAAACCTGACATTGAGGGGTTTATGAAATCCATTGAGAGTGAGTTGTATCCTTTAGAAGGATATCATAAAGCTGTGCTCTCTTACTTTGAAGAAATAGATATAAATGATTTAGAAGCGTGTATTTTAGCTTTGGAGTCTGAAAGTGATAGAGCAGATTTTCACAGCGATTTTAAAAAGTTTGCGCAAAGTATGGATGTTGTTTTACCAGATCCCCGTGCTCAACCATATTTAACTGATTTAAAAAGATTTGGTATGATTTTACAAGCTGCAAAAAACCGTTATCGTGAAGAACAATTGAACCTCGCTGGATGTGGTAAGAAAGTCCAAAAGATTATAGATGAACACATAAGATCGACTGGTATTAAAATTTTAGTTGAACCTGTTCCCATTCTTTCAGAAAAATTCCAGGATGCATTAGATAGTCTAAAATCGGAAAAATCAGTCGCAAGTGAAATGCAACACGCTATTCAACATGAAATAAGTGTTAAAATAGATGAAGATCCCGTTTTTTATAGGAGTTTAAAAGAACGGTTAGAAGAAATAATACAGATGTACAATGAAAACAGAATCAATCTGGCCGAAAAAATTAAGAGATTAAGAGCACTATATAATGAAATTAAAGAAAGACCAAATTTAGCTGAAAAAATGGGACTCAACAGCGCTGAGCTAGCAATTTTCAATTTATTAAAGGAGGATTCTATTAAATCGGGGATTGAAGATGAGCGGGAAATTGTGAAATTCACCTATGAGATATTAGAAGCAATTGAACCATATGTAACTCTGATCGATTGGCAAAATAAATCTGATATTTTAAGACAAATACGAAAGGCAAGCAAACTGGTCTTTCATCAGAAAGATATTGATAAAAAAAGACAAAATCCTTTAGCACATCAAATTGAAGAACTCGCTAAAGTACATTTTCCATCAAGATAAAAAATAAGACCAAATAAATATACAAAAAAATAAGTTAAAATGGTTTCTGAAATACAAACGATAAAGTATGGAGATATAGAAATTAGTTATTCCATAGACCGAACGTCTCGTAAGACTATAGGTATAGTTGTAGAACCCGATGGGAAAGTAATAATCAAAGCACCTTTAGATTTAGAACAACAAATAATCCAGGAATCAATTTACAAAAAAAGAAAATGGATTGCTGAAAAAATAAAATTAACAGAGGAAATCGAAAAACCAATTCCGCTTAAACATGAACTTGTTAGCGGAGAAAAAATATTATTAAAAAATAGATTAATTAGATTAAAAATACACCCTTATCCAAATAAAAGGTCAAAAATTACATACGCTTTTAAAATTCTTCATATTTATATTAATGAAACACTTTCTCAAAAGGAACGAGAAGAAGAAATAAAGAGAGTGCTGATTAATTGGTATAAAGAAAAAGCTCTTAATATTATCACTAATAGAATTGATAAATACTTGGCATTAATTGATTTCAGGCCTCACGGAATTAAAATTAGAAACCAAAAAGTAAGATGGGGCAGTTGTACTAAAGATGGAAAATTAATTTTTAATTGGAGAATTGTAATGGCTCCTATATCAGCTATTGATTATATTATTGTTCATGAATTATCACATTTAAAGGAACCTACTCATTCTACTAAATTCTGGAGTATAGTTCAATCGCTGTTTCCCAATTTCAAAAAATGTAAAGAATGGCTTAGAATAAATGGATTAAATTTAGAATTAAGAATTTAACAAAAGGATTATTAAAAAATCTACTCATTATTTAATGGATTTTCAATAAGATTTTGTAGAACTTCATTTTTTTCTAAAATTTCGGGACATTGTTCAAAATGATATGAAATCCATCGAACTTTTCCATCTTGAATTTTATTATAGAAATAACAGGCATTTTTATTTTTTCTGGGTTCTAACGAAATTGTAAAAAATGGCAATAATTTAAGTGGTGTAAGTTGATTTTTTTCGATCATATATATAGTACCTTTATCCATTGGGATTGATGTTATTATTTCTTTTTTTTTAAAAATCATTGAAGGTCCTTTTAAGTCATGAACAGTATAACTGTATTTACCAAATTCGTAATCATTCTTACCTGGTAGTATAAATAATAAAGAATCAAATTTGTTAGCCATAACTTCTCTAAAGTTAGTTAATTCTTTTTCTAAAAGAGTTAAACGGTTCGATATTATGTCTGGATTCATAATTCCACTGTGACCTTTCCAATCGTTCCGATATCTATTAGTAATTTTTAAAATCTTCATTAATTTATCATTAATAATAGATTCTAGAATTTCTATAGTATTAATATGGTATAAAGAAAGGCAGAGATTCCTATTTTCAGAACTAAATAGTAAATCATTTGTGATTTTAATAAGAGTAGAATTATAGGTGACCAACTTACCAAATGTACTAAATTTTAAATTTTTAAATCCCTTCTCATTTGTAAAAATTGTCTTTTTGAAGCGGTCAAATAGTTCTGTTTTCCAATACATAGCACTAATCATTATAGTAAATAAAAATTCTGCTAAAGCTTCAAAAAAATTGAGTAAATGATCCACTTTTAATTTTGGTTTAATATCCGCATGATATCGTATTAATATTGAAGCCAATGGGTATGGGAGTTTGTTAATCCATTCTTCAAAACCTTCCTTGCGATTAAACGAACTTAACTTTTGTCTGATGTTATTTATTTCCTTAAGGTTTGACCATAATTTAGAATCGTATTCTTTAAGTTGCAGAATAATCTCTCGTATATTTTGATGTAAATCGATAATTATATTTTGAGTATTTATATCTGGAAGATATATTTTTGATGTTATTAAACTTTTCTTTGAAATACTTGGAATTACAGATCCAAAAGATATATGTTCTCTCAATTTTAAGCCAAGAGGGGAATTATAAAAACCTGAAGCAAAATCTGCCAATAATTTATCTGGATTAAAAACTAACTGAATATAATTATGTGGTTTTAAGCTAATTTCATCTAAATTTACTATTGACTCAGATCTGCCAATTTTTGGTAGGTATATTGAGTTAGATTTTGACTCAAATCCGTTTAATAAATCTTTAGAACTTAAATTAATTTCACTTATCAAATCTTTCAGATAGTACGAATCTAATCTCATTTTAGATGCAATAGAATCAAGATCATTAATATAAATTTTAGGGTATAAATTATAATCATTTTTTTTAATTGTTTCTATATTAATTATAGCAGAAAATTGCTCAATATTTTCTAATTTTTCATAAGCGCTTAGAATTTTATTTAGATGAAATTCCTGAAGTATATTTTTTCCCTGAAAATGTTCAAATTCATCTTTAGCTTGAATGAAATAAATATTATTTTTCAATATTTCTGGTTTGTTCTTATTAATTATAATTACACAGCAAGATATATTCGTATTCCAGAATAGATTGGAAGGCAACTCTATAATAGTTTCAATTAAATCATCCTTTATGAATGCTTTTCTAATCTTCCTTTCTGATCTACCTCGAAATAATGCCCCATTATCTGTAAGAATTCCAAATCTTCCATATTCTGAAGTTATTTCTAACATATGCTGCAGCCACATCCAATCACCAGAAGTTTTTGGTGGTATTCCATATTTAGATCTATTATATGGATCTCCATTTGTATAATGCTTTCGAGGCCAATCCCATTGATTCATTGGAGGACTAGATATTACAATATCAAATTTCATTAATTCATTATTTTGAAGAAATGGATTGATTAATGAATTGCCTAATTCTATTTTTGCACTAAAAAATCCACTTAAAAAAAAATATAATTTTGTAATATACCACAAATCATAACTTAATTCTTTACCAAAAATCGACAAGTTATCTAAATTATTACCCTTTTCCTTAAGATTATTAACTGATTCTAATAAAAAACTCCCATTACGAGAACAAGGATCACATATCTTCATACCTTCTTCTGGCTTTAATAGTTTAATTATTAATTTAACAATTTGAGGTGGTGGTAAAAATTCATTATTACTTTCACTACTAATATAGCCCCCATATTTAATGATCAATTCAAACCCAATAAGAATTAATCCAGTATCCATTAGATTTGAATTAGATAAATTATATTTAGGATTGCTAAAATGTTGTATTAATTTATTTAATAATCTATCTGGTAAATTAGTAGGATCCATAAATTGAATTGGAGTAAATAAACCTTTCAAAATGGGGTTAAAATCTTCTAAAGCATCAAATGCCTTATCGATTTCAAAACCAATTCCTTCAGAAACATTACGAATATCCCTCCAATGTGCACCATCTGGAATAAATATCTCATAATTATCCGGATCTTCTGGATCACCTTTTAAATGGTTGAATATCTCATCAAATTGATCACTTATCCTTTTTAAAAAAAAGAGTGCACTTAGATAGTAAAACTTCTTTTTTTTAAATTTTAATACACTTAAAATTTCTCCTGCTTCCCATAAAAACCTCTCTAAAGTAATTAGATCTATTGTCATAATAATAATACCAAATTAATTATATACATTAATGGATAATTATCAATATTTATAAAAAGAAATATTATTAAAGATTTTATGAAAAATTACCAAATTCGATAAATTAACTTTCTAATTGAATTTTTATGAATTATGAAGAAATTAATGATAAATTAATTAGAGATGTTTTGAAAGACTTCAAAATCTCTAATTCATTCAGTTTTTAGAGCTTTATTCAAAATTAAAAAAATAAAACATAAATAAATATTTAATTAATAAAAGTAAAATAATACAAGATCTCAACATATAGAATTTAATATCATTCTTTCTTACTTATTAAACGATGAATGAACTAACTGCGAGAGAAATACATTAGATAGAAGCACTTGCTAAAAAACATGAATTTTTCACATCATTCATGCTCCATTACTAAAGTAAAACATTAATTATCGAATAATCAGATTTATAGTCAGGCAGAATAGAATGGTTACACACTCTTATCTGCTGAAGAAGTAAAATTTCTGGAAGAGAATTCTAAAAATAATGAAAATATGCAGGAATTGTTGGAGATTTATGAAATAATATAATATTTAGGAAGCTTTAATTATAAAGAATTCTTAGATCTAAAATTAGAAGTAATCAAAGAGAAAAAAAAATTGCTGAATCTATAGAGAATCCTTTCAATTATGCTAAATCCTGATAATGTATTACTTAAAATCAAAATTATTTAAATATTTAAATATTAAAAATTAATAATTTGATATATAAGAGAAATCATACAAGAACGTAAAACCTATAAAAGAAATGAACGTAGTAAAAGTTTTGGGTAAAGAATATCAAATCACTGATGCCTCCCTTGACTTAAGTGGAATATCTTTAGAAAGTATCTCTGATATAAAAGGATTAGATAATTTTTCTAATCTTAAACTCCTTTTTCTTGATGAGAATGAGATTTCCGAGATAGCGGGGTTAGAATCTCTTGAAAGTCTCGAAATATTATCATTAGCAGATAATAGAATATCTGAAATTAAAGGACTTAATACTTTAACCAATTTAAAATTCTTAGATCTTCGTTTAAATGATCTTTATGAAATAAAGGGATTAGAATTTTTAATAAATTTAGAAGAATTAATTCTTGACGATACTGGCATTTCAGAAATAAAAGGACTTGATAACTTAAAAGATTTAAAGATTTTATCGCTAGACTACAATTCTATAAAAGAAGTTAAAAATTTAGATGGATTGTATGACTTAGAAGAATTATATTTAAATCTTAATGAAATAAGTAAAATAAAGAATCTGGACAACCTAAAAAATCTAAAAACTTTAGGTCTTGAATCAAATAAGATCTCAGAAATCATAGGACTTGAACATTTAAAAAGATTAGAATTTTTAAATCTTTCTGATAATCCATTAGAGGGTATAGATGAGTTTTATGTAAGGAGTGAAGTTAATGCACAAACTATAGTTGAATATTGTCTGAGAAAAACTCGTGGTGAGCCAGAAAATATTGAATTTTATGATCTAAATAAAATATATGATCAAAATCTAAATGAGTTTAAACTCTATTTAGAAAAATTAAATTCTGATGATTTTATTAACATAGGAACTCATCGAGAATTTAAAAAGCATAGAATTATACAAAATAGGATATTTTTTGAATATCCCGTTGAAAGAGTCTTTTTATCAGATGTAGATACTTCATTTAGTAGGCTAAAGATTCATATTATACAACTGCATTCTTTAAAAGGCATTGAATATAATGAAAGTGATAAATTGGAATTTTTTAAATATATAATAAGACATTTCTGGGATAATAAAGAAATTGAAGAAAAGAATGTTTTAGTATATAAAGATTTTAACTATCGAATCTCAAGCAAAATTGATGAAATTCTAGATTTATCGATAATTAAAAATCAATTTCCTCCGAATCTAGTTATATTTCCAGAAAATTCTATACCTTATTCCAAAGTTGAGGATTTAAAAATAATTTCTAAAAATTACAGAGTTATTATGATTGGTGGACTAGAACATCGCATAGATAATATTGGTGAAAATTTTACAAATACAGCTTTTATTATTGATAAGGGAAATATCGGTTATCAAATAAAGCAAACACCTGTAAAGATTATTGATTCGAAAAACAATAACATTTTGCAAGAAAGAATAATTTGTCAAAAAATTCCTAAGATTAAAATTTTCCAAACCTCTATCGGGAGCGTTGCTGTAATTATTTGTAAAGATTTTTTAAGATTAAGTGATATTATCTCCAATTGGGCGAAAAAGAATGAGGTTGATATTATTGTAATCCCTTCCCTAACAAGTAAAGTTCTTCCTTTCCACTCTAAACTATTCAATATTTTGAATTACTCAACTCACAAAGATTTAATTATCATATTTAGTAATATAGGGGAATATGGGGGTTCTGAATTATTTTCTATTGATACAAATCCTCAAATTGAAGCTAAATTTAGAAAAAATGTTTATGATAATATAGGTGAAACCATTATAGTCAGAGAGATTGATTTAAAAACAATTAAATTAATAATGTCTGACATAAAATTTAAATTTTTAAAAGATTGGGATAAACTAGAAAAGATCCTTATTCTCAAAATAATGGCAAATATGAATCAAGAAATAACTCCAACTCCTCAAAATCATACTTCTATTATGAAATTCCTTCAAAAAAAAAAATTAATATCAGCACAAAATTTATTTGATTTTTATGAATTAAGGAAAATTAGGAATTCCATAGTTAGTGATAAAATAATTGCCCGAAGAACATTAGAAAATTTCAATAATAGATTAAGTGATTTAATAAGATCTCTTGAGAAAATAACGATAAAAAAAATAATTGAACTAAAAATTTAAATTATTTATAACGACGGAATTAATTTCGCAAAACTGCAGCGAGTTTTAATTTCTATTGATGATAATTTAAAACTTCTTATAAATTTTATGAGTGCACGCTGAAATTTCTTGAAAGTGTCAAAAAAAGTGTTATGCGTGACCTGTTTGCGGAAGAACTTCCAAAACCACTCCATTGGATTTAAATCGGGGGAGTATGGCGGTAGAAAGAGAAGCTCAAATTTTTCCTTGTTAGCTTCTAAAAATGGTTCTAACTCCTTAGAATGGTGCGCACGGGCATTGTCCAATATCAGGAGGATTTTCCCCGAGTTCATATACCTGGCAAGGAGCCCCTCTAAAAAATGTTGGAAATGGGATGCCTTTAACGTGTTAGATAATGCCACATGAACTTTTCCAGCTAGGGGTTCAACTGCACCAATGAGATGTTGTCGTTGCCGACCGCCGTAGGTTAAGATTTCGGGCTGTTGCCCTTTTAACGACCACATGCGAGTGATGGACGGCGAAAACTGGATACTCGCCTCGTCTTGGAAAAGAACTACGCCATCTTCTCCGAGAGAGTCCAAACTTTTTTAAAATCATTTAGGAATTCTTTTTGTTTCTCAATATCAGCCTTCGGAAACTTGTATCTCGGACGTTGGAGCGTAAACCCTAGCTTGTGAAGGAGTCTCTGCGCTTGGCGCACGCTTAATTCCACGCCAAATTTCTGTTTAATGTGATACGACACGCTCTTTCCTTCCCAATTGCTAAACTCATACCCTAATTCACGAGGATGGGTTAACACATCCGCTTTTAACGTTTCTTTTTCTTCTTCAGAAAGGCTTGAGGGGCGCCCTGGAGGTGTATTTGGAACGATGTTTTCTAATCCACCCTCATTGAACATCTTTACCAAAGTTTGTATCGTTCTACGAGATTTTTTTATTAGTTCTGCAACTATCGTGCAGTTCATGAACTCATGCATCAAAAAAAGAGCATGATATCGTTCTTTCAGCTTAGAATTTTTCTCTTTCTTGTAGAGCTCGACCAACTCATCGTGGTTTGGCGAGCTCCTTGTTATTTGAAGTTTTTCCATGAATCTAAGAGCAAAAAATAGTCTTATTTAAGGGTGTGATATTCAGGCGATATCCAGAAAAAGATACTTAAAGCATGAGAAATTATTTATGTCGTTATAAATATAATGGGATGTATTCTCCAAAAAAAGAAATTCTTGTTAAATTACGTGAAATAACTGCTATTCTTTCAAAATTTTTTTTATTTAATTTTTTTATTTAAATAGAAGGGATAGAATAAATATTCAAATTTGAAAAATAAACCACAAATCATGACTCCTATCATCCATCCTTTGGGTTTATCAGGTGCCAAAATTCTTACAATACATTTTAATATACATCTCTAAATTTTGGGTTTTACCTCATAAGTGGGGAGTTCCTGGTAGGAGTCTCCTTATTTTTATATAGATAATTAGAACGGTTTTTTAAAGCTTCAATTACTTCTTTTTCGAGTGGATCTAATCCCTCGGATAGAATAGCTTCGGCAATATCTAAACCTTTTGGAGTCAGGGAAATATTATGGCGAGATCCTTGATTATTAAGATTTGGAACGTACTTCCTGTCAATAAATTGTTTATTAGTTAAAAAAGAAAGGGCTTGAGAAATTCTACTCTTAGACTTATTAAACCTTTTAATAAGATCTTCTGTGAGTACCTCTTCCTTGCTAAATCTCTGTTGCCGGAGATATAACAGTATTCTCGTGATAAGATGAGGATAAAATTGCTTCCTTTCCTTCTTCGATAACACAAATATTTTCTAGTTTAATATTTATAAACTACACCATCGTTCGAAATTTGGAGAATGAGCAGATCCATAGGTTTTTGAATTTCAAAATGGAATACAAAAAGTGAAGTTTAATCAAAAATAAACTAGTTTAATGTTATATAAACTTCATAGAGCGAATATATAGAAGAATAAGTATATATAGTAGATTTTAATATTTAAATCATGAGATTACGCGTTAATGTAGTCTTATTCATCAGTCTGCGCGAATATAGCGACTGAAAACACCCAAAGGATGGAAAAGAAAATGAAAAAAGAGAAATTTAAATCGAAAGAAGAAGAACATTTGTGGGAAATCAGACAAGCATACATAGAACTCGTGGACTATTTAAAAATTATCATGTTTCAACAAGGCATTTTAGAAAGACCTTCATACATGGAACTTTCAACAAAACTGGGCTTTAATTATAATTGGATTAAAGACAAAAAGGATACTCTAAAAGCACATTTTCCATTGAAAAAAACATTTGACGACTTCTTTATTAGATTAATAGCGAAAAATATAGATTTATTAAATGGTTCTTGGAATGCCATTGAAAACAAATTTCAAAATCTCTATAACATCGCTTTTTCTACAGAAGCAAACTTGCCTTCTTCCCCATCTGTATTCAAGAAATCAATTAAAAGGCAATTCTTTGATGACATAAAGGAAATAATTAGATATAATTTTCCAAATGCCAGAATTTTTGACACTGATTTATCTAGGATTTTCTTCAGTAGAGCTAGAGCATTAAAAGATACTCATATTAAGGGAAGTACGAAATTCAGACGCTTTGATGAATCCACGCTTTTTGCTATGATATACAGAATTCGAATAATAACTAATCAAGATTTTGTAAGAAGAATAAGAGATATTAAAACCGTAGATCAAATGACACTTAATAGCATCAAACGCGATATTGAAAGATATATTGAGGACTTCATATTTAGCAATCCCTTTAATAGTAAATACGTAAATGACAAGCATGATATAGGAACCAAATATTTCAAGCCTGAATATGATTTAACTTTAAACTTGTGGTTTGTTCTATCTAAAACGAAGAAAACACCAATACTTTTAAAACACGCTCAAAAGATGTTAAAATTTGATACATTTGGGAAATTTAGGAGAGGATGGGAATATTCATGGGATGGTATTATGAATATGTTGAAAGAATTGGTTAAGTTATTGCCTAGTGAAGAATATTCAAAAGCTTTTGAGAAAGCTTGGAAATATGTTGAAATACGTAATTTATACCCAGCCTTACCTAGAGTGTATCATTCAAGTTGGTATACTAAGAATACTATAAAATATCATGTATTAATGCTAATCATCCGTGATTTAGGACTAGATATTTTAAATCTTGACCGGATTAAACCAGAAGCTTTTAACAAGACTCAATTTATGGATTCTTACACATTTGAGAGACATCATATCTATATAAATGATAAATACTCAATCGATGTAAATAGACTAGTACTAGTTATGCATATGTATCACAACGACCTTGAAGGTAAAACTGATTTAGTATTAGAATTAGTCAAAAGAAGAATTGATTTAACTTTAGAATGTCCTCAATACTATAAAACTAATCTCAAAGAATGGAAAACTAAGTGGCAAGAATATCTTGAAAGACGAAATTATTTAATAGAAAATGGCATAGAGAATTTCATCGTGAATTATTTTACTGATGAACAAGGAAACAATTATGTACTTAATAGATTTTTTAATAATGTTCCCAAAGGTCATATTGAACAAGAAATACGAAGCATGATGCAAGATTGGATTAACAAAGGAAGACCAGCACCAATTTTAAACACCCACATCTTAAATAGACTCTTTTTGGGAACGTCCCAACTTTTAAATAGTGGTTATTCACCCAATATTTAAATTTTTTTTTTTTTTTTTCCATACCTTTTCTTTACTTATGAAAGATGAGTGAAGACCCATTATTTAAATAGTTTTTTTCCTATAAGTCTACTATAATTATGAAAGATGAGCGAAGAGTCATTATACGCAATGAACAACTTAAAAAGCTAAGAAATAACCTTAGAGAAATTATAATAAGAGCTGTTTATGATGAGATTGAGATATTACGAAATTTTGATAGTTTATACGAAGGATGGCTGGAATTAACACAAGAAGAACAAAAAGAAGTTGCTTATTTACAAGGAACAAAACATAGTCTTTCTAGAGCATTAAATAATTCTATTTGTGTGTGCCCTCTTTGCACTCAAAGCGATAAGGATATGGTATATATCGCTGATCATGAAATTTGGTATTGTATCGAATGCCAAGAAAAAGGGCTTATCTGGTACCCCTCACATGGAAGTGAAGAAGACAGAAGACAACATGATTACATAAATTGGTATTATGAACAGAAAGATAAGTTTACTAAAAAGTATCTCAATAAAGATAAAAAGGCTTCCGGTAAATAGCTCTTTCAGATCAGCGGATTGGATGGTCTTCTTTATACTCTCCTTCCACGATGCCCACCCTTCCTTCTACAGTGGTCGTGGGATTTAGGGGTTACTTCTTCAATCCTTCCGACTTGGAGGCCAGATCGTGCGAGGGCACGGATACAAGCTTGGGCACCTGGTCCGGGGGTTTGAGATTTATTTCCACCTGGGGCTCTTACTTTTATATGGATACCAGTTATTCCTTTATCCTTAAGTTCGGTGCTGACACGGAATCCGCACTGCATAGCGGCGTAGGGATTTGATTCATCGCGATCTGCCTTCACAACCATTCCACCAGAGCATTTTGCGAAAGTTTCTGCGCCTGAAAGGTCGGTAGCTGTCACGATGGTATTGTTATAGCTTGAAAAAATGTGAACAATTGCCCATTTATTTTCTCTCTTTGCCATTTTTTTATCAACCTATAATTATTCTTTTACTTGAGCAAAAGGGCTATTGGCCGCAAATCGAATTAGATCTTCCTCCGCTTGTTTTACAATATATGAGGGAGAGTTAACAATTTTATCACCAATAGCAATATGTTTATGCACAATTTTCTGACGCGCTTCGTGAATTGTCTGCGCAAGACCTTTTTCATAGACAAGAGTCTGTAATCTTCGTTTTAAAAGATCTTCAACAGTAATGAGGAGTACATCCTCGAATTCTGCTTGTTCTCCAATTATACCTAGTCGATTCAATTTTTTGATTAATGTTTGTTGAACTTCAAGAGCTTGCTCTTTCGATAAAGTTCTAGATTGTCGCGCTATATGACGCCAATTTCCTAACGTAGTGCGAGTTTTCCAGAATTCTCGTTTATTCCTTAGACCATATTTACCCAAGAATTCAAGTTCTTCCATCATTCTATCTTTTTGAAACGGATGTTTAGGCTTCTTAAATTTCTTTTTTAGCCGTCTAGGATCTCCCATTTCTACACCTTTAGTTATTTACTGTTGTTGTTGTCTTTTTCTCCTCCGCATAACTCCAACAACTAATCCATGACGCCCAGTGCTTTTGGTTCGTTGACCACGCACTTTTAATCTTAGGTGATGTCTAACACCGCGGTAGCTTTTTATTTTTTTCATCCGATCTATGTCTCTTTTTATAGTAATATCTAATACGTTTCCGATAACATGAAGATCTTCACCAGTGCGTAGATCTTTAGATCTATTTACCATCCAATTAGGGACACCATTTTCAACAGGATTTAAAATGACTTCTTCGATTCTATTTATGTCTTTTTCTGGAATGGCTCCAATCCTTATATTCGGATTTATTCCAGCCACTTTAACTATTACTTGAGCAAATCTTCTACCAACACCTTTAATTTGTGTTAATCCATACTCAACTTTCGCGTTTCCATCCACTTGTGATCTCAGTTTACGGAAGAATACTTTTTCCCGAAAATTTTTTGGTCGAACTGCAGATAAAGAACTCATTTGAACTCAATCAATTAATAGTTTATTTTCTTTTTTAATTTAATGGTAGTAAATATAGAATTTAATATTAAATTTTTGGTTTTCTCAAAGGAGTGGGAACAAGGTAAGGAAATTTCAATACTTGGGATGTTAACATTTAGGTACTCTTATTTTTTTTTCCATTTTTGACGTTTTTCTTTTAAGATGGAAATACACTAGTAGCATCATTATCGATAATAGCCCCAAAAAGTCGGTTAAAAAATGCCTTTCCTAGTTCAATTCCCCTTGGATCACTTCTATTTAACCGTGTAAAACTAAGAGGAGGCAAATACGCGTAAGCCATCAATGATCTTAAGTAACCATCCCATGCCCTATCAAAATCAACACTCGTAATTCCATTCTTTTCCAATCGTTTCAAATATAATTTGATCATTTCCTTCTCAATTTGTCGTCTTAAATCAATTTTTATACTTCCTGATAAAAGGTATGCGACATCCAGAATACCTCCACTTATTAGTGGCAATTGCCAATCGATAGTTATTATGGGATTTTCACTGTTCTCAGAATCAAAAAACATATTGGCTGCTCGATAGTCAAAATGCACAATAGTCAAATTTTCATCTTGGGTATTTTTAAGCAGCCACGGAAAATGTTTATATATCTTTTCTCCAACCTCTCGACCACCTTCTGGGAGAAAATTCAGAAAATCTTCTGATTTTACTGCTAAATCCCATGAATTACGGAAAGTATCGATGAATGACATTCTTATAGTTTTATCCTTAGGTTGAGGTATCCAGTCAAACGAAAAAAGATCTGGAGCATCCCACCATCGTGCATGAAAATCTGCAATTGAAATTATTGCTTGTTTGGTTTGCTCATAATTTAAACCTTCAACCTGGTCAACCATCTTATAACATGAGCAATCTTCAAGAATGAGAATGAATCTTTTAGCTTCTAAATCATAATCTGAATAAATCAGACCTGGAACCCGTATAGGACTTTTTGGTGCTACTTCGGTATAAAATCTTATCTCTTTTTCATAAAGGTTATATTGAAGAGCGACGGTTAAAGCTGTTCTAAAGGTTGTAGGCATTTTTACAATCATGGTTTTTGGTAGTTCAGGAGATTCTTTATCATAAGTATTTGTTAGTCTTGCTATATCACTCACAAATCCTTCCCCCACTCCCCATGGTTCTCTGGAAATGGATTCAATATTGAAATCCTTAAGATATCCAGAGTTATGAAGAACCTTATTAAGCCATTCTGAAGTGATTCTTTTAGTTCGTTTAGGTATCGTTAATGGTTTAGGTATCATTATTAATAACACCCTAATTTTACAATAACATAAAAATTATTCAGTGAGAATTTTAGGAATTATAAATCCTTATATCTACTTTTAATTTTTTACAAATTTTTAAAAGAGATTCATAAGAAAATGATTCCATACAACATATTCCAATTTTATAATCGACATATACAAACGAACCCATTTAATATTTGCTCCTCCATTTGTATCTACGATAACCATAGGAAGAAATCAATACAACCGTAACGCCAAGAAAAAAGAGTCCATAACTCGAAGCATAGCGAATATAACTTATTATTATCTCACTAAAATATAAAATATCATCTTCTTCACCAACAGGATATTCTTCGGCATGAAATAAAATAAATGTATTGCCCTGAAATGGAGGAATTATTTGAATAGTTGCTATATATTCAGTTATATTTTCTACTTCCCAGTAAGGTATATACGGTTCTTCATTAAGAAAGCTCTTAAAACCTTTGCTGTCTATTATTTGAAGCGAAATAGTTCCACGCTCAACAGAAATGTTTAGAAAGATTTCTTGAGAGTGCGATCTCCATGGAAATTCAAACCAATCTATATAATAAGAATTATGACTAGAAAGACCATGTCCAACAGGGTATCCACGATCTAAAGTTTTAGTTTCAGGATAAGGTACAAATAATAGGCATAAACTAACAGTACTAGATAATATTATAAAAAAGATAAGCCATGAAAACTTGCGAGGCATAATTATTCACTCTCTTTTCATTTTTTTTTTGCCATTCAGTTTAATTTTATCTTAATCAACCCTAATATCTAACTGTTTGAATGCATAAAATGTTATTAACATAATCAGTATAGATAATCCGAAAAATACAATTATACAAATGATTGTTACAGTACTTAAGACAATTTTATCATAAAAAATTAAATTATAAAAAAAATTGATAACTTTTACTGTGTAAGAACTGTATGAAAGAAGTCCTAATTCTAAATCTTCTAAAAATAGCTCTATAGTTACATAAAAAAAAGGCAAAATGAAAGAAAGCACTACGTTCCGAGTTAACGCCGAAATCATGAATGTTAATGATGATATAAATATTAATTGTATAAATACAATTAAAAATCCCATTAGAAAAATATCGATCGAAACTAATAAATCGGTCCTAATGAAAATCATAATAAGAAAAGTTGAAAAATAAAATAACATCAAAATAAAAATGCTTATCACCACACAAAATAACTTTATGGCAAGAATTTTATTTCTAGATTCCGTAGCATAAATTATCATAGCAGATTTATTAGAAAATTCTCCCGAAACCATATCACCAACAATTATAATTGGAATAAGTCGGAGAAATAAATATATACTAAATTCTATAATATCTTCCCAATATAGCATCTCATCTAAATCGAATTGAGTGGTTATATTTCTAAAGTTATATTGATTCAAGATTAGGAATATATCGATCAATGATAAAATAAGGCATACAATAAACTTTATTGAGAGAAGCCTGTGTTTCAGATAAAAAGAGAACAAATGTTTTTCATAATATAAGGAAGATCGAATTTTATTCTCTCTTTTCATAGGATTCTCCCTTTATTATTTGTTTATATAATTTAATTAAAGTTCCACTAATAGGCGTGAAATTGAAATCTTTATAATCCTTTATTGTGTTATTTACTTTTTCTGGATTATCAGTTCTGAAAATAATTTTATCCCTTAATATTTTTGGTAAATCAGAAAACAGGTCCTTTTCAGCAGATAATAATTCAGTAAGTTCTTTAAGAGTCACATTATCTTCATAGTTGATTCTAGTTATTTCATATTCATTAAATCCGTACATGTGAGCAAGATTGTAGACTATATCTGAAGCTTTTATTATGCCGTCATCAATAAACGCTACATAATCTGCTAATTGTTCTATTTCAAGAACGATATGGCTTGAAATAATAACTGTGATTCCTTCTTTTCTTTTCATTTGGATTTTTTGAATAAATTCCTCTCTACCTAATGGATCAATATTAGATAAGGGTTCATCAAGAAAAACTATTTTAGGTTCTCCAGCAAACGCTTGAGCCAATCCTAAACGCTGCTTCATTCCTCTAGAATATGATTTAATAATCTTATTCCAATAGTTTTTATCTATACCGCTCCACACTAAATATGATTCAACATGTTTTTTGTCTCCTCCTTTATTAGTTCTCAAGCCAATAATTAATTTAAGAAACTGTCTTCCAGTAAGATTAGGATTAAACCCCACATTTTCAGGTAAAAAACCAATCTTTCTTCTTATTTTACCTGAGCTATTTAGGATATTAGTTCCGAAAATAGATGCGGTTCCATTTGATGGTTTTACTAAACCTAAGAGCATTAACATTGTTGTTGTTTTTCCTGCCCCGTTTGGTCCTAAAAAGGCAAAACACGAGTTTAGGATTTCCAAATTAATATTATCTACAACTACTCTATTATAATATTGTTTTGTTAAACCTTGAATTTTAATTATTGGTTCTTTAGTGGAACTCATAAGATTAGAGTTTTATTGAGTTATTTTTTAAAAAAAAAGATTGATTGTCTAATTCAAAATCTAATAGGATAAGAATCAATATATATCTATGTTAACTGTCATAAAATGCTCACACGAAATATTTTAAATAACTAAATATAAAAATTAGAGTTAACTAAAATTTGATAAAAAGATATTTCTCAATTTTCATCATAGTCTAATTTTATTTTAAGAAAAAAGATGAAAGAGTGAAATGAAAAGAAAACTGAAAAATGTACTACTAATAATAATTATAATTGGAATTATCCTAACAAGCTTGATAATTATTAATCATTTTATAATATTAACAAGAATATATTATAAGATAAATTATGAAGCAAACATTCAAAATTTTGAGAGCTTAATCGAAAAAAGTGAATTATTTGAATATCAAAAGTACTGTAAATATCGAGATTTATCAGGGGAGGTTCAAAACGTAAGTAATTTCGATTATTATTATCATATCGATAGAGATCTTATAGAATCTCTTAAGTTAAAAGTTGAAGATGATAAAGAGAAATTTCATTTTTGGCCCTTTTATAGTCATAAATTATTTTATTCATTAGAAGCTACTAATGAATCTTTGATATATCTGACTTATAACAATAATTCAATTATTAAAGCGGAGTATGCAAACCATACAGAGATATTTGCTGCTTGGAGTGATTATTATGAAAATAACTCTCTATTTTGGGTGGGAAATTGGTATCTAAATTTTACTTATATCCCCTTTGCTTCTAATATATCATCTACTATTATATTAAATGATATTATTCTAGTCAAAATGAATCTATATTATGATTATGTTTATGGAAATTTGGGAGTTGAAACTTTAAGAATTGACCAATTCTTATGTTTTAATTCTAATCTCCAAACTTTGTTTGTTTATTTTCCTTTAGTAGGTATGATAATGGCATAGGAAAAATCTTAAGAGAGATATTTAACATTATTTCTTTTACTAAAAAAATTAAACAAAAATCATTATAATAAAATTAGTGAGTTGAGAGATAAGATTATGGGGTGGAAAACTAAACTGTTAGATAATTCCACCCTAATATTATAAACTCGCTTATCTAAATTGATTAATTCTCTTATATTAATATTTTATTCTTGATAAAATGTGATGAAGAATTTAATAAATTGGAATCCATTTATTTTTCTCTTTTTTTTCGTTAATATAGTTCTTACAATTATTTTTTTTACTATTAGCAATTATTTTAAGTAAAGATAAGCCTGACTTTACTTCTTCCAGTGGTTTAGTTTCGATTAATTTATTTGAGATTAAATCATTATAAAAAGTTTTTCCTTTTTCTCTTTAATCCTAACTTTATTCTTCTGCGAATAATCTACAAAAAAATGAAGTTTCAATCTATTTCTTGTTAAAAAAGAACAGGTAGTGTCAGTCGTCTAATAATTAGGTACGCGTTTATTTTCTTCTAATCTTGAATTAATATGTTTTTTACAGTTGTTTTTCTTCGACCCCGCAATTCTTTGTAGAAGGGGTAAACCCGGTTTTACGCCTTCTAAAGGTTTAGATTCAATTAAGTTATTCGAGATTAGATCGTTGTAAAGGATTTTACCTTTTTCCGTTCTTATAAGTACTGTATTCCAACCAGAAGGAGAACCAATAGATCCAATTGAAATATCAGCAGATTCAGAAGTCAAATCGTAACACATTTCACAATCTTCTCGAGCCAAATGTGAAATCTCTTTTATTGGAACGTTTAACTCATCTCCATTTTTAGTATATACAAAGAATTTTCCTTTATTGATATCCATCTTTTTAGCATCATTAACATCAACATTTAGCTTCTCACAAATCTTTAAAAGGGATTCATAAGAAAAAGATTCCATACAGAATATTCCAATTTTATAAATAATATTATTTAAGGAGGGCAATCCAATATCGTAAATCTCGGATTTTAGGATTGCTTGCATTTGACAAGGTACTCCTACTACCGCGATTTTTTTATTTTTAAGCTCATTTTGGTTTAGTAATTGTAAATTTGGATTGTTTACATATTTTGTTCCGGCTGTTGAGAGGATATCTTCTTTGTTTTTAAGCAAAATTGGTTCAGGTCTCCATAATGTATTACTCATTTTTGCTCCTAATGCAAAATCAATTTTATTTTTTTCAAGAAGATAATGGAGACATGTACTCGAAATCCCCCCATCTTGGCAAATTTCAGAAATCTCCTTAATTTTAGTTCTTGCAGAATAAGCTTCAAGAAAATGACCAACATTTGAATAGTCTTTAATTTCTGGAGTATTTTCTTGAGCCATATTTATAACCTTTACAGGCAAATATGTTCGAGGACACACAAAATAGCATAATCCACATCGAATACATTTATCCTCGTCAATTTTTCCAAATCCATTATAGATATGAAGACAATTTACAGGGCAGATACTAGCGCACAGACCACAACCTGAACAATTCTTAGAATCAAATATAACTTTTACTGGCTCGTATATAGGTTTTAAATTTGAAATATCTTCTTTGGTTATTGAAATAGATAAGTCTTTAAAAATGAGGGTATCAGGATCATCTTCATGACTCTTAATTTTATCGTATAATTCTTCTACTGATACCAGTTTTTCATTTTTTAACAAATCTAGTAAACTCAAAGTGTGATATACTTCAATTGAGTTTTGTGTTGAAAACTCTTTAATTGTATTAAAGTTGTTATTTGAACTATTGCTAAAAAAATTAAATAGAGAATATTTTAATCGCTCTTGATCAAACATTTGTAAAAGAATAGCTTCATATTGAGATTCATCATAAATACCCGTATCTAATATATCTTGTTTAGCATCAATTAGAGCTCGAATTCTATACGAATCTAAAGCATCCGCTACATCCTTTAAAAATTCCCATGATAAACTTTCTTCAGAACTCATAATAAACCTTAAATTATTTTTTATTCATAATTTTCCGAAAACCCATACAAAGGGATAGTTCCTTCTCAACTAATATTTTCTTGAAAAGATCATTCTATTTCGGATTAAATTTTGGTAGAGGAGGGAGTGCTTGAATTTTTTTGGTAATATCTTCAACAGAGTTAATGAATCTCTCAACTTCTGCTGCAGAACAAAAATATTGTTGAACTCGTTCGTCAGAAATTCCTGCATGTCTTAATAATTTTTTCAAAGTTAATATATGATTATATGTATTCATATTTCCATTACCAAACTCGCATTCACCTTCCCTTCATGAGATCACAGCTACACCATCAGCACCATTTAAAAAGGCTTCCATGATCAAATGAATTCCTATTCGACCAGTGCATCTTACTCGAATTAAATAGAAATCTGTAGAATATGATTTTCTTGTTACTCCTGTTAAATCGGCTACCGAATACCCTCACTTATCACAGCCGAATGCTATAATCTTTCTAGATTTATCATTTATTACCTTAGACATTATAATTAACCTCTAAATTGCCTATTTTTCAATACTCTCAGCAATTTCATCAATAATTTTTATTTCAGTACATCCAATACCTTTTATTTCCTGAATAAATTGTGTGTCTCGATAATATTTTAGGTCAATAGCTCTCGCGGGACAAGAAGATACACATACACCGCAGCCTTTACATTTTAAATCGTCAACTTCTGCAATTTCATTCTCATTAACTTTTATTGCTTCATAGTAACATAATTTCTCACATCTATGACATCCCATGCATAGTGTTTTATCTACCTCAGCAATAATTAATTCTTGATTAAAAGTATCATGAGATAAAAGAGTTGATGCTTTACTTGCAGCAGCTAATGCAGAAGAAACCGAATAAGGAATGTTTTTTGGGCCAGCAGCACATCCAGCTATGTAAATTCCTATATCTTTTGTTTCTTGTGGACTTAAACATCCATGGATTTCTGAAAGGAAACCTCCTGGACCCTTACTTAGTCCCATTACATCGATCATTTCTTCAGTTCCTTTTGAAGGGATCATTCCTGTTGACAATACAACTAAATCAGCATCAATTTTTATAATCTCACCAGTTAAAGACGAATATGCTCTGACTTTTAAGTTATTCGTTTTAGAGTCTTCGATAATTTCACCTACTTTTCCCCGAATCATTGTTATACCCGATTCTCTTATTTTTCTATAATATTCTTCATTACCCTTGTCTGTTGTTCGAATATCAATATAGAACATAAACACATCCATATTTGGATATTCTTGTCTCAGTAATTGAGCATTCTTAAGTGCAACACTGCAGCAAACGAAAGAACAATACGAATTAGCGTTTATATCTCTGGAACCTACACATTGAATTATTACAACCGTTTTTGGTGTTTCTCCATTTGAAATTCGATACACATGTCCACCAGTAGGACCGATAGGACTTAACAACCTCTCTAGTTCTATTTGTGTAATCACATCAGGATAGTATCCATAATTATATTCATTCGACTCCCATATTGGATATTCATCCCATCCCGTGGCTACAATTGCCGCTCCTACTTTAACATCGATATATTCTGTTTCTTGTTCAAAATCAATAGCTTCAGCGGGGCATATTCGTTCACAATTTTTACAATCAATACACACACTTCTATCCATAACCGCTAATTTTGGTACTGCTTGAGGAAATGGTATATAAATTGCGCTTCTTTCACCAATACCTCTGTCAAACTCGCTAGGAACTTTAATAGGACATTTTGTTGTACATAAGCCGCAACCAGTACATTTAGTCTCGTCAACATACCGCGCATTTTTTCTGATTTTAACCTTATAATCTCCAGGTATACCACTAAACTCTATTACATCACTATAAGTAAATAAATTAATGTTTGGATGTTTTGATGCATTTACCATTATTGGTGCCAGGACTCATATTCCACAATCATCAGTAGGATATATTCTATCTAATTGTGCCATTTTCCCGCCAATAGTGGCTTCTTTCTCAACCAAATATACAGGAATGCCTTGGTTCGCAAGATCTAATGCTGCGTTCATTCCAGCAATACCCGCACCTACAATTAAAACTGCCTTCTCTACGGGAATTTCTTTTCGTGGTATTGTTTCTAGTTCTCTGGCACGGTTTATACCCGCTTGAACTAATCTTATTGCTTTCTGAGTAGCACCTTCTCTGTCCTTAGCATGGACAAAAGAACAATGTTCTCGAAGATTAACCATTTGGAAATAATATGGGCTTAATCCTGCCTCAGCTAACACAGCTCTATATGTGGATTCATGGATTTGTGGCGTACAAGCTGCAACCACTATTCTATTTAAATCAAGATCAAGAATATCATTTTTTATAATATTTTGACCTGGGTCTGAACAGGTAAAATCATTTGTTCTTGCAATAACCACATTATTTATTGCAGCGTTTTTTTCAACATAATCTCTTACAGCATCACAATCAACAGCAGCTCCGATATTAACTCCTCATCTGCATACATAAACTCCGATTCTTAGATCATCCTTGGTCTGTTTATCAGACAACTAGTTCACCTTTTTGTAAAACTTCACCATTAATTTTTTGTTAATTTGAAATATTATCTTAAATCTAATTGGTTTATGAAATTATTGAAATAATTTATTTTTTCTGATTAGATTTCATAATTTCGAAAACAATAACAGAATTAAAAATAAATTGTAATTTTCAAACATTATTTTTTTAAAGAAGATCTTTATAGTAAATCGTTCTTAATTTAGATTAATAATTTGATGCATTTTTAAATTTTATATAAGTGGATTGAGTAGTTTTAGATGAAAGATAATAATGATGAATATTTTTACATTAATGGTCAACATTATGATTATATGATCAAAAGCAGACAAGCTCATGATTCTATTCCTTTTTATGTAAGGTATGCAAAAATGTATGGTAGTCCAGTTCTCGAATTAGCTTGTGGGACTGGAAGAATTACCATTCCAATTGCAAAAGAAGGTTTATCGGTTATTGGATTAGATTTCTCAGAAAAAATGTTAGATCACGCAAAGCGAAAATCTAAAGAAAATGATTTAGACATAGAATGGGTACAAGGAGATATGATTAATTTTAGCTTAAATAAGAAATTTTGTACTATAATAATGCCTGGTGCTGCGATGAATTGGATAGTTGACAATAAAAGTATGGAAAATTGTTTAATAAATGTAAGAAAGCATTTAAAACAGAATGGTCGATTTATTTTCGATGCATTTAATCCCGATTTAGATATATTACAAAGAGAGGGTTCTAAAATTTATCCGATGTATGATTATCCAAATCCTGAGGGTGAAGGAACTGTTTTTGTAGCTGGAAGTAATAGTTATGATAAAGTTTCTCAAATAAACTATTTCAATTCATATTATAAATTTGAAGGCAAGGAAATTGTAAAAGAATTGAAACTTCGAATGTTTTTTCCACAAGAATTAGATGCATTACTTTATTATAATGGTTTTATAATTGATAATAAATATGGTACTTTTAAGGAAGAACCGTTTAATTCAGATTCAAACCTCCAAATTATAATTTGTCATAAGAATTAAATAAATAATAACTTACTCGTGAAATTTTTTATTAAAAATTCATTACTACTTTTTATGGCACAACAAGAAGAATCTAAAAAAGAAGAATTTGCTAAACAGTTTATGACAGAAGAAGGTTTAAAAGGTAAAGCAAGAAGGATTAAAATAATGAAAATTATTGATATGGTCGGTTACGATAAAGGAAAGATTAAAACAGCCTTAGCGCGCTCTACAATTACGGATAGGATTCAGCATGATTAAAGAGTATATTTTTAAAAAAAAGAAGGAGTTTTAGTATGCTTGATATTGAATTGTTTCGAAATAATTTCGATAAAATATTAGAGTCAGAGAAAAAAAGATTTAAAGATCCATCAAATGCAGAAAAGGTTCTTGAACATGATAGGAAATGGCGAGGAGCTATAAGTAAATATCAAGAACTAAAGCAAAAACATAATGAAACCTCTCGTCAAATCGGGGAATTTAAAAAAAATGGGAAAACTAAGGAAGCTGAGGAGGCCATAAGAGCTACAAAAGAATTGAAAGAACAAATAGATGAGTTAGAGCAACTAAAGCAAGAGTATTTTGAACAACGAGAAAAATATCGATATATTGTAGGTAACCTGTTGCATGAATCAGTCCCAGTTGCCGAAACAGAAGAAAACAATGAAATTATTAGAACATTTGGGGAATTACCGAAATTTGATTTTACTCCTTTAAATCATGTCGAATTAATTGAAACTATTGATGGCGCAAACACTAAAAAAGCTGCTGAAGTTGTAGGATCACGATTTTATTATTTAAAAGGAGATTTAGTTTCACTTAATTTAGCTTTAATGAGATTTGCATTAGATTTTTTGGAAAAAAAAGGATATATTCCGCTATGGACACCCTTTTTCATCAAATATGAAGTTATAAAAGCTGCTGCGGAATTAGCTGATTTCGAAGAACAATTATACAAAATCCAAGATGAAGATTTATTTATGATTGCAACCTCTGAGCAAACGGTAGCAGCCTACCATTATGATGAAATTATAGAGCCTGAAAGATTGCCAATTAAATATGCTGGAATCTCTTCATGTTTTAGGAGAGAAGCCGGATCCCATGGTAAGGATACACTAGGAATATTTAGAGTGCACAGGTTTGAAAAGGTTGAACAGTATGTTTTTTGTAAACCAGAAGAATCATGGGAATTTCACGAAGAATTAATTAAAAATGCTGAAGAAATTTACAAAAAATTAGAACTACCTTATAGAATTGTTAACATTGCATCTGGAGAATTAAATGATAATGCTGCAAAAAAATACGACCTAGAAGTATGGTTTCCCGCTTCAGAAGCTTATCGAGAATTGGTTAGCTGTAGTAATTGTACCGATTATCAAGCAAGAAAATTAAAAATTAGGATAGGAAAAGTAGGCACTAAGCAACCAAAAGAAATTTTACATACTTTAAATTCAACAGCAATAGCAACTGAACGGACCATTTGTTGTATATTAGAAAATTATCAAAATGAAGATCATTCAGTATCAATTCCGGTAGTACTTCAGAGATATATGAATGGTAAAAAAGTTATTAAAGCAATAAAACAAGAGGAAAAGTAAGAATGATAGAAATTTCTTTAGAAGAATTTGAAGATTTTTTTAAAGACAGAATTAATTCCCAATTTGCTAAAATAAAGAAAGCAGCAAATAAATTCATACTGGATATTAAATCAAACATGATTGACATTAAAATTTGTATGGATCATTTTCTTGAAGTAGGAGAAGAAAAGATTGATGCGAAAGCTCAAAAGTCATTGCATTTTTTCATTGATCGAATTAAAAAAGAGATTGATGAAGTTGAGATTCCTGAAAAAGAAATTAATTATGATAATCTAAATGATTTACTAAATTCTATAAAAAAGTTATTTCCTATTATAAATGAAATAGCAAGGAAGTCATTACCTAAGTTTCAAAAAGAAGTTCAGTCCCAAATAAAAGAACTTAATTATATTACACGAAAACTTGGAAGTAAACAAAAAACTTTGGATGATTTTTTAAGAAAGAAATATACTGGAGTCAAAGAAGCAGAAGATCTACTAAAAAGAATACCAAAAATATTTACTCTAAGGGATAATATAGAAAAAGCGAAGATTGACCTAGATACATTCGAGAGTGAATGTGAACAAAAAAAGGAAGATCTTAATAATTTAAATTCAGAATTAATTAAACTTGAAAAAAATGAATTGTTTCGAAATCTTGAAACTGAGAAAAACACCTTGTTTCAATTAAGGTTAAAAATTAATGATGAAATAGGTTTTAAGAAAGCTTTAAAAAAATTAAAATTTGATTTGGAGAAAGGGACATACAATATCCCAAATATTGATTTGAATTATCTTAAAGAGTTTCTCAAAAGCCCTATAAAAATGTTGGTTGAAGAATCTGATAGAACTGATTTCCCAAAACTTTCCAGTTTAATGGTTCAATTACGTCATGCATTAGAAGAAAATAAATTAACTCTAAAATCTGAGACTAAAGAAAAGACCATTGATCAAATAAATGTTATTTTTGATGAGAAAAAATTACAGCAAGATATTGAGAATTATTTACAAATTAAAAAACGAATTGAAGAAATTGAAAACAAAATTGATGATGCCGGCTTAGCTCGGAAATTAGAAGATATAAAAAATAATATATCTTCTACAACTGTAAAATTAGAACATGTAGAAGCAGATTATAATCGAAAAAACAAAGATTATACAAGATATCTTAGTAATTTAAAAAGAGAGAGAGAGGAATTTCAAAGTGCAGTAGAGCAAATATTACAAGAACCAATAAAAATTAATATCATTTTTTCGTTTTAATGTCTTAGGGTCATCATAGATTCTACATTTTCTTTAAAATTTTGAATGCTCTATTATTAGTCGCACTTGTTTTCTTTATTCGTAATTTTAGATTTTCTTTTAAAAATTTAAATACTTCTTTATGTTTTAAATTAAAGATTTTTAAATATTGGTAAGCGAGAACTAAATCTTGGGTGATATCAATGTCAAAACCCGCTCGAAATGAATCATATATAGTTATTTTTTCAATACCTTTTTTAGAAGCATTTTCTAATAAAGCAACCAAGGAGGGAGTGGTTGGATCAGAAAAATAAGATGGAATTATATCGGGGGGATTTCTAGCTAGGATTGATACTCCGGCAGAATGAATGGCAGGACATACAACGAGCTGATTTTTTTTTATAAGTGTGTTGATTTCATTAAAATTTTCAGCTGAAATTAAAATTAAATCTAAAAATGAAAAAATAGTTTGTTCAGCATGAAATTTATTAATTGCAATATCATTAAGGTCTTTTATAACCATATCAAAAGATTTTGGAGGAGTTGTCAAATCTTCTTTGATTCCAATTAAGCCAAAATCATCTGAGATTTCCAATATTTCAGGAGTATTACAATATACAATTTTGTGGTCAAAAAAATTCACTTTTGCTAATATAGTGCCAAGATCTTTAAACATCGCAATAGTTAATTCTTTAAGTTGTTCGACTGTAAAACAGTCTCTAAGACGAGATTTTGTCCTCGTTAAAGGAGCTATAGGTATCAGTAAAGAACTCATATTCCTTGTATAAATAGGTTTCTTCTAAATTCTTTATAATAATTTTAACATCAAAAATAAATTGCAATATTTAAGATTATTTAGTATCTATTTAAAACTATTTAAAAGTTGAATTGTTATACTCTTAAATACTTTATTAATGTTCTCACTTAGTTTTATTGAAGTCTAATAATTACTTTGTTTCGATAATTTCTTTATTTTAACTTATTTATAATCTGAATTGATAAATTCTCAAATGCTTCATTGACATTTTCATTTAATTTTGCAGAAGTTTCTATGTATTTAACTCCATATTTATCTGCTTTTTCCTTTGCTTTCTCAAAAAGAATTATTCTTTCTTGTTTCCTGTCAATCTTATTACCCACAATCATAAAAGGAATATCTCCACTAAGTTCGGTTAATTTTGTAATCCAAAAATCGATATTATTAAATGATTCTGGGTTTAAAATATCATAAATTACAAATGCTCCTACAGCTTGTACGAAATAGTACTCGTTGGCAAATAAAGACTGTCGTTGCCCCCCAATATCCCAAAAATATAATTTAAAACCTTTTTCTTTAATATCCTTCTTTAGTTTAGGATTTTTAAGGTCTAACTGATCAATAATTTTTGTTAAATCAATTTCTTTAATTAAGAAATTTGCCCCAATTGTTTGTTGATATTCCTCACTGAATTTATCATCAACATACCGAGCCAAAAGACTGGTTTTACCTACTCCCGCATCTCCACACAAGATGCATTTACCGCGGTAAGACATTTCGCTTTTTCCCCTAATTTACTTTTAAAATAAATTAAATTATAAGTCTTAATTCTGAATTTTTCTTTTTTTTATATTTCTAAAAATGTCAATCCAATTTATTTTTAATCATATTAAATAATTTAATTTGTATAGGGTGCCTTTTTAGGTGCTAGTTGTATAAGTTTACATTGGCTCGTTATAAAATATTTAAATAAGTGTTCGTAACCGATTAATTGTTTAGGTGCCCCGTTTTCTAACCATAATCCTGAAGTATATTCTGGAGCTTCTTTTACTTGATCTAAGGTAGTAAGAAGAAATTCGTTATCAGTTATTAATAAACCAAACGGTAAAACATTATCCCCTTCAATAGAATGAATTGTGATGGAGATCTTCAGCAATTTTTTTATCTCTTCTTTTAAAACTTCATTATATTTCAATGCAATAACAACTTGAATATTAGATGAAAATTTTTTATTCCACAGTTCTCTTAATACCCAATCATATCCACCTAGTTCTTGCATGAGTAAATCAGGAGTAATAATAAAAAAAATCCTTACTTCTGCTGAACTAATTAGTTCCTTAATTTTTTTTCTAATTTTTGATCTCGAATTAATTGCCCAAACACGAGGTTCAGATTCTTCTGTACCTATTTCTAATTCACTTATAACTTTTTCTAAAACCAAAGTGTCATCTATCTTCTGTTTGTATTCTTCACGTATTACTTTAAAAATTCGCTCTATCGGTATTACCTGATAATTAGCTCCCCTCTTAATAGGTTCTTTCTGAATGAATCCTTTTTCAATCAACCTATTTAATGAATCATAAACTCGCGCGCGATCTACTCCTGAGTATTTTGCAATATCTGCTGGACTCAAAATTTTATATTTACATAATGTTAATAAGACTTTAGAGTCATTTTTTGTGAACCCAAGGGATTGAAGGGCTTCCTCAATTTCCGGTGTTTGAAGTAATTTTTTGCTTGGCATATTTGGATTGTGTAAGAAAAATCAAATCCATGATATATATTTTGACTATATTACATTAGTCAAGTAAGTTATATTTTAATCTTTTTTTTTAGAAAATTTAAAATTTGGATTAAAATGATTGAATCATTTTGATAATATTTTTTATTAAAATCAGTGTATCTTTTAATTGATAGCTAAATACGTATGCAATATTAAAAAAAGAATAAATCGAGATTTCATTTAATAGAAGTTGTAATTTCAACAACTCTGTATTCCTTAAAAATTAAGCAATGTGTAATAATGGGCTAATCAATTTTCGAAGAAAATATTGAATTATTAATAAAAGTGAAATCTCAAAAAATTAAGGATTCAAGGCTTTATCTAATAAAAATCAACTTTTCGATTTTGTCGGAAAAATTATTTTAACATTAATAAATCGATCTGATCCTCGAATCAATATGATCTCTTATGAGAGATATGATCTCTCCTTGATTCGAATCATAACATTTATATAATAGAAATGTGTAGTAATACTTAATTAACATTTATTTTACAAAACAATAAAAAAATTGTGGAGGAATAAAAATGGCTAAAAAGAAAGCTCCTGCGAAAAAATCTGAAGGATACATTGCGAAAGCACCTATAAGAAGATTAATGAAAAAAGAAGGCGCAGATCTAGTTGCTGCTGAAGCACTAGACAAATTGATTAACTTCTTAGAAACGAGTGCTGCTACAGCAACTAAAGACGCTATAAAGGTATGTAAAGCGGACAAACGGAAGAGAGTAACTGCCGCAGATATTCGCGCCGCAACTCGCTAAATATCCTTAGATTTTAAATACTAACGATAAATTCTTTTTTTTTTTTTCTTGATTTTCACCTATGGTGTCAAGCTCGATCTGAAAAGTGGGGGTAAATGTATCTGAGCTGTCGCTAAATATAGATTCTGGTGTATATTCATGATATTCGACAAATAACAGTTGTATTTGTTCTTTAAGGTGTCTATCAATATCGCCTTGTTTGGCTATTGTTTCCCAATATTCAGGGATCTTGATCTCAACCATATTTGTTATTTCCTCCTATTTTTCTTTTGGTAGTATGAATTATAAGAACGATTGGGTATTTATATCCTAATAAATTTTGACTTAATTTACTTAAAACGCTCTAAGGTCTATTAGATAAATTTAAAAGTATAAAAAAATAAAGATTTAATTTGAATTGGAAAATTTTTTTTTCTTACTGATTGACATTCTACCAAGTTATTTTATATTTTAAATTGGAATTTATCTTTTCATGTTTATTATGACTCAAATAAGTATTTTCTTCGTAATTTTATTTTAGCTTCAATCGCTTTATATATTATAAGGTAAATCCATGAGATAAAGACCCACATAATCCCAATAAGGGCATAGATAGAGGGCGTGAACCACCAATATTCAGCTTTAATGAGATTAAGTCCGGGTAAAGTAAGTTGTGATATTAATATCCCAAAGACTATAAATGGTACTACCGTAAGTATTCCGATCAGAATGCCATATTTGAGGATATATCGTAATAATTCTTTAAGATCTATAGGGGTTCTATAAAGATAATCTATTAGTAATGCTGCGAAGATAGGAATTGACACCAGAAATAAAGATAACACAATAAGAAAAATAACATAAAATACATGTAATACGGAATCAAGAATTCCTGGCGATTCTGGAGTTTTCTGAATATCAAGCACCTTAAACTGTATCATTAGAGGTGTATTGAAAGATTCATCGGTGCTGTTGCCATATGTCAACGCTGGCTTATTGGTAATATCATCAATTCCATCACGTTCTTGGTCAATACAACTATTCAACCAAATTATATCGCTTTTATAATGTAGTTTTTTTCCAAGTAAATTGTTATACAATCCTAAAATAAGTCCATCAGTCTGATTCTTTGTGATGGGAATCATTCTAACCCATAAAGTCTCATTATAAATAGGATCTGAGTAGCTATACAGCATACGCGCGTCAGATTCCCAGATAGTATAGTGAATCTGAACATTATCATATTTTCTAACTTTTTCTGGTATTGGTCTAGCGAAAATAGCAATAATAACGACAACCAAAACAACACTAATCAATATTATATTTCTAGTTCTTTTTGAAAGAGTAATATTTTTAGTCATTTGGTATATCTTTAGTTATTCTCAATAATATCTAATTAAAAATAAAATAAATAAAGAAAAAAAAAATTAAGTGATTTTGAATTTTCTCTTTCTTTTCTCTAACACTACTATGAAAGATATGATACCTACAGTTCCAATTAATAACGTGTAATTATATCCCGGAATAAAGGGCTTTTTCCCATCAATTTCCTCTTCCACTTCATATTCGTCAAAATAGACCGTAAGTGTCGGATCATGGCGTAACCGTTCTCCGCTCCATACAGGATAATTTTGCGTCTCTAATCTGAATAGACTATCAGCTATGTTAAATGAAGGGTCTTGTTTGACAATATCTACCAATGTAAAAATAGAATTTATAAAAGGTTGTTCATGGTACGAAGACGAGTCCATATACCACATTACCATTGGATGAATGCTTCCGCCTTCAGATTCAAGAACTGTATTTTTATCTGATATTGGAAAGTCATAAAGTGTATAATTCTTCTTGTCCGGTCCGCCCATGTTAATTGTTGCAACCAGGGTATCATTTGACTCAAAATCAAAAGTGCTACAAGGTAGGCTTAATGCTTTAGTGTCAATTTCATCAATATCAAAGGTAGACAGAAAATAATTATATTGAGGCATTACTAATCCATACCCTTGAGATGCGTCATATAAGCTAGCGTTAGTAATTTTTCCAAGTTCCCAAGTAACATCCAAATCTGTTTGATTTTCTCCTACATTATAATCATATTCGAAAGAATAATCAAAAGGACAGGAATGAATATATGATGAGTTCCCTTCCGTTCTAAAGAGACCTAATGAATACATTAGCCCTACATCTGTAGGATACCCCGGATATGTTATTCCCCAAGTTACATTAGCATCTGTAGTGTCTGTAGGAGGAGTGAATTGAATAGTGGAGGCGATTTCACTTACAGATTTATCTATGGGATACAACCAATGTCCCGACCAATTGAAGACTGTCTCTTCATCTATATATTCAATATAAGTCTCATCATAGTTATAGACTTTTGGTCTTAGCCAACCAAGCCACTCTTTGCTTGTATACAAGTATGGTGGACCACTGAGATCCTCACTATCAGCTACAGAATAGATCATATTCGAATCTAAATCCTTATAGACGAGAAGATCATAGAACATATTCAGCCATGCTATTCTATCGTTGTTTTCTGTAGTAAATAATTGAATAGTTAATATAAGGGGTAAAGAGAATTCCCCAGAAATACCTTGATAAAGGAAATAAGGTTTTCTAGTTGTATTCCGGATGTAGGAATACTGCTTTTCATCATATATATCATCAGTAGAGCTCCATGAATCCAACAATTCATCAGTTGAAAAATCATATTGTTCATATTCACTCTCAATATTTTGGTGGTATTCCTCGTAATAACTGAAATTATGTATAGAGGAAGCCTGATAGTATTCCATTTCCATCGTTCCTTGCTTAAAGGCTAACCAAATCACTTTCACATTCGATCCATAATCGATATTCACACGATACACAGTAAAATCAAAATCGATCGTTATATTTCCTATTATAGTATATTCTGAGACATAAGAATAATTTGCCTCATGAAATATGGTATGTTCTCCAATCGTTTTCGTAATATCAGTACTATTATACTCTTCAGTATACGTGTCATAGGTATCCTTATAGCTTCCAGAGTGATTAATCGCAATCGAGTCTCCAGTCCAGATCTTTTGGACGGAATATGAAAATGTGGTCTCTTCCCATGAGAACTCTAAAGTTGGTTCTGTTGGTTTATCCGCACGAGTAAATAAATTCATCGAGAATAGATTCAGTGTTAGAAGTGATACCACAACAATAACTACAACATATTTTTTATTAATACTCCATCACCTGAATTTTTATCAAAAATTTTTACTATATATAGAGATTCCGAAATTTTTCGGAATCTATCTGTTATTCATATTGACTATAAAAAACTTTAGGATACTTATATTTATAAAGATTGCGTATTATAGCATCTGAATTTATCTCTATAACTATATTAACTATGTCTAAGCTATATAGACGAAATCACAAAATTATTTAACGCACGATTATCCCTATCTTTATAATAAGGCAAACTTAAATGGGTGAGGAAGTGAAAAAAGTTAAATTTGATAAAAGGAAAACATTCTCTTTATCAAGGAAAAAAGGTTCTAACCGACAAAACGAGGAAGAATCTGATTTAAAAAAATATATGATAGAATTGTTAATACTCAAGTTTAATAGGCGATATTAAGGGAATTATGAATGAACGTAAAGTATTGAAACACGTAGTGAAATTTGCCACGCGAGAATTTACCGAGAAAAAACCTATGAGTGTTAGGGTGCTACGAAGGAAAAGAGAAACCTTTTTTACACGGGGAGGTCCTTTAAAAGCAATTAGCATAGGTAAAACTGAAGATCCCTATTTTCTCGTAGCTCTTGATTATGCTCATGCCCTCAGAATCTACTATTTTTCTAAGAAAGGGATATTTTTAGGGGGTCAAAATTTTGACACATCCTCAGAGTTTCTTAGAGAACTCAAGAAATCTACTATTACCGAATTTAAGCTACCAAAGAAGATCAGGTAAGATACTCCATAAATTTGTCGGAGTCTCTGGATTTATCTTTAGGTTGGACCTTTCCTATCATGATGGAAAAACCACACTCATATTTTGATTGGGAACTACAATTTCGAAAAAAGAAAAGTGAACGTATGCGAAAACATATTAATTCCTTAGGTATGTACTCCCATGATTTTAAGAAATTTATGAATGAGTGGAAAAAAAAGAATATTCCAATCAAGAAGGATAAAAAAAAATAGTTTATTATTGAGCCATAATCATAGAAGAAACATGATTATTATATTGGATAATTACCAAAATAATTGATCTATTTAAATTCCGGATCTCGTATATTGTATTCGCACTTACCCTATAGAGTGAAAATCTATCTAAATTAAGCTTAGATCTTTTCCTAAATCAGATCCCTGAGAATAATACATTACAATTTCCATGTATGAATCTACCATGCTAATTTCCTCCCACTCATTTTATGAGAGGTGATGCACGAAACGAAAAAATTCATCATATTTTAAATTTCAATCTTTGTGAAAGTGTAATAGCACATTTCTTCTCATAAATCCTGATCCAAAGGAAAAGATTTAAATAGCAAACTCCTTCCCTACCTTTTCTTAAGGTAAGATAAAAGGTAATGGCAATTTGTATGGCAACGCAAAAACCAGAAAATCTTAAATCTGTTATAGGTACTATTTCTTATTACACCTGTGATTTATGTGATTCCGAAGAAATTATTGAAACTCATGAAGGTTATGTGTGTCAAGGATGTGGTGTTGTATTAGAAGCCCAAAAATTACGCTATGATCGTCCCTACAATAATGATCTTGTGCACCATGCGAGACACTTGGGACTAACTCAGATAGGCACTAAAAATGAACGTCTAAATTCAATACATTCCTCTGAGTTTAATCGATTACATAAATATAATACTCGAGTAAAATATCGTAAAGAAATTGATATCAAAGCTACAGACGAAATCTCAGCAATTTTTGGAGCTTTGAATCTCCCTCGCACATTCCAAACACCTATATTACAGAAATTTAAAGAAATATATTCAGGATTCAAATGGAAATCAATATATCGAAATGTCGAAAAACTTGTACCAGTTGTGATCTATTATTACTTAAAATTTAATAATATCATATGCTCAGAGATTGAACTATTAGAAGTATCTCAGATCACAAAAAAGGAATTTGGACATTTTAAACTGCAAGTCAAGTCCTACTTTCCAAATCATACCAAGATAAAAAGACAAGAATTTATATCTCAAAAACTACTCTTGGTTAAAGAACATTTTGGATTAGATATGGTTTTCTACCATTTCGCGAGAAAAATCATGTGTAAGCTGTGGGATTCTATACAAAATACTAAAGATGACGTGATTGCAGGACTGTGTAGTGGAATCGCAGTACTATGTTCTTATAAAGGGGTTGTAACTGTAAATGAAATTTGTAAGAGGTTGGGAATAGGTATGAGTACAATCCACGCCCAAGTAAAGAAAAATGTATTCACTCGGCTTAAGATAAAAGGTTATACTAGTCTCGTCGAATCTGCTGAATTACTGCGAAAAGTTGTAATTAAATTAGGGCTGCTAAAACGAGAAGAACAATTAGAAGAGGAGCTTACATCCCCTGATATTATAGAAATTAAATTAGGAAATGGACGTGCTGTCTATAACTCCCATAGAAATATAGATCAATATTTCTTCGCACTAAAGGAAAAGAGAGGGAGCATAGTGCTTATCAATCTTGAGATATACAGACCTTACTGGACGCTTGAACCAGGGGAACAATCAGGATTACAAGAAATCCCCCTCTTTGATTGTACATTTAATACATTATATCATAATAAAGGACCACCATCATATGAGATGACTGCTTGATAAGTGGAGATGTGAAAAAAGTTTCTAAAGAGAAATATATAACTATTTGGAGAAATAAATGGATTACTGCTAATGCTTCCAGTATTGATGACTTCTTCTAGAATTTCTTTAATTATGTTCCTCCAAATTAATATTTTTTAAAAAATCTGATATTAATTTTGATATAAATGTCTTATCTACTTTATAATAGAGATTATGCTTTAGATCATTGTAATTTTTTCTAATTAAACTTAGCAATTTTCTTTCCTGTTTTGAAATTATCTCGTCAACTTCAGCAAATCTGATGAGATCGTCGTATTTTTCTAATGATCGGTACTCTAGTTCATTTTTTAACCATAGTTCAATGATTCTCCCAATATTAAGAAGAGCTGCTTCTGGCCAATCATTAAGGATCTCATTAACTTTACGAGCTTGTTCTTTAAGATACTGTAATGAGAGCTTAGTTTCTGGTTTTTTATGATAGAATTCTTCCATGCACACCTTTAGTTCTGTTTTTAACCTGTTCCAGAGGAATTTAAATTGCTCTTGGATTTGATAAATAGCGTTTCGACATATCCATTTCTTCATCTCGTCGGAATTTATGGATTTTATCTCAAATTGCCTAATTTTCTTATCTCTCCGATAATAACTTAACACGATTTTATTCTTATTTCTCTCTATTAAATAGTCTCCGTAAACCTCATCAGTAGCATATACATCTTTTTCCAATAGGAAAATTATAGATTTTTTTGAGGTCCTTCTAAATCTTTGATCAATTAAAGGAATCAAAGTATCGTCATACCAAAAGTAATACTTTTCAAAGAAAATATATATATTTTGTAAGTGATTATGAAGATCTTTTAGTAAATCTAAAGGCCATTCATATTCTTTTTGTTTAAATCTAGGTCTACCTATAAGTTTACCATATTCAATCTCCTCTCGATACTCCACCTCTCTTTTTGCAGGAATTTGAATTAGTTTTTTATATAATTCAGCATGATTATTCAATATTTTATTTCCTTCTTCTTGTATACTCATATAATTCAACATATAAATTTAAATTGAAGATTTATCAATTAATAAAATTATAATATAATTCTTTCAAAATTTAATTTTTTGGAACAATATTTACCTATTATCATGCTCGATGGGTGCGAATTGTAAATGCAATGAAATCTTTAAACTTAGAAATAATCAATAAATATTTTAAGAAGTTATTTTGGAAAATCAGCAGGTATTACAATTTACTAATGCATATGACTACATATAAAATAGAAAATTGTGATGATGAAATATTAATAAAGCAATTTTGTCAATATATAAGTAAGACAAAAAAACAAATTTGAATAATGAGTAAATCAAATGTCAGAGAGAAGAGAATCTGAACAAAGATATTCAGCATTTTATACAAGTTTGAAAAATTTTCTTTATAAAAATTCCGGATTACCAGTGAGAGGTGTAGCAAGGTGGGGTTCCCGAACAACAGGAAATCATAGAGATAGGAGTGATTTAGATGTAATTTTTTGGATTCAAGCTAATCCTTCGAAAGAGAGTGTCTATCCTGGTTTAGTGGATAAACTTAAATTGGTGTTAAAAGTTAATGCGGATATTGGACGTAGTTATAATGTCATTAATATATGGAAACCGGGAATTTCTTGTGATTTAGTATTACTTATGGAGAGGGAATATAGAGATCAAATCGCTAGGAGAAGATATGTAGAATAGAAATTATCTTATATTTTTTATTTAAAGGAAAACAGGTAATCTATAAAATTGTTGATTTCAATTCAATAAATTTATATTTATTGTATATATCAGACAATAATTAAAGTTAAAGATTTGATAAATCTCTAACGATATATTCCTTTTTTCTCTGCTTTTTCTGCCGAACATCAAAATCCGGGTAAAATTTAAACCAATTTTCAAGAGTAATCAAAGTATTTGTAATTTGGTATTCCGAAATATAATCATCAACAATAGTTATTTGATTTTGAATAAAATCAAATTCAGGTATATTTATGAGGGCTATAAGGAAATCTATGATAAGGAAAATGCTGAGGTGGGTGATCCGGGAACATATGAACGATTGTATAATCGAAAAAAATCAAATGGCCCATATGGTATATGGGGACATTACTTAGAAGAGTTGTACATCGAAAGTATTAGATATAATCAAGAAACTAAAATAATTCATATGTTTATAGGTTCCTAACTCTTTCTGATATTTAATACCTCTCTCCCCCGTGGAGCCCCCTCCTAAAAAAGTAAGTATATAATTATTCAAATTAAAAACAAATTTGATCATTATTTTTTTAGACCTTATAATTTACACCCTTAATTTTTCTATGATTTTGGCATAAAGTCTGATTAAATCTTTAAAGAATTCTTCCTGAAGAAACTTTTCTTCATTAACTTTTTCCTGTAAAAAATAAAAAATCTTATCGATAACAGATTTCAAATATTCTAACTCCCGTTTTTTTGATTCATTTTTTTCAAGCAATATTTCACACATCTTGCTAACTGATTCTCGATAACTCGATGTCTCAATCTTATACTTTATTTTAATTGTATCGATTTTATCCAATATTTCTGAATTAAGTGCTATTGACACTCTTGGCTTTCCCATTTTTCTTCTATTTGGATTTACTATTTAATTTGGAAGAAATTCTTCTCTTAAGATTAGAAGAGCACTTTCCTTATCTTCACATATTAGATTTGAAAAATTAATACCAATGTTATTAAACCTATCAAGGCGTTGGCTATTAAGATAAGAAAGAACTAGAATCATTGCATTGCTAACTAACTTCCGATTTTTAGTTCTTTTTAATATACCCATTAATTTGATTAATGTATCACTTGCTCTCATAATGATATAATGCTCAAAATAGTCAATTATTCTCTTATAACAATCTGATCCTGAAACCATGCCTAATATTCTATTTTCACCCATTCTTATATATTTCAACAATTTCAAATTTTGTCTTAATTAATATCTAAATATGAACGCCTGTATATAAATATGCCTAAATCGGAACGGTTGGTAATATTTATAAATAATTGATTTCATTATTAAATTAATTAGTTAGAGACTATGGTTGATCTTAAAATGGCGAAAAAATACTTAAAAAAGCATATTCCAGAAAATAGTATTACTATCATCCTAAATTTTGAATCTAAAGATATGCTTCAAGCTTTTTTAAATGATGAAGAATACCAAAAAATCTATGGAAAATTAGATACTTATGCAATTCAAAATGGAGCTAAAGTTGAGCACTTTATAAATAGTTAAAGGTTAAAGAAAAAAAAATCTTACTAGAAAAAGCTCGTAACATCTAGATTATTCGACCTCATTAGCCAAAGCTCAATGGTATTTTAATCCTTATTTTAGTATTTAGGAATTTACACAAATTCTATAATCAACAGGTTAAAAATTCAATCCTTGTTCGTGTGGATAATATGATATTGAGTTAGAGTTAGCGGAGGTAACTCTATAGACTCCCAGAAAGCCATTTCATATAGAGTAGCTCAGAATACTATTGCATTTTATGCTCAGCTCCGTAGTTTAGATATAAGTGGTAAGGGAGATTCCTCGAAAGATCGAGGGAATTTTAATAGTAATCAAGCAAAGGTCTATAATGTCATTCTCGGTCTAGGACGCCATTTGGGGTTTGATCCTGCCTTCTTCAGACCTGTTGACGATCAAATGTTCGACATGAATGCAGGCGTGAAGGAATTGTTCAAATCCTTAGGGAAGAAGTTATGGATCTTTATCCGGCACCACTTTCGAAATAATCCTAATCGTGCATCGATAGCTATAACTGATCAAGTGGTAATTGATTCCAGAAGTCATACTTTCTGGGAGAAAAGTATGTCTGAGGATGATGCACTCGTTGCGACTCAAGTGCTTGAGAGTCTTATTAGATATGGTCGTCCCGTCAAGGAAGCTGATATTCGGAATGAATTTGCGAAAGCTGGGAATCAATATTCGTGGATTATGTTTAATTGGTTAAATCAGCCGAAATTCTCTGAAGCTCTTCAGCTGTTTAATGAAAGAAAGGATGATATAAAATCAATACCGATTGATGAGTTTATTGAACAAAATTTCCCAAAGACTTATAAGAAGTTTGTTGAGACCATGTTAAAGACCAGCCATGTTAGCATACTGGAAATAATTCAAGCGATGCACCCGACTATTGATGTCACTGAACTTGTAAATCTTGGAACTAATGACGATCATATCGGTCCTTACTCGACGGTGTTTGCCGAGATCTTGAAAATGTATAGATATCCAGTTTTCTGACCAAATCACTACTCCCAAGACCCCCAAATATTTAAATAACAAGAGAGATATATGATTTATATGAGAGACAAACGAGCAATTATTATTAAAAGTCCAAAGCTACAAAAAATTCGAAATAATTTGCGCAACTTAATAATACAAGCTTATCATACTCAATGGAAAGAGATTCATGACAAGTGGAGAAGTTTTTTAGTTGACTCAGAGGGAAGAAGACTCTCTATAAGAGATTTCTCACCAGATGTGTTAGAGGAGTTCAGAGATCTTCAAGAGAAAGAGAGTCAGCTAAGTGACTCACTCGACAGGTCGATACTCATGTGTGTAGCGTGCGGGAAAGCAGATCGGGACGTGGTCTATAATAAGGCTTATGATGCGTGGTATTGCACTGAATGTTATGGATTGGAGCGGTTAACCGCTCTAGAGCGTGCTAAGGCATGGAAAAAAGGAGCAAAATCATGCGAAGAGCAAGCCATTGAAGACCATTCCAAGACTTTTCTTTAATATCCGAAATGCAATGAATTAATTACTAATGTAAAGTAAATCCAGATATAATGAAATAGTTCATTCAAAACATGCTTTTTTTTCGATTTTAGGAACTTTTTTTTAGAATTATTAAATTTACATATTAAATTTTGAGAACAGTTCTTTTTTTTTTTTGAGTCTTATAGCATAAATTAAAGTAAAATGATAATCATATTTTATTATGGAAAGATCTCCTGATCGTATTTGGCATTTAGAAAAGAAATTAGAAAAGAAAGGATTAACCTATAGTTATCATACTAAACTTTATCAAACTGAGATAGGAACCATTTTTTTCATGACAAGAGATTATGCCTATTTAAGTGGAATGATCGACGGATAAAAATTTTATCCTTTGAACACATTTTTAAAAAGATGTAAATTTATAGAGGCTGATGGCCCTATAAGTTATTATCACCCTAGAAAAGGTCCTGTGAAACAATATGGGATTCAGTATGGAAAAAATGACTTTTGGAAATTGCGAAATCTTAGAAAAGTATTATATCTAATTAAAAATGCAGAATTAGGAAAGCATCCTAAATCAGGGTTGGGACTTGCTGTACAAAATGATAAGTATGTTGCAATAATTGGGGCTACTGATTCTGGCATTGATGATTTTGAGGATGAATTATCAAGAATTGAATTTGAAAAGACTATTTTCCCGTTTGAAGGATTGGAGATATCAAAACAGCAAATACGATATTTCTTAAAACGTTTAGCTGGAGAGGAAGGGTGTCAATACACAGGAATTGAGTGGAGATGTGGTGGAAAGGAGTTTACTTATACAAAGACGATTTTAAACTTGATGGAAATACCCCAAAAAGAGCAAAATAAATTCATTAAAATTTGTCAAGAATATGGTGGCTATTGTGATTGTGAGATCCTTATGAACGCTGCTCAATTTTTATTAGATGAGGATACTCCTTGGTAAGATAATTCTTCTTAATGTTTTTATAAGACGGAAGATTCTTACACATCCGAACTTATTGCACCGATACAAAAGGTTTTTTTTATTTGAGTTTTAATAATTCTCAAAAAATTCCTTATTCAAATATTTATTAATATTTTCTTCAATTTTTTTCTTTACAGCGTCTAATCCTTCAGGTAATACTCGTGTTTTTCCTACAATATCAATAAATCCGAGTTCAGAGCCATATCTCGGAATTACATGAAAATGTAAATGCTCAATACTTCCTCCAGCATCTCTTCCCTGGTTTATACCTATATTATACCCCTTTGGATTATATAACTCGTCTAATAATAATTGTATTCCTTGAATCGTTCTTGTAATATGAATGAGTTCTTCTTTAGTAAGCTCAAGAAATTTTGTTATGTGTCTCCTAGTAACAATCATTAAATGTGCAGGATTATAAGGATATAAATTTAAAACAATAAAACACATATCATCACCGTAAATTTTTAGAGATTCAACACGCTCATCATTATCTCTTACAGCACATAGAATACAGTCTACATTAGGTCTTGCCTTTCCCTGTACATAATCTAATTTTCCTAATGCTTGCAACCAATCTCTAAAAACCATACTTTTTACCACTTTTTTATTTTTTTTTAGTTATGAATACAAAGAAAAATCTGAATCAGGTGTAAAGTCTTTAGATTTCATAAAATCTTCTGGTTTTATTTTCCCAATACAATATTCTCCTAACATTATATTACTGTAAGCAGCTCCATCAAATACATGTCTTATCGATTTAAGAAAGGAATTCTTGGAAATAGTTCCATCTCCTTTCAGAAAAATTTGATCACTTATTTGATATCTATAATTCTGAAGGTCCAATCGATAAAATAAATCTTTCATGAGAAAATATTTACGTAGATCCATGAAAAATTTTGTTTTTCTATTTTCTTTCAATGAATTTAACGCATCGATGTGAGGTTGTGATATTTGAATTACTAGTGATATTATGATGAAATCTTTGTTTTTTGGTCGAATAACAAGCATGTTTCTACCAAGTTGGCGTCCAGCAGGATCTTTTATAGGAGGAAACAGAAATTGAAACCCAAAATCTAGTTTTGAATTATTAATTTGTTCTCTTAATAATCCCTCATCTAATAAATATTCTCGAATTAAATGCTTGATTTTACTTTCTTTAGCAGACATAGTTATTCCATAAGGTTAAAAATGATATAATTAATTTATTTTTTTATGTGTAAGCTCAACAATTTAGAAATAGGTTAATCAGAAAATTAATATTTACCTTTAGGTCTTGGCTCTGGTTCAATACCAGCGGATTTTAATTTTTCAATATTTTCTACTAAAACTTCAACTGGTGTACAATATATTACTTTTAGAGTTTCATGATCTATATAGAGTTGCCCAACAATACCTAAGCCCATCAATCGATTATCATTGTTAATAAATGTGTGATCTAGATTCATTTTAATCGCCATTCTACCTCCATCAAGTTCTACTAAAGAAGGTTGACATGCGGTATACCCAGGACCTCGGTTTTGGAGAAGAAAATTCATTAATGCGTAGTCTAACTCATCATTAATCTCTCCCCTTTCTTGAAGGATCTTAACTATAATTGGATCTGACATGTTAACAGAAATAAAATTATCTTATTTAAATTAAAATGAGTAGAATTTATTTTTATTTTTTTTGCTAACAATTTATTAGAAAAAAAATAAGAAAGATTTTGGATCTGATTAATTAATCCCTTTCTTCCATTAAAACCTCGTCAACACTGTGTAATGCACAGTTCATACTTGACAAAGATTCTGTAATATCTTCGAGTGAAAGGTTATTCCCTTCAATATTGATATGTAAAGAGGTTGTTTTTTGATCTAATTCATCTACTTTAATATTAACTTTTGATACTCCGGTGATTTCCATTAAATTGCGAGCTACTAAATCTATTCCAGGCATATGAGGTTTTAAAATATCGAGATAATACTCCACTTTCATTTTATTTATCTAAACCCTTATATTTATTATTTTAAACTTTATTATATCATTAATAGTTCTAAATAGATTTATAATTTTTATGGTATTTTTACATTAATTTTTCAATTACATTAATTAATTTTGAGGGGATTTCCTCTAATTCGATTATTTCTTCTGCTTTATTAAAAGATTCTTGATCAAACAAACCAGCAACATTAGTATTTAAAGCTATTGAGTGAGCCCCAACATTGATAGCTGCTTCAATATCACGGCTAGTGTCTCCAATTACTAAAATTTCGTTAGTTTTTACATTTAGTTGATTACAAATGTAATTTAAATGATCAGGATGAGGTTTTAGATTAGAGACATTATCTCTTCCCACAATTAGATCAAAATATTGTGATATATTTACCTTTTTAAGTGAGATCTCTGCATTTTTTTTTGTATTAAATGTAAAAATTGCTTGTTTTAGATTTTTAATCCTCGCAAACTCTAAAACTTCATCGATACCATTTATAAGGGTAGCATTTAATGCAGCTTCATGTTCTATTTTAATGATCTCATTATCTACTTCTGCTATTATTTTTTTTATTTTTTCTTCAGAAAAACTATTCCTTTCAAAATATTCCCTTGAAAGTCTCACATTTTCCAAAATTGAACTTTTTACAGTAAGAAAATGTTTCGGAACACCAGAATTTTTCAATATTTTGATAGCTATTTTGCGTGCTCTTAAGTAGTCAATTTTAAAATGAATGAGGGTGCCATCTAAGTCCCAAATAATTGCACTTATCATAGGTTTCAGTTAAAAAATTAAATCTGTATATATAGGTCCTTTTGGGGTTAATTCTGATTTTTTAAGTCTGATTTGGTCAATATTGAATTCTCCAAATTCTTTTTTTTTATTCTCTTCTATTATTTTCTTAAAAGAATCAAAAGTTTTGTAATTGATCCTACCTTTCCTCAGCCTTCCAATAGTTAAGTGTGGTTTAAATTGGGTTCTTTTATCCCGATCAATTTTTAATCTTTCAAATAATAAATCTTCGACAGTATCTTTAATGTTTTGTAAGAATTGAATGTCACCAATAAGTTTTACCCATAAAACTGAAAATCTATTGAATTGACCAACACCTTTTAAATAATATGTGAATGTTTTCTCATGAAAGTAAGATTCGTTGACTTCTTTTTGTAATATATTATAGATTTTAGGTGCTAAGTTCTCAGAAATATTCCCTAAGAACTTTACTGTCATATGTAAATTTATAGGTTCGACTATTTTGAGTTTTGGTTGATTTTTTTTTAGACGAGAAGTAAAAGTAGTAATATTTTCAATAGTTTGTTTATCTTTTAATTCAAGTGCTATGAATGATCTTATCATTTTTTATCCCAATATTCAAAAATCCTCCATTTTTTATTATTTAATTGTTTTTGATGATCTGGAATAATGTGAATTTCATTAAGATCATCCAGAGAAGATGACTGTATAATTTTTATTATATCTTGTAGGAACATTATATTCATTTCACCCCGTGTATCTGCATCAGCGGAAGCATTATGAGGAATTAAAAGCATCCTGATTTCTGGATTAATTTCTTTAATTTTTTTTAATCGGTCAAGTGATCTGGGATCAATTGGTTCTACTGGAAAAACATCAAAAGCGATATTTATTTGAAGTTCCTTAGTTTCAAGCATATCAAGTAAAGCATCTAAATCCAACAGTTGACCTCGAGCTGTATTTATTAATAAAGCATTTTTCTTCATTAATTTTAATAAATCTCGATTTACTAATTTTTCTGTGGACGTATTTAATGGAATATGTAAAGTGATGATATCTGATTCTTTAAATACCTCCTTAATGTTTTCTTTAAACTCGATTAAAGGAAATTCTTTTTCAAATTCTTTCATTTGTATAATATCATAATAAAGAATTTTAATATCCCAAGGATATAGTTTCTTAACCAATTCTTTCCCTATTTCTCCCAATCCTATGATGCCAAGAACTTTATTTGTAATTACTGAAGATAATGATTGATCTAAATCCCATTTATTATCAGTAGTCCATTTCTCTTCCCAAACATAAGTATGAAGATCAATTAGATTTCTTAAATTTGCCATAATTATTGCTATAGTATAATCTGCGACAGTTTCCTGAAGAACTCCTGGGGTATGAGTGATTAAAATATCATCTTTTTTAGTTCTTTGAATATGATTATATCCTGCTGTTGATGTAGAAATAGTAAAGATAGTTGATTTTTCTAAAATTTCTGAAGAGATTAGATGACTAAGATGGCACCCGAGAATGTCTGGGTTGAAACTTTTAATATCATCTTTTATTTCTTCTTCTGAAGGGAATCTCCCATTAAAAATCTTTAATTCTGAGATTTTATTTAATTCATTCCAAAGATTTCTTATAGTTTGACGAGAATTTTCAGAAATTTTTTCATTAGAGCCAATTTCCTCGGCGGAGAACACATTAGAGGTTAAATATACTTTAGGGGTAAAAGTCATTTCCGTATTAAGTAGTATCAATCATTTGAATTTTATAATTATAAGAATCTATTTGTATTTTTTGCTAATTATCAAGATTTATTAAAATAAAATATAATTTATTATTAAAAAGCAAAGTAGTGGTAGAAAATGACAAAAGTGAAATGTCAACAATGTGGAAAAGAAATTATTGGAGGAGTAAAAGTTCAGCATTTCGATTTTGATGAACCTACCACTATTCATGTCTTTTGTTCAGAAGAGTGCAAAAGTAAATGGATCTCAACAGAAGAAAAAAAGAAGAAGTAATTATTCTGATAGATTATCTTTCAATTTTACCTGGAAGATAATAGTCATATTTTTTTCTCAGTAATTTGGTCTTTATAAACCTATCAAATAATCTCATTCTTTGGTAAAGTTCCCAAATGAATTTATCAGATTTATAATATTTCTCAATTTCTTTTATATTTAAATGTTCTATATTAAAATCACTAGCTTCTTCCTCCAAAAATTTATTAACAGTTTTTACCAAGGATGGAATGAGCTCTCTTTTTTGCTCTTTGAAGAAATTAGCAACAAGATCTATAATTACTAACCTCCAATCATAATATCTATCAATTAGATCTTGAAGAAAAATTGCTTTTAATAATCCTCTTATAAACGATGGCATACTTTTAGTTAATAATTCTATTTCCATTGCTTCAACTCCATTTTTTCGGTAAAATGGTGGAACTGTATCTATATAAATTAGTTTTGAATTCTCATCCACTTTAGGATTTTCTGGATCGTAATCAATCACAGCAAAGTTTGAAATTTGACCATCCAATCCTACATCGAGATTTTTATTTTCTCTATTAAAGCTCCAGACTTTTTTCATTTCATATAGTGCTTTAAGAACTAAGATCATTATATCCTTCTTTCCGACTTGATGAATTATTTTACTCCCAACAGACTCAGGTAAAAGTTTTTCTTGTACAGCATAAAAAATAATTTTTCCTTCGTCATCCTCAAACCATACAATATCAAGAGGAGGAGTTTTAATATTTAACTCTTCATTTAGAATTCTATTATATTCTCGAAAAATTTTTTCATGCTTTCGGGCTTGTTCATGAGTCTCAAAAATAGGTAATCTTTTATAAGCATAATTTTGAGGGTCATTAATTATTTCAAAAACTAACGTTATCTCTCCATAACCGAGAACTTTAATAGGAACTTTACCTCTTTCTGGATGGACAGTATCAATTGTTCTTTCTAATTCCTTTAATAAATCAATATCAATTTTCATAATTAATCAATAAGATTGAAAAAGATTAAATATATTTAATTTAACATTAATTTTTTTTAATTTTATATAATTTGTTCTTTTCACATAGTAGTGAAAAAATATATTTTTTTTCTAGGTTTAGAGAGTTTCACAGAATACACGCAAGATTAAATGTAAATTTCTTTTCTATCAAGGATAATTCTTACTAACTCTCCCCTATCTGATTTTTTTAACCTTTTTAAATAATTTTCCAACTGGCCACGTGTATGATAAGGACCACCTTCTCCTAAAACAGTTTCCATAGGATCTATTGTAGATGTTGATTTACCCATCATTTCTTTGTGCCAAGAATTGAGTAAGCTTAATCCTTTTTGTATAATTTCAGGTTTTTCGTCTGCGAGATTATTAAGCATATGAAAATCTTTTTCATAATCAAAAAGCATAATTTCAGGAAAATTTTTTAGTCCTGTATGATAGGTCTTGATAAGCGTCCAGTTTTTAAATCTTACAGTCCGCTGACAGCTCCATGCATTCTGACTAATAACAAGAAATTCTCTTCCATATTTCTCGTTATTATCAATCTTATTTAGGAAACTTTTTCCGTCCCAGATTTCAGGCACTTTTAATCCAACCTCCTCTACAATTGAGGCAGCTATATCTGTTTGGTATATTAATGAATTTTCTTCCTTATTCCATTTTTTATTTGGCCATTTTATTATCATAGGAACCCTATTAGTTATATGACAAGCAGTTGCATGATCCCCATAAATATTTAATTCTCCTTGATTTTCGCCATGATCTCCACTAACAATTATTAACATATCATCATAAATACCAAGATTTTTCAGTATATTTATAATTTTACCGATATAATCATCAGAATATCTGATTCCAACATCATAACCATCAACCCATTGTTTAAAATCGTCTAAATTTCTTATTTCCTTAAGGTTTTCTAATCTAGAAAACGATTTAGATGGAATTTGTGATGTAAATCCATGTAGTTCACAGGCAGAATGGGGTCCATAGCTTTTTCTATGATTATTTATTATTTCTTGAGTTATCCATAAAGGTGGTGACTCATTCTTAAAAGGATTTCCATAAGACATAGGTGTTCGGTAAGGAGTGTGTGGATCCCAAAAATTTATGTGTAAAAACCAATTTTTCCTAAGTGCATTTTGATTTAACCATTTTTCTACATAAGGAAAAATTTGATCTGCTCTTTCAAACCCACCCCATCCAGGATTATATATTTCTCTCCATCCAGAATAAAACCAGAAAGCAGAATGTCTTTCAGCATATGGGGAAATTGAGACGGGATAAATTCTTGCTCTTCTAAGTAGACTAACCCAGCTTTGGTTTAGAAGTTGATCTTGAAATTCTCGTTTTTTTCCAGTTAATCTTAAATCTGCTGCTGTTCCACCATGCCCTACTATTCCTGTATGTATACCAAAACGCCCTGTAAAAAGGGAAGCTCTAGAAGGTAAACAGGGTGCATCTGAAACATAACAATTGGTAAATATAGTACCATCTTTTGCTATGCTATCAATATTTGGAGATGTATTTCGATGATAACCATAACATCCTAAATGATCTGGTCTTAATGTATCAATATCAATATAGAGAATTCTCATGTTCTTAACATAAAGCAAATTGTTTTTTAAGTTTTTTAGATTTTAATCCACAATTTAAGAATATTTAATGGAGAAGAAGAATGCAAGGGAGAGTAGATTGGGAAAATGCTGAAATGATTGGGCAAAATAAAGAACCTGCCCATAATACTCTAATTCCTTATCAAGGTATAGAATCAGCAATGAAAGGAATTCGTGAAAGTTCGATATATTATAAAACACTTAATGGAAATTGGAAATTTAATTGGGTTAGAAAGCCTTCTGATCGTCCTAAAGATTTTTATAAAGTAGATTTTGATGTGAATAGTTGGAATGAAATATCTGTTCCAAGTAATTGGCAGATGCATGGTTATGGAATCCCTATTTATTTGAATGTGAGATATCCTCGTAGTGTAAGAAAGAAAGATATACCAAAAATAAGTCATGAGTATAATCCTGTAGGATCGTATAGAACTGAATTCTACATACTTAATAATTGGAATGAACGTGAAGTTTTCATTCATTTTGATGGAGTTAAATCAGCTTTTTATGTATGGATTAATGGAGAAAAGGTTGGGTATAGTCAAGGCTCAATGACTCCAGCAGAATTTAATATTACAAAATATTTGCGAAAAGATAAAAATATTTTAGCTGTAGAAGTATATCGATGGTCCGATGGTAGTTATCTGGAAGATCAGGATATGTGGAGATTGAGTGGCATTTATCGAGAGGTATACTTATTTTCAACACCTAAAGTTCATATAAGGGATTTTTATGCCCATTGTGTTTTTGATGAGAAATATGAAGATGCAATATTAAAAATCCGAATGAAAGTACGGAATTTTGATTCAAATAATACTGATAACTTCAAAGTTGAAATCTCACTATTAGATGAACATAAAAATTATATTGAACCTGAAATCTTGATGTCAGATAATATTAGTATTCAAATTAATACAGAAGAGACAATTGAAGTCGAAAATAAAATTGAAAACCCTAAAAAATGGTCTGCGGAGATACCAAATCTTTATGATTTGATTTTAAAGTTAAAGAATTCTAATGATGATATTATAGAGGTTGAACATTGTAAATTCGGGTTTAGACAAGTTGAGATAAGAGATGATGGAGGTTTTTATATTAACGGTCAATCTATTAAATTTAAGGGTGTGAATAGGCATGAACATGATCCTGACCATGGACGCGCAATCCCCTATAGTAGAATGTTACAAGATATTAAATTATTAAAACAAAATAATATAAATGCTGTTCGTACAAGCCATTATCCAGACCATCCTAAGTGGTATGAATTATGTGATCAATATGGAATATACATCATTGATGAATGTAATTTAGAATCACACGAGTTGCGAGATATACTTCCTGCTAGCGATCCACAATGGACCAAAGCTTGCGTTGATAGAATGGTTAGTATGGTTGAGAGAGATAAAAATCATCCTTGTATTGTCATGTGGTCGCTAGGGAATGAAGCAGGTATAGGTAGTAACTTTAAAAAGATGAAAAAAGCGACATTAATGATAGATTCAATAAGACCGATTCATTATGAACAAGATTTTGAACAAGAAGTTTCTGATGTACTCAGTTATATGTATTACCCCTCATATTTTTTAGAAAAGATGATAAAAAGTAAGAAATATGGATTTATTGGGAAAACCAAGAAATTAAAAGAAGGAATAGTAAAGCCATATATGCTGTGCGAATATGCTCATGCAATGGGAAACAGTCTAGGCAATTTTCAAGAATATTGGGATGTTTTTGAAAATCACCCTAACGCTATTGGTGGATTTATTTGGGATTTTATTGATCAAGGGCTCCGCAAAACTTCTGAAAATGGGAAAGAATTTTGGGCATATGGGGGAGATTTCGATGATAAACCAAATGATTGGAATTATTGTATCAACGGAATTGTCTTACCTGATCGAACTCCCAATCCAGCGCTTTATGAGGTTAAAAAAGTATATCAAAACATTAAAGTAATTCCTTTTGATTTAATCGAAGGAAAAATTAAAATTCTTAATAAATACAATTTTAGATCAATTGATTTTGTAGATATTAAATGGGAATTAACTGCTAATGGTATAAAAATCCAAGAAGGCAAAATGGAGAGATTTGATATAAAACCTAAAGATATTAAGGAGGCTATTGTCCCTCTTAGACATCCAGAAATCACACCTAATACAGAATACCATCTTAAGGTTATTTTTCTTTTGGGTGAAGATACACTTTGGGCGAAGAAAGGGCATATCCTAGCATGGGATCAGTCTAAAATACCCTTTGATGTTCCTATTAAACCAGAAATACAAATAAATGAATTGGAAAAAATTCATCTTGAGGAATCAGACGAAAATTTTGTGATAAAAGGAATAAAGTTTAAAGTTATCATTGGTAAGAAAACAGGAGTGATTGAATCTTATAATTTTAATAATAAGGACCTAATAACTAAAGCTTTAGTGCCGAATTTCTGGCGTGCACCAACTGATAATGATTTAGGTAGAGTTGATTTTCAGAAAGAACAGATTACAACCATTAATAAAAATTGGAGAGAGGCTAGTAAGAAACGAGTAGTAAGTAAAATTGAATATAAAAAGATAAAACCACAAGTTATTCATATAAATGTAGAGTTTGATGTAGTAAATTCTGAAAAACCTCTTAAGCTAGCATACAATATTTATGGAAATGGAGATATCATTATAAAAAATGAATTTACACCTACTAGGCCAATGATTCGTTTCGGTATGCAAACTTCAATTCCCAAAGAATTTAATAAAATGACTTGGTACGGAAGGGGACCCCATGAAACTATGTTTGATAGAAAAACTGGGGCTGCTGTTGGAATTTATTCTGATTCAGTAGAAAATTTAATACACCCATATGTTAGACCACAAGAGAATGGAAATAGAACTGATGTGCGATGGGTTGCAATGACTAACACAGATGGAACTGGTTTATTAGTATCAGATGTTGAAGGAACTTATCTTAGTATTAGTGCTTGGCCTTATACAATGGAAGATTTAGAAACTGCAAAACATAATCATAAATTACCGCGTCGCGAATTTATTACCTTCAATATTGATTATAAACAACAGGGAGTAGGAGGAGATATACCCGCATTGGCTATCCTCCATCGAAAATATAGATTAGATGAAAATAAGAAATATAATTATGCTTTCCTGTTAAGAGGTTATACAAAGGATATGGGAGATATTAACATAATTGCACAAAAAAAACCCCCTGTTTTTTAATCACTATTTAACAATGTTATTATATTAAATTATATTTACAATTATATTTGGATACTTTTTTAAGGAATTTGGTGTTTAAATGGCTCGTCCTCTATGGTTTGTTAAATTATTAAAAAAAACATTTCCAAATGTAAAATTTATTGCCAAATTGACGAATTTCCCAATCTTAGGCACTATTTTTGATCATCTCCTTTTTAAAGGCGATGATATTATTTATCTCCCTCAAGATAATGTAATTGATGTTAATAAACCAATAGGAGAATATCAAGAATATGTTTTGCCATCTCAGGTGTTAGAATATTTTATTAATAAAGCTAACCATCACTGGATCATGAATTTCTGTATTTGTCGGTCAAGCATGAATTGCAAAGACTATCCTAAAGATTTAGGGTGTTTATTTCTTGGAGATGCTGTTCTTGATATCAATCCGCAATTGGGAAGATTAGCAACTAAAAAAGAAGCCTTAGAGCATTTAAAAAAATGCAGAGATGCTGGACTAGTTCACATGATTGGGAGAAATAGATTAGATGCGCAGTGGCTTGGAGTTAGCCCAGGAGAAAAACTTTTGAGTATATGTAATTGTGATCCATGTTGCTGTCTCTGGCGTGTATCTTCAATACTAGCCCCAAAAATTGGATCTAAGATTAAAAAAATGCCTGGAGTTATAGTGAAAGTAACTGACAAATGTATTGGATGTGGAACATGTTTAAAAGATATATGTTTTGTTAATGCGATAAGTTTAAAGGATAAACACGCATTTATAAGCGACCAATGTAGAGGATGTGGTCGATGTGTAAGCATTTGCCCTCAAAATGCAATAGAACTAACAATAGATGATACCCAATATATAAAGAAATCAATACAAGAAATAGATAAAATAATAGATGTTACTTAGTAAAATTTATTTAAAAATTAAAATTTGTTTCCTTTTATACAAAAAAGTATATTAGGATAGTTGTATATAAATAAAAGCAATGAAAAGAGATAAACAAATTTATATTCGCATTACTCTTATTATAATAGGAATCTTAAATCTAATACAAATCCTAATTGCTCTTTTTATTCCAAATTCTCTTTTAAGTTTGGATTTAGCTGGTGGATTACAAATTATTAATCTCCTCATTATCGATCTACTAATTGCACTTCCCCTATTTATAGTTGCATTTGGCATATTTTCGAAAAATATTAAAACAAACCTATTCCTCTTATTTAGCGGCATAATTCTTATGATTTTTTACTTTAATTTTACTCTAACACCAAGTATACTAGCACCTTCCTCATAATGAAAAAGACTTCTTGTAGGAGTTTACTATAACTAATGTGTATCAATTACAATTTATTAAATTGCAAAATCCTAAAAAAATTAAGAAATACAAAATAACAGAAGTTTCTTAAAAATAATAAATCCGTTTTTTACTCCCAAAAGATATTTTTTAGTTTTAAATTATCTACTCGAGTTCTTTCTTTTAATGCGGATACTGCTTGAACACTTTCTTTAATTGAATGAAAAACAGGTATATTCGCAAGTTCTAATGATTCTATTATCAAGGAATATTTTGGAACATATGGAACAAAACATACAACTGGTTTATTTTTAGATGCAATAATATTTGCAATTCTTCTTCCAATTTGAAAGGATATATTCGGGGGATAAGGAAGTAAAAGCAAAATGATGCATTCGATTCTTTCTATATCAGATAAATATCTAATAATGTTCTCAATATCAGTATCTAATACAGAGCCTGTTAAATCAATAGGGTTATTAAAGGATGCAATTTCTGCAGCGATAGGATTCATAAGATTTTTTAATTTTCTCTTTTCTTGTTGTGAAAATCGAACAGCATTCAAACCATATTTTTTTAATATGTCAGATGCTAACACAGCATGCCCTCCAGAAACAGACACGATTGCTACATCTCCAAATGTTATAACATTATCACCGAATGGGTTTCTTCGATGGGATAATACATCATATACTTTTAAACAAGTTAGTAATTCTCGTTCTGAATGCGGTTGAATAATATAATGTTGTCTTAAAGCATCATAAATAATTTTGTAATCTCCTGCTAAACTTGCTGTATGTGATTGAGTTGCAATTTTTCCTTCTCTTGTTTTTCCTCCAAAAAATACTATTACTGTATCTTCTGATTCTTTTGCTAATTGCAAAAACTTTCTTGCTCTCCCTTCTTTAAAACCCTCTAAATAAAAGGCTATATTTGATGTTTCTGGATCCACACGGCTAAAGTATTCTAAAAGCATCACCTCATCCACAACAGCCCTATTGCCAATTGAAACTGCAGTGGATACACCGATATTTCTTTCATTGAATTTTACAAAAAATTGATCAACCAAGACCCCTCCACTTTGGCTTATAAGCGCTACAGAGCCTTTTGGTGGTCTTGTAATACGTTCTGTCGGTAGAAATATTGTATCTACAATTGGTGGTGCATATACCCCGAGACAGTTTGGGCCTAATACTGCAATATCGTTTTCAAATGCGATTTTTTCAAGTTTTTCTTGTCTTTTTTTACCTTTCCCGCCAATTTCAGCGAATCCCCCTCCAATGATTACACTTGAAGGTATTCCCAGATCTGCACATTCTTGAATGTATTCTATAGTATCATCTGGTCCAACTGCGATAATTAAAAGATCTGGAATTTCAGGAAGGCGTTCTAACCGTTCATATAATTTTATTCCCTCAATTTCTCCTCCTGTTGGATAAATTCCATAAACTTTCACATTCATCTCGTATTGATTTTTTAATAGAACTATCCTACCGGGTGATAAAGGATTCTTTTTCGAAATTCCTACAACTGCTATTGATTTCGGTTTAAATAATTTCTCTAAATCCATGTTAACCAAAATAATATATGGTTTTCATTATTGTATATTTGTTAAAAATTTAAGTCATATATATTTTTATTTTAAGTTAGATTAGAAATAGAACTTTAATATAAGAAAATGTTTTAGATTAAGAAAAAAAATGTAGTTAAATTTTTATTAGGAAAAAATAAATAATATCAATTTAAAAAAAATAAATTTGATTTATATGAGTATTATAGAAAAAAAAGATGAGAGAGAAAAATTTTCCTATAAAAGGAGTATTTCTTATGGTGTCGGTCAATTATCAGATATAACTGCTTATCAAACATTCACATTCTTAGTATTTACATTTTACTATGCTGTTATTGGAATTAATATTATTTCAATTATGGTAGCATTTATAATATGGGCGTTATGGAATAGTTTTAACGATTCTCTAATAGGGTTTGTTTCTGATAGGACCCATACGAAATGGGGTAGACGTATGCCATGGATAATGATCTCACTAGCTCCATTAGCGTTAGTTGTTTTTCTTTTATTTACACCGCCTATTTCGATTGGTATAACTAATGAGATTGCAAATTTTGTGTATTTTATGATAATTATTGTAATTTTTGAATTGTTTTTTACGATCTATGATTTAAATTTTACAGCTTTATTTCCAGAGCTTTTTATAACTGTCGAAGAGAGAACAAAAGGTAATAATATTAGACAGATTTTTGCGATATTAGGGTTAATTATGGCATTTGTCTTACCAGGATTATTTATTTCGGATTATTCAGATCCTGCATCACTAAGAGAATACCAAATTTTTGGGATTATCGTTGCTATAATAATCATTATCCCCGGACTTATCTTTTTGAAATTTTCTCCAAGAGAGAAAGCAGAATTTCGAGAAGATTATAAAAATGCTCCAAATTTTATTGAATCTGTTAAAATCTGCGTAAAAAATAAGTCTTTTGCTTGGTATATCCCTGCTGAAGTTGCAAATTGGTTTGTTTATGGTATGCTACCTGCAATTGTACCTCTATATGGGAAATATGTCTTAAATATTACAGATACATTGCTTTTATCTTTATTATTAGGAATTGCTTTTATCTCCGCGGCTATTTTTATGACAATATTATGGAAACCTTTGGTCCAAAAAATTGGTCCAAGAAAATCTTGGTTGATATCAATGTCAATCTGGGCAATAATACTATTTTTCCTTATGGTAATTGGAGATCCAATCTCTGGAATGATAGTATTTTTTCTGATGGGTATTGGCTTGTCTGGTTCCTTATACATTATTGATATAATCATTTCTGATATTATTGATGAGGATGAAGTTAATACAGGAACTCGTAGAGAAGGTGCATATTATGGAGTCAATATGTTCCTTATGCATTTATCCACTGTAGTAGTGTTTTTAGTTATTGGTCCAGTATTTCTCATCTCTAATTGGTATGAATTTAATCCTGCTGACGTTCCAATTTCAAGTCTCCGAATTTTAATTTCAATCTTTCCGATAATTGCGTTGCTAATTGGTATTTTTGTTATCTACAAATATCCTTTAGATGGGGCACGATTAAAAAAAGTTAAGGAACAATGTGAAAAATTGCACAAAGAAAAGAAATCAAAATTATAATTCTATATTCCTTTTTCTAATATATTTTAACACGTTTGCCACTTTTAGTCTAATTAGCTAGAATCTTAAAGATATATTTATCTTTCTTTTTACATACAAATCTATATTATCTTATCGAAAATAAAATGAATAAATCCACAAATTAAGTATTTTATTTTGATTTCCTAGGTTTATTTAAGATTAATATATTTATTAGGAAAGAAAGAGAAATATTATCAATTTAAAATTATATCAAAATTTTAAATATTAAAAAAATATTAAGAGAAAGAAATAATTATGACTGAACAGAGAAATCAAACAGAAGAAGAATTTAGCTTAATAACTGCTGTAAAGTTTGGTACTGGCCAACTTTCGGATATAGTTGCGTATCAAACATTCTTTTTTTGGATATTTACATTCTATTATACAATTGTAATCCAGAATACAACACTTATTGCCATAGCTTTTATAATTTGGAGTGTTTGGAATGCTTTTAATGATCCAATCTTAGGATATTTATCAGATCGTACTCATACTAGATGGGGTCGAAGAATTCCCTGGATTATCGCTGCGATTGGACCATTATCCTTAATTATGTTTTTATTATTCAGTCCTCCTAAAACTTTTGGCATAGATTCAATATTAGTAAATTTCATCTACTTCTTTATAATTATTATTGTTTTTGAACTATTTTATACAATGTTTTCAATAAATCAAACAAGTCTTTTTCCAGAACAGTTCATTAATGAAGGCGTAAGGGGGAAAGTTAATACTGTGAAACAAATATTTTCTGTACTCGGATTAATAGTTGCAGCTATTTTACCCTCCCTTTTCATGGAAGACCCCATGGTTGAGGAATCATTGCCTAATTGGTCTATATTTGGAATTTTTCTTGCTGCTTTAACATTTGTTTTTGGGTTTTTCTTTATAAAATGGGGGGCAAAAGAAAAAAAAGAATTTAGAGAGGATTATAAGGAAGCTCCAAAAATATTTGAGGCAATAAAGTTATGTGTTAAAAGTAAAAGCTTTAGGTGGTACATTCCTGCAGAAATCGCGAATTGGTTTGTTTATGGAATGCTTCCAACAATAATCCCCCTCTATGGAAGATACGTTTTAGGGATTGAAGCAGGTTCTATGGAATTATCAATACTACTAGGAATTGGTTTTATTTCTGCAGCAATATTTATAAATTTCTGGAGATGGGTGGCTAAAAAGATAGGTCCAAGAAAAGCTTGGATGGCTTCATTGTCCGCTTGGATATTAACATTATTACCTTTCCTATTTATTAGCTCATTCGAAGAAGGATTAATTTTCTTCTTTATAATGGGTATTGGATTAGCGGGATCAATGGTTCTTATAGATTTGATTGTTTCTGACATTATAGATGAAGATGAAGTTAATACAGGGACTCGTAGAGAAGGTGCATATTATGGTGTAAATGCCCTATTTTTACGCTTTTCTACGGTATTTGTATTTATTGCTGTAGGGGTTGTTTTTGCAGGTTTTGGATGGGAAGAGTATGATCCATTAATTAATGACCCAGATGCACTAGTTATTGCTCTAAAGATTTTGATGGTTGCCTTACCCGCAATTGCAATAGCAATAGGAATAATATCACTTTACAAGTATCCACTAGACGGAGAAAAATTAAAACAAGTGAAAGAAAAGCTAAAGCAAATTCATCAGGAAAAGAAAATAAAAGTATAATTTTTCATTCTTTTTTTTTATATATGATTGTAAAATACGAAATTGTAAAAAATTATTGAAAATAGTATAATTGTTAGAAGTGAAGTTATTGGTACGAATAATTTTAAGTTTTTAATTTCTTTAATTTAGCCACTCCACCGCGTATTCTTGATAGAATTTCATCAAGTTCTCGTTTTTGAACAACTAAAGGAGGTAAAATTTTGAGAGTATCTTTTTTATTATGGCAATAATCAAGAAGAACTCCTTCTTTAATGATAGATAACATACCTAACTGGCTATCATCCTCTTTGTAGAATTCTACACCCCACATTAGACCTCTCCCTCTTACATCCTTAATCAAATCAGGAAATTCATTTTTTATCTTTTCTAATCCTTTCTGGAAAACAGCTCCCATCTCCTTAACATGAGCTAAAAACTTAGGATCTGATTGGATTTCTAACATTTCTGAAGCGATTGCACATCCGATATCAGAACCACCAGTAGTCGAGATTTGTATAAACGGTTCATCTTTATATACAGCTTTTTCAATAAAAGGTCTGTAACTACAGACGGAAAGGGGATAAATTCCCGCACTCATTCCTTTTCCTAATACTATAAAATCAGGAACAACTTTTTCATTTGGATATAATCCTCCATAAACAGCCCATAATTCCCCCGTTCTACCAAGCCCTGCTTGAACTTCATCTATAATCATCATTGTACCTGTATCATCACAAATCTCTCTTACTTCCGCAAAATATCCCTCAGGAGCAATTAATATACCCGCTGTCGCTGGAATCGTTTCCAATATTACACACGCAATCTTATTTGTTACTGCTTTTCTCAATGCATTAATATCACCAAAAGGAATTTGTTTAAATTCTGGAAGATTCCATAGAAAAATATCTCTGAAATCTGGATCTCCTGTCGCTAAAGCAAAACCAGTATGTCCATGATAACCACCTATAGCAGACACACATCCTTTTCTTTTTGTAACAGCTCTCGAAAACTTAATCGCACAATCTATTGCTTCTCCTCCACTAACTCCAAATGTAGTTTTACTAATATCACCCGGCATTAAATCTGCTAATTTTTTTCCTAAAAGAGCTCTTTGCTCAGATAATAGAATATGATCACCTAAATCTAATCCACCATCTAACGCATCTTTAAGAATTTGAAGTATTCGTGGATTTCGATGACCTAAATTAAATACTCCTCCAGAAGTACGACAATTATATAATTCTAAGGGAGGTTCACCCACTCTTGAACCTTCTAACGTTTTTAATTTGACACCCTCTCTTTCACCTGGAATAAAACCTAATCCAAAACCCTTGAAAAATCGTACTTTTGGAGCATTCACATATTTTGAATATAATTTTAGTAATTCTTTCTGAGATAAAGTTCCAATAAATTTGTTTTTATGGTTTTCATTCATGATTGATATTTAAAACTCAAAAATATATTAAAATTTGCTTATATCATTTTTGAAAATAATTCTATATAAATTTTTAAATATCTAATTATCTAATCTTAAAATATTCTAACAAAATTTAATTAAAATGAAAATGAAAACTTATAAACAATTTTTTATATCAATTATAATTTTTTGTTTTGCTTTAAATCTCATACTAGCAAATTCTTTTATATTCAACCATTTAGGCAAAATTGACACACAAAGAGATTTTCCTAAGTCAGCTACTATTCCAGAACTAAATGATGAATGGTATGTTACATGGAGTAGTCACAGCTATTATGGAGAAGGAGCTCATGATGTAGCAATAGATTCCTCAGGCGATATATATATAGCAGGCTATACATTTGGTATTGGTGCGGGTCATGCGGATTTAGCATTAGTTAAATTTGATAAAAATGGGGGATTATTATGGAATTTAACATATGGATATCCAGAACAAGATCGTGCTCGCGCTGTTGCTGTAGATTCTGATGATTGTGTTTATATGGCAGGATTTACTGACACGATTATGGGATTTGATAAGGATCATGATTTTTGTATAGCAAAGTATTATAAAAATGGTACTCAAGCATGGAACTCAACATGGGGATCATATCTCAGCGAAGAAGCCTATGATATGGTAATTGACTCATCAGATAATATCTATATTGCAGGGTTTAGATATGTTGAACCAAATGATTTTTGTTTTGTCAAATATGATAAATCTGGACATGATCAGATGGGTAGAGTGTGGGCTTCTGCGGGTTGGGATCAGTGTTATGGTATAGCTGTAGATTCAAAAGGAAATATTTATTTAGCAGGAGATAAATATGGCGGAGATTCTTTAGGTTATGATATGTGCTTAGTAAAATATAACAGTAGCGGTGATTTCCAATGGTATCAATTATGGGGTGGTATTGGCTATGAAAGTGGTAAAGCAATTGCAATAGATAGCTCAGATAATATATACCTTGCGGGAGTCACAACTACGTTTAGTGAAGCAAAAGGAGATATATGTCTAGTAAAATATAATTCTGGAGGTACTCAACTGTGGAATACTACGTGGGGTGGAGATGAGGAAGAGGTGGTGTCAGATATTGTATTAGATTCTTCGGGGAATGTTTATCTGGTCGGAAATACAGATCTTGATGGAGATGAATTTACTTCAGTTACTGTAGCAAAATTCAACAATCTTGGCCAATTACAATGGTATGATTTATGGGAAGAAGGATGGGCGTACGATTTACAAGGAATCGCATTGGATTCTTCTGGAGACGCTTTCATCGCTAATGATTTTAATGGAATGACTTTAGTAAAATTTAGCTCAGTTCCGAAGATTGTAATTAAATCCCCTAAAGTAAATGGGACATATAATTCGATTGCCCCAAACTTTACATTATCTATTTCAGAACCTGATTTAGATAAAACATGGTATACTCTTGACGAAGGTATTACAAATATTACATTTACGGGATTGAAAGGGCAAATTAATCAAGCTGAATGGGATAAATTTGGAAATGGCAGTACCGTTAATATTCGATTTTACGCACAAGATACATTTGATTATATAGGTTCTGCTAATGTAACTGTTATAAAGGAAACTACCGCTGGAGGAAAAAAGTCACCAATTATTCCAAGTTATCATATTTTTATAATTATTGGGATTATTGGAACAATTTCTATAATCATAACTCGGAGGTTAAAAAAATATGAAATCCAAAGTTAACAATGTAATATTTATCGTAATTATAGGCATGCTACTTGGATTAACAATGTCAGTAAGCTATTGTTCAACCTTTAATCCAGATTTTCTTGTTTTAAATATAAAAGTTGATGATCAGACAAATAATTTAATGATTTCAGCACCGTCAGAAAATGGAATACCAATATGTGATAAAGTCCGTACCCAACGTGAACCAAAAATAGCCATAGATGGTTCAGGAGGTGCCTTTATTTCTTGGTCGGATCATAGAAATAATGAGTATTATTCTGATTTATATTCTCAACGGATTGATTCTGATGGTAATTTTCATTGGCTACAAAGAGGGATACCTGTTGATTTTGGCGCTGCCGCTTATGTTAACATAATTAACGATGATATGGGGGGAGCAATCCTTATATGGGAGGATTATCATCAATCTAATTCCGGGATTTTTGGAATGCGAATCGGATCAAATGGTGGGAGATTATGGCCAGGACTTCGTGTTGCTGTATGTACTGCCGTTAATGGAGGAACAAATTATGGAACTCAAATAATAAATGATGAAACAGGCGGAGTTATTGCCACTTGGGTTGATGAAAGAGTAGAGTATACTCTATATATTTATGCTCAAAGAGTGAATGCAACAGGGAATGTCGTATGGAATCCTACCGGGGTTCCTATTTGTACGGCAGCTAATTATCAATATAGTCCAACAATTTGTAATGATGGAGAAGGAGGCGCAATCATAACTTGGGAGGATACTAGGGGAATAGGAAGTGATAATGATATATATATTCAACATATCAATTCTACTGGAGGCGGTAATTGGACAGTTAACGGTGAACCTGTTTGTACTGATCCTTATCAGCAAAATAACCCTAAAATTTGTAGTGATAATAATAATGGTGCGATTGTTGCTTGGATTGATGGGAGGAATTCCTATAATGCTGACATTTATGCTCAGAGGATCGATAAAAATGGACAAGCACAATGGACAACAAATGGAATTGAAGTCGCTTTAACGGATGGAGACATTTATGATTTTAAGATTTGTAGTGATGGCGCGGGAGGTGCAATAATTGTATGGAATGATCTAACTTCAAACAATTATGGTATTTATGCTCAACGAATTGATTCAAATGGAGCTACATTGTGGAATACTGATGGTGAACCTATATGTACAGTAAACACTTCCATACAAAATCTTCAAATATGTAGTGATGGAGGGGGAGGTGCGATAATTGCGTGGGAGGATGGAAGATCAGAAGAATATTACAGTGATATTTATGCCCAACGAATCGATTCAAGTGGAAATGTACAATGGACAAAAAATGGTATTCCGATAGTCAAAGCGCTTTATGATCAAAAATACTCAGATATAGTCTCTGACGGTGAGGGTGGAGCAATAATCACATGGGAGGATTGGAGAAGTGGCAACGATGCAGATATCTATGCACAAAGAGTTAATTCTGATGGAGAGCTTCAATGGCTGCGTGAAAATGAGGCTCCAATCTCAAATCATCCTGAAGATATGTCATTTCCAGATTATCACCATGACACTATAAACTGGACAATATATGATGATTCCGAGAGCGGCACTTTTCGAGTATTAATAAATAAATCTGCAGATGATTTTTTTGTATGGATGGATTGGTATACTTGGTTTAACGATACACTGATTCAAGTTCCTATCAATAATACTTATACAGGGATTTATGATTATACTATTGAATATTATGATAATGAATTTGTTTCTGGCGTTTCTGATACAGTTAGAGTCGACTTTGAAACTCGAGATGGGGGAAGGAGAATACCTTTTAAGATAGCATTTGGTAACTATCATCTATTGTTTAGTTTTCTTGGTATAATTGCAATTGTGATTCTTACAAAACATAGAATTTCATCTAAACCTAAATAAAAAGTAAAATTTAAAAATTTTTTTTTAATATATTATTTCTGTTTGTTTTAGAGTCATTTTAAAAAAGAATATATTATAAATTAAGAGAGTCTTGAGGAATAAGTATTGAAACTTTTTAATCATGCTAGCTAAAAAGAATGATTATATTATAATTATAATATTAGAAAATAAAAAGGAATATTAAAAAAATCATAAATAATATTTTCCAGATTAACGATCTAGAAGTGTTCTTCGCTTAAAACTCATAACCACATTTTTTACAAACATGTTTCTTAGCGTACATAGGGATATGTCCAACATAGCTTAAGACTTTACTTTTATCTTCAACAGTTTTAATGTCTTGACCAACTGCACCGCACATGGGGCATGTAATTCGCTCATCGCTAATGAAACCACCTGCACCTATTTCTGGGGGTTTTAATTCGTCCAATTCAGTTTCAACTTCTTGGAGGTGAGCAGTTGTAGATTCAATTGCTTGGTCCTTTTCTGTAAGTGCATCATTTAATTCTTGAATTTGAGTATCTCTTTGTAATAAGGTATTATTTAATTCACTTAATTGAGAATTCAAATTGGAAAGCTTCTTACTTAAATCTTCATTTTCAGATTTTAATTTATTTATTTCATCTTGATTTGAGGAAATTGAATTATTGGTTTCATTTAGTGTGGATTCTAAATTAGTGATAGTTGATTTAGCAGCTTCTATCTCTGACATTAAACTATTAATTTTTTCATCTGATTCGCTAATTTTGGTTTTGTGTTTTTCTATTTCTGCATTTAAGTTATTGATTGTTTGATCTTTTTCAATAACATCTGCTCTAGTTTCTTCTAGTGTATTTTTAGTTTGAATGAGTTCACTTTCAGTATTTTCAAGCTGTATTTTAGTATCAGCAAGGTCATTTTTAATATTTCCAAGTTCCTCTTTAGTACTTGATAATTCGGATTTTGTATCTGATAATTGTTTTTCTAAATCATTTACTTTATCTCTAAGGTCTAATAAAGCTTTACCTATAACTGAAACCTTCTTGTCGGGTTTTTCTTCTGCCTTTGCCCAATCTATAGAAATAATTTTTCACCTTATTTAGATAATTATTAATTTTATATTGAATTTATGAATTAATTTTTTTAATGATATATAAATCATATTGAATTAAGATTTTAATTGTTTTTCTTTTTGACATTTAGAGAAGTCAAAATATATATGATGATTTAATTAAAAGCAAGGCTATAATATAATATAGAGAAAACTTAATTAAAGTTCAATTAGTTCAATGGAAAATAAAATTGATTCACAATTCAGAATCGAATATATTTCCACCTCAGGAGTATATAAAACTCTTTTTACGCCAATTATCATTTTACAGTTGTTTGTAGGCTGGATTACCGTCCTTTTCATTAATCTATGGTATTATAATGATCTTTACTATCTTCTAACAGGAAAAAGTTTTTTACCCTTTATTTTAATTGGTCAATGGTGGGAATGGCTTTTACTCCCTTTGAATCTTTATGGCAATCTTTTTCTATTTGTATTCTCAATAATTTTGTTTTCAGCAGGAATATATAAAGTTTTAAATAAACTAAATCCACCGAAAGAAGGTGTATTTGAAAAAGGAAGTAAAGAATGGAAATATATTCACCGTAGATTCTGGACAGCATATTTTCCAATCTGGTTAACAAGGGCTTTACCTATACCTTGGTCAGATATTTTTGTGTATCGATTCTTTGGGGTCCCAATTGGGAAAAATGTAGTAGCTTATGAAGGTTATATTGATCCTGAGTTTGTAGAAATAGGTGATTATACAATGACTTCTCTAAATATTTGTATTTTTTCTCATCTGATATATCATGATAAGGTAATAGTTAAAAAAGTAAAAATAGGGAAAGCCTGTGTTGTAGGACCTCAAAGTATCATCAATCCAGGCACTATAATGGAAGATAATGCCGTTTTGGGAGCAAATAGTTATACATGGGTAGGACAAGAATTGGAAGGAAATTTAATTCATGTTGGAACGCCTGTGAGTATGAAAATTCCAATACAAACTTTAGAGGAATCGCAAGAAAAAGTAGAAAAAATCAAAGACGAAATAAGCGATAAGAGGTCCAGCCTAAATCATAAAAATAAACGTGGGGGTTCTGATAACTAAATGTTTCAACCTGCGAGCTTAAAGGGCGACTCTCCAACACCTATAGATGAGAGAATTAGGAATAAATATCTTTTTCTTTATGTGATGATAATAATTTTGAGTTTAATTCCTTGTTCGATTTTTGAATATTTTTACATTTTGCTTTTTTGGAAGGCTAGAATGTATTTATTCTTCTTTCTATTAGTACCCTTTAATTTAGTCATAGTTTTCTATATTCTTCAAGTATCTGCTATTTTATTTTCAGTGTTATTTTTAACTATTTTAAGATTACTATATCCTCCTAAAGAGGGAATATTTACCCGAGATATTAAAGATAAAAATTATTTTTTCTGGAATCTGCGAAATATTGCAAAAAAGTGGGCTCTTTTTGTTACAGCCTCTAATCCCTTTCCTTGGTTAAAAAATCGATTTACACTGAGATTCTTTGGAGTAAAAATTGGTAAAAAGGGAATTTGTGATAATAGTTGGATCTCTTCAGAATTTGTGTCTGTAGGTAAAAATGTTATTATCGGGATGAATAGCACCCTATTAAGTTTTGGAATTGAACAAGACAAATTCATTTTAAAAAAGATTATTATTGAAAATGATGTGATAATCGGAGCTAAATGTATAATATTACCAGGCACCCATATAAAAAAGAATGCGAAATTATCTGCTCATTCATATACTAATTTTAATGAAATATTAAAAGAAAATTTAATATATTCAGGCCATCCAGCAAAATTAAAAGAGAATTAGTCAATATGATAACAGAAAGAATTGTTAAATTAAATTCTAGAAACAGGGAAAATTATAAAAAAAGAATAGTAATAATATCAGATACTCATATAAGTCGGTCAATGGGAGCATTCAATCTACATGCATTTAATTTAGGTATAGAACAAATTAATAAAATCAAGGATGTTTCCCTCTTTCTTCATCTTGGAGATATTACTCACTTGGGAACTCTATTAGAATATGAATATGCCTTAGAACAATTTAAAAAGTTTAACCCTATATCTAAATGCCCTTTAATGATTCTAATTGGTAATCATGATGCTTTGAATGTTGGGTATTTGCTTTTTGAAGAAATGATTGGTAGAAGGCATTATGAATATGAGGATGATAATATATATGTAACCGGTATAGATAGTACTAAACCAGATTTACCTGGGGGAATAATTCATCATAATATTATTGAATCTGTTCGAAAAGATTTAGAGAAACCTGAAAGAGAAAATAAATTTAAGGTAGTCTGTTTTCATCATCAGCTTATACCTATTCCTAACACTGGAAAGGAGAGATCTGCTATCGATGACTCAGGAGATATGCTTAAAATGCTTTTAGAGGCAAAAGCAGACTTAGTTTTAAATGGTCATAGACATACTTCAAATCTGTATACTGTTAGTAGTAGCGAAAAAGACTTATATATTTTCAATGCAGGCACATTTAGCTGTAATAAAACAAGATACCGAGATTTATTTTCCTATTCAATAATAGATATTGAAGATAATAATATAATTTTTAAAGTTATACCAATATTAGATTCTAACTCTAAACGTGAAATTCATCGTGAAGTTAACTATTATCTCCCCTTAGAAATAGAAAAGGGTCAAACACCATTATGTAGGTTTATACAATTATCGCATTCATTAATAAATGAACAATCAGAAAACGAGATTACAAATTTAGACAGAGCTATTGAGAAAATAAATACAATCAAGAATATAGACTTAGTTGTGCATACTGGGAATGTAACTAAAAATAGTTTTAAAGAAGAATTTAGAATAGCAAAAGAAAAATTAAATAAATTAGAATATCCTTATTTAGTCGTACCTGGATATACTGATTCAAAACCGCCAGCTTGGGAATATTGGAAACAGTATTTAGGTGAATCTGATCCACTATATGAAAACGAGAAAATATATTTTCAAGGGCTAAACTCCACAACTCGAGATTCTACTGAGGGATTTATTGGGAGAAAGAGAATGAACAAGTTTATAGAAAAAGTTTTATCTCTTAGTCATCAAAAAATATTTGGTGTGTGCTGCTTTCATAGTCTAATTCCCACCCCCTTAAGTGTATGGAGAACAGAGCTAAATGATTCCGGAGATGTACTTTCACAATTTGCTCATTCCCAAATTGATCTGTGCCTAAATAGTTCTCCAAGTATTGCATTCAATGTAAAAATTGATCATACAGTGTTCTCTAATGGTGGAAATTTAAATCCAGAACGGTTTGAGGAGGCTTTTGTTGAAACAGAAATTTATAAAAAAGGTTTTGTAATATTAAAAGAGCATAACTTAAAAACTGGCCACATTAAGAAAGTTGGTAATTATAATATTACAATTTTTATATAATTTAGAAATAATATAATTTCAGAGAATTCCTCTCAGTTCAAGAATTCATCTAATTTTAATAAAAAATAAACTTAAAAAGCATATTTTTTTTATAAAATTAAAAAAACGTTGTTGAATACTGTTTTACAACTTAAATAGTTATAAAAAAAAATAAGGCAATTTTATGGCAAAAGTGAAATTGAATCTATTGAACATATTCCAGTTGAAAATTAATAAGAAGTTTATTGAATATGATGGTAAAACTGTTGGTGATATTATCTTAAAATTCTTAAATGAATATAAAGAAAAACTTGATGATGCCTTATTAAGCAAAAATAAGAAGAAGTTCAATCCTCAGATTCTCATATTGCTAAATGGACGGAATATAAAATATCTTAAAAATTATAAAACACGCCTGAAAGATGCGGACGATATTTATTTATCTTTTGCATTAGCAGGAGGATAAATATAATAAGTCTATATACAATAAGCTTAAATAGTAGAAATTTCTTATTTTTTTTACAAAATACGATTATTTATTAGAATTATTTAATATTGAATACCTTAGATTATTATCTTTTTATTATAATTTAGTAGGTGATATTTAATAACATGGCTCTCCACAAGGTATCGTTCTGTGGTCTAGATAATGCAGGTAAAACCAGTATCATAACAGCAATTACAAAACGCTTCGGTTTTGAGGAAGAGGTTGCGAGGTTAGCACCAACAAGAAGAATTGCGAGGGATACCTTCAGATTTCTAGGTGTTGAGTTTACAAGAATGGATTTTGGCGGACAAAAGCAATACAGGGAAGAATATTTAAAACGCCCAGAAAAATATCTAGCTGGAACAGATTTAATGTTTTATGTTATAGATGCTCAAGATTTTAATAGATACATTGAATCTATAGACTATTTAGAACAGATATTGCTCTTCTTTAAAGAAGAACAGGAGTATATTCCGATTTGTATTCTTTTTCATAAGTTTGATCCTCAACTTGTGGATGATGTGCAAATTAATAAGAGAATCCTTACCTTAAAACAAGCATTAACAAGATATTCAATTGATTTTGATATATTTTTCTTTGAAACTACGATATTTGATATAAAATCTGTTATGGATGCTTTTTCAAATGGATTATCAATGCTATTTGAGAAAATGGAAATGGTATCTAATTTATTTTCAGAAATAAGTGAAAATTACAATGCTATTTTAATAGCTTTATTTGATGCTAAAGGGATCACGCTTGGAGAATATTATCGCCCTCATCTTCAATTACAAGAGAAAATAAAGATTTATAAAATATATTTAGAACTTCAAAAACGGGTTGTTGCTGAAAATCGAGTTTTATATGAATTTTCTGATACATTTGAAAGTGGAGAAAGGTTTTCTGGAATCATTGAAGTTTTGAAATTTGGTAAACTTGATTTCTATTTATTATTTATTGTAGAAGAGGATGAAAAGAATTTAGAGCAAACAATTGTTCTTTTAGATAAAATTGAATCAGCTAAACCTCAGATGGAAAATCTGATTTTACAGATTATCCAATAAAAAAATTGCTATTAATAATTAATTTTAACTAAATTTATCTTATACTTCTAGATTTAATTTCATTTAGGAAATTTAAAATAACGCAGCTGGAGGGATTTGAACCCCCGAGCGCTTTCGCGCACCGGCTGTCTTGGTTATTAAAGAAATCACTCGAGGCCGGCGTCTTACCAACTAGGCTACAGCTGCAATTCCTTATGAAACTTAAAACATAATAAATATAAATTTCTTACTCTTTCCAACAAGAAAGATTGATTAATAAGAATATTCTTGAATTAGTAATTCAGTAAATAATTAAGACGACGGAACATATATTTTTAATTTTAAAGTAGGATCTAACAACTTTATTATCCCTTCTTGTTTATATTGTTTTAAAAGCAACTTAGCTGTAGATACTCTTATATCATATTTTAAGGCAATTTCCGTAGCTAAGATTGTTTTTTTCTTTAAAATTGATTCTTTTATTTCTTTTTCTAGGTTTTTTGGTATATAAGCATCTCTCTCTACAATATTGATTTGCTTGGTTCTTCCGTACTTTCTTCTAAGATTTAAAGTAGCTTTTCTTACTAATAGCTTTTCTTCTTTTTCTGACAATGAAAATCACTTTATATTTAATAAATTTCAAAGAATATTAGCTGAATGAAATTATAAATATTTAAAATTTAATAAAATTTTTGATTTATTATTGAAAGTTTAATTTCAGCATTGAATCGCTGAGTAAAATATTAAAATTCAATAGAATTTGAATAATAATTACGATTTTAATGTAAAAAGGAAAAGACCAGAAGAGATATATAGTGATGTCTCAGATTACTTTAAAGGAGAAGTCCTAAAACAATACGCTGCCTCTAAAAGTATGATGAAAACGCAAGAAAAAATTACTATCAGAGCTATAGAACTTTTAAATCTTGAAAGAGATGATGCATTAATCTTAGACGCTGGTAGTGGCCCAGGATTTACTGCGATGTATTTAAATGAAATAGGATATAAAGCAGTGGCTATTGATCTTATTTCATCATTCTTAAATTATTATGATATAAAAGAATTAAATCCAATTGTAGCAGATATGTGTTTTCCTCCATTTAAACCTAACACTTTTGATGCTATTATCTCTATTTCTGCATTACAATGGATATATAGAGATATTAAAAATGAACAAATGAATAAGATGTTAATAAATTTGTCTAAATCTTTTTTTCAGATCTTAAAACCTGATTCCCGAGTTGTTATTCAATTTTATCCTAAAAATAAGAAAATTTTAGAAAATATCGGCAAAATTATAGCAAAAAGCACAACTTTTCATGGAAATTTCATAATAGACAATCCAAATAGCCAAAGAAAGCGAAAAATCTATCTTTTATTAGATAAGGAGTTATAATTAGAAAGATAAATTTTTTGAGTAAGAAAAATCCTTAATTAAATTTTAATAAGAAAATTTAATTATAAGCATAATATTTTATTTAACTTCCATTATAATATTTTTAACAATTTGTTCTAAAAAATTTTAGATCAAAAATTTTTAAAATACAAAAATTTGAAAAAAATCAAAATGATGATTCATGAATAACATACCAAAATTGAAACATCGAATAAAAGTAATTTCATTAATCTTAATTATCTTGTTAACTGGTACTTACACGATTGTTTCAATGAGTTTTTTCGATTCTCTTTCTAATGTGAATAAAGTAGAGAATGAAAATGATCTAGTAGACAACCCAAAAACAGGTGGTACTCATGTTTGGTGGGATTTAGATTTTCGATCCAGACAAGCAATAAATATTACAAATCCTTATAACGTACCTCTTAATAATTTCACAACAAACATAGAATTTAATTATACTACGCTTGTAGATTCGGACAGAATGAATTCCAGCTTAAGAGATATAAGAATCGTTGAATATGACGACTTAGGTGTCCCACATCTAAGAAAATATTATTATCAAAAAGATTATCCTTCAACAAATCTTGTAACTGTATGGTTTGACACGAATATCCCTGCTGATACCTCTCAATCAGATACATATTTATATTATGGAAATGATAATGTTTGGCCTGATGAAGCCTATTTTATGAATGAATCTTCGAGTTTAAAAGCTAAGAATTTTGGATGGATTAGAAATGGTGATTTTGAATTAGATTACAAGTCAGATACGGAAGTTTTTAATGTTTTTGGTTGGAACTTTTCTACTGATGTTCCTAATAACGTTTTTTCAACAGGTTATTCACCACGTACAGGAGCCATAGATGCTGGTTCCCAGCACAATTTAAGCACTTCTGACGATTATCAAGAGAGAACTTTTGATTCTTATTCATTTAAATGGGGTGATAAAGATCACTATATTGTGGATAATGATGAACCTACTGATGGGCATGATTATGTAGGATCATTGTATAGCTATCCTTTTATCGTTCCAACAGTAACCGGAGCTGATACAGGGGAGATTTATTTAGAGGCTTATCGTAATTTTAGAGTCTATGACTATAAAGCTGGGGAAGATGTTGGATTTTTTGCTGTGATTTCGAAAGCTTATAATCCATACTTTGATGGTACATTACAAGATCCAAACTTTGACTATTTTGATCATTGGTTAAGTATAGGAAAAAACACAGGAACCCCAAGCGAAAGAAAACCAACTTATGCAATAGATAAATTAAATGGGGATGCGGAGGGAAATACTATTATAGATACAACGTCAGATGGCGCCGCAACTGGCTGGGTTACTATTGATGTGTCTGAATATCAAGGTCAGTTAATTACTTTACAATTTGGATTGTATCCCCTTAGTAGTGAAATTATCGATATTGCAACATTTGGTCAGGTTGATGAAATAAAATTTACTTATGAACTAACAACAGAATTAGAAGCAGTTGAAGAAGTAATGTCAGTCGTTTCAGTAATCGTAAAAGATGTTGATGGGAGGATTGTTCCTGGTGCAAAAGTATCTCTAGCAAATAATTCGGCAGAATATCTAGCAGCACACCAAAATAATCCGATAGTAGATACAGAATTTTCTGGGGAAAATAATGGGACTGCATATTTTACAAGTGTGGGATATGATACATATGATATATGGGTCAATTACACGATACCTTATACAAATAACGAAACTGTTGTGTATAATAGTACCGGAGTAAAAAGTTGGAAAATTGACCAAGCTACACGTATTATTAAAGTAGAAGTAGATATATGGACCATTGATTTTGAGATAGTTGATTATGGTGAAGAACCAATGAATTCAGGGTATATTGAAATTAATTATACAAAAGGAGGAGCACTATTAGATAATTTAACGCTTGACTCAAATGGAAAAGCTACATTCCGCTGGAAAAAACATTCCAGGTATTACTACAAAGTATATTATCGTAATGTTGATTATAATATTTTTACAACTACAGCATTAAATGAGAGTTATATATCTAGGTCTGATTATGAACAAAATAAATTAAACCCACATACATTTCTTATAAATCAAACCAACCTTAATGGTACTGGAATGCCTAAATTTAGTGTTTATCAACGTATTTATACAAATGGATCACTAAACGAACTCGGAAATAAGAAAATCATTAATGCTACTATAAATATAACTCTAACGGAGGACAGTTCTTTTGACAAGGTTCAAGTTTTTTATATTGATAAGGATAATTCAACATATGGTAATCTTATTTATGAAAAAGCAGAAGGTTATGGCATAGATCTATCTAGTGAATTTGAAATAGAGATTAGATCACCTCCAATAATATCTGCTAATTTAGAGGGAGATTCCTATGAAGCTTATGGTTTATATGTTAAGGTTTTCGGTTCCAATTCATCTACATGTAATGGAATAATCGACATTAAATTAACTGAAACATGTAATATCTATAACGTTACAGATTTATGTAAAGTGAACATTACAATTATTGATTCTACTGGGACAGGATGGCCTAATTGTTGGGTCAAAGTAAATGGTACAATTAATACACGAATGGACTTTAAAGTTGATTTATACACCGATCCCACTGGAAGAGCTTATGGTTATCCAACAAATACAGATCTCCCACTTTGGTATTTAAAAGGATATCCTTTCAACTTTTCCTTAAACTTTGGGGGTGAGCATAGATATTTAATTGTAAATAAATCAGATCAATATAAACATCATGGAAATCCGATTTATTATTACAATTACAGTGTTGAACAACCAGCAGATCTTATTTTTGAAATTTATTTTACTAGTGGGGCAAATCTTAGTTGGTTTCAAACTAGGTTTGAAAAATATAGCGGCCCAGAATCATTAATATGGAGTCAAAATGCTACAATTCAAGTAAACTTCACATCAACAGATGATAATTGGGTTAGTTCAGAACCAGTTTCTCTTCCAGCAAACGCATATTGTTATATTAAAACAACTGGATCAGGAAGCTATATTGTAAAGGAATATAGTATGAAATCAAAGGGACAAGGAATATTTGAAGTAAGTTTTAATTCTTCTCAATTATCAGCAGGTGAAAGAGGTGTACTTTATAGTATCATTATCTCTGGAAGTAAATTAGGATATAGCACTCCACCAAATTTGAGTGATTCAATTTTTATAGACACTTTCCCGACTAATATTAGTATGCATGATTATTATGATTCTTTCAATGAAATTATTGAATTTTCTCAAACATTTGGAGAGTTTGTTAATTTATCAATAAAATACTCTAATTTATATACTAAAGTATCATTAAAGGCTGCTATTTTGACTTATGAATGGCTTAATCTTGATCCTGTTCAATTTTATGAAGATCCTTTTAATGATGGATATTATACTGCGACAATTGATACATCAATAGCCGAAACGTGGGGTTTAAAATCAATCAAGATTATTGCCAAGTTAGAGAACTTTACTACACAGACTCTTATAACTTCTCTCAGTATTACAGAAAGACCAACAACCCTTAATGGAGAAACTGACTTAGTTTATACTAGCTCGAAAGTATGGGTAGAAGATCCTAATCCTTTCGAATTTCAATATTATGATGTAATTGGAAATGAGATTGTAGGAAATTTAACTACTGCTACTTACATTTGGGAAAAGTTATATCCAAATGGAACTAGAATTCCAGGAATACACGGTACTGGAACATTGGTTCAAAATGAAAATAAAACTTATATACTAGATTTTAACACTGAATTAAAACCTGTTGGCTATTATTATTTATATCTTACATTACAAAAACAAAACTATGAAGCAAAGTCTGCTCTTATCAATTTAGAAATAATGTTAAGAAACTTTACGACTACTTTAGACGCAACTGGATTGGGGGATAACAATCAAATTAAGGTAGATCAAGGTGATGATATTGATTTTGAAATTACTTTATGGGATGAAACTCGCAATGTAGATCTAGAAAATGCGTCAGTTACACTTACTATTAGAGGTGTTGAGTACGTACTTCAAGAGACAGCTTCGGGTGTATATGGATTAACATTTAGAACGAATGATATTGATGTGTTTATTACTTCTAAAACATTATCAGGTAAAATTACTATCCAGGCAGCTAATTTCACAACAGAAGAAATTATTATTACTGTGGTGGTTCAAATGGAAGAAATTTTCCCTGGAATGCCAACATTTTATTTCATCTTGATTACCGCATCAATTATAGGTGTTGTGGGGAGTTTGGTAGCCTATAGAGTTATCCAACAAGCAAGAATACCTAAACATGTTAAGAAGATCAGAAAAGTTAAAGGTTATATCAAATCAAAGAAGAATATCACTGAGGCAATTTCTATTCCAACAAAAGAAAAAATGATAGCTAAATTGATTGGAGACGATTGGAAAGATATTGGCCTTTCAATTGAAGAAATCCTAGGAATAGAAGAATTGAAACCTAAAAAACCACCAATAAAAGATACAAGATATAAAGAGGGAGGTGAAATTGATTAATGCCAATAGGATTAGTAATAATGAGATGGGATATCAAAGTAAGCACTGAAATTCTTGCGAAATATCCTGAAGAACTAGTTATAAGCGAAGAAACTTTAATGCAAATATATGCCGCGCATGAATACACCGGTGAACCAGGAATGATTAGCTTATTAGTTGGACCATTAAACATTGCATCATACTATACTGGTCGAGAAAAACCTATTTATATAATTCTACTATTAAACTTAGATGAAGACGCAGATGTTTATGAAGGAGGTTTATCCGATATTTCAAGAGTGATATTCCAAAATTATGAAGACAATGCATATCTTGAGATGATTCCGTTCCTTTTTCAGCGTTTATCGACCTATCCTCATTTAAATAATGAACAAAGTTTAGCTATTACATACATTGATGGTGTAAATAGATTAATTATAAATAGGTTAAGAGATGAGGGAGTTATTTCGAAATCAGAATTAAAAATTTGGTTAAAGGACCAATATAGGGAAGGATTCTTCGATGTGGATGCGATTCTTATGGAGTTAATCAAAAAAGAGATAATAAAGGAAGCCTCTGTTAAAGGAATGCCTTCAGAATTAATCTTCCTCATAAATGATCTACTTATGATTAGAAGACCTCCAATTAAACTCTTAAAAAATCCAGTAGAACGCGGTCTTCCTGAGAAATTTGTTGAAGAGTATAACGTAGCTGTTAAAAATTTCTTCCAAAAATATCGGCCATCAGATGGAGATAACCTTAAAATTTTAGATGATATTATAGCCGATCCCCAAGTTTATGAAATCCTTAAATTATTAAGAATCTCAATTGTCACGAAGAATGTTCTAGAGAAACTTAGAAAAAAGGGAGTAGATGATATCGATGGGGGATTGAAAAAGTTGTGGGATTGCCAGATGATTCATGTATTTCAAGATACTAAAGGAAATGAATATTATGCTTTACTCACTGACTTCTATAATTCATTACTCTACCCAAAGTATATGTTAAATACAATAATTTATCAGTATGGTGTAAAATCAAAGTCAGAAGGAGTATTAGTCGAATATCTGAACGTACTTGAAGATACATATCAGCCTACTAAATTGCCAGTAGAGGAAGAGATTGAAGATTAATTTTCTTAATTTTTATTTTTATTTTTTTTCTTTTAGGATATTAGAAATATAAAATATTAACAAATTTATTATTTGTTAGGTAAATAACCCTTTAATTTTTGAGCTTTTTCAGAAAATTCCTTATAAAGAGAATCATCTCCTAATTCAAGACATAAATTAGAGATTTTCTCGAAATATTCAGCAGTTTGAGCAATATTACCATTTTCTAAACAAACTCTAGCTTTGTTGATTAATTGTTCTCTTTCAAATAACGGTTGTAATAATGGAGATGTGTCAGTACTTATTTCTAAGATATCTGCGATTATTTGGATCATTTTATCACGATTTTCAGGATCAATTGCTACCATTGAATAAGTCTTCAAACCAAGAATTTCTTGTATTTTATCAATACTTAAAACCTCATGTAAATCTTGTTTATTCCCTATTACTGCAGTATGTGCATAAGGCGCATGTTCTTTTACTAATTCAATAAAAAATTTACTTTTTTCTACATTTTCTAAGGAGGAATCCGTAATTATAAGAACTGCATCACTGCCAAGAATGAAATCATTCCATAAATAGCTGAATTGTTCTTGTCCTGCGAAATCCCATAAGTGAAAATATAATTTTCCTATTTTTACTGTTGAGATCTTTCCTGTAATGGTAGGTATATGAACAGAAGGGATCTCATTTAAGCATATTAATTTTGTAGTCGTCGTTTTTCCTACTCCTGAAAAGCCAACCAATGAAATTTTAGTTTTAAGATTTCTATGAGTTGTATCTATTATCGGATCCAATATCTCCATGAGAGCTGGATCCAAATTTTCGACTTCAATTCCGAATGTATCCAAAAATTCTCTCTTTAAACTTTCCAATTGTCTTTTAGTCCGTTCGCTATCATCATTGATATCAGTTATATATATAAATGTTAATCCGGTATCCTTCAACTGGGTATAAACAATTTTGAATTTAAAGAAATCATATCTATCAAGGCTAGTTCCCTTATCGGCTTCTTCTAAGATTTCTTGATATAATTTTTGAAAATCTTCAATAGAAAGTGCTCTCCCAAAATTCTTGTTATATAAGACTTTCTCATCTTTTAATATATACACTTGCCTCAACATAATTAATAACCTTAACGTTTTAAGATGCTTAACCCTAACTAACTAACATTTCCTAATCTTAAAAAAAAAAAATTTGTTTTTATTCTTTGATCCTTCAATCTAAATCAATATATTTAAATTTTTAGAAACGAAAATATTCAAAATATTGAAATAATTTTATGATACATAATTTTCAAAAAGTTAGAGTTTAAAAAAAATACAAAAGATATTAATATGATAATCGAATAATAAATATCTTTTTTCAATCTCATTGTTTTATATTTGTAATCTTTTAGTAAATATTTTTATTTACACACTTTATTATTTTTATACATTTTTTAAAAATAAATCATTAAGAAAAAGTTATATACCAAAAATGGGATCTATAAATTAAAAAAATCTAATTTTTGGTATTTAAAAAAAAATAATTTAGTTATAAAAAAGGTATTTAATATGATAACTAAAATGCAAAACAAGAAAAAAAACCTGAAAATAGCAATGCTTTCATTGATACTTACCGTTAGCTCTTTTCTTTCTATTTTACCAGTATTTAACATTAACTCGGAGAATCTTAGTGAATTCGAAAGTGAACATAAAATGGTTGAAGTAGAACCACTGTCTTTGAGTACCTTAGGTGATGATCAATGGTGGAATAAATCGTTTACTTATAGAAAATTAATTAATATAACAAATCCTTACGATAAAGCTTTTACCAATTTCATAGTAAATGTTACATTTAATTATACATATTTAGTAAGTCAAGGAAATATGAATCAAAGTTTAAAAGACATTAGAATCATAGAAAATGGTGAGTTAAGGAATTATTACATTGAAACAGATTTCCCCAAAAAAGATCTTGCCACTGTTTGGTTTGAAACTGATATATCTGCTGGTCCAGATTATTTGGACCAAGACACCTACATGTATTATGGTAATAATAATGTTAGTTTCGCCTCTAATTACTTAATGGACAGCAATCCTGATGGTTTAATTTGGTATAAATTTGAGGAAGTCATTAGTAATGAAGTAGTAGATTCAATGAAAAATTATAATGCAACTGTAAATGGGGCTGTGCAATCTGCTGATAGCGCTCTTGGAAGCTATGCACTTAGTTTTGATGGAAGTAACGATTATTTAGCAATACAGGAAAAATATTACTCGGAGAAAAATGAAATTCCTGAATTGACCGTATGTGTTTGGTTTAAGACAAGTCAATCTGGTGGTTCTTATAGTAGTAATTGGGCTTTTTTTGATTTTGACAGATCAGAAAACTTCAATTTTTATATCCGCCCTAATGGTGGAACGTTAGGTTTTTCATCAATTGCTGAAGGTTGGGATGAAACAACAAATCAATGGGAGTATGATACTACTGATGATAATTATGATGATTTTTATGGCTCAACGACAGGTTTAAATGATGGTTTAAATTGGCATTTTGGCTGTGCACTTTATGATGGTTTAAATAAAGTTTTATATACTGATGATGGTGTTGAAGATGCGAGAAATGATTATGCTCACAGTGGATATGCTATAGGTCGTGGTCGTTATGACCGTTATGGAATTATAGGTGATGGTTCTGAAGCAACTTCAGAAGGAACTCCAAGAAATAATATTTATTATAACGGTTTACTTGATGAAATTAGATATTTTGAAGAATCACTCTCACCTAAAAGGATAGAATGGCTTGCTAAAAAATTTGTAAAATTAGATACAAATTTGAATGAAGAACAAGAAAAGAAAGCTACCATAACGATAATAGCAAAAGATATTGATGGAAGAGTTGTTCCAGGATTAGAAATTCTTATGTTCAATAAGACACAAGAAAGTTATAATGATACTACTGGACAACTAGGCTACGTAGAATTTCCAGATGTAAATCGTTCATTGTATTCTATTATTGCAAATTATTCAATTACAAATGGAACCCATACATTCGAAAAAGTTGTGTTTAATAGTAGTACCCATAATATTGTTTATGATTTTACTGGTGGAGATGTTTTTACTGTTTATATCAATGTAAGTTTGTGGAGTATTGATTTTGAAATCGAAGATTGGAATAAGGAACCAATGGGATATGGGTATGTATTAGTTTACAATAAATCTGATTATACTGATCTAATAGCTAATCTTACGCTAAATAAGGAATTGGGAACTACGACGTTCAGATGGATCAATACATCAAATGACGCAGCGTATTATTATAAAGTGTATTACAATAATGAGGATTATGACAAACCACGTCCTCTTTTAAAAACAGGTACTGTAGACCGTGCTACATATTTAACAAACAAGTTAAACAACATCCCGGTTATAGAAGTAAATAAAACTAATAAACATGAAATTCAACAAAAATATCTTGTAGAAGAAAAAGTTTATGCAACTGGTTCAAATGAAACCCATATTGGAAATACAAAAATCATTAACACTACTATTGTTATGAGCAATATGGTTGAAACATTAGATGAGATATCTATATATTATATTGATGTTAATAATACCGTCTCATCAGATCCTATATTTAGCCAAACATATACTTCTCAAACCGATGAGACAATTAACCTTAATGTGACAGAATCTGCTGAAGCTTATGGTCTTTTAATTTATGTAGAAGGTACAAACACATCTGTTGTTTGTCATGGAACTATTGATATTTATTATAGTGAAACTTGTAATCAATATGTACAAGTCAACATGTCCAAATTGATAATTAAAGTATACGATACAGATGGTATATGGAAATCAGAGTATGGAAGTGTTCGAGTTAAAGTAATTAACGGTACTTCTGGTGATGACATTATCACTTTAATTACTAACGATCAAGGCATAGCGAAAGGAGATGTAAATTCTGACCTAGATTTCTGGTATATTAGGAATACATTATATAATTTTACTTTAGAATATGGTGGAGCCGCCAGAGAATTTAATGTATCTTCTGATCAATATACAACTCCCCTTACAGTATGGTTAGACCACTTTAATTATACCTTATACAAAAATGCTACTATCGAATTCAGAATTCGAACTAGCATAGCTGATTTTGCAACTAAGTTCGATAGAATTTATTGGGATCCTAGTAACGAATGGGGTCAAGATTTTACTTTTAGAGTTCAATTTATGAGCACCGACAATTTTACTGATCCTATTCCTTTATGGAAACCAGTTATTTTCGCTGATTTCGTAGATTGGGAAATTACCGATCTGCTTGGCGATCTTTCGTTTGATAGTGGACCAATGAATCCTGAATTAGATGGATATTTCAACTATACCATAAATTCAGGATTTTTAATTGGAGGTGAACAATATTATTTCAAAATTTATGGTGAAAAAAAGGGATATCAAAATCCAGCACCTATTCAGCTTCTTTTTGAAGTCACTGGAAAAAGTACGAGTATAGATGTATATGATACTAGTGATCTCACAAACTTAGGTAATAATGTTACTCAATATTATGGTGAAACACTTGATTTAACTATTTTTTATAGTTCAGGTGGTACATTATTAGAAGGAGCAATAGTTTCTTATGAATGGCAGTTCGTTGATAATCCAATTGTCATAAATGAAAATCCACCAGGCTATTACTCATTTATAATTAATACATCTATTGCTGATGTTGGTACATATCAAATTAGAATAAATGCTGAACTACAGAACTATTCTTCTTTCCAAAACTATAGATTTGATGTTACAATTATTCATAGACCTACTTCTCTTAATGGAGACACATCACTACATCATATATCAAAAATAATATGGGTTAGACAAGCTTATAACTTCACCTTTGAATACAAGGATATCTTATCTGATCCTCATATAAGCCTAACTGATTTAGATGAAGTTTATTATCAATGGTATGAAGTATCAGCTAATGGAACAATTATTGGTGGTATAAGCGAAAAAATTGATTTAATAGAAGGTCCAAACTCCATATATATATTAGATTTCGGAACCGCTTTGAGAGAAGTTGGAGATTATGCAATTTTTGTCACCTTACAAAAGAATAACTATGAAGTAAGAACCGCATTGATAGATCTAACAATTAAAAAGAGAATTATAACTTGGGATCTAACAGCTACTAATCTAGTTCAAAGTCAGATAAAAATCATCCAAGGTGAAGAAGTTTATATTGAACTTACATTAACGGATTTATCAGATCCAACGGATCCACAGCCAATTACGGGTGCTATTGTTGTATTAAGATTCGGATCATTAGAATATGAATTAACCGAAACTGAAAATGGTACTTATACTTATACATTTACAACAGGGAATATTAATACTTTCATCGCAGCGCGAGTTTTTACTGGAGAGATTAGTATAACAAGGGAGGATTATATTTCTGAGTCAATCCCTCTCACAGTTATAGTTGGGATGACTGAAATCTTCCCAGGTATGCCTATGTTCTATTTTCTATTGATTGTAATTGGTATTGTAGCAGTGGTGGGTAGTTTAGTCACATACCGACTTGTTCAGCAAGCCAGGATTCCTACTTTCGTTAAAAAAGCAAGAAAGATGAAAAAAGAAATCAAAGGCAAAAAGGCGATATCAGAATCATTATTATACCCATCAAAAGAAGAGTATCTTATAAAGCAATTAGGTGACCATTGGGAAACACTAGGAGTATCTTTAAGAGACGTGTTAGGCGTCGAAATTAAGAAAAAGAAAACAATACCAGAAGTAAAAGAAGAAGTAAAATTCAAAGAACCTACGGGAGGTGAAGAATAATGCCTGTTGGATTAGTTTTAATGAAATGGGACGATAGAGCAGGAACTGAGGTTTTATCTAAGTATCCTGAAGAGATTGTTCTAACTGAAAAAACGCTCATGCAGGTATATAGTACTCATGAATACAGTGGAGAATCGGGGATGATAAGCCTAATGATTGGTTCCCTTAACATTGCTTCCTACTACACTGGCCCTGAACAAAATTTTTACATTCTTTTACTGTTAAATCTAGATGATGACCCAGATGCATATGAAGAAGGATTAATTGATATTTCAAGGATTATCTTACAGAATTTGGAGGATAATGCGTATTTAAAGATGATCCCTTCATTATTTCGACGATTATCAGTATATCCTACTCTTAATACTGAACAACGACTTGGGATTACCTACCAAGATGAAATAAAACGGATGATAATTAACCGTTTAAGAGATGAGGGTGTAGTTTCTAAGTCAGAATTGATGATTTGGTTAAAAGACAGATATAAACAAGGTTTTGTTGATATTGATGGAGTTTTAATGGAACTGATTAAGCGAGAGATAATAAAAGAAGCCTCCGTAAAAGGTATGCCCTCAGAATTAATTTTTCTAGTAAAAGATGTTTTGATTTTGAGAGTACCTCCCGTAAAAATCCTCACTGATCCTTCTGCCCAAGGGTTACCCTCTCAATTTGTAGAGAACTATAGAACTGATGTTAAACGATACTTCCAGACTTATCGTCCAACTGAAGGGGATAATTTGAGAGTAATAGATGTTCTTAGCAATCCTCAAGTGTATGAAACCTTACGTTTACTTAGAACTGCAGTTGTTACAAAAAATGAACTTGAAAAACTTAGAAAGAAAGGAGTCGAAGATCTTGATGGTGTACTTAAAATGTTATGGGATACACAATTAATTCAGGTATACAGAGATGAGCGAAATATCGAATATTATGCACTTCTTTCAGACTTTTATTTAGATATTATCTTTCCAAAATATCTATTAAACATTATAAAAACAGTGTATGACCAGAAATCTAAAGCTGATCAGGTTTTAATGGAATATCTTACTGTACTTGAAAATTCATACCACGACATAAGAGCCGCTAAAAAAGAAGCAGCGAAAGCTGAAGAATAAAAATATTATAATTTTTTTCCTTTTTTTTTGTTTTACCTTTTCTAATTCTATCATAAAATTTTTGAATTCATTTCCATTACTCTATATTAATATAATCAAAAATAATTTGTGAAATTAATATGGATAAAATTTTTGAAAGCTGTGAACAATATTTAGATACTCCAGAGGCAATAGGCTTAGATGGGATTGATTTAGAGAAATACGTTATTGCAAGTTATATAATAAAACGACCAAGAGGTATGAATGTTAACTATTTAGCTCGTTTTGCTGCGATTGAACAGTCAACTGGAACTTGGATAAGAGTACCCGCAGAGACTGCTGAAGTAAGAAAACACCATGTAGCACGAGTTCTAGGTGTCTATGAACTTCCTCATTATGAGTATGTTTTACCCTCTAAAGCTGAAAAACCAGATAGATTATATTTCGTACAGATTGGATTTCCTGTTGTAAATATTAAGAATCTAGGCATCCCAATGTTGTTCACTACCGTAATCGGAAATATTTCCATTACACATGGTTTAAAGTTAGTAGATTTAGCATTTCCTAAAGCTTGGTTAGAAGATTTCAAAGGACCTAAGTTTGGAATAGATGGAATAAGAAAACTCATGAACATTCCTGAAAGACCTCTTTTAAATAATATGGTGAAACCTTGTACTGGACACACCGCAGATGTCGCAGCAGATTTAGTTTATAAAGCTGCAGTTGGAGGTTGTGATGTGGTAAAGGATGATGAATTGATTTCTAATCCTTCTTTTAATACTTTAGAAGAAAGAATAGTAAAAGTTATGGAAGCGGTAGACCGCGCTGATTCAGAGAAGGGAGAAAAAACATTATATACCATCAATATAACTACTAAATTCCCAGAAATGTTTGATTACGCCGATAAAATGATAGAATTAGGAGCAAATGCGTTAATGATAAATTACTTGGCTACTGGTTATGAGGCATTAAGACAAATTGCGGAAGATCCTTCAATTAAAGTACCAATTCTTGGACATATGGATTTTGGGGGTGCTTATTTTGGCGGAGAATGGACAGGAATGACAAGTATGTTGACATTTGCGAAATTACCAAGAATATGCGGAGCAGATTCGGTAGTAATTCCTGCACCTTATGGAAAAGCTGAGATTTTAGAGGAGAGATATGAACAAAATCTTAAAGCATTAAGATTTCCATTACAACACATAAAACCTACTCTACCTATGCCATCTGGAGGTATCACTCCAGGAATGGTTGAAAAATGTATAAAAGAAGCGGGAACAGATATCTTAATCGGAAGTGGTGGGGGAATTCATAGTCATCCTGATGGTCCAATTTCCGGTGCTAAAGCATTCAGACAAGCAATAGATGCGGTATTGCAAGGAAAGAAAATAAAGGAAGTTGCTAAAGAGAAAAAGGAATTAGGTATAGCTTTAGGAGTATGGGGGACTGGGAAAACAGCCTTAGTTGAATAAATTTTTTTTTCTTTTATTTTAATAATAGATAATCATTTAAAAGAACCCTAATATTTTGATTAAAATCATTTAGATTAATTTTTTTAGCAATATCGTTATAACGCAAATCTAAATACTCAAGGTTCGTTAGCTTTTTTATATATTCGATGTTCTCTAATTCGCTAATTTTATTATTAGTTAAGATTAGATGGGTTAATTTTTCCAAATTAACTAAGTCTTTTATATTTTCAATTTGGTTATTTGAAAGATCAATTTTTGTAAGATTGTGTAAATACTTTAAACCAATCACTTCTGATAATGATTTTATATCATTTTTCCATCCCCAAGGAGTTCCTTTTACATCGTATTCAAGAAAATCTGACAAATCTAATTCTTTTACTAATCCATTTTGAGAATCTAATTCATAAAAGGCGTTAGGAAACAGTTTAGTTAAATGTTTAACAATAAAAAAATTAATTAAAATTTCAGACAATTCCTCATTGGTAAAATATTCGAATTTCTTTATTTTTAACAATTTCTTAATAACTTTTTTAAATCTTTTATTCTCAATTCTTCTTTCTTTATTTATGTATTTGATTTTTGTAATCTTCTTTACTTCATTAAATAGAATCAATTTAGATTCATGATTATTAATTTTCTTCAAAATGTTGATTATTGTAATTAAACAGGTAAAATCAGACTCATGGGTAATAACCCATTTCAAAGGCGTTAACGCCTTATTTAAGAATCTTTTTTCTATGAATTTTGCAGCAATATTTCTTATGTTTTTATTTGAATCAGATATGAGTATATTCTCTAAAATCGTAAAGAGTTTATTATTATATATGCCAATTTTATCTAGAATTATGATAGCATCTATTCTAAGATTCTCATTTTCACTGTTTTCTATAAAAGAGATTAAATGTTCATAAGCAGTGAACTTATTTATATTCTTATTTGTAAAAAGTTCAAAAATCTTATCTGGAGTTAAATTCATTTTAGTAATTAAGATTAATGGTTACTTGAATTTTATCTTTAAATTTTACAAAAATTTTCCAAATATTTTCGCTTATATTTATTTTAGTATAATTAAAATTGGATTCTATAATTTCTTTATTTTTTGGAAGTTTTAGAATTAAGTTTCCTTCTCTTTCACCCATTAATCCTATTTGAATTAGTAATCTATTCAATTCCTCATCAAATTCAAAATTTTTTATTTCACAACATCCTTGGGTAATATGCAAATTAGTAGAAAGAAGAATAGGTGAAATATTTGAGTTTTTAGTTAAAGGAATTATAGTTAAATATTTGCAAGAATGGGCTTTAATTTCTTTTAACTCAAAAATATCACTTTTTTTGTATTTCCCTAAAAGAATTTCATTCCAAAAATCGAATACATAAAATTCTTTATTATTATCAGTAAGAGTGGGAATCAATTCAGAAATTTTAACTATTTTTGAAGTTAAATGGTTTTCCCAGTTTATAATAGCCGCTAAATATCTTTTTCCTATAACTTCTTCTGTTTCGAGCATGTAAATTGATGGAAATTTTGAGATAAATGTGTCAACAGGAATAGGACTATAATCTTCCGGATTATAAGGGGGTATTAAGAGTTTTGCATCGTCAATTTCTTCCTTAGATAATTTTGTCATGTCATCTGATATTAATATTTGCCCCCCAGATAACCCAAAAATAGTCATTTGCAATTTAATTTCATCAAGGGTTAATTTTGTATGACTTCGTCTTATCATTAAACAATCTGGATCATTTATCCAAAAATGATTATGCATAAATGACCGATATAACGTGTTTAAAAGAGCTGCTTTTAAAGAGATTTCGGATAATTCACTTTCATCGATAGGACCAGCATCCCAAATCGGAGCAGTATCACAGCTTATACGCATAGCGTCAACTAATCCCACACAAGGTCCTAATGGAGCTCCACATCCTAGTAAAAATGTATCATTAGTTATTGCTTTTCTTATTAGTTTTACGCCATTATATAATATTTGTGCTCTTGTTAAATTTGATTTTTTATAGTCTGCCCCATAAGGGACAGCAGCGTGAAGAAAATCGATCTTAATAAAATCTATTAAGGCTTCATTTTTTTTTTTAATATTTTTTTCATTTGCGTTTAAGAGATTCCTAAAATATTCACTGAGATAATGAAGTACATCTTCATTCGATAAATCAAGACTGTATTCAAATGATCTCCAATTGAATAGTACTGGCAATAATTTATCTGCTTTTGTTAAGAACCAATTTTTATGATTTTTGAATAAATTAGATCTTTTTATTGCTATAAAAGGTGCTGTCCAGATACCTCCTTTAAATCCATATTTTTTTATATTTGTGAATAACCATGGTAATCCATCAGGAAATTTTTCATTTATCTCGGTAAAATCACCGATTTTAGTAAAATATCCATCATCTAATTGGATAAAATCAATAGGTAAGTCTCTATGGTCATTAAAAAATTCCAAATTCTTGATCAATTCTTCCTGTGTAATTTTTGTGAAATAATAATACCAGCTACACCAACCTATAGGAATCTTGTTAATACGAGGGTTTTTTATATACAAATTAACGATTTCAGCATACTCAATTAATCCATAATATCCTTTATTTAACTCTTTAAAACAGATAAATAATTCTTCTGAAGAATCAATCTTAGTCTCATTAAGTTTAACATTATCCATAAAACCAAATGCAGTTAATAATTTCAATTCATTATCATTGTCATAATCAAGAATGATTCTTGAAAATTGGTCTTTTAGGGTAACAAATCCTAAGATTAAAGAATTGTTAGAATCTAAATCTGTGATTACGGTACAACACTCACTATAAAATCTTCCTGTAATTTTGTAATCTTGGTTGTCATATATCAAATTTAATACTTCTATCTGTGATCCTTTAACATCTTTCTCTCTTCCGAAGAAAACTTTACATGGGCTCCAACTTTGCCAGCCATTTTTAAACCAAGTTATATTATTTAGATTGGTAGGAATAGTTTTACCTGATAAATATAAAGAGCTATTTTCTATTCTTAGGGGAGATATACTATGTACCGATAATTGATTTTGCTTTGGATCTCGAATATTTATTATTTTAATCAATATAAAATCGCTTTTTTCATATATCTTAAACTGAATCTCAAATGAAATTTCTTGATTTCTATTTTGTTCAAATAAAAAAACAATTCTTAATCCTTGTCCAATAATATCATCAATGGTTTGAGTTTTACTATTAAAATTATTATTATAAGAAGAAATTTCAAACAAATTTTCTGTATTTTTTTCATTAAAATTTATCACAGAAAAACAATCTTTGAGTAAACATTGTGATGATTTTTTTCCTTCCAAATAAATCTCAAATTTTCCTTGAATTTCACCTTTCTTATAAAATTTTAATCCTATTACCCCATTTGTAACCTGAAATATTTCTGCATTGTCTTTTAATATTTCTATCATAATTTAACCTTATTATTTGGAAATTATTCATAATTAAATAATAGTAAAAAATATAGTAATAAATACAAAAAAAGCATAGTTTTAATTTAAATTATCTAATCAAACTTAAAAGGAGGAAATTTCCTTCGTTTCTCAAATTTTTTTTCTAAAGTAGATTTTAATTCATTAAAAGGTTTTAAATTTCCTGAAAAAACCGTCTTTGTAACCTTATTAATAGGCTCCAATAACTGTTCAACTTGTTTTATCTTCTCTAAATTGCCTTCTGATAATAAAGATAAAAAATAATCATTCTGATATTTTTTAAAGGTTAGAAATCGATAATTTTGAAATCCTAGTTTTACAGCAATCCATCGAGGAATAGCACGAGTATTACCTTGAGTATTTGCAGCTATCGCTTCAATTTTTGCTGTAAGCATTGACTCTTTCATTTCTTTTTCTTCTTCAGGACTTTCGAATTCTCCAGGAAATTCTATATTAAGCTCATCTCCTAATAAGAGAGATATAACACCAATTGACATGGAGGATAATCCCAAATAATCAATTCGGATAGAATCTTCTACATATGAAAAATCTTGATCTGTAAATACTTCTTGCAATTTATTTGCATATTCATTTAAAATAAAATGGGCTCTTTTTTTGAATTCTAACTCGATTTCATATTTTTCAAGTTTGTTTAATTGATCAACATCCTTATCTCCTAATAATTCAGAGAAATTGTTTGACATCTGTTCAAGAAGCCATTTACCTTTCTTATCAGGAAATCTACCGTATACAAGATATATGATTTTATCTTTAACATAAAATTGGCATTTTTCCTCTATATTATTTTCCTCAGATATTAGAAGCATCTTATCAAGTTCTCCACCTAATATGCTTGTAGCTATAGAGTCTAAATTATTTGAAAGCTCTAATAAATAAATTAATTTATCATTACTGCAGAAAAGTTGAGTTCTCTCAAGTGATGTTATACCAAGTAATTTTACATATTCTTCTTTTTTTAATTCAATTTTATCTCTATCTAAGGATATACCCAATTGGTTATCTTTCTTAATTTTTACTTTACTCTTTAGTTTCGAAGATAATGTTGTAGTCTTTGTTTCAAACTGCTTTGGTTCAGATCTTCCTTGTTTTTCTGTAGTTATATCAAATAATTCAGGTAAGAATTTACGACATTGAGGACACATTTGATCTTTAGGAAAAGGTTTTATAACTTTATATCCACAGTATTGACATTGAACTAAATTCTTAGGTTTATTGGGTGGAGATGAAGTATTTGGAATTCTTACCAACTCACCATAGATTCAATAGTAATTAAACAAAATTTTAAATATTATAATTTTTGTAATTATAAATATTTATTAGCAATTTCCTTAAAAGCGTCCAAAAACTTATCATTATCTTCTTCTGTCCCGATAGTTACTCTAATGTAATTATAAAGACCAGGTTTGCTAAAATGTCTTATTAATATCTTCATTTCCCTTAAATCCCAAACAAATTTTAAAGTTTTAGACTTATCCTCAAATTTTATAAATATAAAATTGGCATCAGAAGACAAAACGCTTACTCCGTTAAATTTATCTAGTTTATCACTCAATCTTTGTCTTTCCGATATAATTTTCTTATTTTGTTCAAAAATCTTGTTATTATGCTTAATACAAGATAATGCTGCAATTTGACCTAGGTAATTTGTGTTATAAGGTAATTTAACTCTATTCATTTCTTTAATTATCTCTGGATCAGCTAAAGCGAAACCAATCCTTAATGAAGCAAGTGAAAAACTTTTTGAAAATGACCGATTCACAATAATATTTTTTGCTTTTTTTAATAAAGATAAACAGGTTTGGTTAGAAAAATCAGCATAAGCTTCGTCAACTACCACTATTCCAGGAAAACTTCCACATAATTTAAGAATAGTTGCGTTCCCAAATGATTTTCCGTTAGGATTATTTGGAGAATTAATAAACATTAATTTTCCCTTTACAGAATAAGCAGAATCAGGTATGGAAAAGTCTTCATTTAGAGGGATTTCCTTAATTTTTGCATTGTAAAGCGTTCCTAAGACTTTATATAATCCATATGATGGATAAAAAATAATAATTTCATCACCGGGATCAATAAAAACTTTAAAAATGATGTCTAAAATCTCATCTGAACCATTTCCGATAAATATTGAATTTCTATTTGTAAGCGTATCTTTATCTCTTAGTAGTACATTAAGAATTTCTTTGCGAAGTTCAAATGAAGTAGGATCAGGGTAAAGTCTAAGTTTATCATTTATGGCTTTTTTAATATCTTCTAAAATTTCTGGTATTGGTGGATATGGATTCTCATTTGTATTTAATTTAGTCCATCCTTCTTCAGTTGGCTGTTCTCCAGGTTCATAAGATGTGAATTTTTTGAGATTTTCTCTCAATAATACATTTAAGTCCATTTTATATACCATCTACTTTTTTTACCGATATTGAACATTTGGTATAGATTTCTAAAAAATTTTATGTAAAAATTAAATTTTAATATAATTTAATTCTTATTTTCTAATCTTTTTTCTATAGATTTTTTATGGGCAGGTAAACCCTCAAAATCAGCTATAATAGAAGAAGATTTACTCAGTGTTTTTAAACCATCTATATCACAATCTAAAACTTCAATTATCTTTAAAAAATCATATAAATTCAATCCCGAATATTTTGCAGCATTACCCCCTGTAGGTAATACGTGATTTGTTCCTGCGGAATAATCTCCTAATGATACGGGTGTATTCGGCCCAATAAATATAGCACCCGCATTTATTATTTTTGGTACTATATTTTTAGGATTTTTAATCATAATTTCAAGATGTTCTGGTGCAATTAAATTACAAAGCCTAATACAGTCATCTATATCTTTCGCTTCTATAATGAGAGTGTTATTTCTTAAAGCTATTTTGATTATATCTCTCCTCTCTGATTTTTCTAGGTATGGTTCTATATTATTCATGATATTTTGAATTAAATCTGTAGATGTTGATATTATTATTCCCACATTGTCAGAGTCATGTTCGATTTGAGAAAGTAAATCTACAATGACAAGGTTATAATCAGCAGAATTATCAGCAATTATTAAAATTTCACTTGGACCTGCTGGAGTATCAATAGCTACAGTATTAGATAAGATTTGTTTTGCTGCATTCACCCATTTGTTTCCTGGACCTACAATTTTCTGAACTTTGGGAATTGTATTTGTGCCCAATGCCATCGCAGCTATTGCTTGAGCGCCTCCTATCTTATATATATCATTAATATTAAATTCACTCGCAGCCACAATAATTTCAGGTGCGATTTTTTTATTCGATTGAGGTGGTGAACATATAATAATTTCTTTTACACCTGCTACATATGCTGGAGCTGCTGTCATTAGGACTGTACTGGGATATATAGCTCTACCACCGGGAATATAAATTCCAATTCTTTCCAAAGGCCGATATATTTGTCCCGCATTTACTCCTTTTTCTATTTTTATCATCCACTCTTTTCTCATCTGAGCTCGCTGAAATTTTATTAAATTCTTTTTTGCGTATTGTAATGCTTTCAATAAAGTCCTATCTATTATATTATAAGCATCGGAAATCTCTTCTTGAGTAACTTTAATTTCTGATTCAAATAATTCTACACCATCAAATTTTTTTGTAAATTCAAGAATTGCTTTATCCCCATTTTTGTTAACTTCTGCAATAATACCTACTACAGATTCTCTAATAGATTCAATTTGAAGAAAATTTCGAGGAATAAATTCAGATAAATTATTTTCATTTATTTCATCTGATTTCACTATTCTCAGAGTATTTATAGAAATCACCTAATCCCTTCCAATGGAAGTATTTGTCTTGGTTCATGAACAACCAAACCTTGTGCATATTTCCTTAGCAAAGGAATTAAACTTAAAAATTCCTTCTTTTTGATTATTGTATTTATTGCAAACCAATCAACTTCACCAGCTAATTTTGAAACAGTTGGGCGTTTTAAAGCAGGAAGTTCTTCTAAAATTTTATTTAAATTTTCTTTCTTTACATTCATAAATATATGAAGCTTCTTTGATGCTTCTATAACACCCTTTAAAAGAACTAGAATATCCATTATTTTTTCTCTTTTCCATTCATTTTTTAAAGCATTTTTGTTTGCTATTAACACCGCAGTAGAAGTATCAATTATACCTATGATTTTTAAATTATTTGCTTCCAATGTAGAACCTGTTGATGTATTATCAATTATAACATCAACTTCTTCAGGGGGTTTCGCTTCTGTTGCTCCAAATGATAAGAAAATTTTAACTTCCTTATTATCACCCCAATATTTCCAAGGAGTGATAACTAAAGGTGCTTTTTTACCATATAGTTTTTGATAAGTTCCATTATTTTTTAAATAGTTCATTGATAATGTTAAATATTCAGTTGAAATCCTTAATGTTTTATTTTCAGCAGAAAATTTTAGCAGAATATCGTCAAGGGATGTAATATTATCCCAATTTTTTGGAACACATAAGACAATTGAAACAGCACCTATTTCTAAATCCAATAAAATTTCTACATTTGCGTTTGTTTCTTTGATCCAATCCCTCCCTGAAATTCCTAAGTCAAATTGATTTTCACCTATCAAGTAATTTGGTATCTCTTGAGGCCTTAATAGTTTAAGATATATTTCAGGATCACCTACAGAAGGTCTATAATCTCGTTTTGATCCAAAAGACAATTTTAATCCTGCTCTTTCAAAAAAAGAAGATATCTCTTCTTGTAGACTTCCTTTTGGAATTGATATTTTCAATACTTTTTCTTTCATTTAAAATCAATAACCCATGTATATTTAATAATTTAATCATGCAAAAATTTATAAGATTAAAGTCTACATTCTCAATTTCTGAAATATATATACTGAATTAAATTTCCTATTATGTATAGCTTAAAATGATCATAAAAGAGGATTTTTAATTATAGTTAATAGTTTCTTTTAGATTAATCTTTTAAACAAAATATTTTATTATATTATTATTAATATTATGCAGTGATAATTTTATTTTATTGAAACAACAAATAATAAATGGTGAACGAGGTTGAATCTTGCTCTAATGTTCAATGTTAAACCAGGTGGGGAAATTGAGGCCATAAAATGGGGTAAGGATAATTTTTTACCAGATACTTCAATAATCGTATTAGATGAGGGTTCTGAATCATTATATTTATGGCATGGAATTCAGCAAGGATTAGTCGCTCGAAGAACAGCTCTAAGACAAGCTGAATCACTTAAAGGACATGGTTATACAGTAGGTAAAAGTATTATTGGACGAGATATCAAACAAATAAAAGAAATGGATGGAAGAAAGATAGGTAAAGTTCCAGAAGATAGTGCTTTAAATGAAGAACTTCAAGCGTTATTAGATATGAAATTTAGAGAATTAGATAATTTTATTGTTACTTTTGAAGCAGGTGCGGTTAAACCTGTAGCTGCAACACAAAAAGGAAAAGTAGAACCAAAAGTTGAAGCTAAGCCTGCTCCAATTCCTGCTCCGGCTGTTTCAAAGCCAATTGAACCTGTAAAATCAGTTGAACCAAAAAAAGTGGTTTCGCCTGCTAAATCTGTTGAAACAGCTTCTGAATATGAAGAGGCTGGATCCTTACCATCCATTAAACCTGAATCAAAACCAGCACCTTCTATACACGTTTCAAAAACAAGCTTAACAACTGATGCTAAAGTAGGATTTGTCTTCTCGGGAATCTTAGAGCATTTTGAGGATATTTGGATTTCAAAGAAAAAAGATAGAAGTTATTCTGTTGAAATGATGGATGGTCCAATCTGCACATTCTCGATAAAAGAAGGGAGTAAATTAAATTTCACAGCAAATAGTTTCTCGGGAATTGATACGAAAGTCAAAACCGCAATTCAGAAGAAATTTATAGAACTCTCTAAATTGTTAGTGTAATTTTCTAAATGTAATGTATTTTTTTATATACAATTTTTATAATTATCTTTTTTTATATTTATAAGGATGATACTAAAGATATTATTCCTGTTTTTAAAATACATATAATAATATTCTTATGAAATTTAATAAATTAGCACATTTATTTTCAGAATTAGAAGCTACTACAAAAAGACTTGAAATGATTGATCTATTATCAAGTTTTTTTAGTAAAATTAAAAAAAATGAAGAATATGAAGATTTAGACAAGGTTATTTATCTCTTACAAGGTCAACTAGCTCCAAACATTAAAAAATTTCCAAAAATGGGATTGGCTGAGAAAATGATAATTGAAGCATTATCTGTGCATTCTGGATTAGACGCTAAAAAAATTAAAGAATTTTTAGTTAAACAAGGTGATATCGGGGCAACAGCAGAATTAATTTTGTCAAAAAAAAAGAAACAAAAATCATTATTTGATTATAATGAAAGTAATGATACTTTAGAAAGTTCTTTAGAGATTTCTGATTTGTATTCAGAATTAATGAAAATAGCGTTGACTGATGGTGCTGGTTCTCATGATATAAAATTGGGAGTATTGAGGGGATTAATGAGAAAATGTTCTCCATTAGAAGTAAAATATTTATTACGAACAATAACATCTACGTTAAGAGTAGGGGTTCAATCTCCAACCATAATAGAAGGTTTAGCTCTAGCATTCACAGGTGTAAAAGATAATAAAAATTTTATTGAAAGAGCTTACACATTGCATCCAGATTTAGGTGAGATCTCAAAAATATTAGCAGAATCTGGTTTAGAAGAGGTGAAAAAGATTGATATAGAATATGGAATTCCTATCCTTAGTATGCTTGCCTCTCGAGAAGTTTATACTGAATTCATTAATAGATTAGGGGTTCCATTTATAGCTGAATACAAATTAGATGGTGAACGACTTCAAATCCATAAAAATGGTGACGATATAACTCTATTTTCACGACGTTTACTTGACATTTCAGATCAATATCCTGATGTTTGTCAAAAAGTAAAAGAAAGCATCAAAGCAGAAAATGTTATTTTTGAAGGAGAAGTTGTTGCTATGGATCATTTCTATGAAAAAATGCTTCCATTTCAAGTTTTAAGTAAAAGAAGAAGAAAGTATGATGTAGAAGATATTTCTAAAGAAGTTCCTGTATGTTTATTTATATTTGATCTTTTAAAATTAGAAGATGAATCATTTGTTAATAAACCACTTCCAGAACGAAGACAAAAACTTGAAGAAATGGTTGAAGAAAGAGATGAATTGCGTTTAGTTAAGTCTATTCAAATTAATTCTACTGATGAATTATTGGATTTCTTTAATAAGGCTAGAAAAGAAGGAACTGAAGGTATTATGGCAAAATCAATCAAAGATGATTCAATTTATCAAGCAGGAAATCGCGGTTATAAGTGGCTTAAGTTGAAAAGTCTAGAAGGAGGTAAACTTAAAGATAATATAGATGTTGTCCTAGTTGGTGCTTTTTATGGTAAAGGTCGAAGAACAGGGGTATATGGAACTTATATTGGTGCAGTGTATAATCCTGTAAATGATAATTATATAGCATTTACTCGCTTCTTCTCAGGAATAGGTGATGAATTATCAGATTCTTTAACGAAAGATATGGAAGAATATAAACGGGAAAAAAAACCAAATAATGTCATTTGTGAAGATAAACCTGATATATGGTTAAAACCAGAAGTAGTAATGGAGATAATGGGGGATGAAATAACAATTAGTGATAAATTTGCTACGCTAGGATATTCTATGAGATTTCCAGTCTATAAGAGACTACGTCCTGATAAAGGTCCAAAAGATATAACAACAGTAGAAGAGATTAAAGAATTATATGAGACTCAATAAATTTTGCGATCTATAAGTAGATTTGAACCCCTTTTTTTTTTAAAGCATTTAAAATATCTGGAGTTTCTTTAAAATTATTTTCAGCTACATATATTTCTTTTAATGATTTAAGCGATAATATTGACTCTGGAATTGACTCAAGCTTATTTCTTGACACATTTAAGTACTGAAGAGATTTCACGTTATTTATGCTCTCTGGAATCTTTTTTAGTTTATTATCACTAACATTTAATATTTCTAGAGCGGAAAGATCCCTAATACTTTCTGGTAGGGTAGTTAATTCATTTCTTTCTAAATTCAGAATTTTTAAAGAAGATAGAAACCCTATTGATTCAGGGAGAGACACTAAACTATTCCAACTTAAATTTAAATCATCTAAATTTACTAGATATTTAATAGATTCTGGTAATTCTTTTAATAAATTATCATGTAAATTCAATTCTTTTAAAGATAATAAATTCCCTATTGTTTCGGGTAAACTAGTTAATTGATTTAGTCTAAGATTAATTATTTCTAATCGCACTAAACCTTCAATTGATTGAGGAAGTATTTTTAATTCATTCTTCCATAAAAATAGTTCTTTTAATGATTTTAGATTTCCAATTGATTTTGGTAGAGTTTTTATATTATTAACGTTTAAATTCAAACTTTCAAGAGAATGAAGAGATCCAATCCAATTTGGGAGGATGGTTAATTGATTATATCTTAAAATTAATTTTTTTAATGAAGATAAATATTTAATAGGGGTCGGTATAGATGTTAAACCCTTAAATATGAAATTCAATTCAGTGATTTTACATTTTTCAATTTTATATTTTAATCGCCAATATGATTTTTTGAAAAGCATTAGTGTAAAATAATTAATCAGGATATCTGCCAATTCTTGATTTGTAAAAGTTTCAATATACTTAGATTCACATAAAATCTCGAATCCTAATTTAAATTCTTTATATTTAATTTTTTCTACTTCTCTAAGCAATAGGGATTTAACCATAGGATCAGTGTTTTTTGCCCAATTATTTATAATTTCAATAAGAACCCTATGTATCGTTCTTAAACATGAAGGTGATTCTTCATGAATTAGTGCCCACTTCATTGGTTCAAATGTTTTATCAATAAACAAACTTTTTAAAATTAAGGCAGCAGTATTTCTTACTGTTAAACTAGAATCAGAAATAAGTAGATTTTCTAAGACTTTAAAAGTATAATTATCAGCAGCTCCTATATGTTCCAATTCTTTTATGCTATCAACCCGAACTTTATTACTATCACTCTTCTCTATTAATGATAACAATAATCTAACTGCAGAAAGTTTATCTAAATTCTTTTTTAGAAATTCTTGGTATATTTTTTCAGGACTTAATTCCATTATTTTTAAGAAATTGATTTAAATTTTTTAAATTACTGTCTTTAATTTATTCTAATATAATGTAAAATTTAATCTAATAATTTGTAATATACAAAAAATCAATATTTCAACAAATAATGAAGAATCTTATATCGATATATCAATAAGGATTAAATCTGAATGACTTTAAAAATCTAATAATTTTAAAGATGAGACTTTCTTGCTGTTTTTAGTAGTTTTTTATAAGCTATTAAATTACATTTCCATTTTAATAGTTTTTTCGCTTCTTTTTTATTACACCATTTATATTCATCATGTTCATTGCTTAATTTAACATCAAATAAATTATCTATTTCAGCAGCAAAACAAATATCTCTCATCCATTTTCGACTTATAGGTGCTTTAAATGTAAAAGTGTAATCCAAATCAAAGACATTTTTTATATCTTGAATTCCAGTTTCTTCAAAAACTTCCCTTTTAATTGTATCATAAGAGTTTTCACCTTCTTCAATTCCTCCACTTAAAGGTTGCCAAAATCCCCCTTTTTCTGGGGTTCTTTTCAGGATTAATACTTTGAATTCTGAATTTCTCGTAAATAGAAATATTTGAACATTAGTTCTTTCAATCATTTACACTAGACTCAATTTATTAAATAAAAATAGGAATAATATTGATTTTTATAATAACATAAAACTCTAAATTATTAAATTTTTTTTTTAGTCCAGTATAATCTAATTTTATTCATTTAAGGAAAAAAATGAATCACAGAAATCAAAGCGTTCTTCGATCCAATCATACAGAAAATAAATTTTTTCATTCAAATCAAATTCTTCATTACTATAAAGATATTGATCTGGCCATTTCGGTGAAATATATCCTTCAACAGTTATGGGTTTCCACATTTCAAGATCAATTTCTAAAACCTTCTGAATTTGAGTATACATTTTTGTAATTAATCCTAAAATATATTCTTTTGTCCATAAATCGGCTCTTAATTCTGCCCAACGAATATTTACCTCTTGTACAAATTCTTTATTATGAACTAACCGCTCAAATAGTACATTCCCGCTACCAAAACAATTTGTTTTCTTCGAATCATACTCTTTCCAACCAAGTTGCCCAAATGAACCATCAAAGTCCCAGGGAATTAAAAAAAATTTGCTAGGCATAGAATTTCTTACTAGATAATAATTTTTACTCCAAAAATCTTTATGGAGAATAAAGAAGTTAAAAAGATAAAAATCAATTAAATTCATCTTATCAAATTTTGAAAAGATTCCCGTAGTTTCATTAAAAAATTCCATGTTGGATGTATTATTTATAAAAAGTGTCAAATCCTCTATTATTTGATCAGTGATATAAATTCCATCTTCTTTATTAGGATAATCTTGCGCCCAATGTGCTATAACTTTAAAATGGTGATGGTGTCCTGGAGCCTGAAGGATTAAACTGCTATTTAGACTGTTTTGTGCATCATCAAGCCCAAATAATCTTCTATCTTGTTTTTCTGAGAGTAAATATAGTCCTTGGAATTTGTTATTAAGAAACAGTTTTACATATTTAGATCTAGGTAGGATTGCTGTTGGGTTTGATGGAAGGAGACTACGCCATAAATCAAAAGCTAACTTAGTTCTCATTCGAGTATGATCGAAATAATTTGCAAATAATTGCCAATCATCATCCAATCTCATTCCAAGTAAAGAACATTCATTAAAGAATTCTAAACGATAACCCTTTTTGGCAAAATAAATATTTGTACGACCTCTATATTTTATTTTAGATGATATTATGCATTTATTTAATTCTACTACCGCTACCACATAATTTTTAGAATTTATTGAATAAGGACAAGAAATAGATATTTCAGGTAAAAGATTAGGCAATTCGAAAGATTCTTCTTCTATTGAGCTAAGATATTGAGTAATAATTGAAGTAGGAGTTACTATTAAAATAACAATAAATAAAAACAAAAAATCTCTTCGATTTTTATTTTTTGGTGCTTTACTAATTTTATTCAACAAAACTTCACATTTTATATTAAATCTACTATAATTCTTCAGCAGAACTTCCATCAATTAACTTAATATCAAAAATAAATTCATTTTCTTGAATTTTTAAGAGTAGCGAAGATTTAGTTTTTATTGAATCCCTAAAAATTTGTCTCCTTTTTTTTATCAATGATAATTTAGGTCTTTTAAATGTTATAATAAAACTTAATCGATTATTTTTTTCATCAATTGAACTAACACTTAAAAGAGAGTAATATTTTAAATATTGGTTAAAGATAGTACTTAAAACTTCAGTATATTCTTTTGATTTAGGTAAATTCATTTCTAAAATATCTTGAGCTAAATATTTTTGTCCAAATTTAGTAATAGTCATTAGATACATTAATAGGCACCCTAAAATGGTTATCATTATTGCTATGGGAATAAATCTCGTTCCACATGCCATACCCATTGCCATAGTAAAAAAAATAAAACCTAAATCTCGAGCATCTTTTATTGCACTCCGAAATCTAACAATAGATAAAGCACCAATCAATGTAAAAGCCCGTGCTATATTTGATCCGATTATTAACATTATTACACTGACAATTAATCCCAATAAAACTAAGTTTTGAGTAAAATTATGTGAATATGATACACTTCTATGAGTTCCTCTGTATGTTATTGCTATTATAAATGATAATAAAATTCCCCAAAATAACACAATAATAACATCTACAATATTAAAATCAGTTCCGAAATTTGTAAATGAATCTTCTAGAAATTTCTCAATGAAATCACTGATCGCCATTAATTTACTCATAATTAATTATTTTAAAAAAAGTTTTCCGAAAATGTATAATGTAGGATAAAAAATGGAATAACAGGAATCGTTTTCTATTGGTTAAATTATGAATTACCGAAATCTAATCGAATAAAAATTAATAGGTTTAGATAATTGATAATTTCATATAACTCAAATTCATCTAATCTATAACACTAAATATCTTCTTTTGCAGGGAGAGTTGGTATTTGATATCTAATTTTTCAATTCCACTAACAAATTTAGACATCTTTTCTCTGACAAAATTATTTCTTTGTATTATATTGATTGCCCATTTAGGGATAAATTTATTGAATTTTATTTCCATAATACATACGTTTGGAGATTTAATATAATACGAACCTCCACCATAATGAAGATTAAAATTGTAATTCCGAATCCTTAAATTTGTATCAAAAGTAATTCTAAATTTCGATATGAATTCACTATTAAAAGCTTGTCTTTCATAGCAGATAACATTAACTGGTTTTAAATGAAATCTGTTATAATTAAACCATATCTCATTTAAAATATTTTTATTTTGAGGTGAAAGATTCTTATAAAAATCTCTTGCGTCTTGAGTTTTATTGTTTATAATTTTAAAAGCCGTATTGAAAGGTACTTTAATTCGTTCTTTTGAAAGTGTTTCATTTAATCTTTTCTTAAGTTCAATAAAAACATATTCTCTATCTCTATTAGCAAAAAAATCTGGATAATAACGAATTCTAAATTTCATTCTAATATTTAAACCACTTTTCTTGTTATAGTAAGATTTTCCGAAGGGAGAATCAAAATATATACTTCTTACTTCATAATTATGATTATTATTAATATATTTATCGTGTTTCATAAAAAGTGTTATTTCTTTTATAAATTTATCTCTTTGTATCAAAGAAATGAGATATTTTAGCTCAAAACGATTAAATTTCGCTTGGATCATTGGATTCCTATACTTTCTTATAAATTTAAGATGCTATATAATTAATAAACAGAATTATAAATTGAAATATATCTTTATAATTTTATTAAACATAAGATTATCAAGTATTCATATAAAGAAAAATATATATATTCTCTTATGAGCTGGTTTAGAAATTTAATTCAAAGCTTATCAAATAAATTTAGAGAGGGTTTCCAAAGAGATCTGAATTATATACAAATGCGATTACCAGTAAATAAAATCACAAGAGATTTTGAAGAATCTCTACAAAATAAGATCAAACACAAAGTAAAACAAGCAAAAATACGAGAAGCTGTTGAAGATGATATTGAAGACTTAATTATTATACATGACCAAGCATGGCATTCAACGCCTATGCCATATCATTCACTCTCGAAAGATAAGTTATTTGAAATTATTAAAGATCCTGATATTACGGTACTAATAGCAGAAATTAATTCAATTGAAATTGGGTTTATTATTTTATACTTTACAGGAGAAAATAATATTATAGGTGTAATCGCAGGATTAGGCATATTGCCAGAATATCAACATAAAGGTTTAGGCACTTTTCTAGGAATAACAAGTTGGAATTATTTTAAAGGAAAAGGTGTTAAGGAACTAAGATGTAAGGTGTTTAAAGATAACAAAATATCATATAATTTTATAAAAGGTCTTGGATTTGAGGAATACAGCTTGGATTTCCCAACTTGGAAATTATGATTAAATATAATTTTCTAAACCAAGATCTTTTAATTTTGCTTGCGTTGGGGTTCCACTTTTTTTATCCCATCCACGTTCATCATAATAATCGTCAAGTAATTGGTTAGCAATTTCAGGGGTAATTGTTATTTCTCCGAAAAAATCTTGGAAGGCAAGTATATTATGTCCAAATTTCAATGGTTTAAACCAATCTTTTGGAAATTTATCGTCTTTTCGAGAAAATCCTTCTTTCACATTTAAAATTTTAAATAAATTCCAAGATCTTTCAGCTGCTATACGTAAATCCTCTGGTTGCATATTGAATCCTGTTACTGCATTGAAAAATTCTGTCGCTGATTCTAAACCGTAAAAACGATTCATTTGAGCTCTTGCACAGAGTCCTAATGAAGTTAAAACAGTATACCAATCCTCTGAATATCTTGTTAATCTTCCTACATTCACAACCATTTCTTTTATTGGAGGAGAAAATATTCGATCGACTGCAGATTTAGGAATACCCATACGTGAAAAATGTATATTAAATTTTTCTCTTGAGCTTCCAGCACCTAAATAAGTTGGAGAACCTCCAGATGCAACATGAGCCCCTTTAGGGTTTACGACTTGTTCAAATTCCATGGTACCAAGGCGTAAGAATCGTGGTTCGAATATAATATCTAAACCTTTCACAGTAAGCATTTCTTCTTCAATTGAATCATAAGTGTCTGCTAATTTTTTCCATCCATCAGCTAATATATTACCAAATCCTTTTCTATAGGTTATCATTTCTATAAATTTTACGAGAGTATTGTAATCTGTTTTCCATTCTATTCCTGTACTTTCTTTTGTAAAGATACCTTTCTCATATAGAAATTTACAAAACTTCAGTAAGGCAGTAATCGTCAAAGAATCTAATCCATATCTATTAACGATATCAAAACCTTTAATAGCCTCATCAAAGTTTACTAAGTCTTCAAGCGTATACATTAAAAAGGGATTAATTACCGAAGATGTATAATTTAATAATCCAGAATGAATTCCTTCTTTGAGTTCAAGAATATCTTTATCACCCATAGGACAAGAAGGACAGGCAATTCGCCGTTTTTTCAATTTTTTAAGATAAACGCGTTCGCTACATTGTCGAGCCTTTTTGTTTTGACCTGAAGCTTTTAAAATCATACCTACAGGCAGACTCCTCAACATTCCTAAACTATGCCAGGATTCTCTCTGAGGATAATTTTTAATACGATTAAAAAGCTTATTAAATAATTCATTAAATATTATAGGATTGGCAATTGAAACACCTTTAGTTCCTTTTACTGCTATTGCTTTAAGGTTTTTAGACCCCATAACTGCACCAAGCCCCCCTCGTCCAAATGTAGACGTTTTATCGATTAAAGCTAAAGAAATGCTTACCAAATTTTCACCGGCTTGTCCAATTGCAATTATTCCGCAATCTTCATACTTTTTTTGTAAAAAATTTGTTGATTTTATTATGTCCTGGCCCCAAATTTCTTTTGCATTTATTAATTCGATATGATCGTCCAAGATTAATAAATATACAGGTTTATCTGCTTTACCTGAGATGATTACATTGTCGAATCCTGCTTGTTTTAACTGGAAACCAAAACTCATGCTACCACATGAAGAAGCAATTGCACCAGTTGCGGGAAATTTGCTTGTACCGACAGTTCTGGAGGAACCTGGGGTGATTGTACCTACCAAAGGACCTACTCCGATTATTATATAATTTTCAGGAGATAATGGATCAATATGTGGCTTAATCAATTCAGCAGCAATCCTAATATTTATTCCAAGTCCACCAATAAATTGTGTAATATCATCAGTATTTTGTGTAGTAATAGTAATTTTTTTGTTGGTCAGATTAATAGTGAGAATGTTTCTAGTATAACCACTCAATTCCATTAAATATCTTCCTCCATAATTTTTAAGGCACCATATAGACATTTTTGGACACATTGTCCACATTGGACACATGTGTCTAAGAAAATAATTTCTGGGGCTAAGCCATACCTGTCTTTAATTTCTAGATTTGCTTTTGAGGGATTAAATATCTTATGATGAGTGTATGAGCACCACAGCATACATAAAATACACCCACTACATTTTTCCTCATTAATGATTATTTCAATTTTTTTATTTTTTACCAATATTTTTCGTACCTTATTTCTTTTAATTATAATTTTATAATAAGTCCAGTTTTACTTTCTAATTTTTTCAATAATGGTGGTAATTGTTCAAATTTGTTGAAATTTAAATCTAAAACTTTTAATGACGATAAGGAAGTAATCGAATAGGGAAGAGTTTCAAGTTTATTGCCCCATAAGTTTAATTCTTCTAAAGATGATAGTTTTCCTATCCATTCTGGAAGAGAAGTAAAATTGTTCCAACTAAGGTTTAAAGATTTTAGTGACTTAAGATGGATAAATGAGGGGGGAAGTCGTCTTAATTGGTTATTTCTTAAATTTAATTTTTGTAAAGTAGTAACCAAACCTAATGATTGAGGCAATTTTTCAATTCTATTATCATACAATTCTAATTCCTTCAAACAACTTAAAGAATCAATCCACTTTGGAATTTCTTTTAATTTATTTCCGCTTATACCTAATTTTTCTAATGATGTAAGAGATTTTATGCTAGGTGGAAACTCTAAAAAGTTATTCCACCCTAATTCTAGTTCTCTAATAAACCTATTAAATTTAAGATCAATTGATTTTAATTTATTTCCATGTAAGTCTAAAACCTTAAGCTTTTGGAGAGATTTTAATGATTCAGGAATTTTTGCCAATAAATTGTTTCTTAGATTTAGTTTTTCAAGTGAAGATAAATTACCGACCGACTTAGGAAGGGATCTTAATCTATTAGATTTCAAATTTAATATTTTTAAGGATTTTAATTTATCGATGGATTCTGAAAGAGTAATTAAATTATTATAACTTAAATCTAAGGATTGGATTGAATCTGATTCATTTGAGATATCTGATAATTTTAACAAATGATTAAACCTTAAGTCAAAAAATCTAAGATGTTTAAGGGAGAATATTAAATCAAGCAAATTTGGCAAAGAAATGCCTTGTGGATCTACATTAGACAAATCTAATTTTGTAATACAACCCCAATCATCTAATTCATATTTTATATAACCATATTTAATTTTTAGAAATGAGATGAGATAATAATTTAATAATATATCTGCAAGTTCCTGAATATTAATACTTTCTAATTTCTTCTTTTTAAAAATCTCTTTAAAATTATATTTAGATTCTTTTTTGCTAAGCTTTCTTAACTTTTCAACTAAAATTGACTTAGATTCATCTATATTTATCTCACTTAAAACAGATACGGCAGTCACCAAACATTTTATAGATTTTTCATGTTCAAGTAGCCAAGATATTGGAGCTAAAGCTTTATCTAAATAGTGGTTTTTTAAAACTTTACAAGTTAAAATCCTAATTTCTTCATTTAAATCAGAGATTAATAGATGTTCTAAAAATTTGAAATTTACATCATCATTAAATGGAATCTTATCTAAAACTCTAATGCTTTCTATTCGAGTTTCAATACTTTCTGTGTGTTCAATTAATGTTTGTAATAACTCAAGAGCGAAGTATTTATCTAATTCATTATTCATGAAATCTTCATAAATCGCTTTAGGAGTTAAAGGCATATTTTTTTATATTTTTATTTTTTTTCTAAATTTTCTCTAGTACCATTCCACCTAATGTTACAGGTCCTCCTGATGCATTATATATCTTTTCTGCTTTTTTTAATTTAGATTGACTATGAGAATAAACTCGAAAAATAAGATCTCCCTCCTTTAATCTTGCACCTTGTTTTTTTATGATTTCTACACCCGAACTTTTGGAATTAGGACATCCTACTGCTTTTGCAATTTGATTTATTATCGAATTTTTTACCTCAACAATATAACCTTCTTTAGTAGCAAAAAATTCTTTTATATGAGGCCCTAACTTAATATCATCTGGTTTAATCTCCGGATTTCCTCCTTGGATTTTAATAATACTTTTCATTTTTTCATAAGCTTTACCAGTTCTCAATATCTCTTTCGCTAAGTTCTGACCTGATCCTTTTTGAGCTTTACCACCCATCTCTAATAGCATGCCTGCTAAATCAGTAGATTTTTCGATTAAGGAATTTGGACCTGCAGAATAATCCATTAGCAATGTTAATGCTTCCTTTGCCTCGATAGCAGGTCCAATAGCATGACCTATTGGTTGATGAGCTAATGTTAACGCACATTCTGCTTCAATTCCTACATTAGCAGCAATTTCTTTAAATAAATAAGCAAATTGTTTTCCATTATCTGAAGTAGGAAATTTTGTTCCAGCACCAACAGGTATATCAAGAACTAGTTTTTTCACTCCCAGAGAAAGTTTTTTAGTTAAAATTGAAGGGATCATAAGACCTACCGGATCCATATGTAAGGGTCGTTCTATTTCAATTAGCACGTTATCTGCAGGTGCTGTTTCAAGAGCTCCACCCCAAATTATACAAGCTTTTTCTTTATTTACAATATCATTTAATTCTTCTGGAGTAAATGCAACGGGAGCTAAAACTTCCATAGAATCTGCTGTTCCTGACGGTGAAGTTATTGCTCTAGTAGAAGATTTGGGTATAACTAAACCCGCAGCAGCTACAATTGGGACAATAATCAAGGAGACTTTATTTCCTGGAACGCCACCTTTTAACAAAATTTACTAGATGTAAATTTTTGTGCTATGTTTATCATAAACATCCATTCCGAAATAAAATATCTCACCACTCCTAGTTTCAGCTAGAGTTAGAGCTGTCATCTCCTCGTTATCCATTCCGTTGATTGAGACACCTGTAATAAATGCTGCTAGATCTATACGAGATAGAGATCCAGAAACCGCGTCATTAATTATACTAGAGATCTCTTCACTAGATAATTTTAGTCCTCTAATTTTTTTTTGTATAAATTTAAATGAATCAGGAGGATCTGCTGGTTTTACAGAAAGCATCGTATTTTCATTTAAATCCTTTTTCTCTCTTAAAATATCTAAAAATATTCCAATTTCACCAGATTGTACGATAGAATCCGAATAATCAATTTGTATAATTGCTACCCAATATTTTTCTTCTATAGATTTTGATTTTAAATTTTTAATATATAAGCGTTCTCCCGCTTTTTGTCCTAGTTCCTGAGCATCCTTAATATTTAACACAACATCTTTGGTGTTTCCTGTCTCGAAATTAATACTTTTTACTTTAAGCTTCATAATTATAATCTGATTTTATGATATATGAGTATTTTTAATTTCCCTTCATTATTAATTTTCTTTTATCAAATATAAATCTTCAGTCTCTTTTCTTTTAAATCTGACACTTTCCTTCAATATAATGGGAATGAGGCTGACAGAACAGATTCAATTAAAGAACACTCCACAATTATCTTATCTATGTCACTTGTCCAAAAATCTCTATAATCTTACCAATTATTATGTAAGACAAGAGTTTTTTTATTTAGGAAATTGGTTGAGATATTACGATTTATGGTATATGCTAAAAGAGAAAGAATTGTATAAAAAGCTCCCCTCACAAACTGCTCAACAAACTTTAAAACTCGTGGATAAGAATTGGAAATCATTTTTCCAATCTTTTAAAACCTATAAAAAGCATCCAGAGAACTATTTAGGAGCTCCAAAACCGCCACGTTACAAAA
>JAEOTA010000023.1 GCA_016840085.1 Promethearchaeota archaeon
CTCATTCTATAACCTCCTTATATGTATCTAATATGATCTTATACTAAATCTATATAAAGAAAAACAAATTCACAACTTCTTAAAAAAGAACCCGTGATTTTAACTTTTTGACTTTTTCTTTATACTCAGGACACTCTCTACACTCTGGATTTTTACATAGGAAGTGATGTTTTGGTAAATGACACGCATACTCAAATGGACATGCCATCAATTTCCTTGCGAAATCAAAACTCGATTCTATACCCATGATGTTATCTCTTGTGTTAAAATTTTTAAATAAAAAATGATGACTTCAGATTTTAAAATTCCAGAGGGTGACTAATTAATAATATTTTGCCCTGGACCACTCGCATTTTTTCTTTATATATGCCTACCAATCTGTCATGTAACCACAGAATTTGGCATATAAAATGAGTCTTGAAGAATTAATTTGTATAGAAATGGTTCAAAGCTCAACCGCTAACATTGAGCTCCAAGCTACGTATTCCATTATCAATCTAAAAATATCCACATTATTTGAAAATGTGCTTAGAGAATTAGAAAAAGGGATTCTTCCCCTATTGGAAATCCACATCCTGTTGTATAGCTTACGAAATGTACCATTCTCAAATGAATTAAAAGGAATAAATCTATTGGATGCGTTAGCTGTATGCATGGAAAAACAGTTATATGTGACGCATTCAAAATGGAATTGTAAGGTTATAGTAAACGATCTAAAGAAACTTAAAAAATTGGTACTATATGACTATGAAATTAATGGCTCTTTAATCGTGTACGAAGATGGGGAGATATTTTGGGATGTCATAGTTTCAATTATCTTGGAAGATCAACAAACTATACAATTTGATATTACTACTTGCATATACTCTTGAGCAAAACTATTCGAGCAAATCTCCAACCTTGTCGTGATCTTGTATGAATCCGGCAAATGCCTTACTGCGTTCATATGGATCTTTAAAGGTCCCATAGGGGCATTCTGCAATAAATCTATAAGTCATCCTTTTAACATTTCGCTTGTCTTTCCACTCTGCCAATGAAGGAAAGTAATGATAATAAAATGCGGCTATAAATCCCATAATAATTAAGGGAATTACTATGAGAAAAAAGAAGGCGAGTGTGAAGTTATATACCCAAATATGTACTTCTGAAAATCTAAGTGGTGTAAATAGTATAATTGGCGTTAATGTCGCGAAAATAAAAAAAAGCCCATGCCTATGAATGAAATAAGCCCAATTTGTTATCTGGCGGTAATGTATGACTAACCCTACACCGATAAGCGATAATAATACACTTACCGATATGACAGAATAGCCATGTAAAAATTGAAGCTCTGGAAAGAACATCCAAATGAACATAAATATAATTAACAGTAACACTGAGGGGAAGAAAAGATACATCCCAACCTTTTCTTTAGGTAATAGTTTTATGGATAGTTCAATGCGTTCTTTTTTGATCTTAATCTTTTCAGGTCTTTTTCGTGCAAGTCTTCTTTTTAATAATGATACAATAGGTTCCCTTTTTTCTTTTATTATTTCTACTTGTTCTATTTCTTGCTCAGCAGGAGCTTCTAAATAAGTTAAAAATTCATCACGCCATTCTTCTGAGGTAATAAAGGTCTTATCTTGATACTTACTTTCAAATTCTTTCTCGGCTTTTTCAAGGTCTTTTATCATTTCATAATCGGATTCAATCTGACTTTTTAAATTATTTTTCAATTCATCGATTTCATCGGTCTTTTTATATACATCCTCTTTATAGAGCATATCTCTTTGCTTTTGATAAGGTAATAAATATTTATGAAGCCCAAAGATAATAGAGGCACTGGTTACTATTGATCTATCAACGCCTAAGACATCTGAAAGCTCTTCTATCCGTTGAGTTATTTCTTCATGAATTTCTGTCATTCTAATCACTCGTTATAATATTAAATTTGTATTTTTATCTTTACTATTTATATTCCTACAATAATTAAAGGAAAAATCAACTATTTAAAATTTATAAGATGAAAAATTCTAGGTGAATTTTCATGGTGAAAATTGAATCGGGACGGTCTGCGTTGTAACATCAATAACTCAGACAAAGCTTAATATTATAGTGCAAACACTCTTATATTAATATCTTTGCCAAAGGTGTGTTCTATCTCTCTTTGGTAGTTACATACCTAGACAATATCCTTCTTCTAAGATAAAATAATTGCTGTAACAGTATTAGTATTATAATTTACTCATATCAAAACCGCAATTTGTACAGAACTTCCCTATAGTAATCTCTGTCCCACATTTAGGGCAAAACTCAAAGTTGGTGGATTGCTGAGATCGCTGAGGTGGCGGAATAGATCGAGTGGGTTCTGGTGCTTTAATTGATTGTTGTATTGGTTGAGGGATGGGCTTCTTTCGTTGCTTAAGTTTTTTAAGAGTAAAATATACAGCAATTGCTAGTAATGGAACGCCTATTAATAATCCCAATATTAATGGAATCCAAGGAAAATAATAATTTATCTGTACATTGTCATTTATGGTGAGTGAAGTAGTTGAATCTCCTCTATTGATATAGAGAAAATGCCACGTGCTTGAGCTAGGAGGTCGCCACTGTCCTGAGTCTTGAAATCCGCTGTGCTTATTAAGGATCGCAGTATATTCTGATAGAAAAATGTTGTAGAATGCATCATACTGTCTTTGAGTTAAAACAAGAATTAAAATCTCCTCAGTGGAAGAAGTAAATTCCCATACATAACAATCATAATTTCCCATCCTAAAATTATGATCTCTGTATGTATTCGTTGGTAGTGATATCGTCTCTTCAGCATTAACTGGTAGTAATTGAATCAGTGATAAAAGAGTTAAAACTCCAATAAAATAGACATTTCTTTTTTTCATTTTTAAATCAATAAATACTTTATTTTTGTCTTTTTTTACATTTTTGGAATCTATAGGTAAAGATGAGATATTTTTCTATTTAAATATACTCATCATTTAAACCAAGTATTTAATAACAATATTGTTTCTTATGAAGTGAAAGGAAAATATCTATGCCGATGTTGTATATTCTTTGTCTTTAATATATTTTTCTAAAGTGTATATTGATAGAGTTATACTATTAATTTTTATTATAGTATTATTTCAGACAGTTGATTTTTAAATAGTTCTTCATCTATTAAAAGAAAATAAGAAGTTCTAAATATTATTCAAAATTGTATAACTTTAATATACCCATTGATCTAAATCCACATGAAGTGCATTAAATGAAATTGAAAAAAAAGTATGATGAATTAAAAGATTCTCTGTTAAATGTAAATAAAGAGATTGCATCTCGTGTCTTAAGTATTTTAGAAACCTCAGGATCAGCAATAATAAAAGCAGTAGATTTAGAAAGTAGTGGTTATTTTATTATTATAGAGAGGGATGTTCTTTGAAATTTGTAATTCCCAATGTGGATCTTAAGAAGTTCTATAAATTGTGTGCGTTTCAAAATATATTAGCTAAAGACGTCAGACTTAATGAAAAGACGATCAAATCTTACAAAAAGTTTAGAGATTACCTCTTTGGAGGATCTATTAAAGCCGAATCTTATGCCATTTTTATTGAAAAACTTCGAAAGCGTATACTTTCAAAAATAATATCTGAGGAAGATTTATCTCAACTTGATAATAGACCATTTACCCCTTTAATTATTAAGAACTTGCTTGAAAGGAAAAAGCATCAGATTTCACTATCATCGGTAAAAAATCTTCTCTCCTTGTTAATGAAGGTCCATCTCCTTGATCAAATTCCTATCATAAAGATTATTAATATAACAGATGAGGAAGCTCAAGATAAGGAGCTTATCTATCATTATTTATTAAGAAGTAAGGATTTCCTCAGTGTAAAGAAAGTAAAGAAGTATTTTAGGGAGTCTCAGAGAGCCCATAGAATAAATGATTACCTTATAGAACTGTGGATTGATGACAAAATTGATATTAAAGGAATTGATATCCCAAAGGGATTTTGTAGCAACTGTGATTATAAAGATCTATCCCCTGAAGAAGTGAAAGAATATAAATCTGTAGAGACATTTAGAGTAAGAGAAACAGGAAAGCTTAGAGCAAGAATTGCACTTTTTGATAATTATAAATTATATCCGAAAGGGGATTAAAAATCGTAGGATATAATGATATTATAAATGCAATCAACGCAATGGAACAATTTCAATCCGAGAAACCTGAAGTCTTTAACAAAATCAGACAAGCATGGTCACTTGCTCGACCTATTAAAGCTCCTTATCGGGAAGTTAATAGAATCCTAATAAGATCTTCCGAAATTGGAAGAATCTTAAATGAGAAAGAAAGAGAGATGAAGGATACTCTCTATCCAGGCGGAATATATTCAATTTTCAGTGAAAAAACTCAATATGGGATGGGAAAATCTCAATTCGCCTATTTTTTAAAATTGATCTATGAAAATGCGACTCCAAGAGGACTCACCGAATACCATATTTTTGATCCCTCAGATGAGGGTTTCAATGACTTTAACAATCAATTACGAATCTGTTTTAATAAATGTGATACTAACAAAGAGTGTTATTTTTTTGTAGATGAGATTGATTTAATTAATGACCCTAAAATAAGCGAAGAGGAGAAGGTTAAATTAATCGAGAGATTTGGAAATATTCTTATTAGGACATCAGAGGAGGCCTATAATAAAGAGCTACCATTCTACATATTTTTAGTACTAAGCAATCGAATTCTCGAAGATTTTGAACGGTTTGCCCCGCACCGCATCAAGAGACGAATTAATCCTTTTCTTAGAGCTGATATTCTTTTCGATGAAGGTGATATCGAGACATTTGCTGTTAATTTTTTTGCTATTCAATGGATATCCAATTATAAAAATATTAGGACAAAATTGAGGGAATATGATTATAGATTTAAGGAATTAATGGGTAACCTTTTGACACACTTTATCGAAAATTTAGATTTCTTAAGAATTGATATTCAGAGTTCAGTGGTTGGCGATTTAGTAGAAAGACTTCGTAACATTTTTGAGATTGTTTTTGATGGAGTAAGTGATAATCATTTAGAAACTATAAACTTAGGTAATGAAAGCGATGTAGGAAAGGCGCTTGAAGAGCTTCTTAAGACATACCTTCTCAGAAAAAATAAGCCCTATATTATTCATGAGAATGGAAATAGGGTTAGTGTATCTTATAAAAATGAAGAAAAATCTATTGATGGTCATAAAACTGATGGATATTATGACTTTCGAATAGGTGACAATGAAATTGGACTAATGCCTGTTGAGATAACTGCCCAAAAAAAAATTCATTCTGGACGAAAAAAGAAACAGCTTAAAACCTTCACAGAGGAGCACATAACTCTTTTAATCTGGATCTTTACAGATAAAAATATTGTTAATAGCGAATTAGAAAAATATGACGAAGAAGTTACAAATGAGCTTCAGAAAATTCTCTTACCACGAGATTTAATCCAATATACATTGATGGTTAAGGATAGAGCTTTTAGCCTGCTTGAAGAATTCAGAAAAGACATAATGGGCGATATTGAGACTTTCTTAAAAAAGTATGCCAAAATTCTATTCAATCGATGGATGATTGGGCAACCAATAGTAATCCCTCCTACGGAGAAGACACCTGACGAAGGTGGAGCAGCTCAAGTTAATTTAGAAGATTTAGAAGATAGAGTCTCGCGACTGTTAGAAAATGTATTTCAATTTTTAGATGGGGCATCAAAAAGAAATCATAGAGGGATGAAAACTAGGATCGAAGAAGAACTTAAAAACTTAACTACACCACTTCAAAATATTGGAATAGAATTACCCTTATTTGATTTAAATACAATTTATAGAGAAATAGCTGAGACACTAAGATCAGCAGGACTTTGTGGCTATAACAGGCTAGAAGATAATAGTTTCCTTGTTAAAAAAGATGCATTTGCCATTAATAGTGCGGTTGATCAGTGCAAAAGAGTCATTATTAGCAGGATTGAAGATAAAATTAATATTACCGCTTAATCCAAATTATATTAAAGTTCAAATTGTTGTTCAAATCTTACTAGTAATATTTACTAAGAACGTACATCAACTTTCGAATATTCCTGGATAATCTTGTAAATAATAAATTTATCAAAAAGGTGACAGGTCAATCATTAGGTACTTTTGATCTGTCCTTTTTATTACCCAAAAAATAATAATATTAAAAATTGAGATGAAAACAAAATGAGTATAACAATTCAAGATATAATTGAAATTGTCTTAAAGGCAATGAAAGAGCAAGGAATGTCTCTAACGCAAAGAGAATGTGATAAAATAAGAGAGACTGCTAATAAAATTCTAAAAGATTTACTAGAGCCTAAAATTTTGGCTAAATTCTCAGTTATAATTCCTTGTGATGTAACAAAAGCAACTATCCGTAATAGAACGGTAAGAAGATTAATAAGAACAATAAAGCCTTGTGTACAATGGGATTTTGAGTTAAGTAATAAAACACTTACATTACGCGATAGCTATGATGTCTTCGAAGGTGATATAGGCACACTTCCGCTTTACATGACTATCGATAAAAACATAAGACCCTATTCCTATATCATTAAAGAGGGAAATTAATTTCATTTTTTTATATAACATTTATGTATTAAATTGTTAGATCTCTATTAAACATCTAAGGTTAGATAATCAAATTTATAAATAAGTTTATTGCTTGAATTTAATAGAGTAAAAGAATAATTATATATGACCAAGAATAGGAAGTGAAGTTATTAGTGGAGTTTGACCGAAAATTTGAAGACTTTTACCGACATTATCAGGAGAAAGATGGAACCTTGAAATATAATGAAATGATTAAGAATATACAAATAAATAAGGCAAGTAGTATTGAAATTTACTATGAAGATTTATTAGATTTCAGTCCTTACTTGGCGAGACACCTAATTGAAAATCCAGAACCCATCGTAGAGGATGCAGAGAATGCACTTGATAATATACTTAGGGGTTATAGTAAAGGAGAGGTTAAAAAAGGCTATGTAAATTTTATACCAAGTGAGATCGTCTCTGATATTATTATTCCAATTACTGAATTACGAGCTAAACATAACGCTAAGTTAGTAGGTATTAAAGGAAATATTATAGCCAAGCAACGACCTAAAATACAGATAAAAAAAGCATGCTTTAAATGTCAATTATGTGGGGCTACATTTAAAGCTAAGAAAACAACAGCAAGAGTTCAAAAACCTTCACGATGTATAACTATTAATTGTAAGGCAAGAAAATCAGATTTTAAATATGTAAAAAAAGAAAATGAATATAACCGTACACAAGAAATTTTAGTTCAGACGCTTCCCAACGACATACATTGTGGTCAAAATAGGATTAAAGTTAATTTGAATGAAGATCTGATGAAAATTGCTAGAAAAGGAACTAATGTCTTTATTTGGGGGATTTATATAATACTCATCAAGTCTAGAAGTGATTATGAATCACACATAGATGCTGTAGGAATTAAAACTATATAATAAATAACTTCTATACTCCAGCTCTCACATTTACTTAAGTTTTAAAAAAATTTCACTATCTTCTTACTTCTTTTTAATATAATGACAATACCAAATATTATAATTAAAATTATAATAAAATTATAACCACTAATTTGTATACTATCTCCATCTGGGGATATTACTTCTATATATAATGGTAAGGAATGTTCAGATTCCCAGTATGAATTAACTGCTGTAATAGTAATAGTGTAAATACCTAAATTTTGAAAATTTATTAATTCTTGATTATCCTTTGATTTATCATAAAAGCTTCCATTGATATATATACTATAATTATCAGCTCTTTGTACTTCTGACCATTCTATCACTATATTATTAGTATAAATCGTTTGATTTTTTGTGAAGATAATGGGAGGCTCTAATTTAGGAATTAACTCCACTAGGATATATAAGGGATCAGAAGGCTCTGATTCTCCATATTTATTAATAGAGATAACTGTTATAGAATAACTTCCATTATTATTAAAAAATATTATTTCTTGATTATCCTTTGAGTTTACATAAAAGACTCCGTCGATAAATATACTATAATTATCAGCGTTCTCGATTAAATTCCATTGTATTAATATATTATTTTTATGGATTTTTTGATGATCAGTAATAAATGTACATTTTTGAGGTACTGGATCTTCTAAACCGCAATAATTATTTGATATAGTATTATCGATTGAATTTGAGTCTGTATAGATACAGGAGAATTGATCGCCAGATTTAACTATAATGTTATTAGTGATAGTATTAAATTTACTACCCTCTAGATGAATTCCACTGCCTACCCATTTGATATAATTATTAATCATAGTATTATTATGCGAATTATATAATCGAATTCCCGAATGTAAATGCAATTCATTATCATGAACAAATTTGTTATCTCTTATCAGTGAGTTATTAGTATTTTCCATTCTTATACCATATTTGAATTTATAATATCCCTCATCTGAGCTATACAATTTACATTCTTCTATAATAAAAAATTTATTTGAATTCAATACTTCGATACAAGCGCCATGAGAATAAGCAATATAACAATTAATTTCTAAATTTGAAATGATGTAGGGATTAGAATATGTTCCATTTCCTTGACACCATATTTCATTAGAGATTTCTTCCCAAGTATAATCCCCATTGCCTGATTCATCTATAATAAATGGGTCAATATCAATATAATTCAAGGTATTTATTGCATTATACCTTTTAGATTCATTATTGATTATTATTTGTTGGTCTAATTTACTGAATGTTAATATGGTGCTAAATATACAAAAAAAGAAGATTATATATAAAATTCTCCTATCTTTATAATTAATAGTGAATCTTTGCCTCATAAAAAATTCACAAGTATCGTATAGTTATATTATATAGTCTTTTGAATAAATATTTTAACATTCCATTACTCCATATTTTTCTAAATTACAAACATTTTTAATCTTTGCTCCATCGAAATTCCGTAAATGATGCGTTAGCGAGTCTTTGAAAGCAGCAAA
>JAEOTA010000024.1 GCA_016840085.1 Promethearchaeota archaeon
AGGATAGGCATCATAATGAGTAATCCTACTGTCCGTTTATCATGTAATAATGCTTGGAGATTCTTTCGTGTGATTGCTATAATCCTCCTTAAACTAATGCTCATCTTCCTGTCCCTCCTAACTCTTTTTCCTTCTTCTCCTGATGGGTGTAATGGATAAAAACCTCCTCCATATCTGGTAGTCTTTCAAGGTTTTTGAGTCTTCTGACATTCTCCATTAACTCTATGGGTGTTCCACAGATTAATATCTTCTTATTCATCAAACCAATTCGATCACAGTTAATTGACTCTGCCAAATAATGGGTTGTAATGAGAATGGTAACTCCTTTTTCTTTTGAAATTTTCTTAAAATAATTCCAGAATTCGATTCTAAGTTCAGGGTCAATCCCTACAGTAGGTTCATCTAAAATTAGGATTTCTGGTTTATGTAGTAATGCAACTGCAAGGGAACATCGTCTTTGCATCCCTCCTGAACATTTGGAGATTAACCTTTTTTTATATTTTGTGAGGTCAATCAATTCAAGAACTTCTTGGATATGAGAATAAATAACAGGTTTTGGAATTTTATATAAGTTTCCAAAAAATTTTAGATTTTGCTCGATTGTTAGATCTAAATATAGAGAGAGCTCTTGGGGCATAAAACCGATTTTATGATAGACTTCATTAATCCTTTTGGGGATTTTTCTTCCATCCATCATTATTTTAGCTCCCGGATCTGGGTCTAATATATCTAATAGTACTAAGATAGTTGTCGTTTTTCCTGAGCCATTGGGTCCAATGAGACCATATATCTCACCTTTTTGAATACTCATATCGAGATTCTCTACAGCATTGAAACTTCCAAAAGATTTTGAAAGATTTGATATTTTTATCATATTTTCCTATAAAAAATTATATTTTTTGCATTATTACTCAAAATATAAAAACTTAAATAAATTTTTAAATCAGTAGTAAAAAGACACTGTAATTATATCTCTGAATAAAATTCTTAACTACTACCACGGTTTTCTTAAAATCCATTATCTTCTATTTCAAATTAAATTTCTCCTTGTTTAAATATATAGTCTAATAATTATGTTAAATACTAAAATCAATTTAAGAGGCTTATTAATGAAATTAATATTAAAAATTAAACCTAATAAATCATCTAAAAAAAAGAGAATCATTGCTTGGATACAAAAACATTCTGATTTTAATGATGATATTAGACAATTTTTCCAGATATTTCAAGATGACATCAAAATATCTAAATTAAGTAAAATTCTGAATTATTACATAGTCACCTCTGAAAACCCAGCAATTATCTTGAACTTGTTTACTTCAATTCAAGAATCGATTCCTGAAGTTTATTTTAATAACGAGAATTCAATAGAAACTGAAGAATTAACTTAATCATTTCTGGAGTTTCTGATAAAAAGAGGCCAAATTTATTCATTAAAAGATCTTTTTTTAATGATTCTGATACCGAAATATAATGCAGAAATCAGTCCAACTAAAAATTTTTAAGAACCTATAAATAGATAATATACAGGGATTTTATCGTAATCATACATATATTCAAATAATTCAAAGAAGTGATAATCTCCATAATTTGGTAGATATTTATAATATGCTTCTTTAAGATCCTTTACTCGGATGCCTCCAATTCTTTTAATATATAACCATCTAGGGAGAGGTCTATTTGAACTTGAAACTTCTACACTTGGTATGACATAGATCTCATCATAAGTAAACACTATATCCTCATCTAATTTCTCCCATTTTGTATCCTCCCATTCCCATTTATGAATTTCTTCTCTTTGAATTTTGTCATTATCCTTTATGCATAATTTTGGGTCCATTTTAATTCTTTTAAATTCTATTTCGACACTATCACTATAAGTTTTCTTTATTTTAATCAACACTTTAGGTTTTTGCATTCTCTTTACAATTTTTTGTACAGATTCTGGAATATCCATGGATTCTTTATAAGAAAAATTAAATTCCTTAAGTAATTTGAGCTTACTAATTGATTCTGGCAAGCTATTTAAATCTTTTGAATCCAAAAGTAAATATTCAAGAGATTTGAGATTACCTATCGATTCAGGTATTTCTCCAATACGGGATCCCTTTATACTTAATCTTTTTAAGGACGTCAGATTCCATAACGATTTTGGAAGTGGTGAAATTTTAGCAAATCGATGAATCGCTAAATCTTCAAGTGATGTTAAATTTCCTATCGATTCTGGTATTTTTGTAAATGAATTAATGATTAACTTTAACTTTTTTATAGATTTTAACTGCGTAATTACTTCAGGAAAGGGAAATAAAGGATTACGTGATAAATCTAGTTCATTTAGATGTTCCAATTTCTTGAAACATTCGGGAATACTTTTAATACCATTAAAACTTAAATTTAACTTTTTCAATTGAGTTAAATTGCATATAGATTCAGGAAATGATTGTAAGTTACAATAACTTAAGCTTAAACCTATTACTTGATTATTCTCAATTATGATTCCAGGTAAAAAAGAAGTGATACGTTTTTTTGCTACGATTGTGAAACCAATGATTTCTTCAATGTCTTTTAAAGCTTTAACTTGTTGCGAATCCAAGCCATATTTTTCATATTTATTTGTTTTCAAGTCCATCAATATTAAATCATTTTGGATTAAAGCATCTTCATAAATTTGTAGACCTTTTGGGATAAGCTTTTTTGCTATATTTACTGCTATAGATTTATTACCTATGATCAATTCACAATGAGGACACCAATTTGTGATTAGTTTTCTTCCTTGGGATTTATCATATTTTTCTTCAATAAAAGAATAGATTCTCATTAGCTCTTTATCTAATTTTAACACATCCCCAATACAATGAAAATGTTCATGATGAAAATAGTATGAAACTACAGGTAATTTTGTAAGACATCGTTTACACTTATACATCCACTTGTAAACTTTAAATCTCTTTATGGTGGATATATCTTTTTGAATTTCTTGTCTCATTATGAGGTAATAATTTAGCTTAAATTTCTTGTCCTTATTTATGAAAATAATAAGGAATTCCATATATAAATTTTTAAGGTTCCAATATTAAATAATTTCTAAATTCAGGAAGATATGGGAGAGGGGGGATTTGTTCGAGGTTCCCGACACGAGATCCCATTGAACCCCCGGCCCCTTGGTCCCAAACCAAGATTTAAGCCGTAGAGAAAAGCTCTACAGTATCATACCAGGCTAGACCACCCTCCCTTTTGGAAACGGGTTTTTCTTTTTAAAGATCTTATTCAATTCCTTTCTTAATATTAAGATAAACTAAAAATTAAATAAGTAATCTTATTTATATGCTGGTATAGATAATAAAAATTAATATTCTAAAAAAGTTTTACCGTTAATCATTAAGGTTTTAATTTTTTATTTATAAATTAAAATTGATTTTCTTATTTGACATCACCATATTTTTTTTAATATTTCAAAATGCAAAGAATAGTTTATTTACAGCAAATTGGAGATTTTAATGAATCAATATTGTTAAGATTGAAAAACCAATTAATAGGTGAATTTAAGGAATTTGACATATCTTTTGAGATTGTAAAAGATGAGATTCCATTAGAAGAATCAGATTATGATTCAACAAGAAGGCAATATAATGCCACTTCAATTTTAAATAAAATTGCATATCACTTACAAGAAAAGCAATATTTTCGAATTTTAGGGATACTAAATGAAGATATTTTTTCAGGTTCATTAAATTTCGTATTTGGCTTAGCTATGAACCCGAATGTTAAAATTTTAAGTTTTCCTATAGCAGCATTAATATCAATAACGCGACTCAGAGAAGATTTTTATAGAAGACCTACAAATAACGCTCTTTTTGAATTAAGAGTATTAAAAGAAGCAATTCATGAGCTTGGACATACATTTAGATTAAAACATTGTAATAATTATTGTATTATGAAATTTTCAAATTCTTTACGAGATACAGATAATAAACCAAAAAAATTTTGTGAATCATGCCACAATAAACTAAAAAGTTATTTAAATCATTTGGAATAATTGTTTTCAAAACTTTCCATAAATTTATTATAGAGCTCTTGACTGATTTTCAAAACTTTCTTATTTTTTTTTACTAATTTTATCAAGTCATTTGGAATTTTTTTCAATCCAAAATACGCACCCGCTAAACTTCCTCCAATTGCTCCAACCGTGTCACTATCTCCACCAGCTGTTGCAAGTTCGAAAATACATTCTTTAAATGAAGTTAATCTGTTTAAAAAGATAAAAAGTGAGCAGACAACAGTACTTATTGTATAAGGGTGAACAAAAGCTTGCCCTAGAAATTGTTCGATAAAATAAGGTGATTTAACCCCGACTTGAGAAAATTTAATTAATCCTGATTCAATAGGTATGTCTAAATTTGATTTTAATTTACTTAAGATTTTAATAAATTCTTCCCAAATTTCTTCCTGTGAATTAGAAATCGAATTAATAATAGCATTAAAAAAATCATCAATAGAAAAACCAACTTCTGGATTTTTATCGATTAAAAAAGCAATTGCTCTTGCGATTAAGATCGCTCCTGCTGAAGCTGCAGGATGAGAGTGAGTAATTACACTAGATTTTATTGCAACATTTTTTAATGCTTTCAAATCTTTACAATAGAATAGACCAATTGGTGATATTCGCATCACAGTACCATTACCCCCCGAGTTTGAAGCAGCTTGTTGCCATGGAATTCCATATTTTAACTTTCTTATTGATGAGATACAGCCATAACCGGGACCTACTGGAGGATCATCTAACCAATTTACATATTCTCTGATAAAATTTTCAGTATTAAACCCATTACCTTGAATTAAGGCTTCCGCTGTGTGTAATGTTAATTGCGAATCGTCAGTATATGTATTAAATAATCTTTTATTATTTTGTACAAATTCTTCAAAATCATCGAAATATGAATATATTTCTGAACGAATTTTTCCTTCAAATGGATGTCCTAACGTATCACCAATTGTAACACCTAATAATGTGCCTTGAAATTTATCTAAAAAATCTACTGACATTATAACTTAATCCTAAATTTAAGAATATAAATTAGTCATTTTTAGAGCTTTTAATTTTTTGGAATAGATTTTCCCTATTAAAGAATTATAAAAGGAATTATTAAAATCCACTTCAATGGATTTTGGGGGGATACAAATGTTAGTGAATAAAATTTGTAGAAAAAATGCAAACTAAATAATTTTTTATATATGTTTGTAAAATAACCTATTAACAAAATTATTATTAAGTTCAAAAAAAAATGAATGTTATGGGTATATCAGGAACTCCTAGGAAGAAAGGGAATAGTGAAATCCTCTTAAGGTATGCTTTAAAACCTCTTAAAAATAATGGATGGAATGTTAAAACTTTTCTATTAAGTGAATTAACAATAAAACCTTGTAATGCATGCGAGTCATGTAAAGAAACTGGTACTTGTATTATTAATGATGATATGCAAAGTATTTATTATGCGTTTCGATGGTGTAATGCTATCATAATATCAAGTCCTGTTTATTCTCGAAATGTAAGTTCCCAATTACTCTCTGTACTTGATAGACATTATGCGGTAAAATTTGATAAACCTTTAGAAGGGAAAGTAGGTGGAGCCATTGCAGTTGGTCGTGGAACATGTGGGGGTCAAACAATAACAATTAATGCCATTTATACATGGATGCTCTCGTGTGGAATAATATGTGTTCCTGGTGAATTAAATGGGGTAACGGCTGTAGCTGATGAGCCAAGCGACATTTTAAACCAAGAGAATCGGTTAAAACAAGCAGAAATTCTTGGATTTAATATTCTAAAAGTAGCAAAACTGCTTCAGAAATAAACATTTATTAATAAATTGCCTAAATATCTTTATCAGGTTATTTCATTGAATTTTAAATCCACACTGGATTTTTTCTTTAAATATGAAGAGTATTAATATCTTTTAAAACACTATAAATTGAGTTTAGGAAGGATTATAAGGTTATTAAAAAATCTTATATAGGAATTTTACTAATTTATGTTTTAATCTACAGATTAAAATTAGATAAAGGAGATTCTTATGGCTAAGATTGATAAACTTAAAAATGTAATCACAGCAATGATTACCCCCTTTAAAGAAGATCTCTCAGTGGATGAAGTGAAATATAGAGAATTTATTAGATTTCAAATAAAAAATGGTTGTCAATTATTAACTATGGGAACTACTGGTGAGAGTGCTACGTTATCTCACGAAGAACATCATTTTGCCATGGATATTGCTGTTGATGAAGCGAGAAAAAGTGGTATGGATCCGTTTGTTTTAGCTGGATCTGGAAGTAATTCAACTAAAGAGGCAATTTCTTTATCTCAATACGCTGAAAAGACAGGAGCTGATGGTCTATTAATAGTTGTACCTTATTACAATAAACCAGTTCAACATTCGTTAATCGATCATTTTTCGACCATAGCTGATTCTGTGTCTTTACCAATAATACTTTACAATGTTCCAAGTAGAACAGGTAGAAACATGGAACCTGAGACAGTTTCAAGATTAGCATATGCTAAAGATAATATTATTGGAATCAAATGTGCAAGTGGAGATATTGACCAAATCACAAGAATTATTAAAACAACACCAGAAGATTTTATAGTTTTAAGTGGAGATGATAGTATGACTTATCACATCATGGCTTTAGGTGGAAAAGGAGTTATAAGTGTTGCTTCAAATATCATACCTTCTACAATGGTTGAATTTACAAAAAGTATGCTTAATAATGAATGGGAAAAAGCTCGAGATATGCAGATACGATTATATGACTTGTTTAAAATCTTATTTTGTGAGACAAATCCAGGACCAGTTAAATATGCAGCAGAACTTATGGGATTAATGAATAAAAGAATGAGATTACCTCTTACTCCTCCATTAGAAGAAAATCAACTCAAAATTAAAAAAGTATTAGAAAATTTAAATCTAATTTAATAAATGTGGGAGGATTAAAAGTTGATTAAATTATTGGTTTTAGGACCTACCGGAGTAATGGGTAAATTAATTAGCAAATTAGCCTTAGAGGATGACGAAATTGAAGTAGTTGCTGCTTGTGGTATCAATAATATTGGTGAAGAATTAGGTTTTATTTCTGGCACAATAGACGCTAATAAAATAAAAATTACTGATGTAAATAAGCTTGAAGAGATAATTAATGAAACTAAACCTCATGTAGCTGTTGATTTTACAGTGGCTTCGGCTACAGAAAAAAATTCTATAATATGCGTTAAGAACAGAATTCGGTGTGTTATCGGAACTACCGCACTATCCCAAGATTTCCTCAAGAGATTTGAAAAACTCATAGAAGAATTTAATGCTCCTGCAGTGATATCACCAAATATGGCAACCGGAGTTAATATTCTTTTCAAAATGGCTTCAATACTAACCCAATATTTACAGAACTGGGATATAGAAATACTAGAAACCCATCATCACAGAAAAATTGATGCCCCAAGTGGCACCGCCTTAAAAATTGGACAATTAATAAGTAATACAGTTGGCTCTGACTTTGAAAAAATTGCTAAATTTGGACGACAGCGTGGTCCGAATAAAAGATCAGTAGGAGTAAAAAAAGAGATTGGCTTTCATTCGATTCGCGCTGGTGATATTGTGGGTGATCATGTAATATTATACGCCGGACCGGGAGAAAGGATAGAATTGAAACATCAAGCACATAGTCGGGAGTGTTTTGCAAATGGGGCAATTGATGCAATTAAATTTGTTGCTAAGATAAAGAAAGCAAAAATTTATAGTACAAATGAAGTTCTTGGTCTATAAAAAAGACAATTTATTTCTTTTTTTCGAATCTTCAGAAAAATGAGATAAAATTATAAAAATTATCAGTGCAGATCAGTATTTTCATTAATCTATTTAGCTTAATAACTAAATAACGATTTCATAATGCCAACACTTCATCGAGACTATTAAGGGGTATCCAACCCAAATAATCCCACTTCTTATAATCTTATCTCAATATGATAATGTAAAATTAAAATTTTAATATTACTTAATTTTATAAATTTCTTCAATATTTATTTTAGATGTTCAGGAATTTCTTGATTTCTAATTAAATCTTTGAAAGTTTCACCTTCACGAATTTTGAATGTTCGACCTTTATCTATTAAAATTTCAGCGGATCTAGGCCTTGAATTATATGAACTACTCATTGTATAACCATAAGCTCCAGTATCAAGAATGGCAAGGAAATCTCCTTCTTTTAGCTCTGGTAGGTATCTTTCTTTTCCCAATACATCACCAGATTCACATATTGGACCTGTAATATCATATTTTATTTGCTTTTTTCTTTTACTTTCATCACATACTATTATATGGTGATAACTATTATAGAGTGTTGGCCTTATTAAAGTGTTAAAACCAGCGTTAACCCCCGCAAACATTTTAAATCCATTATCTTTAATTGTATTTATCTGGGTTAAAAGTATACACGATTCTGCTAATAGATAGCGCCCCGGTTCTATAATAAACTTAGGTTCTCCAAAATTTCCTTTCTTAACCAGTTCTTTAAATTTTCTAAGAACTATAGTTTTATAGAGTTCCAAATCTAATGGATCTTCTACTGGTCGATATGGTATACCTAAACCCCCTCCAAAATCTAAAAATTCAAATGTCAAGTCAAGAGTATCAGCTAATTTTATCACTATACTTATATATTTATCTATAGCTTTTTCAAAATCCAATGCATTGATGATTCCAGAACCAATATGGATATGAGTACCAAACTTTTTAAAACCAAATTCCTTCGCTTTTGAATATGCTTCGATAACTTGATCATCTAAAATCCCAAATTTAATTGTCTTTCCTGCCGTTATTGTATGAGAATGATGACCTACTCCAAATTCTGGATTAATTCTAAAAGAAATCATATCCTTTTCCTTTTCTAGCTCATCGTGTATTTTTGCTAATCTTTTCAACTGACTAATACTGTCTAAGTTAATAAGAATATTATTTTTAACAGCAAATTTAAAATCATCGTTCGTAAACATATTACCCGTGTAAATGATTTTGCTAGGAGTGATATCAGCTTTAAAACATGTATATATTTCTCCTGTCGATGTGCAGTCAAAACTTGCACCTTCAGCGTCTAGTATTTTTAGAATAGATAAGTTTGAATTAGCTTTCATCGCGAAATGTATAGAATTATTCTTATATTCAGAATCCAATATACTTTTTAATTTTCTATATTGATTTCTTATCATTTCCTCACTGATAATATATATTGGAGTTCCAAATTTATCAGCAATTTCTATAGTATTCATATCAGCAAAGTATAAAATCCCATCTCTATATTCTAAACCCTTATTTTTTAACCAATCAGCATATTTCATAAAAATAAGCCATAAAATTTAATTATATTTCTATTTTGTCAAGAACACCACTAAAAACCTTATTTACAGATCCTTCCATAAGAACCGTTCTTCCTGAATATGTAATTTTTAGATCCCCACCATCATTATGAACAGTTATCGGAGTATTTTTTTTAAATACTCCTAAGATTGAACCTGCGATTACAGAGGCACAAGCACCCGTACCACAAGATTTAGTAATCCCAACTCCTCTTTCAAATACTCTTACTGTACTTTCTTCATCTGATATAACTTTAACAAATCCAACATTTGTTTTGTTAGGAAATCGCTCGTGAGATTCTAACGCAGCACCATACATATTTAACTTATTATCATTTAGTTGCTGGTCGACAAAAATAACAGCATGCGGATTTCCCATAGAAACCGCTGTAAAATTAAATATTTTATCTAAAATAACAATTGGTTCGTTTATGCATTTATTGGAAAGACTATCTGAAACAACTGGTATTTCCTCACAATTTAATATAGGGGGCCCCATATCAATTTCAACACTTGAAACTTTATCTTCAATAATCCTATTTTTTGAAACCATAATGCCTTTCAGTGTTTCGATTTTGATTTCTTCTTTCTTGATAATATTTTTCTCATAAACATATTTAGAAAAGCATCTTATCCCATTTCCACATATTTCTGCTTCTGTTCCGTCATTATTAAAGATCCTCATCTTGACATCGGCATCTTTGGATTCACATAGAAATATTAAACCATCCGCTCCAATCGAGAAATGAAATTCACACAGTTTATTTGCTAAATCTGATTTCTTTTCCTCAGGAATTTTCCATTTAAGATTATCAATTATGATATAATCATTGCCTAAACCATGATATTTTTCAAATTCCAAATTTTCTAAGATAAATTTATCCATTGTTGAATCAACTAAATCTCTTAACGTATAATTTTAATATCCATTAATAATTCAAAAAATCATTGATCCTTATATAGAAAAATTTAGGTTGAAGATAAAATTAAAGGTGATTATTCTAAAGGTAGTAAATTCATCATTTTATTACCCAAACTTAAAAATGAAAACTTTTAAAATGTTATCTATAATATCTATTTTAAAATAATTCTACTATTTATAGATTAATGAATCGTAAAAAGATACTTTTATCTTGCATATTCTTTTTTCTTTTATTTCCAATTATTAATAGTGTTGCATTCACGCATGTTGACTATATTAAAGATGGAAATTATGTCTTCTTTTTATTTGATTTAAATGCTAGCGAAAATATTGAATTCACTGTAACTCATGAAGACAGCGGAAATTTTACTCTCTTCCTCTTTAATAGACGCCCCATTGAATCATTTGTGAAAAGTGATAAAACCGTGAATGAAAAGATTTTTAATCGTCCTGCTACAGTAGCTTATAGTTTAGATGATAACCCTTATATAAATTATACTGCTCCACAGGAAAAAGTATATTATATTGAAATTATTTTAATTGATGGCGGTCCAGACACTTTTACTTTAACTTGCGAGAAAGATTTAACAAGATATTACCTTCCTATTATTCCTGGATTTCAAATAGAATTCATAATACTTGCTCTTATTTTCTCAATAGGATTGATTGGATTAGTGCTGTATAAAAAGAGAAGGATTAAATAAAATAAATCTTTTAAGAGATACTAGTAGTTCTTTTAATATATCATTAATTTTAAGATGGAAATAGATTCTATAGAATCTAATCAAAACATAAAAAATAATAAATTCAAAAGGGTAATATGAGTGTATGAAAATAAGCCTTGGCTAAAATTTTATGATAAGCATGTTCCTGAGCATATTCATTATTCCCGAACAACAATGTATAATGCAGTAGTTCAAACATCCAAAGAATTTCCCGATTCAATTGCATATGATTTTATGGGACAAGAATCAACATACAAGCAACTAATTGAACAAATTGACCAGTGTGCTAGAGCGTTAAAAAGTTTGGGACTTTCAAAGGGAGATACAATGACTATAGCCATGCCTACATCTCCTCAAGGAATCATTTGTTTTTATGCAATAAATAAAATTGGAGCAATAGCAAGTATGATCCATCCATTAAGTCCTGCTAAACAAATTGAATTCTTCTTAAATTTGAGTAATAGTACTTTTGCTCTTACAATTGACAGCGTATATCCAAATTTCAACCAAATTATCGAAAATACTAACTTAGAAGGATTAATCTTGACTCAGCTAGTTAAAGATGTTCTTGAAGTGCCTGAAGACCCAAAAGTTTTCTGGTGGAAAGATATTATGGGTAAATCATATCCTGAGATTCCTGAAATAGATATGAAACCTGATGAAATGGCAGTTATTTTGTATTCAGGAGGAACTACTGGTGTTCCAAAAGGAATTATGCTATCAAATTATAATTTCATTGCTGAAGGAACTCAGGTTGCCACTTGGATGGATTTATCAGATAAGGATTCAGCATTAGCGATATTACCTATTTTTCATGGATTTGGATTAGGAGTTTGTGTCAATGCAATATTTATGGGAGGTGGAAAGAGTATTTTAGTTCCCTCATTTACCCCAGATCAAGTAGCAGATTTGATTCAAGCTAAAAAACCAACTTTAATTTTTGGAGTTCCTACTTTATACGAAGCATTAAATCGAAATTCAAAATTTCAAAAAACAGATTTGAGTTTTTTAAAAGCTGCATTTTGTGGTGCAGATACATTACCACGCCCTACAAAAGAAAAATTTGAAGAAATCTGTAGAAATAATGGATCAGATGTTCAACTGCGTGAAGGGTATGGGTTAACTGAAGCAGTTACTGGTATTTGCGCAATGCCGTTAGGAGAATATAGGGAAGGAAGTATTGGAATTCCATTTCCTGATATGATAATGAAAATAGTGGAAATTGATTCCATAAAAGAAGCTCCGATTGGTCAAGAAGGTGAATTATGTGTTCATGGTCCCGCTGTCATGTTAGGGTACTTAGATAAACCGGAAGAGACAGCAAAAACTTTAAAAAAACATAAAGATGGAAAAATCTGGCTTCATACAGGAGATGTTGCTTCAATAGATGAAGATGGATTTTTTTATTTTAAAATAAGACTAAAAAGAATGATAAAATCCTCTGGCTATAATGTTTATCCCGCACAAGTCGAAGATGTCATTTATAAACACTCAGATGTTCTTGAAGCTTGCGTTATTGGTATGCCCGATGAAACACAAGTACAAAGAGTAAAAGCATTTGTAGTTTTAAAGGATCCAAATAAGGAAAGCTCAGAAATCGAAAGAGAATTAATTTCTTTCTGTCAAGAAAATTTGATTAAATGGAGTTGTCCTCGTGAAATTGAGTTTTGTAAACAATTACCAAAAACTCTAGTTGGAAAAATTGATTTTAAAAAGTTAGAAGAACAAGAAATAGCGAAATTAAAAAGTGTTGGCAAATATTCTGGTGAATAATTCAAGTACTGATCGTATCTAATTCTTTGATTAATCATATTTTTTACAAAATTATATACGAAATTCGACATGCTCTCCTTTTAAATAATTATAGTTTTCAATAAACAAATTTTATATTTTTTATAATGTTTTTTTCAATATCAATAAAAATTAAAACATACTGAGTGATGTAAAAATTTCCTTCGATGAATTAAGTAAAAAATTAGCAGATTTTATGAAAGATACTGAAGAAATTGAGCTTCAAGATGTGGAATTATTTGCAGAATATCTTGAATTTCAAATGCTACCAGGTATCGTTCAAACTGCAGCTCAAGCTCTTCTCCCTGGGGTTCCTGGTAAAGCCGAATGGACTCCTGCTAAATTTTCACTCGATTTGGAATATCCTGGGAAAATTGAAACTGTTGAATTTGTACGATCAAACGGAAAAAGAGCTGTTATTGGCGGAGAGATGGTCCCTCCATTTTACAACTTCTTAGATCTTGAAAAGAGAAATCCTCACCCCCCACTTGTAACTTATGATGTCTTCGATATGGGCTCCGAAATGATATTACCAAAACCTATTAAAGTGGAATATAAAGAGGTTCTAGCTGATCCACCTGAATGGGCAAAATTTGCTGTTGATAAGTTTGGGGCAGAATGCGTAACATTTCATAGTTTAGGCATCGATCCAGGAACATTAGACTGGCCGATTTCGAAATCTAGGAAAATTTTTGAAGACATTCTTCAAGCCGTTGATGTTCCTGTCATTATTGGGTGCTCAGGAAATAAAAAGAAAGATGTTGAAATGTTCACAGAATTGGCTGCCATCTCAGAGAGCGAAGTTCTAATGCTTTCAGCAGCAGATAAAGCTACTTGGGAAGAAGTTATACCACTGGCAGTTAAATATGATCATAATTGCTTACTCTGGACAAGCTTAGATTTAAATAACCAAATTAAAATGAATAAAGATGCTCTTGAATTGGGATTACCTAGCAATAGAATAGTCATGGACCCAACATGTGCTACGCTTGGTTATGGTTTCGAGTATAGTTTCAGTATATATCAACGCATGCGTGTTGCGGGATTATTAGGTGAAACAGATTTGGCATATCCTATTAGTGGAGGTACCACTAATGCGTGGGGGGCACGAGAAGCATGGATGAGTGAAAAAATTGCTCCTGAATGGGGATTACGGCAATATAGAGGGCCTATATGGGAAATCGTCAATGCACTTTGTTTATGCATAGTCGGTTTAGATCTTGCCATGATGTTTCATCCAGTAGCCGCTCGCGCTGTAAAAAACATAATCTCTGAATTTTTCTCTGAGGTTCCAAAAGTTTTAGAAGAAAAAGGTTATACCGACTGGGTTAATGCTAATTTAAAGCGATAGAATTTTTTTTCTTTTTTTTTTTTCAAAAATTTACATTTACAGTTTTATGTTCAAATCCTTTATTAGTTAGCACTACGCATTTTAGAAAAGACGAAATTAAAAACTTTTTAAGTATATGAATAGAACTCGAATTTTATATTCTTCTCGTCGAGCCATTCTCTAAATTCTGTGTCAGTCTTAAACCGATCTTTTATTAAATATAATAAAACCGAAGGTACATTCCCAGCTTTTACCGTTAGCCAATATTCATGATCGAAATCTCCAAAAAAATCTTTTACTGATTGGCCACAATCATATCCTGAAAGAACTAGATCCCCATTATCCTTTATTTCAGCAACAAGGCTATGTATTTCATTTTCCTTAGTTTTATAATCGTATATTGTAATTTTCTTCATAAGATTTCTCCATTTTTAGAAGTTAACTAATATTAAACTTATTAGGGTAATAATCCTAAAGAAGTAAATATAATTTTTTAATGTGATTTTTCTAAATTGTGATTCTTATTATTCTGAATTTTTTAAAAATATCAAAGGAAAATAATAATGGTAATTTAATTGATTATTTCTACTGATCATTTTTTCTAAATAAGCGCTTTTTACATATTTCCTTCAAAAGATTACCAATAATACCTTAAATATACACCAATTGTAGCGACTAGAAAGAGTAAAAAAATCGCAGCGAAGGACATTCCAAACACAGGTAGGAGCCATTCAGAATACACTCTTCCATAACAATGTGTTTGATAATCAGATTTTTTATAGCAAAGGTTGTATTCGATTATATTTATTGCTACGAATGTTACAAATACACTAGATGCAAAAATTATAATTAGCAGTATGATAATTTTCCTCGTGCTCAGAAACATTTTCTTTTCACCTTCTTGTTGTTTTTTTAAACTTGATCCAACTTATTGAAATTGTTAGTAATTATAATTTATATTGCTTATTGTAAATGGAAATTAGCTTTAACGAATAAATCTTAATTTGATAAACTTGTGTTGAAGAATTTAGTTAATACATTTCTAAGAGTAATTTTTTTTAATTCTTTATTAAATGATATATAATTTTTCATAAGAAAAAAAAGGAGAGACAAGGAGTAAATCCGGCTAAAATACCGGTTGATAAACCTCTGATAAATTAGTAATACCTCCTACTTAATTATAAAAAAAAGGTTTGGATTATATGAAAACTAATTCCTTATGAAAATTCATCAGAGTTTTATGCAGAATGATATTCTTTCCCATGTTTTTTTAATTCTTCTTTAGCTTCTGCTTCTGTTTGTCCTTTAAAAGTCATACCACATTTTGAACATTCAACTTCTACCATACATATTTCACCTCATATTTAATATTAAATTCAATTATTTCATCACAAAAATTAGTAAATTTAAATGTGTTTCTTGAGAAATTAATTCAATTTCACAATAAATGAAATAAATATAAGGTTGAATGAAGTTAAGATTTTTAAACTATAAGCATTCCCATGAGTCCACAATTAATTGATATTCGAAGTATTCACTATTTATTTTAGATCTTGGATTTTTACGCTTACCCTCCACTTTTATTAATTTACCTATAATTTTTATTTTTTCTTTACATAACATAGAATCCTTAGTATATACGACAATCTGATAACCATCATCTAAATCGAAATAGTTCATGAATGGATGAGAATCTATAAATGTTGTGAGATGCTGCCAAATTTCTTTAGCTAATTTTCCAATGATCTTAACATTTTCTCCAATATTTCTTTCAAAATCAGCGTATTTGGTTATTGTAACCATTATAATAAAAAATTAAGTTTTTAAACTTAGAATTTAAGTTAAATCTTCTTTTAATTTTATTGCTTCTTCTTTAATATCAGCGTTTTCAAACCAATTATTGATTTCACTTAAATCATCTGTTGGATATTCATAGGAATGGTCTAAATCTGGATATATACTCTTTATTATCTCATCCTTGTAGGCATTTAAAGCTTTTCTAATAGCTTTCCCAATATTGCCAAAATATTTAACAAATTTTGGCTTAAATTCTGTAAAAACACCAAGCATATCATAAATAATTATTATTTGACCATCACAATATTGTCCAGCTCCAATACCAATAGTTGGAATGTCTACTGTACTTGTTACTAATTTAGCAATCTGCCATGGAATACCTTCTAAAACAATAGAAAACACTCCGGCATTTTGTAAATTTATTGCATCCATTATTAATTTCTTTGCAGCATCTACAGTCTTTCCCTGAACTAAATGTCCTCCAAATCTATAAACTTTTTGTGGGGTCAGACCAATATGGCCCATGACTTCAATATCCGCATCAATTATAGCTTTTATAGTTGGTAAAATTTCTGTACCACCTTCAACTTTCACAGCTTCAGCACCTCCCTCTTGAATAAATCTCCCTGCATTATATATAGCATCTTTCACATTTACTTTATAAGAAAGAAAGGGCATATCGCCAACCAATAATGCATTTGATACTCCGCGAGAAACAGCTTTGGTATGATGGATCATATCATCCATCGTAGCTGCTAATGTGTTATCATTACCAAGTATTACCTGTGAAAGTGAATCCCCTACGAGAATTAAATCAAATCCACATTCATCGACAATTTTAGCAATCGAATAGTCATAAGCCGTTATTGTTACAATTTTTTCTCCTTTTTGCTTTTTCTCTATAATTTTTTTTGTAGTCATTTTTTGTAAGGACATAAGTTAGAAAACCTAAGCTATTTGAAAAATCTTTTTTTTTGTATATTCTTTATTTTTTATACTATTTAATATCTAATTTGATTTTTATATTCATTTTGAATTTTAAAACCTATTTAGCTCTAAAACTTCAAAATGTGATTTTAGATGGATGATAAAGAAGTTGGCAAATTCTGGGATGAAATTGCAGAAAATTGGACTAAACTCGCAAGAATGGGTTTTGATTGGAGTAGAAATTTAATTAATTCTCCTGCTTTTTTTAAAATGCTTCCCGATATTTCAGATTTAAGAGGTTTGGATATTGGTTGTGGAGAAAGTTATAATACCAGAATAGCAGCAAAAAAAGGGGCAAAAATGACAGCCATTGATATATCTAAAGTGTTTATTAAGTATGCAAATGAAACAGAACAGCAAGAACCGTTAGGAATTGAATATAAAGTTGCTAGTGGGACAGGGCTTCCATTTCCCGATAGTGATTTTGATTTTGCGATGGCAACAATGAGTCTTATGGATATGGCTGAAAATGAAAAGGCAATAGCAGAAGCCTATAGGGTTATAAAACCGGGAGGATTCTTTCAATTTTCAATTCTTCATCCTTGTTTTGGGTCTCCTGATCATGAATGGGTTAGAAATGAAGAAGGGAAAAAGATTGGGTTTGTTGTAAAAGATTATTTTAAGAAATATAAAGGTGAACTTGAAGAGTGGATATTTGGCGCAGCTCCTAAAGAAATTACTGAAAAAATGAAAAATTTCAGAATTCCACGATTTACTCGAACTTTATCTGAATGGTTGAATTTGTTGATTGAAAAAGGTTTCATTTTAGAGGAGTTTTGTGAGCCTTATGCTGATGATGATACTTTAAAAAAATATCCAGAGGAATATGATAGTCGAACTGTTCCATGGTTTTTGATTATCCGATGCAGAAAGCCCAATAAATAATAATTAAATTTAGATTATTTATTCATGTGAAATTTTCTTAGCGTATTCATAAATTGTTGATCCAAAAAAGTCACCTGTTTTACCTGTTTTCTTAAATCCATGCTTTTTATAGAAATTTTGAGCTCTTTTCAAAATCACTGTAGTGTCCAAGGTTAAAAATGAACAACCTTGAGAAAATGCATCATTCTCTACTTTTTGTAATAATTCAGCAGCGGGACTATTTTTTCCTTGTTTTTTAGGATGGACCGCCATTCCACGTATATGTCCTTCCTTCTCACTTACTTTTCCCCAACCGATTGTCCCTATTATATTTCCATTATATTCAATAGCAACAAAATTTTTCATTTCCTTCATGCGCTCTAAAGCAACCTCTTCTGACATCACAGTGTTAGCAAAACCTTCTTGAGAATATAACGCGCGAAATTCTTCAAATGCTTCTAACAAAACCTCATGTATTCCCTTAACATCATCATTTTTCGCTTTACGAATTTTATAATCTTCTTTCATAAGAATTATCTATCAAATTCCTGAATAATCAAATGCTATAACCTAGATAGTTGACTTATTAAAGATAATTTCTATAAATAATTTTTGTTAAAATTAGTTCAGAAACATTAATAAATAGCTATTAAAATTAAAAAGTTGAGAATTATCTAAATAAAATATAATTATGCTTTCTTGATTTTCAAGTAAAAATTTTCTCCTTCAATCTTGAAATCTAATATTTCATCTCCATGTTTATTTACGTAACGTTTAATATTTTCTCCTGCTTCCCCATAATCACCAGTTACTTCAAGTATATCTCCACTTTTCATTTCAAGCAGTTGTCTTTTGGTTTTTGCTACTGGCATTGGACATACAAGTCCAGAACAATCTAATTTGCGAGATTCTACCATAATTTATATCACCTTTTTAACTAAATAAAACATTATCAGCTTCCTCACACATTGCAACAAATCCATTCATGGTTGTTCTTTCTATTCCATCCATTAATTCATCCTCAGAGAGTCCGCGTGCTTTCATACATACACCACAAGCTTTTACATTTGCCCCCTCAACAATAACATCTTTCATCCATTTTCCTATATTATCGTAAGTAGTTGGATCTTGATTTTTCTTTCCTACAAAAATTCCATCTTCAACCAAGAATATATTAATTTTATTGTCTTCTAACAATGCTGTATATGCAAATCTTAACATGGTGTATGGACGTTCAGCAGTGTAGCCCCCATCTCCAATTACTATAGTGAATGTCTTCTTTTTTTCAGCCATTTCTACTTTTCCTCTTTTCTTTTGTGATTTAGAATCAGATTTTAATGTGTAATTTCATAAAAACTAGAATATTTATTAATTTTTTCGTAATGATTTATTAAAGAAATCGATAAATAAAAAAAGAGTAATTACTTTACATTTATAAATGAAATATTAGAATTATTAAGAGGATTTTATAAAAGATGAATATCGAATATTTAAGAAACTTTATTAAATTAACTCAATATAAAAGTTTTTCGAATTTAGCGAAAGAACTCCCTATTTCTCAAAGCACATTATCACATCAAATATCTCAATTAGAGAAAGATTTTGGTGATATTACACTAATTAATAGAACCACAAAAAAATTTGAACTAACTAAAGCAGGAAAAATGTTACTTAAATATGCCGAACAGATAATAAATATATGGGATAGAGTCAAACTAGATATCTCGCAATTAAAAGATCAAATAATTGAAGATATTATAATAAGTGCCTCAACAATTCCAGGATCTCATATTTTACCTCGTCATATTGCTGAATTTAGTAATAAAAATTCAAATGTAAATTTTAAAATATTGATTAATAACTCTCTAAAGTCTATTGAATTTATTAAAAATGGGATGGCAGATTTCGCTGGTATTGGTAGTTTTATGAATTATAATGAAAAAGATTTTGAATATATCAAAATAGGAGAAGAAAAATTAAAATTCATATGTTCTCCTAATCATAAATTACTAAAAGAAGGAGCTAATGTAAAATTTGAAGATCTTCTTAGATTCCCTTTCGTGTGGAGAGAAAAAGGTTCAGGAATGAGAAATACATTTAAACAACAGTTCCCAAAATATAAGGACTTAAACATTGAACTAGAAATAAATGATAATGATTCTATTATTTCAACTGTGAGTGAATCTAACTACATTAGTATAATGAGCGAAATTATGGCTGATAAAGCAGAATCAGCAGGTTTAATAAAATCTCTTAATATTAGTGATTATCCCGTTATAGCTAAAAGACCCCTATATTTTGTTAAACTAAAGAATAAGCAATTAAGTGGTTCCAAAAATAAATTTTGGATTGAAATTGAGATAAAAGTAAAAAATAAAAAAATCCATAAAAAAGTTATATCCAAATTATTTTATTAGAACACCTGCTTGATCGAAATTTAGAAATGTACTAATTTTTTCTTTAAGTGGATTAGTTCATATAAGAACTCGAATGAACATCTTAAAAAGATCAAATATAGGGTTATTTATATCTTAAAGTTGTCTTAAAACTATTAATCAGTACCTTGTTCATTTTGCTCAATCAATTTATCAATTAAAGCTATTCTTAATTCTGAGAAACCTTTTATAAATTGTTCTGTCAATTGATATGCTTCATCGTCGGTATATTGTATTGGTGGATGTTTCATAAAGTATGAAGAGGGCTCATATAAAACACCACCTTGGTTTCTCTCTATAGCTAGCTTTAAACATCTTATAGCATCAATAACGACTCCCGCAGAATTAGGAGAATCTTCTACTGAAAGGCGTAATTCGAGATTTACAGGAATGTCGCCAAATATTTTTCCCTCCATTCTAATAAAACATACCTTATTATCTTTCTGCCAAGGAACCCAATCACTTGGACCAATATGTATATTTTCATTTTTCAATCTAATTGCTGTTTGCGATTGAACAGCTTCCGTTTTTGATTGTTTTTTCGAAATGAGTCTACGCCTATCAAGCATATTCAAGAAATCTGTATTACCCCCTGTATTAAGTTGATATGTACGCATAAGTTTTACACCTCTATTTTTGAAAAGATTTGTTAAGACTCTGTGTACTATTGTCGCCCCTATTTGAGACTTAATATCATCACCTATTATTGCTATGTTATCCCTTTTAAATTTCTGAGCCCATATTGGATTACTTGCAATAAAAACAGGCATACAATTTAGGAAACCTACTTTTGCTTTTAACGCACATTCAGCATAAAATTTTACCGCTTTTTCAGAACCTACTGGAAGAAAATTTATAAGCATATCTGCTTTTGAAGATTTGAGTTCTTGTATAATTTCTTCTTGTGTTGACTCTTTTTGATAAGATAAAATAAATGTATGATCTTCATCATAGTAGTTCATATGATCTGCGAAACTATCTAAAATTTTTCCCATTTTAACAATAACTCCAGTTTTAGGAATTTGCTTACAAAATATTTTTGTGCAATTAGGTGGTTGAAAAATAGCCTTTGATACATCTTTTCCAACTTTCCTTCGGTCAATATCAAAGGCTGCTACAACTTTAATATCTCCTGGTTTTTTTCCACCAATATCCCAATGCATTAAGCCAATAGCATCCTTTTTTGCTTTTTTTTTATAATAGTGGATTCCTTGAATTAAAGAACAAGCACAATTACCAACTCCAGCAATTGCAATTTTTATTTTACTAATAATTATTCACCTCTGTAGTTTTTGAACTAAAATATTTTAATTTTATATCATCTACCTTTTTCATATGTCTAATTGCTTGAATAGAATAAATTATACTCGTGATAATAGCATGAACACAAATTGAAAAAATAGCATATTCAAAATGACCTAAAATACCAAAAATTAAGATATGCAAAGTATAGATATTTCTTCTTCCATCAAATTTTCGAAAGATTTGATCAAATCGACTACTATCAGCTAAAGTAATCCCCATTACTTCTTTATATTGCATGGAACAATGTCGATTAAAAGAATCCATTAAAATCATTATAATTAAAATAAAAATAACATATACAGAATCAATTATAAAATACGCTCCAAGCCCTATTCCCACATAAATCGCTTGCTCATATAACTGATCAAATGAGTGTTCCATGTGTCCTGCTTTGCTCTCTTTCATTCTTAAACGAGCAAGTTTACCATCTACACCATCTAAAATATTAATGAGGATTAATAAAATAAGACCGATCCACCAATAATGTACTAAAAATAAGAATAATACAAAGAATCCGAAGATATTTACCACAAAAGTAACGTGATTAGCAGTAATTTTAGAATCAGCTAATACATACACAAAAAAATTTTCAAAATATCTATTAAAGTACCAAGCAATAAAATCCAGAGTTCCTTTTTGGGTATCTTTTACAAGCAATTTTTTTACTGATTTAAAATCGTTGAAATGTTGAAATACATAAGCAGATATCGGTACATTTCTTCTCATATCTGATTTATAGGTCGTGATTTCATCTGTAGAATGATAAGAGCTTTTATTAAAGGAAGAGGAATTTATGAAATCTTTAAAAGAAGATGATGAATTTGGTTGAGGAAATACATTCTTACCATTAAATTTTATCTTACCAGCTAAATATTTCAATTGGTTATTATTTCTGTTTATCTTAATGTTTTTTCCTGGTATAAAAATTATATCTTCCTCTGAATTTAATAAAGATGAGATTATTCTCTCGTCAATTAGAATTCCCCCGTTTAAAAAAATCCCATAATCAATTTCTTTATTTGATCTTTTTTCTTGATTCAAATAATCCTTAATCATATCTAGCGATCTGATTTTTTGTATCCGATTATTTTTTTCCACTTCGCTAACATTTAAATCTTCTGTACTATTAGTTAAAATAAAAATATTTCTAATCCCATTTTTAATAAAAATACGGATATTTCTTTCTATAATAGATAATCCACATAATTTTTTTAAATAGAAAGGTTGTTTTTTAATAAGAAATGGATCATCAGGGAGAAATATTATTCCTATAGAATTAATTGAACTTTGGTTAACTGATTTAAGTTGATTAATCTTATGTAACATTATCTTAATCCTAGGTTTTTTTTTCTTTATTTGAATAAGCAATGTACTTAGGGGGGATTAAACCAAAAGGATAAAAGTTAGATTTATTATTAAAAAGTCTTGTTAATTGATGGTATATTTTATAATCATCAATGTCTAACCATATGGTATTTGGAAAATCATAATATCCAACGTTTAAATCTGAATTAAGAATTGATAGAACAATGTTTGTAACACCAAATTTATATAAATTTGACTTGACTCTCTGGCAGATTTTTTTAATATTTTTCGATTTTAATATGAATACACCCATATCTAAACGATTATAATAAGATAAATCCTTTCCTATATCGATGATAAAAGAATTTTTTCCATATACTTTAGTTGCATCCTCTATGTCGTAATACCCATTGCTGTGCATTGGATCCGTAGCTAAAAGAATATCATTTCCTTTATAGTTCTTTACCAATTGAGAAAATACATTTTTTGAAAAAATATGATCTGCCATCGATAATAAAACATATTTAGAAAAAATTGTATTAAGACCTAAAAAAAGGCTATAACCATTTTCTCTATCTGGAATTTTATTTTCAATAATATCTAATTCAATATTATGTATATTTATCAATGATGGAACTACAGATTTTAAAATCCTTTTTTTGTATTTTACTTTATTAAAAATTTCACTAGCAACAATCTTTATTTTTCTGATTCCTGCTTTAATCATTCCAGCAATAATATACCCTAAAATATTAGAACTATTTAACTTTAAAAAGTACTTTTTAAATTGATCATCTTCAAAATTAAACCTACTAGAATAACCTGCTGCTAAAATTAAACCTTCTATTTTATTCCTATCTATTATTATAATCCACTTTTTTCATTCGTATATTTAAATATCTTTTAGGGGAAATGATTTAGATAACTAAGATATCAGAAATTTATTCGTTAAGCAATATTTTTTTTGTCATAATTAGTCGGATATATCCGAAAAAATTCAATTTTTTCATTTCTAAATATCTCGAGAAATATTTTTTGAATTTCTTTCAGTTCTAAATCTTTTTTATATCGAAATATAAAATTATTGACCTTTATAAAAGGTTTAGCTTTTTATTAAAAAGATAAATAACTTATTAATTAAATAAAAAGTTATTTTAATAATTTTTTTTGTAAATACTTTTTTTTTTGAAGAAAGGAGCTGTAACTTTAAAAAATCCAACTAAAATCATTGAAATTTAGAATGAAATACAATCTAAAATGTAAAAAATAATATCACCATAATTATTATAATTCAAAAAGCAAAGATGAATTTAAGAAAATTCTTTTTAACAAGAGGGAGTAATTCTTATTATATTAACTGATGAGCAAGACCCAATTAATTTTGAGCAAATTATCGCAAAACAATTTAAAGAACAAACTGGTATTACAATTCAACACCAATATCAGGAAAAGTTAGATACTTTTATAAAAGGGTAAAATAGAATATTTTGCAAATAAAAAAAAAAAATATAATAGAATAGCTTATTTTCAAAATCGCACATTACTTATTTTTGAATTATACCCGCTTGATCAAAGTTTAGAAATGCACTTATTTTTTGTTTTAATGGAAATACTCCCTCTTTCAATAGAGTTACCAAAAAAATAGCAAAAAATACAATTGAGCCTAAACCAGGCGCGAATCCGCTTAATAGATCTGTGAATGATGAAGAGGGATCAAGAGATAATAATGTATACACTAATGAAACTCCTGCAATTATAATAGATATAAAAGAAATTATTGCTGCTGTCCTTTTACTGAGGTTAAAATGTATCGGTCCTAGTTCAAGACGGAAATATTTTGGTTGTACAATTATAGATAAGATTGTATGACTGATGATTTTTTCTTCAAATTCGATATATACATTTAAAAATCTTCTCTCACTTTCTTTTTTCTTCTTTTTCTCTTTCTTCGACTTTAGTGGCATGATTGAGAAAATCATAACAGGTGGATTCACAGCATCTTTTTTCACTTCAACTTTCCCAAATATCGGATGTACTTCAAAACCTTCCCCTTCAATTTTTAAATCTAAAACTGGAGGTTCTGCTTTTGTAGTTACTATTTTAATTGTGGTTTCATAAACGGTTTTCCCTTCTTCATCAACAATTTTCAATTCTTTATGTGAAAAATAAACATAAAACAAATAACTCCTCTGCTCCATCATTACAGAATAATATTGAAGTCCCATATTAATCTCATATACACTTACTTGAGGTTCTTCCTCTGGAGCAATTATAGACGGTGCAGGTTCCGGGACAGAGGGGGCTTTTAGTTCCGCTAATATATCAGAAGGAGGTGGAGGTGGAGGAGCTTCTGTAGTTGTGGATTCAGCTTTTGGAGCCTCACTAGGTGGAGGTGGAGCCTTTCTTGCTGGAGCTACACCACCTGCGGGAGGTGCTGAGGGAAGAGTTTTAGATCTTTTTTTTGCTTTCATAAGTTCCTTTTCTCTTACTACTTCTTGTTTTTCCATTTCATCTCTTTTTACTACTTTTTCATCTTTATATTTCATTGCCCCAAATTCAGCATCGTCAACTGCAGAAGTTAATCTTGCCCTATCTTCATCAAAGATTTCCTCTTCTTCAACTTCAAATAAATCTTCTATTTCTTCTTCCTCAAACTTACGTTTATCAGCAATTTTTTTTTCTTCTTTTTCTATTTTCTTTATCTCTACTAATTTTAAATGTTTAAGTTTATCAGTTTCAGAGATTCTGATGTTAGTATAGAAATCGACGAAACAAATATCATTGCGGTTAATTTGAATTTCACCTAAAGAGGCATAGATGTCATCTAAAATTTTGCTAATCCTTGTAGATTTTTTATAAATCCCTACAAACATGAATTCTAAGATTTCAACGGATAAAACGTTAGTTTTTTTATTATAGGAAATCTTGTTTGTTGGAATTTCAAGACTCGAAATATTACTTAAATATTCCATAGTACTTACCTTTTTACTTACTCTTGTTTTAATTCTTTTTTAATTTTTTATATAACTTACTATAAGTTTTTATTATGAAATTATAACTAATGAGTATTTTTAATTTCCCTTCATTTTTAATGTTCTTGTATTAAATATAAATCTTCAGTCTCTTTTCTTTTAAATCTGATATTCTCCTTTAATATTATGGGAATGAGACTGACAGAACAGATTCAATTAAAAAATACTACACAACTATCTTATCTATGTCATTTATCCAAAAATCTCTATAATCTTGCCAATTATTATGTGAGACAAGAGTTTTTTTATTTGGGAAATTGGTTGAGATATTACGATTTATGGTATATGTTAAAAAATAAAGAGCCATACAAAAAGCTCCCTTCACAAACTGCTCAACAAACTTTAAAACTCGTGGATAAGAATTGGAAATCATTTTTCCAATCTTTTAAAACCTATAAAAAGCATCCAGAGAACTATTTAGGAGCTCCAAAACCGCCACGTTACAAAA
>JAEOTA010000025.1 GCA_016840085.1 Promethearchaeota archaeon
AAAATAGGCGTTCATTTATCGATTTTTCCAATTTTTTAAAAAATCCTGATGTGTGCGGGAAAAAGTGTTTCTCGCAATCTGTACATTCATAATGTTGTGGATGGCCCTTTATTTTGGTGTCATGTCCCCTTTTAATTATACTTTCAGACGAACAACCCTTGAGCGTTCTCGGGCACTCTATTTTGATCTCAAAGGTCGAAACCTCGTCTCCCCAGCCCACTTGGACTGGATAAAAATCTACTATCATATAATTCCTCCTTTATATTTAATTAATTCATTAATTAAAATAGAGGATTAGGCGAATTTAAGTCTATCGTTTAGGAAAAGCGTGATTTAATTAAACCTCCAAAAGCTATAAATATTTTTGTCGATGAAGGTAAATTAAAAATTATCTTTTTGATTGAAAAATTAATAAAAATTAAAAAAAATGAGTTAATTTATAAATTTACTTAATTACAAATTTTACCTAAATTTTTTCTTTCTCATCAGTACATAAACAATGCCAATCATAGATAATACAGAAATGGTTAATGTTATAACTAATGGAGATCCTGGAATTAGAGGTGCTTCTTCTGGGAGTCCAACATATCTTAAAAACTGAAATACTGGATTTTCAGTTTCATAATAGAAGGCTCTCATTCCATCTCTATTTGTTATTAAGAGTGACTCCCAATCTTTCCATATGCATCCTCCGCCTTTTTGTTGATAAACATAGATATATGGATACAATTCATTACATTCTTTATAAGCTATTTTACTTACCATTTCGTATTTATGCTTTGATGTAGACATATACATTTCCATAATCCAATCAACAATGTCTTGATCATAACAGAATATCCAGTTATAATAAGGGAAAGTCTTGGTTCTCGGCCTAAAATACCAAGCTTGAATATATCCCTCTGGAATTGTCCTAGGCATGAACACAGGCATAACCCACGCATTAGCCGACCAGATCGAATGGTAACCATCAAATGTGTTTAACCAATAGGTACGCACAGTATCCCAAATAGTTGTTGGAACCCTATTTGTAGCACCAGTAGGGTCTTTAAGGGCAATACCGATATTAGCAAGAGATTCTAGCAATACATTCTTTAGATCTTCAGACGTACCATCCCAGTAAAAATCAAGAACAAAAAGGGGATTAGTCTTGGCAATATATTGCCAATCAGCATCCGTACTACTTTCATCCAAACCTCTCTCGGCACAACGTTGACTAAAATTGTAATTGAAGGCGGTGGGTGTAACTGTATAATTATCCTCTTCGGTTGTAAGTAAAATCTCTCGTGCATATTCAACATCATATTCTGCCATAGGCACACTCTCATTATAATAAATGTTTCCATGGCCTACTATGTTTCCAGGTCGAACTGCGCGACCATCTAACACAGTATTGATCATCTTATCATAATTAAATGCATATGACATTGCTTTACGCAGTGCTCGAGGAACACCTCCACAATCTTCTTTATCACTATAAACAAACTTTCTCCAATTATATGCAGGAGTAGCCCACCATGTTTCATTGACGCAATTCATTCCAACATATGTAGCATAACTTGAAGGATAGCTTTCTATATAATCAATATTCGGATTCGCCATAACTGCTTCATAATCTACAGGCATATACATGGTATCATAACAATAATCTATAGCATGAGTCAACAGTGCAGTATTCTTTGAATCTCTACCTAATTGACCTGCAGGGAAATTAACGATCTCTATTTTATCAATGTCAAACCAACCGTCAGCTTCAAGAGCAGTTTTATTCCAATAATCTTCAAACTTTACCATATAACCCCCAGCAGGAGAAGCTGTTTCAGAATGCTTTACATATTTGTAGGGACCTGTAGCAATCATATGATCGACTATTGTAGGATTCCTTGGATCTTTAACACCGTTTTCATAGCCATAAATACCTCTCCCAGTATAATTTCTATAATAAGGGGCATATGCAATTTTATGTGGTAAATAAACACCACCTACCCCTCCATAGGTATTCCAACGGTTAAAAATAACTTTGACCTTCCCTCCTGATGGCTTATCTTCAAGTATTTGTACTTCTCTGACAATTGGATACCTGTCATATGGTGCATTATGGATTGCGGACCCAGTAGAAGTAAATCCAGAAAAAGGGTTAGGATTTCTAACAACTCCATTTGCATCAGCAGTAACTCCAGGATATTTTGTATCTTTCCCAATAATATATCCCGCATAATCATCTGGGTCTGGAACAGCCCAAGAAGCAAGATTTGGTGCATCATATTCCGATAAATTAAAGCTTTCAGATTGTAATTCCGCCCAATCATCAACTGCACTCCAATATACTGCTATATTTGTCTGATCTCCTTCACCGGTTAAATTACCTGAGATTAAATACAATCGATCGATGTTCCACTTAAATACCGTAGCATTCCAATCAGATCCATCATGGCATTTCACCCCTTCTCTAAGTGTAAAAGTTATTGATTTTCTTCCGTTATAATTAGTAAAATTTAAAAGATTTGTTTCGTTATCCCGCCACTCTGTCTCCCAATCAGTAACAAGGATACCTATCCACTGTTGTTCTCTTGTTTTATTTCCTGTACCTCCGTCGTATTGTGCATTTAAACCATAAGGATACTCAGCACACTGTGGAAAGTAATGAGTGACTAAGATATTGGCACCTGTGGTTATTGCGGGGTCCCAATCCCCTGGTAAAGCCGATCTGGCAAGTCTAAAAATGATTTGTTCCTCTTCTTTTTGAGCTTTAGCAACGATCGGAATAAAAGGTAATAAAGTAGAACTGAATATTAAAGCAGCAATTAAAAACTTCGAAATATTTTTCATTTTTTTCTCATCATTTTTTTAATTAAAAATTATAAATTCTTTTTTTTTGGATTATTCCACTTTAAAAAAAAATTTCTTAGTAGAATATAATATAAAATTACATCAACAAAACATTTAAATATTTTATAAATTTCGACACAAAAAAAGGTATATATGATAAAAAAAGTTAATAATAAAGAAAAAAAAAACGAATTATAATAATTTTTCAATTTAACTATACTTTCTTCTTCTCATCATTACGTAAATAATGTAAATCATATATACAGTAGAAACGGTTAGGAAAATAACTAATTACGATCCCAGGATAAGAGAGATTTCTTCTGGAAGTCCAATATATTGCAAGAAAAGCACTGAAATACCTCCCTATTATCTTCTCTGTTTCCTAATCAATCTTTGACCCAAAATGTATTCAAGTCCTTCTAAAAGTAAGATAATTTTTTCGCTAGTCAAAAATATATCATCGGAAAAAGTTCATTTTGTCCCTTATAGGCTATCTTATTGATTCAGTTTATCTTACCTTTAGGGACTGATATGAACATCTGATGCAGTTATCTCAATTTTGGAGATATTGAAGGCAATCTAGACATAATAGTATATTTGAGTTTGCTATTTCTGGGACGATAATTGGTGTGAAATAAAAGTAGTATATTGAACAAGAATAGAAGTTTTAATAGATTTACATTTCATCCAGATCTCAGGGAAATGAATTTCATCCTTAAAAAACTTGAATAAGATTTCAAAAATACTTTTAAAGTCTTATTGATTTAAACTTTTCAAATGAAATAAATTACTTATGCAGATATTTAAAAATTATTCTTATTTCTGATTAAAAAATTAAATAACAGTATCAAAGGATTTTAAAGTCTGAATCCTCTTGAACTGTATCTTTTTACATTAAATCTTGATTCTAATTTTGTATATGAAAATATTATATTTTGTTTTTTGCATTATTTGATGGTTTA
>JAEOTA010000026.1 GCA_016840085.1 Promethearchaeota archaeon
CATAATTAAGAAGGAATTGTTAGAGGAAATCTTTGAAGAATTAAAATTGGAAGAGAAAGAATTAGTTAATGAAATTAGTTCGATGATTTCTAAAAAAACTCCTGAAAAGCAAATAATTAAGCATTCAACTACTACACCCCCCAAATCACAGACAATAAAAGCAGAGGAAAAAAATACTAATGAAGATAAAATAGAAAGAGAAGTATATATTTCGGTTAAAACAATTCTAAAAGTAGCAAGTCATGCCCTTAAATATGCGAATTCTAAAATTCCTAAACAAAATTGGGTAGAAGTAATAGGATTACTCGCAGGTAAAGTAGATAATAAAAAGGGCATCTTACATATTGAGGATTACTATCCTATGGGTCATGGAACAGCTGTTTATGCTGAAATAAAAGATTATAGAAACTATGCCAGAGCTTTCCGAGATATTAAAAAGCAAAAGTTATTTATCTGTGGTTGGGCACATAGCCATCCTTCTTACGGATGTTTTATGTCTAATGAAGATATTGGCACTCAAACAAGATACCAAAAACTTTGGAACAAAGCTGTTGCCCTTGTTATCGATCCATACCTTATTGATGGAACTTCAGCAGGCTTTGAAATTTATCGTGCAGATTTAACCACAAAAACTTGGTATCCTTTGGTTTATGGCATTAAAGGGTCATTAGACATTCGCATGCTACCAGAAATACTAAATTTTATGAATCCGATAATTGAAGGGAAAGCAGTTTATCTCGAATATGATGAAAATTGAAACAGATGAATTTTGGTGATTTTAAAACTGTGGTTAAAATTAAATCTGTGGCAATTGTTCTGGGGATATTTTTATTAATAGGCATAATACATGGTATTATTGCAGATTCGTTCAATGTGTTTGTAAGTTGGTTATTAATCGGAATCTGGTTAATCTATTCTTTTAAAGTTTTGAAAAATATTAAACAATATCGAGAATTTAATTCCCCTCATAATACTGCTTTTTTCTCTATCGGTCCTGTTTTTGTTGGAATTTTTTATTCTATTTGGGGTAACTTTACAGGTTTATTAGGAGAAAATCTTCTAGAAGGTTCAAACTTATATTTAAGTTGGTGGAGTATATTATTTGGATTTCCTTATTTAGCGTATGGTTCTTATTCTTTATATCGGTGTTTCAAAAAATATAATGTAATATATTTCGGAACAAAAGCAATAAACGCACGTACAATCGGTTATATACTGGCTTTAGTAGTCATTTTTTATATAATTTTTTATTGGATAATATTTTATGCTGTTATTGATTTTTATGATTCTATTATAATCCCTGTTCATTTTTACGTAGATCTTAATCTTTTACTCTTACTTATTAGTACAATTTTAATTTTTATTGTTTCTGGGTTATTCGGTACACAAAGAAGATTACCCACATTAACAAGAGATTATATCACAAGACGTACAAATAGATTGAATCATTTAACTTCTCCCCAGAGAACATCAAGCCCTAGAAGACAAAACGTAAGCACAAGTAGAACAACCAGATCATCTAGAATTACTCCCATTTCTCAAAGAAGATCAACTCAAACGAGAACTAAAACAACCTCTCGAACTGTGAGTAGGAAGACAACAGCAAAACCTACTATAATTCCCCAAAGGAGTATAAGTTCTAGAGATTTTAGCAAATACAAACCAAAAGCAGGTCTTCTTTCAGTAGAGGATTTTAAATGCATTTTTTGTTTTAAATTACCTAAATTACCTGAAGATAATGGTAGAGGAATAATTTTATGCCCAAAATGTAGGTATCCCGCTCATGCAGATGAATTTAAAGATTGGATGCAAAGTTCAAATCTATGCTCAAGATGTAATGCGATAATTCCATCAAGCTATAGAAGAAATCCTAAGATAATCAGTGTAAAAAACTATAGTATTATCTACAGGAATTTTCTAAAGAAAAATAAATAAATTTATTACAGAAATTAAAATTTAATTCTATTTTTTAATTCTCCAATCGTGGTTTTTAATTCAGAATACACATTGTGGTTATGAATACTTTCCATACTCAAGACTTTAAAAACGACTTTGAAATGTTCTTCTAAGTTAGGAAATCTCCTATTTATAAAATTTCTCGCCATTTCTCTTATAACATCTTCTGCAAATAACGGTTTCAAGTGAGCACTTCTGACAAGCTTAGCTTCGTCAGGTCTCTTTAAAACAGATTGTATTTTTCCACTCATGCTATCTTCAATTATATCAATTATATCTAAAACATCAATCTTATGATTATTTAGATCTTTAATTTGAACCATTATTGTGCCTATTGAACGTTGATTATGGGAGCTAAAAGGTAATATATTAAGAAGTTTCTTAACCGTATCGTCAGAAATCTTAAGATCTTGTCTATTTTTAATGACACTTTCAGCATATTCTTGACTCATTTCTTTAGCACAAGGACAAACCGTCATACCAACCGCACTTGCTCCGATATAATAATTAAAATCGATTTCTCCAGATATGCTCTTTTTCACTTTTACTAAAGAACTGATATCATATGCCTTCTGAATAGTTCGTTGTTGATCATCTTTAGCTTGGACAATAATTTTGCCTTCAAGTTTCACATTTACCTTTTCTGTATATGGATGTCTTTCTAACAATTTTCTTGCTATTCTATCTCCAACCACCTCTACTGAGGGAGTAGGCTTGAATATTACTTCATTAATTATTTCTTCTATAGTTTCACTTGTTCGAGACATATGAATCCCTCTTTTGTAACTAGGCAATGAAATTAAAGCTGAAATCTTTGGATAAAAAGAATATTTTTTATTTTCTTGGATTATTTCTACTTTTTTTTCAACTCCAACAATTCCAACTTTATCTATCGGAATATCAATAGAGGAACCTGAATCTTGTAAATCCTTTTTAAATTCGTGAATTATTAACCACCAGTGTTAAAAACGTATTTTTATATATTCTATTCTTCAAAAGGATTAGATATAATATAAGGATTAGATATAATATATTATAAAATATATTTTACATTGCTTAAGAATTAATGGCAAATAAATACTTATTTAGTAAATATGGTTTAATTGGAGAAAACTTGGATTTAAAACAAAATATTAATTTAGAAATTGATCAAAGTGGAAAAATTTTAAATCTCTCTTATGATGATATAGATAAAAATTTGGAAATTTCACCAAATCATCAGATACAGTTAATGATTCCTGGTTTTATTAACTCACATATACATATTGGAGATAATTTTGCTAAAGAAATGGGTTTTAATAAAGAGTTAGCAGAGGTCGTTGCCCCTCCATTCGGTTTTAAACATAAGTTATTAAGACAAACCTCTGAAGATATAAAAATCAAAGGAATGCAAAATGCTGTTTTAGAAATGCTTTCAAATGGTATTACGTTTTTTATTGATTTTAGAGAGGAAGGCGTAGATGGAGTAATTCTTCTAAAAAGGGCGCTTAATAATGCTCCTATTAATTTCTTAATTCTAGGACGATTTATGGATGAAAGTGAAATAGATTCTATTTTTGATTTAGCTGATGGAGTTGGATTATCTAGCTATAAACAAATTACTTCAACAAATAAACAATTTGTGATATTAGCTAAACAAAATTTTGATAAAATTATTGCTTGTCACTGTGCGGAATATATTCGCAATGATGATTTAATAAAGGAAATGTTTAATGATAATTTTATTGATGTGGTCATTCATGGAACAAAATTTGTCAAAAAAGATTTGGAAAATATAATTAAAAATGGTAAATCTCTTGTTTTATGTCCTCGTTGTAATGGGTATTTTGGAGTGGGTTTTCCCCCTATTAATGAAATTTTAAAATTGAAAATTCCGGTGTCATTAGGAACAGATAATCTAATGGTAAATAATACTGATTTATTTGAAGAAATGCGATATTTTTATCGTATTTCAAGAGTTTTATGCAATTATAATAAAGAACTTCGAATTTCCTCTAAAGATTTATTAAAAATGGTAACAATAAATGCCGCTAAGAATTTTAATCTAGAAAAAGAGTTTGGTTCAATTTCAAAGAGTAAATTTGCTGATTTTTTTTTAATTAACCTTAGCGATCCAAATCTATTTTTTTCTAACTTGGACTACAATAATATATATAATTTAATTACTCAAAGAACTAAATCAGAAAATATAACTAAGACTTATATTAAAGGAGAGGTGGTATATGAAAGAAATTAATATACCATATATTATTTTAAGCGCCGCTATGACTATAGATGGTAAAATTGCCACTAAAAAAGGTGATTCAGAATTATCAAATAAAGCTGACTGGAAAGAAGTTCACAAATTACGAACTGAAGTCGATGCTATAATGGTAGGAAAAGGCACAATTTTAAAAGACAATCCAAAACTGCACATTAAATATTATAATCATAGAGGATATTATAGAATTGTTTTAGACAGCCACCTAACGATTCCTTTAGACTCTAATGTCATTTCTTTTCGCCAAGAAATTTATCCTACAATAATTTGTACGACTGAAAATGTTCCGTTGAATAAATTAAAAAAGTATGAAGATAAAGGTGTTAAGATCATTCAAGCAGGAGATGGTAAGCGTGTTAATCTAATAAAGACCTTAACAATATTAAAAGACTTTGGAATAAATTCTATACTCCTTGAAGGGGGTGGTAATTTGAACTGGAGTTTTATAGAATATAATTTAATTGATGAAATAAGGTTGACTATAGCACCTTGGATTGTAGGAGGAAAGGAAGCAACAAGCCTTGTAGAAGGAATAGGGTTTGAAAAGATAAGCACTGCACCTAAATTTGAGCTTTTTGATGTAAAAGTTAGAATTTATTATATAACTTTAAGATATAAAAGGAAGCAGTGATGAGGGTAAATAATATCAAGCAGTTAAAAAACTTAACCATAAAGAAAATAAATAAAAAGGTTAAAGATATAAAAGCTCAATTATCCGAGGAAGAACGTAATATAATTACTTATTCAAGAAATTTTACACTTTCACTTTCAAATTATTGTATTAATCAATGTGGATATTGTTTTTATAATTATAAAATTCCAAAGATACAGGGTGAAGGAAATGTTATTTTGCTTAGTAGTGAGCAGATGACAGCACTAATTCAAAAAGGCTTAGATTACAATTGTAAAGAAGTACTATTAATGTCTGGAGAACGTCCTGATAAGTTCTTAGAAGTTAAATCAGAATTAGAAAATAGAAATTATAGTGATTTTATTGAATTTGTCAAAGATATTTGCACATCTTTGTTAGATTTCAATTTATTGCCCCATACTAATATTGGATTACTCAATTATGATGATATGAAGGAATTAAAAAATTATAATGCCAGTATGGGATTAATGTTAGAAAGCACTAATATGAAACTTTTTGAAAAAGGCAGTGTACATGAAAATTCACCCAGTAAATTACCTACAAAAAGAATAGAACATATCAATAATGCAGGAAAATTAAAAATTCCTTTCACTACTGGTTTGTTGTTAGGTATCGGTGAATCGATTGAAGATAGAATCAAAGATTTATATTTAATCAAAGATATTCATAAAAAATATGGTCATATCCAAGAAGTAATACTCCAAAATTTTGTAAATAAAGAAGGAGTTCCATACCAACCTAAAAATCCAATATCAATAGATGAAATTCTTAGGACTATAGGCATCGCGAAAATAATTTTTGAGAACGAGATTCCAGTTCAAGTTCCGCCAAACCTAGTAAATGGTTTTGAAAAAGTATTTATAGATATGGGGATTGATGATTTCGGTGGAATATCACCATTCACCCTAGATTATATAAATCCTGAAAAGAAATGGCCCCAAATTGATAAATTAAAGAATATTTGTGAAAATATGGGTTATACACTTAGAGAAAGGCTTCCAATTTATGAAAAATTTATAAACAAAAATGAGTTTCTTCCAGAAAATATTAAAAAAACAATAGATAATATTAATTTAAATGGAAATAACTGAAGTTTTTAACCATATCAACAATGATATAAAAGTTATTTTAAAGAAAGCATTGAATTCTGAGGAAATTAGTGCTGAAGAAGCATTAAAATTATTTAAAGTAACTGGTAAGGAATTTTTTGCCCTTCAGAATGTAGCAGATAAATTATGTTTCCTAAAAAAAGAAAATATTGTCACATTTATTATTAATCGGAATATAAATTTTACAAATATTTGCTTTCAAAAATGTAAGTTTTGTTCTTTTAGTGTTCCAAAAGATCATAGGGATGCTTTTTTACTGACTATCGAAGACATAAGAGAAAAGGTTATAGAAGCAAAAAGTTTCGGGTGTACTGAAGTGTGCATTCAAGGAGGAATAAATCCAGAATTGAAGTTTGATTCTTATTTGGAAATTCTCAAAACTGTTAAAGAGATTGATTCTAAGATACATACACATGCCTTTTCTCCTCAAGAAATATTTTTTATGTCAAAATTATTTGATAATTCTATTGAAAATACTTTAAAAGAACTCAAAAAGGCAGGATTGGATTCAATTCCAGGCACAGCTGCTGAAATATTAGTTGATGAGATTAGAAAGATAATTTGTCCAAATAAAGTTTCAACTTCTCAATGGATAGATATTATTACTACGGCGCATAATTTAGGTATTCCAACAACCTCTACCATTATGTATGGACATATAGAAAAACTTTCTGATAGAGTCAACCATTTAGAGGTATTAAGAAGAATACAAAAGGACACGAATGGTTTCACAGAATTTGTACCCTTACCTTTTGTTAAAGCAAATCCCATTTTATCAAATCTAAAAAAGTTTCCATTAAAACCAAGTTATGGAATGTCAGATTTAAAATTATTTTGTGTTGCAAGGTTATTTTTAAATAACTATATAGATAATATTCAATGCAGTTGGGTTAAGCTAGGTCCCTCTTTTGCTCAAGTTTCTCTAAATTATGGGGTTAATGATTTCTCAGGTACATTAATGGAAGAAAATATTTCTAAAAGTGCGGGTGCAGAATTTGGTGAATATTTATCACCTGAAAAAATGATAGAAATTATTAAAACCGCTGGAAAACACCCTGCTCAGCGAGATACGCTTTATAATATTATAAAATATTACTAACTTCTATTTTTGAGATATTATGAATAATAATCCTAAGAGTTTTCTTTTAGTTGGTGTTGCTCTCTCCTTAGCACACTTTATACAAATATCAAGCCCAAATGTTTCATAAGGAATGATTATTCATGAAATAATGGAATAAACTTTTAGAAGATAATATAAAATGTAAAAGAAATATGAGATTTTAAAATAAAGACAACAAAATCTCTTTTTTACTTAATAAATAAATTTTTATTAACTTCCGCGAGTTTGTAAAAAATCTAATATATAACGTTGGGCTATTAGATCTGAACTGACCTTACCTAAAACTTTTCCTTCTTCCACTACTGGCATAGCTGAAATTTGAAACTGCTCTAATTCACGTACAATATCTAACACAGTTAAATTTGGAGAGGCTGTAATAACATTTTTAGTCATTATTTTATCAAGTTTAACATTAATTATTCCCTCAGCAGTAGCTTTAGTAATATCCCAATCAGTAACAACTCCTACTAATTTACCTTCAGAAAGTACAGCAATTATGCCACTGTTTTCATTGATTATTAATGCCGCAGCTTCTTGAATATTTTTATTAACATCAATAGTAGGTATTGGAATCATAATATCTTGTGCTGTCCTTTCACTCTCTTTAGAAGTAAGGCGTAGGAGACTGATTCGTTCAGCTGCTACGCATGGTAACATATCTGGGTTTGTAGCTAATAAATCCACCAATTCAATCATATTATGATGTATCACATCTTCTCTATATTCTTCACCTGCATTTAAGCGTTTTTTAGAAAGTTCAGCAAATTCATTAGAATTGTCTTTTAACCATTTTTCTACAGCATCCTGATTTCCAAGCATTTCTTCAGGAATTTGCAAATTATCTGGAGTCTTAATTATATGTTCCTGAGCAGCAAAAATTACACCACCAGAATTTACTAAGTAATCATTTGCGATCATCACTTTCTTATCTCGATATACAATTTGTTCCATTCGAGTACGGGCAGCTTTTCTATTTGGATCAGGAGAGTAGGTATTAGCACCTTCCACGATTACACTCCATTTTCCCATTCTTTCTACTAACATCGATGGGCTTTCTGAGGGATATACTCCAAGATAATTAAATATTGGAGCAGCAGGTATAAAACAAAATGCATTTTCAAGAAGTAAATTATTAGCATTTGTAGAAAATTTAGTAGGATGTTTATAACCCTTTTTCATGATTTTATTTTTAAAATAAATATTGGTAACTAGCTTTACTTTTTTCCATAGTTTATAAAGCTCATCAACAGGAAGACTTGATTTATTATATAAATAACCTTCTAAATCGCTAATACCAATTACTTTAGCTTCAGGAATTCTTTCTTTTAATATACGCGCTGCATGGGCACCAACTGCTCCAAAACCCTGAATTAGAACTGTAAGATCTTTAGATTCTGGTATTTCTAAATTAGCGAATTGCGGCAATACTCTCATTCTGGGTAAAATTTCTAGTAAGGTTTGCAGAGCAATAACCACACCCCCACCAGCAGCACCGAGTTCATCTATTCGATTTCCTCCCATTTCTAAAGGCTTAGATACGGCACAATCTATACCATTTTCTATAGCGATAATCTTCATATCAGCATCGTTAGTTCCAACATCAGGTCCTGGAATATAAATATCTTTATATCGATAAATTAACCTAGCAAAACACCGAACTATTTCTTTATGCTTCTCAACAGTTATTTCTCTCTCAGCTACAATTCCTGCTTTACCCCCCCCATAAGGTAAATTTGCTGCTGCATTTTTTAGAGTCATACCTCTAGCTAAGTTATAAATATCTGAAGGTGTTATATCTGGTAACATTCTAATTCCTCCCATGGATGGTTTACCCATAGATAAATTATCTACTACAAGATACCCCCCAATTTCTATTGGTGATTCTTCATTCCACATACAAACAACAAGATCAGGACCAAGTTTATCAACCACAATCCCAATACGTGATAATAGAACTTCATCTGTGTGACTAAATTCTAAATAACAATTTCCTTTATTTTTTTTAAGTCGAGTTTTAAGAATGGCTTCTGAAAGATGCTTTTGAAGAAATATTTCCATTTTTCTCGGTATCATAATTATCAACTTTTAATGGTATTTTAAACATTAAAAAGATAAAGATTACGGTTTACTTAAATATCTCTTATAGAATATCTTATAAATTACATTATCTATTCTATTATGCTTACTTATATGAGTTTTTCTGTTTTAAATGTTTGATCTAGAATTTTTAAATTTAAAAAAAATTCTAATTTGAACTAATATTACTTGGATTTATTACAAAAAAAATTATACAAATTTCATCATTAAAATGAAGGTGTAAAGTATGACAATATCAATAATCGCGACCGTCCGAGTTAAAGAAGGCAAAATGGGAGAAGCAAAAGAAGTTCTAAAGAAAATAGTTCCTAAAATAAAAGAATCTGAGCCAGGTACTTTAGAGTATATTCCACACACAGTAAAAGAAGATCCAAATGCTATTATGTTCTATGAAAAATATGTTGATGCCGATGCCATGAAAGCACATTCGAAAAATTTGGGCAAAAATATGGCAGAATTTGGACCATTTTTAGAACCTGGAATGGATATAAAAAATCTTGAAGAAATTCTATAAATCAAATCTCTTTTTTTTAATTATTCATCTTGAATATAAGGTTTACCTGAATGTAAGGAGAATTCTGCTTTATTTAATTCTCGACCTAAATAGTTTAAATGATAAATATCCTTAGTTAAACTTAATTTAATTATTTTTTTACTTAGAGCTTCAGCATTATCTCCGATAAAAGTATTTTTAAGCTCATTGTCATTCGAAAAAAATAAGACATAAATTTTTTTAGAATAGTGATTAACATATATTCTAAAATACCCTTTCTTGTCTGGAATGTAAGCAATATTTTGTGTATTTACTTGTATTGCGCTTTTTTTATCAATTTTGGGTACATCTTGACTTGTTTTGCCTTTTGCTTTAAAGAGTGATATTCCTTGATTTATAGGGGGCGTTCTATTATGTTTTGATATATAATTTAATTTAATACATTCATGTAATTCTGAAACTCCACCCAATAATTTTGTACTATGTTCGACTGTGAATAAAATACCCATATCTAATTCAATTGCTATACTTGCTAACAATCCATTAATCCCAACAGAGTCTACGTCCATAAGCTCAACTACGTTTGAAACTCCAAAAAATAAAGGCAGCTCTAAATTTAAATTTTCAGTTTGGGATACGGTTTTTCCATATAAAAAATAAGTTTGTAAAGAATTACAAATTCCAGGTGATATAGGTGTTTCTAATAGAGGATCAGCGATTAATTTTGTAAAGCCATGCTTTTGCATTTCCTTAGTTAAAGTAAGTAGATTTTTAACCCTAGAACCTGGATCTTTTGGAAAAACTCCTTTATTCACTTTTGTAGGTAATAATACAATTGGAATATCTTTCGGGATATTTAAAAATTCATGATAATTTCCTAGGTCAAAACTCAAAATCAAATCAATATCTTTTTTTATAGCTGCGAAAATCTCATCTTTTTGCATTGAATCAATACTAATTAATACATTAAAATTGTTTCGAATGAGGTCAATTACTTCTTTAACTCTTTTCGAGTCGGGTTTATTTGCTATACAACCAATATCAATTATATCTGCTCCCGAATGACTATAATGAGATACTTTTTTAATGATATCTTGATCAGATTTTTTGGTACAATTAACTATTTCTGCTATTATTGGTGGTGCTATTCCGCGACCAACCATTATAGCTGAGGATTTTTCATTAAGATAAAAAGTGTGCTGGCAAAGGTTTTTCTTTGCTATTTCAGTGTTTTTTATTAAAACTTCCTTATACAATTCGTCTCCAGATACTTCCATTAATTTATTAGCTGGAATTGTATTAGATAATTCAATTTTATGTAAATTTTCCAAAATAATAGGAATATCTGATGCAAATTCAGGACCTTTTTTAAGATTTACAGAAAATTGTTTTTCTAGCTCTGTTGTATCCCATTGAACGAAACCAGGGATTAAAATTAAAGTATATTTTGATAAATTTAAAGATTTTAAGATTTCTTTTGTTATATTTTTAGTGAGAAATGCTGAAATCGATACTGGTGCTTTATATACTTCTATATTATGTTCTATAATAGATTTAACAATTTTAGATACTGAAGTATAACTTTGTTGACCAGTTATGATGAGAATATTAATTTAAATCACTTATCAACTTATCTTTTTCAAATGGAATAAAAATATCGTCCAAAATAGAGCCGGTAGCATCTTTTATTTTTAAATTGTTGACGATAGATTCAAATTTGCCCCCAAGAATGCCATTAGCTATGAAGGCAGCCCCTTGAGCAGCACGTTTTGCTATTTGACTATATGATTTCATTATTCTGACTGGAGCAACATCAGATAAACCCTTAATCATTTTATCTTTTAAATATTTTAGATTAGCACCTCTTCCAGCCAATAATACTTCATTAATTTTATTTTTGCTAGAAAAGGAGGATGAAATCCCAAAAACCGCCTTTTTCACACTTGATAAATAAGCCTTTAGGGCAATTTTTGTTTGTTCATCTTTCTCAGCCAAAAGAGTTATTTCATTTAGACTCAAATCAGAATATCCTGAAATAAAAGCGACACCACCTCTATATATGTTTTTCTTATGGATAGTTTTGATAAGATAAGCAAGTTCTCCATCAAGAGAACCACTTGCTCTGAAACCTAGAATATTTGAACCACCTATACCATCTATAACTTGACCATTTTCAATTGCTAATACAGCAGTGAATCCATAACCTATTTCAACCATTATAAAGTTTGTCTCTTTAGGAGAAACACCAAATCTTTCTATTTGATCTCTAATTCCAGTTACAGTCGTACATATTTTATCGGCAGTACCCATGTCAATTTTGTTAATTTTTCGATATCTTGGAACCGTAGGTAAATGTTTAACACCGGGAACTATTATTCCGGGTATTTTTTGAGCTTTAATCAATCTTAACACTTTACCTAGACCTAAAAGTTTATTTTTTTCATGCTGTTCAAATTTCAGTAATGTGAAGAATATATCTTTTTCAGTTAAATCTTTCACTTCTTTTAATGGTAATCCAAATCCACTTGGTGCAACCATTAAATCAATATTTTTAACAGATTTTATTATTGTTATTGCCTTTTGGGGATTCTGAATTAATTCTTTAGTAGGAAGCGACGTATCTAAAATTATTTGCTCATTATCTAATCCAAAAAAATCCCACGATTTACTGCCAGGGTCGATTCCAATTACTCTTACCAAAAGAAACTCAAATTTAAATTGAACTTATTTATAAGTAGTCATATTTTTTATTTATTTTAATAGTTCGCTTAGATTTAATAAGAATCTATTTATACTTTTTAGGCAGTTTTTTTAAATTAAACCAAAGATTTTAAGTAAAAAACATGAATTATTATTAAATTTTTAAAGATAAATTAAAATAATAGTAAATTTGGGTGAGAAACATTACCATAGTAAAAGTTTTTGTTTGTAAAATTTGTGGAGAAGCATATATTGGAGAGAAAGAACCTTCACGCTGTCCATTTTGCGGAGCGTATAAAAAATTTTTTGTAGAATCAACAAAATACGATGATTCAGGAGCTTGGGATGTTGAATTAAATGAAAAAGATAGAATTAATGTCGAAAAAGCCTTGGAAGTAGAAATTTCGAATAATATATTTTATAAATGTGCAAGTAAGAAGACGCCTGAATTAGATGGTCAAAAAATTTTTAAAATTCTTGCTAAAGTTGAAAGTGAACACGCATCTGTTTGGAAGAAAATCCTTAAACTCGATAAAATAGATTTCCCTAAATATGACAAATGCGCCGCAGAATATACACCAAACCTTGAAGAATCTCATGCAAGGGAAGATAGGGCAATAAAATTCTATGGACAAGCTGCTGCTGAAGCTGAAAATCCACGTGTAAAGGAAATTTTTGAAGCTTTTGTAGAAGTAGAAACAGATCATCTTCATTTGTCAGAAAAAAGATTGAAATAAACATCTAATTAATTTTTTTTTTTATTTTCTTTAAAAGGGATTTTTTATAATCGATTAGAGAAGAACTTCAAGATGATATAATATTTTGAGAATTTTACAGAATGTAAATTTTATTTTCTTTTGTGAATTTTTTTTATTTGGTGAATACTTGTATTGATTGATTCAGTTCAAGGATATATTTTTGAAATACAAAAGATGTCAACTGAAGATGGTCCTGGTATTAGAACAACAGTATTTTTTAAACAATGCCCTTTAAGATGTATATGGTGTCATAATCCAGAATCACTTTTAAAAGAACCACAATTAGAATGGCTTAAACATAAATGTATTGGATGTAAAACATGTATAGAAACTTGTGAAAAAAATGCATTATTGTTTAATGAGGAAGGATTACAAATTGACAGAAAAAAATGCATAAGTTGTGGAAGATGTGTAGAAGAATGTCCTAGTACAGCATTGCATATGTTTGGTGAATATTGGGATTTAGATAATTTATTTCATGAGATAGAAAAAGATAAAGTTTATTATTCTGAATCTAATGGTGGTATTACTATATCTGGTGGAGAACCAACCGTTCAGTCTGATTTCATTTTACAATTCTTGAAAAAATGTAAGGATAATGGCATTTCAACAGCGTTAGATACCTGTGGATACGCATCCAGGAAAATATATGAGAGTTTATTACCATATGTTGATTTAATTCTTTTAGATATTAAAGAAATTGATAAAAAAAAACATAAAGACTATACAGGAGTTACAAATGATGTAATCTTGGAAAATGCTATTTGGATTTCTAAATATGTTCAAGAAAACAACAAAAAAATTTGGATAAGAACACCAATTATTCCAAAATACACGGGGACAGATGAAAATATTAAAGGTATTGGTGAATTTATAGTTAATAAATTAAAAAATATTCCTGAACGCTGGGATCTTCTTTCTTTTAATCGGTTGTGTACTGAAAAGTATTCCAGATTAGATATAGATTGGATTCTTAAAGATGAACCACTAATGACAAAAGAAGAGATGGAATATTTTTTTGAAATTGCTAAAAGTACAGGTGTTAAATTTGTGCAGTGGTCTGGTTTAACTAGAAAAAAAGAATCGCAAGATGGTGATTAGAAGAAATCTAAAAAATAAAAATTTTTTTTCATGTTAAACTTGACAACTCTCTCACAGTTAGATTAAAATAGTTTTAATAAAAATTTTCATAATCTTTGTATTGGTGCTCCCTCATACTTAATTTAGTCTTATATTTCCATACTGTGGATCTGAAATCTTCATCAAGTACGCGAATTCTAAGCTTCTTGATAGATTCTCCAGACCAATTCTCCAATTCATCCAAATTGTTAATTTTTCTAGTTCTGACAGCTTCCCGTATTATTTCTGCGTTTCTAAAGCCCAATCGATACAATTCTTCAAGTCTCTCTTCAAGCTTTTTTACTGTAGCAGGACGATCTTTCCATCGTTCTAAAGTAGCTTGAAGTCCTGAAATCATATTATGTGAAATATAACCTCGATTTTCAATTACTCTTTTAGGAACAAATGCATGGTTTTTACGTTCATCATTCTCTGGGTTATAATCCATATGATGATAGCCTAATGTCTCTCCTCTTTTTAAAAGCTCAATTAGGTCAGTACCATCGAATGATGAAAAACCTCTCATTTCGCAGAAATTGTTAAATCTTGCCTTAATTGACCTAAAATTTTCTCCGTATAATGATTCAGTTAATTTCTTTTTTTGTCTAGCCCTTCTTAATGAATCAAATTTTACTAATAGCCTTTCTTGGGTATATTTTTCAAGACTTTTTTTAGCTTCGTGTCTAGAATTGTTAGGAATATATTTTTCAATAAAATTATTAAATCTACTAATAATTTTATTAAACGTTTTTCTTTGAACGAATTTAGTATTTCTTTTTAATAAATAAAGAATAACACTTGGTTTAAGATTTTCTTTACTTAACTCATAAATCTTTAGATTCTTCACAAAACTAATTGGATCTAGGGCTGATAATTCAAACATTGATAAGATCAATTTTCCCTCTAAATAAGAAGGATTCTCTTTAATAATTTCTCTTAATTGGCTTTTGAATATTTCTCTATCATAGTTATGTTGAAATGGAAATAAAATTAGTTCATTTAAAAATTTCTGAAAATCACGAATTGTTTTTGAGAAATAAGTTGGATTTAAATTAAAATCTACCAACTCTTCCTGAATTTTAGATTGAGTTAGATTTGTAATATTTTCATTTATTAAGCTAGAGAAAAATATTAATGTAGCAGCTAAATATTTTGGATGCTTAATTTGAAATGTATCTATATTAAAATCATTTTTACTTGCCTGATTATATAGATTAACGCATTTCTCTTTTATACTCTCAAATGGTAATTCTAATATTTCTATTCCTTCATCTACATATTCAATTAATTTATCATAATAAACATTATTATCAATTACACCATCTGGAACAGTAGGTTCATAATCTGAAATATTTATTTTATTAAAATAAATTTTATAAAGAAATTTTATTAAAACACTCAAATTCCCAAGATTGATTATTATTCTGCTTTCAGTATTTAGTTTATTAATGAAATCAGTTTGAGTTAAATTCACAAAAGAGTTAATGATATAGAATAATAATGCTGAAGCGAAATATTTCGGATTTTTTGAATTTTTAGGTATATCCGAATACTTTATTTTCTGAATGATATTATTATAGTGGTAGATAATCATTTCTCTAAATTTTTCAAAGTTTTTTAAATGAAAAGTATTGAGAAATATATTAAGAAAATATTTAAAATCTACAAAATATTTTCCTTTTAAATCTGAATAAGCATAGTCCTTATAAGGAATCTCATAATAATCTCTATAAGTTTTTTTAAATTTGCTTAAAAACCATAATTTTCTATATCGTTTGAATGTACTCTCACTTAAATTTTGAGAATCAAGATTAATTGACGGTTTTCGACTAACATAATTTATCCACATATTAAATGTGATAGGTATATTGTTTGAAATCTCTTCCAAATTTTCGTTTAAAAAATCCGAGATATAATATTGAATAGTTCCGTTTATCCTACATTTCCTCTGAAACCACTTAACGTTGTCATTAACATCTAAATTATTAACTACTTCATCCATAAAGACGTGTCTTTCTTTTAGTTTAAATTCGTTATTAATATTTATAAAGGTCTTGGTTTGCTCACTTTTTGATTTTTTTCGCGAATATTGATTAATAAATCCCGTCTTAATTTCAGTAAAATTGATATCATGATCAACAGAAAATTCCAAACAATCTTTATCTTTATCGTAAAGAAACTCATTGGATATTTTTCTCTTTAAATACCTATTTAATATTAACTTTTTGACTCCAATATCATAATCCCAACCCCCTTTCACGTAATTCTGTGTATGCTTTTTAAAATCCTCTCCTAATAAAGAAATTAAATCTTTTGTTTGAAGTTTGCTTAAAACAGATATAAGCTTAGTTTTATCTTCTTCACTAAGCTTATCTTTTCGAATGATTTTTATTATTGTTGCTTTTTCTTTTATGGTCAAAATCGTATTGTTATATAAATTCTCCTTTAAAATCTCCTTTTAATTTTGAAAATCAGGATTATTTTCATTAAAAATTTTTAGTAAAATGTAGTTCTTTTTTATTTCAACTAATTGATGAGCTATTTTTTTTACTACTCTTCTTCCTTCAGGAATTAAACTTTTTTCATAGTTTCGACGTTTATATTCCTTATAAATTGCTATAGAATGTTTTAATTCTTTAAAAAAATCATCAAATCTCGGATTATGTTCTTTTAATTGCTTAATTAAAAGCTTATTGTTATTGGTGAAATGATGAATTAAAAATTGTAGTTCTTCTTTAATTTCTCTAGAGATCTCTTGGTCTGTTGACTCCTCAATATGATTTTTCATAAATATTGCCCATTCTTGGGATACACTATTCTTTTCTAAAGAATCATATGAAATTCCTTCTTTCTTGAATTGTTCTAATCTGTGAGAAATATTTAATAAAAATCTATTGGTTTTGTGTGAGATTTGTAGCATAGCTACTCTTTTACCAGCTCTCCTCAC
>JAEOTA010000027.1 GCA_016840085.1 Promethearchaeota archaeon
AGGAAACTTATATTGAAAATTATACCTGAGAAAATAGAACTTCTTGACTATGATTTCATAAAAGATGGATATTCAAGACTCCAAGTTTTAGAGTTATAAAATTTAGTAATAATAATTTTATTTTTATTTAGTCTGATTCTAAACATTAATTATTACATTGAATGAATTATATTTCTTAAATCCTAATCGTTCATATATTCTTTGAGCTGGAATTCCTTCTGTAACTGTAAGAATTGCTTTTTTATAACCTTTTTTATGGGTTACATTTAAAATTTTTGAAATTAGGGCGGTACCAATCCCCTTACCTCGTAATAATCTATTAACTGCAAGATTTTGAATAATAACTTCGCCCTCTTCATCTCCTTTTTCTATTAGACATAATCCAATAATCTGTTCTTTTTCGTCCTTAACAACATATGAACAATCCATTAACATGTACGTTGTTAAACTATTTTTCAAATATTCTAAATAAAGAGGAACAGAATTCACTTCTTCCCAAAAAGCTGTATCGGGATGATTTTTAAATGCATTAACGCTGAGTTCCGCAATTTTAGGAAAGAAGCTTTCATTAAGGGGAACAAAGGAATATTTAGATAACAACTCATTGGTTCTATCAAAAGTATCTAAATTTAAAGTCAAATTTTGTCTTTTTAAAATGCTATAACCAAGTTTTTTTAGTGGGTCTGCCAGGTAGTCTTCTGGGAAGGTAAATGCTGCGTTATTGAATTTAATTATCTCATGACTATTTTTTATCTTTTCAAAGGCTTTTTTCAACAAAAAATAAGCTACTTCTTTTCTATTTACGGTGTCTAATACAAAGATATGCCTAATTAAAGCAAATTCTTTGCTAAATTGTTTAATAATCACGAATCCTATAATATCATCCCTACTTCTGGCTTCAAAGCAAGTATAATCATCACTTTCAGATTTAATAATATTCTCAATCTTTTCATACCAAAAATCAGCTTCATTTATATCTTCATGAATAGTCTCTACAAAATACTTAATTATAGATTCTCTTAGATTGCTAAGAATTTTATTATAACTACTTTGTGAATATTTAAGTTCTACTACATGATACAAATAGACACACCTTATACAGAGTAATAAAATCAAAAAAAAAGATTTATTTATTAAAATTGAAGAAAGGATTATAAATGAAGTTTTAGGTGATAATCAAAGTGACAAATCAAAAAATGCCAGAAAATGAATTAAAAAGAGAAATCCGAGAATATTTAAATTCTCGGAAGGTTTTAGTTTTATGTACTTGCAGTAATAACATCCCACGCGCGACACCTATGGATTTTTATACTGATCAAGACAGTTTTAATATTTATGTAGGCCCAGCTCCTGGAAGGAAGGTTAAAAATATTGAAGAAAATCCAAATGTTAGTATTGGAATCTATACACCTATATCTGAGGGAAAAATACAAGGTATGCAAATCACAGCTTCTAGAAGAGATAGATTGATCTTTTTAAGAGAGGGAGATAAAGAATTCGAAAAAGCGCAAAAAATAGTTAGAGGAAAAAGAAAATTACTATTAAAAATAATTCCAGAAATAATTGAACTACTAGATTATGACTTTGTTAAAAAAGGATTTTCTAGAATTCAGACATTAGAACTCTAAAGTTTGCCGTCTGTTATAATATTAAATGAGGTATATTTTTTAAATCCGAAGCTATCATACATTTTTTGGGCATAATTGCCTTCTGTAACCGTAAGAATAGCTTTTTTATAACCTTTTTCATAGGTTGCTTCTAATCCTTTTGAGAGTAGAGCTTTTCCTATCCCTTTTCCTTGATCTTGTTTATTAATAGCGATATTTTGAATCATAACTTCATCTTCTGCTTTTTCTATTAAACAGAATCCAAAAATTTGATCTCTTGCATTCTTTACCATGAATGAACACTCTTTCAATAAATAAGAGGTCCAAATTGTTTCTAAATGTTCTAAATAAAAAGGAATGGTACTCACTTCATCCCAAAAAGTTCCATCAGGATGATTTTTATAGACTTGAACACAAAGTTTTGCTACTTCTGGCAAATTTTCTTTATTAAAAACAACGAAGGAATTACCAGATGGTAACTTATACCCTTTATCGAAATTTGCTAAATTAAGAGTCATATTATATCTTTTTAGAGTATTAAAACCTAATCTCTTCAATGGTTTTAACAAATAATCCTCTGGAAAGGTGAAGGCGGCATTATTAATTTCGTTTATCTTATATTTATATTTTAAACTTTCAAAAGCTTCTTTCAATAAAATATATGAAACCTCTTCCCTTTTGACAGTATCTATAATGAAAAAATGTCTAATCAAAGCAAATTTTAGATTTATCAAGTTAATTGTTATGAAACCCCTAATCTCTTCATCACTACTGACTTGAAAACATATAAATTCATCACTTTCAGATTTAACAACTTTATTAATCCACTCAAACCAGAAATTAGCTTCTTTTATATCTTCTTGCAAAATTTCTACAAAATACTTTATTAATGAATCATGAAGGTTATTAAGAATCGTTTTATAACTATTTACTGAATATTTAAGATCTTGCACTTCATACAAATAAATACACCAAAAAGCAGTCAATTCTAAAAATTATTAAAAAAAAAGAAATTAAATCTAATTATTTCATCATATCTAAAGCTTCTGATCCTTCAATCAAAGGTACCATTTTATATTTATAACCTTTGAAGGCAGCATACGCTGAAAAACGTTTGGCTATTCCCTTCATACCTTCATAAAGTTTTTCTTCAGGAAGTTCATAAATATTAATGGTTTTATATTCATAACCTGATATTACCCATTGATGTACTCGTTTTACATAATCGGGATATTTTGGAGCTTTGCCTGAAAGGTAAAATTTTAAAAATTCCTCAAGTATATGTGGAGGATATTTGACTTTAACCATTATATGTACCATTTGTAAGATTCACATCTTTCTTGGATTAAGATTTAAATTTTTAAGTAAGTAATATTTAACTATTAATTATTTAAGTTTTTACAATTTTAGAAAAATTAAAAAAATAGCATTTAATGATCTCTTAAAAGAAAATGTTTTAGGAGACAATTAATTCATTTATTTAATACAACTAAAAATTCTTGCAATAAATCTTCTGATAAATATGATCTCTACCGAAGAACAAGAGGAGCTTAAGAAAGCACAAACTGATAAAGAATTAAAACAGGTTTTTAAAAAAGTTGCTTCAAAAAATCCCGATTCTTACTTCCCCACTAAAGAATTAAGAGAATTAGGATATATAAGAAAGAATTGTGAATCATGTGGAACACTTTTTTGGACTACATTAAAAGATCGAAAAGTATGCGGAGATCCCACTTGTTCTGGAGGATTTCAAGTTGTAATAAATAATCCCTCTCAAATCAAACTATCATTTATAGGAGTATGGGAAAAGATAGTTTAAATTTTGGAACCAAGAGGTTATGTTCCAATTAATAGATATCCATGCGTAGCGAGAGGGGATCCAACATCTGAATTTACAATTGCTTCAATATCAGCATTTCAACCTTATGTAATTACAGGAGAAGAAGAACCTCCGGCTAAAAAACTAGTAATTCCTCAATTTTATTTAAGATTAAACCTGTACTATTTTTAAAGCATCTGTGTTTCTAATTAAAAATGGTTTTTTTTAAAAGCATCAAATCTTAAATTTATAATAATGGGATTATTTAAAATAAAAAATATCATAAGTTTTATTTCCATGGGACCATCATTTTTGCAATCAATAGTAAGGAAGGTTCCATTCTATGTGAATTATGATTTAACTTGTCAATGTAACTTAAAATGTAAGCATTGTTATTTTTTCTCATCAACAACGGAATTAAAAGATAAAAGAACAGAATTATCCAACGAAGAATGGATTAATCTTTTTAAATACCATAGAAAATTAGGAACAAAAATAGCTATTTTAACTGGTGGAGAACCTACTTTAAGAATGGATGTTATAAAAGAAGCGATTAAAATTTTCCCCTCAGTTCAAGTTGTATCAAATGGAGTTATAAAATTACCTCAATTTAATGGATATAAACAACTAAAATACTGGGTGAGTATAGATGGAACTAAGGAAACTCATGATAAGATAAGAGGTGCAAAGGTTTTTGATAAAGTCATACAAAATATTCGGGAAAACAGTCCGGTTGTTACATCAACCATTATGACATTAAATTATAAGGAAATTGAAGATATTGTTAAGATTGCACATGATAATGGTGCTTCTGGATTTGTTTTTTTATTGTATACTGGTTATCCTAACGATCCACTTTTATTAAAAGGAAATATCTTAATAAAGACAATTAAAGACATTTTAAAAGTAATGCGTGAATATGGAAATTTTATTTGTTATTCAAAAAAAATGTTAGAAGTATACCTGTCAAAAGAATTTGTACCACTTTGCATATTTAAAACCGGTCAAGTAAAAAGTTTCTATCCTGATGGAACACAAAAATTTTGTGTCATGGGAAATTCACCACTATTATGTGCTAATTGCGGTTGTATAGTACCGATTGCTGCTTACGCCTTATTTAGGAAATTTGATGCTGATACAGTTGAAAAAACGAGAAAATTGTTTGATCTTGCATAATAAATAAGCATGGATTTTTCTCTTGTAAATTACGGACTTTTTCTTCCCTTATAGAATGTTTCTTGATTAAAACGAAAATGAAAATATTTCTTAACCTCAAATTTTCTTAATTAAATTTAATAATAATTTATGAATCAAATTTCAGCTCTGAATGATTAAACTAAATTCGATTCTATGGTTGATTCAAAAAGTTTTTTTGATAATCTAGCAAAAAAAGCTCTCTAGCGAAAGTTTTGTAATAAAAATTAAGTTTATAGATATATCTCTAAATGAAACTCATTTGAATAGATATAAATTAACATCCGGACTTAATTTTTTAGAATGGAATGGATTAATAGCATGCGGTATATACCTAGCTTGTCGAATATTAAAAAAATCAATATCTCAAGTAGAAATATCAGAATTTGTTGGAGTAGATGATCACTCTTTAAGTAAAAGATATTCGGAAATAGCTAAAAGCTTATCTATTGAAATATAAAATTAATATTCATAAAGTTTAATTTTCTTTTCTCTTATTTCAATATTCAAATTATAATATTATAATCAAAATAATTTTAGGAAAAGAAACATTAGATTCTTCAATAATTATTAATCGTAAACATCGAACTATAATGCTTTCCGATCAACTTATTAATCAACTTAAAGATTGTAGGACAGATAAAGAATTAAAAGTAGCTTTTAAAAAGATCGCATCTGAAGATCCAGATAAATATTTTCCTACTCAAGAGCTAAAACAACTAGGATATCTAAGGAAACATTGTGAGCACTGTGGAACTTACTTTTGGACAGTTGATAAAGACCGAAAAGTATGTGGAGATCCGGTTTGTTCTGGAGGTTTTCAAGTTGTCAATAATAATCCTTCTAAAGTAAAATTGTCCTTTATTGGAGTTTGGGAAAAAATCGTAGAGATTTTAGAACCTCGAGGTTACCTTCCCATAAAAAGATACCCATGCGTAGCTCGATGGAATCCAACTTCAGAATTTACAATTGCGTCTATTTCAGCATTTCAGCCTTATGTGATAACTGGAGAAGTAGAACCTCCTGCTAAAAAACTTATAATTCCCCAATTCTGTTTAAGATTTAATGATATTGAAAACGTAGGAATTACAGGTTCGCATAATACAGGTTTTGTAATGATAGGACAACATCAATTCGTGCCACCTGAAGAATGGAATCAGGGTGAACTTTTTATGGATATACATGATTTTATTCATAAAGGGGTTGGTTTAGCAAAAGAAGAAATAACTATTCATGAAGATTCTTGGGCAGGTGGGGGTTCTTTTGGATGTAGTCTTGAATTTTTCAGCAGAGGTGTTGAGTTATTTAATCAAGTCTATACTATGTTTGAACAAACTCCAGAAGGACCAAAAGAATTAAAGCTTAAAGTATTGGATATGGGTCTTGGACAGGAACGTGTTGCATGGTTTTCTCAAGGAACACCGAATATTTATGAAGCCATTTTTCCTTATGTTTTATCGAAATTAAGAGAAATTGCACAAATAGAATTAGAATTAGAACTTTATAATAAATTTTCTCAATATTCAGCTTATTTAAATTTTGACGAAGTAGACGATATGGATGAGGCTTGGCAGCGAGTTGCGAAAGAACTGAAAATAAATGTAAAAGAACTTAGAACTAAAATAATCCCCATGACAGCTCTTTACTCAATTGCTGACCATGCTCGAAGTTTATTATTTGCGATTAATGATGGAAAATTACCTTCTAATGTTGGTGGGGGGTATAACCTGAGAGTTATTTTTAGACGAGCCTTTAGTTTTATTGACCAGTTTAAATGGGATATAGATATAGCTGATGTATGTGCCTGGCATGCTAAAGAATTGAAAGGAATTTTCCCGGAGGTTTCAGACCATCTAGATGAAATTCGAGAAATATTGATGGTTGAAAGAGAGAAATTTTATACTACTCAGAAAAAAGCAGGAAAAATTTTAGATAAAATCTTGAAAAAGGGAAGTATCTCCACAGAGACTCTAATCGAATTATATGATTCTAATGGTATAAGTCCTGATATGGTAAAAGCAGCAGCTAAAAAATATGGCGTAAAAATAGATATTCCAGACGATTTTTATAGGCTAGTTGTTGAAAGACATGAAAAAATTGAGCAAGTTTATGCTACTGAAAGAGAAATCGAATTGGATTTAGAGGGGATTCCTGAAACAAAATCTTTATATTATTATGACTACACAGAAACTTCTAATGAAGCCAAAGTTTTGAAAATCATTGATAGTATGGTTGTAGTAGATAAATCTGTTGCATACCCTACTTCTGGTGGTCAACTGCATGATATAGGAAAAATAAATGGTCAAGAGTTTAATGATGTTTTTAAACAAGGAAATCATATTATTCATATACTCGATAGTGAACCTAAATTCAAGGAAGGAGATATTGTAAAAATAGAAGTGGACAAAGAATGGAGGAAGCAACTATCCCAACATCATACTGCTACTCATATTGTAAATGCTGCTGCTCGAGATGTTTTGGGTAGTCATATTAACCAGGCTGGTGCAAAAAAAACACTTAAAAGCTCCCATCTTGATATTACACACTATGAACAAATTCCTAAGGATAAATTAATAGAAATCGAAAAAAAAGCAAACGAAATAGTAGAGAAAGGTATTGATCTTAATCTTAGTTTCATCCTGCGTTCGGAGGCAGAAAAGAAATATGGTATGTCTATATACCAAGGCGGTGCAGTACCTGGGAAATATTTAAGAATTGTTGAGGTCCCTGGAATTGATGTCGAGGCTTGCGGAGGTACACATTTAAATAATACTTTAGAAATAGGATACATACACATAACTAAATCACAAAAGATACAAGATGGAATAGTCAGACTTACATTTGTAGCAGGAAAAGCTACAGATAAATTAAAAGAAAAGCATAAAAAAATTCTTGAGGAATTAAAAGGTATTTTAAAAGTTGATCGTAAGCAGCTCGTAGAACGTGTGGAAGAATTATTTGAAAAGTGGAAAAATGTCAATAAAACACTTAAATCCGGTAAAGTGAATGAGAATGATTTAAAATTGACTTCCTCTAAAACATTTGAGGGTGATGTCTTATCAGAAATTTCTCATTTTTTAAGTACAAAAAAGGATGACGTGCCAAGTAAAATTCAAAAACTGTATGATGAATGGATAGAAGGAAAAAAAAAGTTATTCAAAATCAAGGATTTGTTTAGCGATGAAGCAATTGAAAAGCGGATAAAGAAAGCTCAGAAATATCGTAATGCTAAATTAATTTTCGAATCAACAGAGGGTTTAAACCAAAATGATATAAAAAATTTGAGCCAAAACGTCCTTAAGAAAGATCCTAATACTATCATATTTATCTCAAATCAAACTGAAAAAGGTATAATGATTATGGGTATGTCAGGGAGCAAATTGTCATTAGATTCAGATATTAATATTGGAGATATTGTATCAACAACTGTTAAACATTATGATGGAAGTGGTGGGGGTTCATCAGATTTTGGCCAAGGTTTCATAACTAAAAGAGGAGTGACTTCAGCATATGTTTTGAAACGTATAAAAGACATTTATTTTAAAGAACAAGATGAGTAATTAAAAAACCTTTTTGTTAAAGTATCAAAATTAATAAAGTAATAGATACTTCGAGAGGACCCTCAGGAGAAAATCTTGTTAAATTTGCTTCAATTATAAGTGAAAAAGGGGCTCTTACTCATATGGATAACATATTTTAATTTATAGCTTTAAAATTTATTATCTCTAATATTTATAACAATTTATTTTATCTATATAGACTATATAGTCTTTATATAATATGGCGAGAGCATTTAAAGCTATATATTTCTTTATATTTATTAAAAATATTGAAAGAACCTATATATGTTTGATTGGTTTTTATTAACTTTATTGCGACAAAAGGAAGAATATTTAAAATTAAAGAGGGAAGTGTGTCAAAATCCCCTAGAAAAATCAATGGACAACATTATTGAAAGAATTAACCAAGATATTAATAAGACAATTAAATTAAATCAACTTGAATATGTAAAAAAAAAGTAAATAGTACCTATTTAAAAACTAAAAAAAAAATTTTGAGGTGAAAATGAAATATGAAACCAATATTTGAAAAATTTTGGTGTCCACAATGTGGACAAATTCGCTATGTTTACGTTGATGGTGTCTGTTCTAGCTGTAATACTGAAAATGAGCTAGAACAAATAATACTTAAACGTAAGAATGCGATTCTAGCTTTCTAGCTACTTTTTTTTCGTTTTATTTAATTGAACTCTCTTTATTTAGTCTCTTTGTTTAAATTATTTTATAAGTAATAGAAAATATTTATAAATATTAGAAATTCTCTCTTAAATTATGAACTTAATATAAGAAGGTGCGAAAAAATTGGTTGAAATCATACAAATATCAGATCTCCATTATGGCAGTGAATTTGTGCCTGAATATATGGAAAATGTTATCAGTTATATTGATGAAGTTCGTCCTGATGTAGTAGTTTGTACGGGAGATATTGTACATAAAGGAAGGGTTGTTCAATTTAGAAAAGTAATTGAATATATTAATCGAATAAAGGAAATTGCTAAATTTCTAGCAGTACCAGGCAACCACGACGCAAAAAATTCGGGTCTAGTGTATTTTGAAAAAATTATTGGTCCACGAAGATCCAGAATGATAATCGAAAATAAAGATACAATTATAGTTGGAATTTGTTCTGCGAGAGATGATATGGCTGAAGGAATGGTTGGAGATGAGCAGCTTGATTGGACTGGAAGATGCTTTAACAAAAACTTAGAAAATAGAATAATGGCATTACACCACCATTTAATTCCTATTCCAATGTCAGGGCAAAAATTTACTACAGTTCGAGATGCTGGAGAAATATTGGAATTTGCGGAGATATTTGAAATAGATCTAGTATTAATGGGGCATCGTCATGTTCCTCACGCTTATGTAATTTCTTGGAAGGATTCAACAAATACAACTTTTCTTTACTGTGGTACTTCAACCTCAAACAAAGTTCGTGCTGATGATAAACCGAGTTTCAATCATATTTATCTTAATGAGGGCGATTTAGAAGTATATATGGTCAATTCAACTAATCTTGAGAAATCTTTATTATTGGAGCGTAAGGCATATCATACAGAATTTAGAAGACCTAGGAAAACTAGAATTGAACACCTGCTCGCATCAGCAGTATGGGATGAATAAAATAAAAAGTAATAAAGAATAGTATAATTCATCAAAATAAAGATGAAAAAATAATTATGCCAAAACCAGTTACTCCTTTGCTAACAGTAGATGCAGTAATTTTATTTAATAATAAAAAAGATATAGTTCTAATTCGTCGAAAAAATCCACCTTTTCAAGGGCAACTAGCATTACCTGGTGGTTTTGTGGACGTAGGAGAAACAGTAGAATCTGCATGTGTTCGTGAAGCAAAAGAGGAGACAAATATTGATGTAAAGATCATTAAACTTATTGGTGTTTTTTCGGACCCTAAACGAGATCCAAGAGGACATACTGTTTCTATTGCCTTATTATGTGAACCAGTATCTAAAAAAGAGAAGCCGAAAGCTTTAGATGATGCGGCATCATTAGAAATAGTATCTTTATCAAAAATTTCATCAATGAAATTAGCTTTTGATCATATGGAAATAATTAAAAAGTCTGGGATTTTAGACGAAAAAATTTAGTTTTTAACAAAATTTAAAGCTAAATTTTCATTCTAATTCCTTTATTTCATAGAGATTTTGGTATCTATCCTTAATAAAAAGATAATACCCACTACTATCCTTTCTAGGAACTTTAATTATTGAAAATCCCATATAAGATGCTCTATCTACAAATATATCTCGATCTTTTATTAATATGCAAGTATGAGAGAACGTATCTTTTGCTTTACTTTCATCATCAGTAATAAATACTTCAAAACTTAGAGAATCTTTTTCATATCTTACAATTTTTTGGGTCTTATTCACACCAAAAAATTTATGCATCAGATCTGCAGAAACTTCAAATGATCTTATTTTTACCAAACCAAGTAATTCAATAAAGAATTTATCAGAATCGTCTTCTTTATTTGAAGCAATTGCAATGTGTTCAATTTCTTTTTCACTCATTATTCTCATCTCTCAAATAATCTTTTATATACGATTAACTAATATTTATTCATTTAAGTGTTTAGTTAATTATTAACAGCCAATTATTTTGTATCGAGAATTTGTTTAAAATTTAAAAATTTTAAGATTTTTATATAAATATTAGGGAAAAAAAAAAATAAATATAATAAGGTTAAGGTATTTAGTGGATGACTGAAGTTTCTGAAGAAGAATTCTTATATAAGCTTTTAGAAGTCGTACACAAACTTTCAAACATTGCAAAAACACAAGCTTATCGTTTAAATAAAAAATGGGATGAATATTTTAAACCATTAAATGAGAAACCTCATGTTGTTCGTGAAATTCCATTAGTTAAAGATAAATTCCTAAACGAAATTGATTATAGAATTGAAGTATTAAAGAATGTTGAACAAGCCATAGTTGATGGTTTTCATTCTATAAAGTCAATATTAAAGACAATATATGGCCAATATTTTGATTCTGAACTGTTTAGAAAAGATTTTTCCGGGGAGGATCAGATAATTTTAAAATATTTAGTAGCTAAAGAAATTTTAGGAAATTTAATACAATATAATAAAATGGATCATGAATCTGTCCCTATAAAATACAATATAGTTGCAAGGAATTATACCTTACTAAAAATAAAAGGTCAATCAGACCAGGAAATTTTAGATAGTTTAAATAAATTAAATATTAAGGATATAAACTTAACCAATTTAAATGAATTTATGGAAAAAGTTAAAGCAGATGGTATAATAGAAATTAAGAAAAAGGGAAAAAATAATTTTTACGAATTAAAGAAAGAATTAGAATTAACTAAAGAAGGAAAATTACAGTATAAAGCTCTATTAGCACCTTTAGTAGATTGGCCTACATTATTTTGGAGAAGTTTCTATAATATTAGAGAATTAAATGTTACTCCTGAAGAAACAATTCCCTACTATGATTTCCTAATTAAAATTCTAACCAAATCTGCTACTCAAGGATTTTCGCCAACTCATTATGTTTTTAAAAATTTAGTAAAATATTATGAGAAAATTAAGGAAAAGTCTAAATAATTTCAATAACACTTTTTAACTTCTTATAGTTTAAAACTCTTTTGTCTTCTTTATTGGAATTTCAAACTCTTCCAAAAGCGGAATTAAATATTTTTTATCGTTAGAATTTGTTCCTTTCCAGTCGATAATGAAATAATCAATTTTTTCAAGAGTATTTCTAATCATTTTCTTTATTAAATCTTTATTTAGTTGCTGTATATAATATTTAGGACAAATAAAAGACATTGCCACATTCTTAGTTCGAATTAATCTATTAAAATTAGGAGCATAATGTGTTCCTCCAAAACCTAACCCTATTATATCACTTTTTTTTTCTTTTAGTTCTAAGTATTTGATGATTGTATTAATAGTTACTTTGGCAAGTAGTTCGCCAGCTTCATTAATAATCCACTCTTCCTTCTTACTCCCTAATTCCATGAATATTAAGGGTTTTTCTAATCTCGTAGGACCATGATGTGTTACTTCAATATCTATTGAAAACTTTTCTAATTGTGGTGGAAATTCTTGTTTAATCAATGAAAAAAATCCTGCCTTGTGAAGTAAAGCACTAGTTTTTGATAAATCTTGAGATTCCCCTCCAAAATTTACCTCTTCTGTCCAATTTCCTGTTGTATGGACTAAAAATGCTGGTCGAGTAGTTTTTGAGGTATGGCGGCTAGCAAAAATAAGTAATTCAGGATTTAACTCAGATTTATCCAATTTTAAGTCATTTAGAAAGATTAAAGGATCATTAGTAAGCCCAAGAATTACTTCATTTTCAGTAGACTCCATCTTTAATTTAAAAACGGGATTTTCATGCCACGTGAAATTTGTCTTTTCGAAATTGTAAACTTTAGAATCTAAAAATTTTTCTCTTATGTTCATTGAAGCTTTATCTTCGTTGGAAGTAATGATCATGAACTCGATTAAATATCACCTATGAGCCATTCCTTTCTTTATAATTATCAAAATCAATAAAAATTTTATATTTTTTGTTAATTACTACAACTTTATTAAATCTTAAATCTATTTTCAATAATAATGAGTGTTAATTTAATAATAGTTGTAATTCTTTCTCTAGCTTTTGGAATCTTATTTTTTATCGCAGATTATTTTGAAAATAAACTTATTCAAGTCCATGCTTCATTAATAGCAGGAATATCAGTATCGTATTTCTTCCTAATAGTGCTTCCTGAAATTGCTGAAAGATTACCAGAGTTTCCTTTTCATTTAAAATTATTTGAATACCTCTTTGTACTTATCGGTTTTTCATTTATTCATGTATCTGAGAAGTTAATGGTACAAAAAGTTGAAGTAAACACTCAAAGAAAAATGAGAAAATTACTCAAAAAAGAAAAAATTTTAGAAAGTGTTGAGCATAATATGGAAAAAATTCTTACAAAAGAATTAAAACATGAAAATCTAGATGAAATTGCATTAAGAGAAATAGCTCAGAAACTTTCTGAATTAAATAAACAAGAAGAGACAATGAAATTAGAAATAAATAACTATAAAATTAAGATTCAAAATAAGATTAATAGAGAGTTAACTAACTTCCGGTTTATTACAGATTATGTTTATCACTTTCTTGTAGGTATTATTTTAATAGGATTATTGACTATTAATGAATTAATAGGAGCAATTCTCTTTTTCATATACGCCTTGTTTAGAACTGTCGTAACTAAACGATCTGAAGCACATCTCATATTTACTGATTTAGAGATCTATGAAGATCAAAAGTTTGAAGTAAAACCTATTATTAAGTATATTTCATCTAGTTCAACTCTAACGGGTATTATAATTGGATTAATTATTAAATTATTTTTACCAGTTAATTTAGAACTCCTATTTATTTTCTATTCCTTTATTTCTGGCGTAATTTTATACGTCATAGTACGAGAAGTCATTCCTGAAAAAGAAAAAGGAGATCCTATAAAGTTTTTGGTTGGTTTAGTTGGTTTCTCAATTATCATAATAATTATTAATATTTTTACAAATGTCTTGTAAATTATGTAAATTTATATAGTATTTTTAAAATTTATAACTTAAAAGCCATAAATCAAATCCTCTTATTTTTGAATATATCCCTGCTTAAAAAGATTTAAATTCATTAAAACTAAGTTTAAATTAAAGTGAGGTTATGAAATAAAATGGATATGAAGAAAAAAAGTTTTAATGAATTATTATCAATAGATAATGATGATAAAAAAATCATCGAAATGATTGAAAAAAATCCCGATATTACTCATAGCGATATAGCTAAGGAGATCGAAAAATCTCAACCTGCTGTTGGTGCCCGAATCATAAAGTTAGAAAGAAAAAATTTACTTACAAAACAAGTGGGCTTTAATATTAAAAAAGTTGATATTAAAGTTGCAATAGTTTATATTTCTACTAAAGATGTTGAGAATATTGTTAATAAAATTGAAAATTGTCCATTTATTAATCATGCCTTTAAAATCTCTGGTGAATTTAATGTACTTTGTTTCATCGCAGCTTCTGATCTTCAAACAATCGAAAAACTAGTAGATTTATGTTTTAGGCGTGATGAAAATGTTGTTAATGTCAAAACTAATATTTTAATAGAATCTATTCATGATTTTGTTGTCCCAATTGATTTTCAAATCGAAGATTTTGACGGGAGGTACTGTGGTCCTGAATGTAACATGCGGGACGAATTACCTAAGTTTAAATTCGGTCAGGAAATTGAGGAATAAGTAAATAAACTGGTTTTTCTTTCATTAAATTTTTTCTAAAGTAGAATTATAAAAACATATTGTAATATACAAAAAAAAGTCTAAGTATCAATCAATTTAACCAAACCCCTTTCTTTAGCTATTTTATACTTGCATTTTGGGCCACACCCTTCTTCAATGGTTGGGTCATGGTCTTCTGAATCAAAATCAATGGGTAGAATAAAATCTTTAGCTATATCAATAATTACTTCCATTGATACTGAAGAGATCGAGGGATTATCTCTAAAATGATAATTGATTACATTATCTAATTTTTCGAGTTTAGAGCTTGCGAGTAGTATGCACACATTATGTGCCCCACTTAGACGAAATGCATTAAGCATAAAAGGACAAAAACGAGCCATATCAAGGATTTCTTCTGGATTCTTTGTTTGAATTTCTACAGTAGCTAAAAAAAGATCAACTTTCCTAAAATTGATACCTGGCTGGAATTGTAAAACGCCATTTTTTTCAAGTTTTTTAATTCTCATACCGACCGTTGGTTGTGATCTATTTATCTTTGTAGCAATTTCAGTATGTGTAAGAGCTGGATTATCCTGAACAAGCGAGATAATTTGTCTATCAATATCATCAAGCTTTAATTTATCTGATATCATAATGATCCTAAAAAAATGTTTACTTTATATTAAGAAATAGTTTTTCAAATTTATCTATTTATAATTAATTAATCAATTTTATTATTAAAACTCAGATAATGGAATTCGTCCATTATAATAAATCATCCTACCATCAAAACTAATTTGGTTGGCAATAATTTTAACACCTTTTTTTCTTGCTTCACTTAATTTTTTTGAAAATTTTGGATCCGTTTTTGTATTCGGCGCAAAGCTTTCTGCCTTTCGGACAATTAAAAAAAGAATTATACCATTATGATTTATAATTTCCACCACATGACGAGTTCCACGCTCAGTCGGAGCATCGGGAAATAATGCTATACCCTCCTTCACCAATGAGACACCTTTTACTTCCAATGGGACATCATCTAGCAGAAAATCAATTCTACTATTGCCTATTTTTACTTCTCTCTTAATTTTTTTTACTTCTGAAAATTCTGGTAAATATTCAAATACTTTTTGAGCGATTCTCGAATGAAGCGCTGTGTCTATTAATATCCATTCTTCGTCTGCCTTAACCGCTTTAATATAATATTTCAACTTACCCTGTGAATATGTGAATAACACTTCAGCACCTTCAAAAAGCAATTCTTTTAACCTACCAGGATCATGAATATGAGCTGTTTCAATGCGGTCTTTATACTTGATTTCTCCTATAAACCTATTTGGTCTTGCTATAAATTCACCTTTCATTAAATTAGGGATCTCAAATAAAGGCCATTTTCTTACCGACATTTAAAAATTTAATTTCTAAGGTTTTCTATTTAGATTAATTTATCCTGCTATATTAAAGGATTTTGTTATAATGTATAAACCAAATAGATAAAAACATATCCTTATTTGAGTAATTATAATGAGTGAAGCAAAGAATCGAAGCAATATTGAAAGCTATAAATTTCATCATATAGATATAAATAAATGTAGCAAATGTAAGGAATTTTCATGTGAAGATGTATGTTTTAGAGGTATTTATGAAGTTATTAATAAAGATTCTACACCTAAATGTATAGTTGTCGAAGATCGTGAAGATCGCTGTGTAAAATGCCACATCTGCACAACTACGTGCAAAGCTAAAGCAATAACTATAGATTAATATGGTTTAGATAGAACTCTAATTTTAAAAATAGATTTCTAATGAAATTTAAAAAAATTAGAAGTTACATTGTTCACAACAATTATTATTTAAAATAATTTGACCATTTTCAAGATTAAGGTTTATAGGCAACACGAAATCATTTGCAACATCAGCAATAACGTCTATGTGAACATTTAAAACATTTGGATTACTTCTGAAATGATTATTTATAATCTTATCAATATCTTTAAAGCTTAAACCAGCAATTATAACACTGATATTAATATCTCCACTTAACCTGAAAGCATTAAGCATGAAAGGACATTCTTTAACTATTTTAAAGGCTTCTTGGGGGTTTTTTGTTAGTATTTCGACTCGAGCAAAACAAAGATCTGCTACTTTAATATTTATGCCTGCCTGAAATTTCAAAACTCCTAAATTTTCAAGTTTTTTTATCCTCATCCCTACAGTAGGCTGACTTCGATTCACATGTTCTGCAATTTCAGTATGCGTAAGATTTGGTTCTCTTTGGATTAAATCCATAATTTTACAATCGATATCATCAATTCCTATTTTTTTACTTAACATTTTCCTTTCTCAATTTTTAATATAAAGGGGCAAAATAATATTTATATACTGCGGTATCGCGATATATAAATATTACGATAGTTTAATATTTAAATCTTTGTGATTTTTGTATTAATAAGAAAAAATTAATAATCCATTAAAATAAGCTTTAAAAACTAATAAAAAGAAATATACTAATATAACAATTCTGGAAATTAAATGAGTGAATTAAGAAAATATACTATTGATTTTTTAAGAGTATTGGCTGATCCAACACGATTAGAAATTCTGGATCTTTTAAAGAATGGTGAAAAAAACGCATCAGAAATTCAGAAAAGTCTTAGTAGATCTCAATCAACAATTTCTAAGCACCTAAATTTGCTTACTGATAATAATCTTATTTATTTTAAGAAAAAAGATAATATAAAATATTATAAGATAAAAAATCTTGAAATTTTTAATCTAATTTCTGACATAAATTCAATTGTTGCGAAGATTAATAAAGAAAAGTTTAAAGATTTGAGAGATATCGATATTTACGATACATTATCTTAACTTTTTAGTATATAAAATATATCTAAAAACTTTCAAAAATGATGAAAACTAAAAATAACAATGAAGCTAATAAAGATACGATGAAAATTGTATTAATTGGATTGGATAATAGTGGGAAAACTTCAATATTAAAGTGTTTGAAGGGTATTAAGAGGATATCTGCTTTTAATTTTCCAATGCCTACGAAAGGTCTTGATGTACAAGATTTTGAAGCTTTAAATTCGAAATATACAATTTGGGATCTTGGCGGCCAAGAAATGTATATTGATGATTATTTAAAAGATTTTGAGAAATATATCAAGAGAGCAAGTAAAATTATATACGTAATTGATATTCAAGATGTTAATCGTTATGAAATTGCGCTTGAATATATGAAAAACGTGATAAATTCAATTGATATTGAAACCTATATTGAATTTTCTATTTTTCTACATAAATTTGATCCAGACTTGGTATTTGATCAAAATTTAAATGAAAAAGTTATTGATGATTTTGTTAAAAAAATAAAAGATATAACACCTCCAAAATTTATCAATTCGATTTATAAAACATCGATATTTGCAGTTTTTGAAAAATCAACAATTAGCTAACAAATTTTTTATAATTATTTTAAACTATTTTAATATCAATTAAAAATATTAGATTTTTATTGAACTAAATAATTTTAAAATGTCGAACGAAATTAAGCGAACTTTTTCACATAAAATAGCCCTAGAAATATTAGAATTTTCATTCTTTTTTCTGGGATTGTTTTTAACATATTTAACAAGTTTATATAACTATATCTTATTTCATACTATTGCTGAGCTATTTAGCATAATAATAGCAGGAGGGGTGTTTTTTGTTGGTTGGAACTCGCGTAAATATATGAAGAGCTCTTTCTTTTTAATTCTTGGAACATCGTCACTTTTTATTGGCATTTTGGACTTAGTTCACACATTAGTATATCCGGGTATGCAGATTTTTGCAGATTCTGATACGAATCTTGCAGCATCTCTTTGGATTGCTGCTCGATATCTTCAAGCAGGCTCACTTTTAATTGCTTCATTTTTAATTAATAAGAATTTAAAAACAGAATATCTAATTATTATCTATTTCAGTTTAACGACTATTTTAATAATTATTATCTTTAATAATTTATTTCCAGTTTGTTTTATTGATGGAGATGGTTTAACACAATTTAAAATTATAAGCGAATATATTATTGATTTCATATTATTGGCATCTCTTATGATAATAATTAAAAAAAGAGCTGAATTTGATAAAAAAGTCTTCTTTTTAATTATAAGTTCAATTATAGCAACAATGATATCAGAATTAGCATTTACATTTTATCATGAAGCTTATGGGTTCCCTAATTTAATTGGGCATGTCTTTAAAATAATATCGTTCTATTTTTTGTACAAAGGTATTATTCAAATTGGTATAGAAAAACCATTTGATCTTTTATTAAGAAAAGTAAAAAGAAGTGAATTAGAACTAAAAAATATTATTACCCATTCTAATGCGATTATTATGATGCTAGATGAAAATGGAAAGTTTACTTTAGTAAATAAAAAAGCTGCATCTCTATTGGGTGGAAATCCTGAAAGTTTTATCGGAAAATCAATTAAACACGTTTTTCCCCAAGACTTAGGTGCGGAATACTTAAACAGTACTCTTGAATTAATTAAAACTGGAATAAATCGTTCATATCAGCGAACATTTGATCTACCAACTGGTCAGAAGACATATTGGATAACTGAACAACCAATAAAAGATGTTGATGGGAAAAATCCATCTCTCCTAAGTGTTGCTACAGACATTTCTGAGAAAATAAAATCAGATAAATTAATCCAAGAAGCTGAAGAACGCTATCATACAATTTTTGAACAATCTCCTGATGGTATACTAGTCACAGATCTTGAAACTTTAAGAACAGTCGAATTTAATGATGTAGCATGTAAATTATTAGATTATACCCATGAAGAATTTGAAAAATTACAAGTAAATGATTATTATGTTATGGAAACCTCTTCTGAGACAAGACGCTATTTTGAAAAGGTATTAAGAGATGGAAGTGATGATTTTGAGTCGAAATTTCGTACTAAAAGCGGAGAAATTAAGGATATTTATATAAGAGCGAAATTGATATCTTTATCTGGAAAAAAATATTTTCAATTAATATTTCGAGATATAACAGAGCAAAAGAAAATTGAAGAATTAAAAACGAGATTAGCCTCTATTGTAGAATCATCCGAGGATGCAATTATAGGTAAAAAATTAGATGGAACAATTATCAGCTGGAATAAAGCTGCTGAGAAAATTTATTATTATTCTGCTGAAGAAATGTTGGGAAAATCAATCAAGCTTTTGTCACCTCCTAACTATGGTAGTGAGATCATTGAAATATTAACAAGAATTAAAAGTGGAGAAAAACTTGAAGGTTTTGAAACTGAAAGAATAAGGAAAGATGGATCAAAAGTTCATGTCTCTCTTACAGTTTCAGCAATAAAAGATGCAAATAATAAAATTATTGGAGCATCCACAATCGCTCGAGATATTACCGAGAAAAAGAAAGCTGAAGAAGAAATTCGAAGAATGTCAAAGTTCCCTTCTGAAAACCCTAATCCAGTGCTCAGAGTAAATAATGAAAAAGTAATCTACATCAATAAAATAGGAGAATCTTTATTTAATATCAGTAATGGAAGTCCAAATCCAAAAGTGCTAGAAGATTCAGTCGAAGATGCTTTTACTAATAAAAAGATCCAAGAACTTGAAATAAAATTAGATAATCGGTTTTATACTCTTGTCTTGACTCCTGTAGAAAATGAGAATTATGTTAATATTTATGGTATGGATATAACAGAGCGTAAAAAAGCTGAAGAAAGATTATCACAACTAATTTCTACAGTTTCACATGAATTAAGAACTCCGATTACTGTTCTACTAATGTCAATAGAATATCTTACTAAACATAAAAAGTTTCTCGAAGAAGATTTAGAAGCGAAGTTAATGGACGGTATCTCAAGAAATATCCAGTTGCTAAATCAATTATCAGAGGATATTTTATTAATTTCAAGGATGGACGAGAATCGACTAGAATTTGAATGGAAAGATTATAAACCTAAAGAGATTATCAAAGAAATCTTATATCTTATGGAACCTATGGGTAAGGAAAAGAAGATAAGTTTTCAAGTTGAGGTAGATGAAAATATTCACTTAAGAGGAGATACAAGGAGAATAGATCAAGTTTTTCGAATTATTATCAATAATGCTATTAAATATTCAAGAGAAAACTCAAAAGTGGAAATTCGAGCTATAAATAATTATAAAGGGAAATATAATGTAAATGAAAATCCAGGAGTTCTCTTTGAATTTAAAGATTACGGGCGTGGAATCCCAGAGGACGAATTACCCAAAATTTTTGAACGATTTTTTCGTTCTAGTAATGTAAATGAAATTCCTGGAACTGGTCTAGGATTAGCGATCGCTAAAGATTTAATCGAGGCTCATAATGGGAGTATTTATATAGAAAGTGAATTAGAGAAAGGTACTACCTTTTATTTATATTTACCCAAAATTGAATAAAATAAAATATTTTAAATATAAAATGGATCAATAATATTGATATCAATATTATAGTGAAATGATTAATGTCAGATGCAAAACCATTACTTATGGTTGTTGATGATAATGAAGATATTTTGTTTAATTTAAAAATATTGCTTAAAGAAAAAGGTTATAATATAAAAACTGCTACTAACGGCAAAAAAGCGATTAAAATTCTTAACACTCTTAATGCAATTCCTGATGTGATAATTAGTGATATTATGATGCCAGGAATGGATGGTTACGATTTTTTTTCAGCTGTTTCTAATAATCCCCAATGGAATCGAATTCCATTTTTATTTCTGACTGCAAAATCTACCCCCGAAGATATTCGATTAGGTAAAATGCTGGGGGTTGATGACTACATCACAAAACCCTTTAAGAAAGAAGATTTAATTGCATCAATTTCAGGAAAAATTGCTCGAAATCAAAAATTAAATCTTATTGATAAGGAAATTAAACAATTATTATCCTCTTTACATATTAGAATGCAACCTTCTATTCCTGATAAAGATCAACCAAAATTGTATTTACTGTTAGTGTATTGGGATGACGTTATAGGTCCAGTCTTAAAGAGATGTTTTCCCTCCGATAAAAATTTTCCTATTTCAATAAGTGAAATAGGCAAGCAGTTATTCCATGCAGCAACTTCAATTTATGGGCATGATAAAATCACAAGAGCTCAAGGCTTTTTATTGAATATCGAAAACATTAATAAAAAAGGGTATGTATTTTTTGATTCATATCCCGCTGAAAATGAAAGATATGGAGAAAAACAATACATGTTATCTGCAATCTCTTCAAATTTAACTTATTTTGATTCTCTTAAAATTAGGCAAGTATTGAAAGAGATCTCAGAAAAAATTAAAGATAAAAAAGATTGGGAAATACAGGAATACTGGGAAAAATTATTAGATATATTATCCAAAGACTCATTTTTATTACATACTCAATAAGACTCTGTATCTTTTAACAAAACTATAGAATTTTATAAATTAAAAATGAATCTGCTTTTTAGTCTAGTAAATAAGTAAGAAAAATTTATTTCGTTAATAATCTATAAAAAGAACTTTTAAATCAGATATTTTGGATGATGTTATTAAGAAATCATACTATAAATTTTGCTTATAAGGTGAAAAATATGTCTGAAGTAAAAGAAGAAGAAAAGTTTGTAAGATCCCCCGAAGTATGTTCTTGGGCTGATGACGAAGAAAATGTTTATAAAATTGAAATTCAACTGCCTGGAGTAGAGAAAGATTCGATTAAACTAAAAATGCATGACGATAGTTTTTTCATTAAAGGAGAAACCGAAGATACTATCTATATTGGTTCCTACGGTGTTTGTTGCCCGATAAAACCAGAAGAAGCAAAAGCAGTTTATAAAAATGGGCTACTGAAGATAGAAGTACCATTTAAAGAGCCCGAGTTTCATAGTATAGAGATAAACGTTGAATAAATTAATTTTTTTTCTATTTCTATTTTAATTTTAAGAAAAATATTTTAATTATTTAAACTCTATTTTAATTCAAACGCATTTTTGATAGAAATAACTACATTTTATTTTAAATAATGAATTAATTGATCATTTTATTTATTAGTTAGGAGTGAAAAGACTTTGAATTTTATTCACGTTGAAACTGATGAATATTATCCATTTCTGATTGAAATATTCTCAGAATATCTTGAATGGGTTTTATCAATGTGTGAAAAGGAGTTTAATGTCAGATATAACGTAAAAGAATTGGTTAAAGAAGCTGTTGAGAGATCGATAGAAGAAATAGATAAATATTTTCCTCCAGAAGGACGTCTAATTCTATGCACAGATGAAACTCGAATTGTTGCTACAGCTTCCATGAGAAAGATAGGAGATAATATTGGAGAGATTAAAAGGATGTATGTTCAATCTTTATATAGAGGGAAGGGTATTGCTAGAGAGTTACTTGAAAGATTGATTAAAGAAGCACAATATATTGGATATTCAAAACTTATGTTAGACAGTGGTCCTTTCATGAAAGAAGCTCAAGGTTTTTATCACTCAGTTGGATTCACAGAGATTGATCCATATGCTGAGAGTGAGGTTTTTCAAGAAGGAATCCCTGAAGAAATTAGCCAAAATTGGATATTTATGGAAATGCTTTTAAAATAAGAACAAGATATATTTAGAAAGATAAATTCATATCAATATTCTATATTCATTTCCTTGACATAATCAAAAGCTGAATATGCTGCTATAACTCCTTCAGAAACTCCTGTTATTGCTTGCTTAAAAGGGGCATCAGCAACATCTCCAGCTGCAAAAATACCAGGAATGCTTGTTTCTGATTTACGATTAATTATAATTTCACCTTTATCATTTGTTTCAACACCAATACGTTTTGCTAAATCAGAATTAGGATCTGACCCAATTTCGATGAATACTCCGTCTACTTCAAATTCTTGTCCATTGTCAAAAATAACAGAGTTCACTGTATTATCACCCTTGATTTCGACAATATTAGTATTATTAATTATTTCTATTTTGTCATTTTCATAAACCCTTTGCTTATTTATTGGTTCTGCTCGTATTTCTTTACCACGATAAATTATATAAACCTTTTGAGTGTTTTGAGCTAAAAATAATGCTTCTTTAGCAGCAGAATCACTCCCACCAATGACACAAACAACCTTATCTTTATAAAATGGACCATCACAGGTAGCACAATAAGACACACCTCTACCAGCAAACTCTTCTTCACCAGAAACACCCAATTTTCTCCTTTCGGAACCTGTTGCTATACAAATAGAATAAGCTTTAAAATTTTGAAAAAAGGAATGTAATTCAAAGTGATCATCAATTTTATCAATAGTCCGTATCTCATCTGAAATGTATGGGATATTAAGTGAGTCCATATGATCCTTAAACATATCCATTAAACCTTGACCACTTATTGATGTAATCGCAGGATAGTTCTCAACAATATGAGTCGTGGCAATTAAACCTCCAAATGTTTTACCAATAACTAACACATCCATAGCAAATCTGGCTGCATAAATTGCACAGCCGATTGCAGTAGGTCCCCCTCCTAAAACGATAAGGTCAAAAGTTTTTTCTAAATCAATACCTTCCATATCAATATTGAACACGATTACTTCCCCCAATCAAGGCTCTTAATATCTCATTTGGTCCAACCATTCCAACTAAGGTCTTTTGATCGTTTATAATAGTATAGGGAACGCCTGCAGCATCATAGTATCGAGCAATATCGGGATTTGCTAGAATATCAATAATTACTGTTCTAACTTTTCCCCTAGATGCAATAGCAAAATCATTTGCTATCATACAAACTGTAGGACAGTAAGGGCAGGTTTCGGTTATCATGACCTTTATTGTGGAAGGTGGGATCCTGTCTAAGTTTTGCTTTATCGTTGCTTCATAATAATTGGGCGCTCCAGCAAAAGCAAATATTGCTTGGATGAAGGGTTGAATCTCACCGCCTTGTGGAGCAGCTAAATATCGTATAAATTCTCTTCCTTGGTCATCTATGAATAAGAGGGTAGGTACTCTCGTAATATCATACTTTTTAGCCAATTCGGGGTTATCTTCAATACACAATTCTTCGATTGTCAGCATTCTGTTTGAATTCTCTTCATAGATTCTTAATAATGCCATAAATTGATTACAATCCATGCACTCTCTTATCTGGCTTCCATTTGGTTGTTTTTCTTTACACGTGATCACCTTTAACTTAACAGGTTTTTTTAATTTAGCCATTTCTTTTTTGATTATTTCCTTATATCTATTTTCTTGAGACACAGTCTTACATCACCCCATAATAATTATGCATACATTCCTCCAAAATCTCGTTTTCCTTTCGTAAGTTTATCCAGCAAATCCTGAGAGGTAAACATTCCATATATATGATCTTTCTCATTTATAACCGTGTAAGGAACTCCCTGAACTTGGTATTTCATTCCAATGTCTGGGTTTAAATTAACATCTATTACTTCTGCTGAAATCTTTCCTTTAGAAACTATTGCAAATAACGTTAAGACTGGCACGGTCTGTGGGCAGTAAGGACACGTAGGAGTTATAAAGATTTTCATTTTCGCCTTTTCTATCTTTTTGAGATGAGTAATGATTTGATCCGCATAATAAGGTCTTACTCCCGAAAAATATTGTATACTATTAAGAAAGGGTACAAATTCAGATCCAGTTGGATGTGCCAAATATCGAATGATTTCTCGACCATTTTCATCAACAAATAGTATAGCTGGAATTTTAGCAACATTAAATTTTTTAGCTTCTTCTTCATTTTCTTCAGTAGAAATTTCTTCAATTATTAATTTTCCTTTGGATAAATCTTCTAGAGTTTTTAGTAACTCATAAGTTCCTTCACAAGCCATACATTTTCTTAATTTTGTCCCATCTACTTGTGTTTTAAAATCAGTGAATAGTTTAAGTATAACTTTCTCTTTTAATTTGCTCATTTCTCTTTTTATATTATCCATTTCATTTTGTGAAAATAGCATAAAATCACCCATATTTGAATCTAATATGAATATTTGCTTTCATACTTAAAAGAATTTTTCGTTTAAATTATAAAAAAAACTAGTTTTCACTTGTGATTGGATAAAATATTCTAATATTGTTTAATAATTTGCAAAAAATTAAATTAATATAATTAACCTTAATTTCAGATAAATGCTTGCCTGAATTTGGATAATTTATAATAAAAGTTCAAATAAATCTTTTGCTTTTGGTTGAATTTTGCACAGTTTACTATATCTCCTCAGAATCCACCAACAACTAACGCAGTAAGTAGTACAATAATCTCCTTTAAAATCCTGCATCCTTTTGCGAGCAATTTTATCGATAACATCAGTACGCCCCATCCATCCTGTTCCACCACCACAACACCAATGCGGTACATCTAAAACAGTATAACCGGATTGTTCCAAAATATTATTTACAAATTTTTCAACATCTTTTCTACTGCGATTCATAAGTTGGCATAAATGCTGTATACTTACTGATCCTGATTTTTTAGTTTCTGATGGTTTTAAATAATCCGATACATATTTAATTTCAATATCTTTATTCATTTCTGGCTTATAATACGTTTTATATAAATAATAACATGCAGGACAAAGGCAAATTATTCTTTTATAATTATTAAAAATCTCAATATTTTCTTTTTTACATATTTCAAACTCTTTTTTTAAGCCACCTGCTAATAAATGCCAACCACAACAAATTTCTGTGTCTAATGTTGTGAAGTTAATCTTTTGTTTTAGGAGATATTGAAGCGCATGCTCAGTATATTTCGGGATTCTAATTGTTGATAGGCAGCCCATAAAGAAAAGAGTATCAGATTTTTCTGGTATTTCTTTAGGTTTATTGATTCGCATTTTATTAGTGGGATATGGTGTCCGATATTTTTCAAAATATTCGATCATTTCATCCTTTTCACTAAAAGTATTACCATCTTCGATAAACTTTTGTTTTAGCAGAAATCTTTCAGTTTCAGTTTCACATTCTCCACAATGAACACAATTGTAGAGTTTTTTATAAAATTCTTGAGTAAATCTACTACTCTCTTTATTTGTAATTAATTCCTTAACTTCTTTATCAGTAAGGAAATTATCTGGATCAACTTCATCAGTAGGATAATTTTTTCTTCCTTTTATTCTTTCTTTCATAGTTAGGTCAATCAAATAGAATTGATTTTATTTAGTAAAAGCATCCTTTCAGGTTTATATGTTTTAACTTTTTAATACTTACAGATAAAGAAAAAAAAGAGATAATTTAGTCCTTTTTAAGTTTGACATTTGTTCTTTGAACCCCAACTTCCTTATTGCTTGGCATAGGAGTTCCACAGTGGTCTCTTAGCCTTTCATTTTCCTTAAAGGCGTGATCAAGTTCTTCTTCTAATTCCTCATCAGTCAATTCTTTGTCTGACATATTTAACAAAGAGGAACAGCATTATTTAAAAATTAAGATTATGAAATATACAAAGTCGATTATACAATTATTTTTAATACAAAAAAACAAGAAATAAAATGTTATAATTTAAAAAATTACTATTTTTTAGATTTCAAATATTCAATAACAGCATTCTCTTTTTCAATTGGACGCCTTTCAGGAACATTTATATAATCTATACCTTTATCATAGAAATTAAGACTCATATAAAGATTACAATAACAAGCCCCAAATTCTTTTATATCTTCAGGTGCATAATCACAAGGACATATAAGATCTCTGTCTAAATCTCTTTTCCCACTCGCAAGCCTACATGGGCATGATTGATAACCATAATTGTTCTTGTTATTTACTAATCCATCAATTAATTCATTGAGGGTTTGTCCATCCTTATTTAAAATCCAATTATTTTTTTCAGCAACTTGCTTTACATATTTATTCATACCTTCAATTGTTTCCATTTCCATTAAATCACCTTATTTTTTTAATAATTCTTTATATTTTTCTGGATTATATCCAATTACATGCCCTTTTTCACATACAAGAAAAGGATATGAAATTCTGGATTGATATTTTGATCTGAGGTACTCTATGATTTTTGCCTTGTCATTTGGATCAATTCTATCGACATCTATATATCTATATTTCATATTGTTATCCTTCAAGAAACTTTTGCACTTTTTACACCACATACAAGTAGACAATGTGAACACTAAGATATTTTCTTCAATACTTTTTTCACCATCGACTTCTTTTACATGCCTTTCAATTAGTTCTTCAGCCGACATAATTATATTTTTTCCCATTTAATATTGAAATTTTTATATTGTTTCTTATTTTAAATTACAATTTTAGTTTTTAAAAATGTAGTTATTCAAGAAAAGAACCGTAAAAAATAAGAATATATTGCTAATAATTTATTAAAAAGTCCTTAGATTAGAAATATAAATAAAGCAAATATTGTTTAGTTTATATTTTTATAAACTATTTTAAGCCTTTTTTTAAATTATAGAATATAGACAAATTATTTATATTTCTCTATAATATCTTTTAATTATGGCTGAATCAAATATTCCTATTGTGATAACAAAAGAAGGATGTCATCGTTGCCATGAATTAAAAGAATGGCTAAGAGAGAATGATGTCCATTACATAGAAAGAGATATTGATGACGAGGAATTTGTCCACGAATTACTAGAAGATAATAATTTTCTAAAAACCTTTTGTGATGCAGATGGATGTATTATAAATACTCCTGCGGTATTACATAAAGGAAAATATTGGTTTAAAGAACTCTGGGGGATAAATGGACTCAGAATCAAGGAAGCGAAGAAATTATTTGGTAAAAAATAATTTTTATTCTAAAATATAATCATTTAATTTTTTTCCAAGTAAATTTTTTGTCTATAACATATAAATGTTTAAGCTTTATAGTAAGAATAATCACGTTTTGCTCTCAGGTATTTTTTTATTGAAGCAATTGTAAACGATACTAATGCGAAAGATGAAATAACTAAAAATATTGTTTCCATATTGGAAGGATGTTTATCATCTTTTGGAAAAAAATGAAATAATCCATGTGTCGTAAAATAATATTCATATCGATTGTAATTATTTTCCCATGATACATTATATTTACCAGGTTTCATGACCCATGACCTTGCATCATATATCATTTTTTCATACATCAAATATCCAACAATTCTATAGTCAAAAGTGTAATTTTTACCTGAATTTTGATGTGTGAATGTAATATTACCAACTACATCATCATATATAATAGTTGGAAAATAACCTATAACCAAGATTACATATCTATTTGGTAATAAATAATTAGGCGGGACATTTATGACCATTTCGCCCGAAGCTGGTCCACCTCTTTGCCTCCAAACCAGTCTTGAACGCACTGAGAGAACAAATACTAACTGAGCGATTCCGATAGAAAGTAATAGAATTGAGATGAGTATACCTTTTCTGAATGCAATTTTTGGGGCAGACATTTACTTTTCTTTTCTTTTTCAATTAGATTCTAATTTTCATTACAAAATAATTTGAGGTTTTTTAAATTTTCTAATTTAGTTACAAAATAACTCAATTTTGTGAAATATTAATCTTTAAATTCTGCCATTCTTTTGATGACTTTTCTAATTGATTTTAAGCCCTCTTTATCAGATTCAATACCTTTCAACCCTAAATCTTTACTCCATAAGCTTGCACCCAAATTTGCTCCAAAAGCACCACCAGATACAATTATAACATGATTCTGTTGAAAGAAATCTAAAATACTTCTTATAGCGATTTCCTGTCCTCCATTTCTATCACCACCTATAGCTAATGCTCCGCCAATTTTGTTTTTAAATACATTAGGATTTTTCGCGACCATAGCACGACATCGATCCATAACTGTCTTTAATTGACCTGATAAATTACCTTGAAACACAGGAGTGCCTAAAAGGAGGAATTTGGCTTGCTCTAATATATTATAAAGAATTTCCATGTCATCTTTATTGACACACCCCCTTTGTTCTCGAACACAGTAATCGCAATGAAGACAAAAATTAATTTTTTTATTTCTAACACTCCAAAACTCTATATCAAATCCATATTTTTCAGCAGCATATTTTAACGCATATTGAACCGCATATTCAGTTCCCTGATTTCTTGGACTTCCACATATTCCAAGCAATCGATTCATCTTTTCTACCATAATATTCTATTTAACTTGTTTTTATTAATAATTAATCATTATTCTATAAAATAAAGTTATAAAATCTTATTTACTAATATTTAAAAATGGATTCAAGTAAGCCAAGTTTAGCACGTATAAAAATCAAATTTCCGGATCAAATATGGATTTCAGAGATATTTACAAAATTCCACGATATCCGAATGGAGATCATCAACTTTTTACCTTATGACCTTGAAAAATCAATTGGAAATGCTGTTATAGAAATTATGCACTACGATGTAGACTCTGTATTACAAGTAATTAAAAATCATTCCTCTGTTTTTGAATTTAGTGTGTTAGAAAGAGAAGTGAATAAGGTTAAATTTAATGTCAAGACAAAAGATCCCTACTTATTGTATGGAGTTATAAAATGTGGCGTTCTAGTAAATTTCCCTGTCAGTGTTAGAGAAGGATATGCATATTGGAGATTGGTATCAACAAGAGAAAGAATAGATGAGTTATTGACTCTTTTTGAAAATAAAAATATTAACTTTGAATTACTAAGAATTGGTAATTCCCCTTATGGACTTGATGAAGATAAATTCAAATTAAGTCTAGAAGAATCAAAAGTTTTAGATAAAGCAATAAATCTTGGATTTTTTGAAGTGCCCAGAAGTATTTCACTTGAGGAATTAGCAAATAAATTAGGGAAGTCAAAATCAGCATTATCAGTAATGCTAAGAAAAATAATTAAAAAAAAGATTGTTTTTGAATCTTAAATTCTATAATTTCTAACTAGAATATTCAATCTATTAATTACCTTTATATTTTCCCTGTCGTTTTTCAAAAAAGGCAGATATACCCTCCTTTAGATCTTCTGTATTATAAGTTAAATTTACTTGATCCATATCCATGTGCATAATGGCTTGATCCAATGCAGCACTAATATGATTAATACTTTTCTTAATCATTTGAGCTGAAATTGGAGGCATTTCAGCATATTTTTTAGCTATTTCAAGAGCACGTTCTATTAATTTCTCTCGAGGAACAATCTCACTTAAGAAACCCCATTTTAATAGCGTTTGGGCATCATTATTTCGCCCCAAAATCACCATTTCCTTAGTATAAGTAGGACCAATTAAATGAACTATAATTGGAAGAATAGTCCAACTTAAACTCATTCCTAATCTGGCCTCTGGGAAGCCTGCCATGCAATTTTCATCCCCTATACGAAAATCTAAAGCTCCAACAATACACGCGCCCCCACCAAATGCTCCACCATTTATAGCAGCAATTGTAATTTGATCCATCATATGGAGTTTCCGTACCATACGTGGACCTGATTGGCTAGCTCTTTGTCTTTCAAGAAAAGTTTTTGCTGTTGATCGTTCTGTTAAGTCTCTTCCACCACAAAAATGCTTTCCCGCACCAGTAAATATAACTACACGTGTGTCAACATCATTGTGAAAATCTTCAGTAATACATTCAATTTCATTCATTAAAGCAGAAGTTAATGTATTAAGCTTTTCAGGGCGATTCAAAGTGACAATTGCTATATTATCATCCCGTTTTTCTACAATAAGATTTTTATATTCCATAACTAACAACTTTGAAATTAATTTTTAAAAATCTATAAATGGAAAATCATTATTAACTTAAAACCTATTTCTTAGAATTCTAAATATACAAATATTTCATGAATATTGGGTTTTAATGTAAGAAAATTTATGAAAAAATAGTATATTATAAATTTTATATCCATTCTTCTTTTAAAATATCGCCTTGTAAACTTATGACAATATACTTTATAGGTACTTTACGGCTTGCTCTTTTTGTTGCTTCTTGTGTTAATGCTAATAAACCTGAACAACAGGGAACTTCCATAGTAGCAACAGTTAAAGTATTAATCTTAGCATCGTCAATCAAAGATTTAATTTTTTCAATGTAAATATCTCGACCATGGTCAAGTTTAGGACAAGCAATCGCGATAGATTTATGCTTTAAAAGGTCCCTATGAAAATCACCATAGGAGTATGCAACACAATCTGCAGAGAGCAATACATCTGCTCCTTGATAATAAGGTGCTATTGGGGATATTAAATGCATTTGAACAGGCCATTGTCGTAAGGCTGAAGATATCTTTCCAAGAGTATCAATTTCTCCTTTCACATCATCAAAGACCATTGTTTGAGCAGAAGGGCATCCACAAGGTAGTCTATCTTCAGTTAGAAGATGTTCTTCATGAGTTTCAATAATTATTTCATTTTGTTTTAATGATTCTAAATGATTCTCAACAGCCTCTTCATCAAATTCTAATGCTTCTCTTTCTATAATTTCAAGGGCTCCTTCAGGACATTCACCTATACAAGCACCCAGCCCATCGCAAAAAACGTCGTTTACTACTCTTGCTTTTCCATCAGTTATTTTTAAAGCTCCTTCAGCACACGCTACGACACAGTGTCCACATCCAGTGCAAAGATCCTCATCAATCTTTATTATTTTTCTTTTAACTTTATTTTGTAATTTTGCTTCAGTCATATTTGAATCAAATGGAGATAGCAATATATTTTTGATTTCGAACATGTTCTCTTTAGCTTAATTTGTTAAAATTTAGGATTCATAATAAAAACTTTAAAATAAAATGAATAAACTATAATTTTTATGAAAGTGGTTATAATTGGCAATAATGTTGCTGGAACATTTTCTGCTCAAAATATTAGAAATCTTAATGAAGATGTAGAAATTGAACTTTATACTCAAGAAAAATTCCCTTATTATACAAGAATAAATTTACCTGAGTTGATATCTGAAAAAATATCTATTGAGGATTTAATTGTCTTTAAAGATAATTGGTATAAATCTAAGAATTTAAAACTACACTTAAATAAAAAAGTAAATAAAATTAATCCACAAAACAAAACTATTTCCATTGAAGAAAAAGACGAACTCATATCTTATGATAAGCTAATTCTTGCATTAGGAAGCACTCCAAATATTCCTCCTATTAAAAATGCTGTAGTAATGAAAAATGATAAAAAAGGTGTATTTACTCTACGAAGTATTGATGATGCCTTAGAAATTAAAGATTATATTAAAAATCCTGATGTGAACAAAGCTATTATCATAGGTGGTGGATTATTAGGGCTAGAACTTGCCAATCAAATAAAAGATTGCAATTTAGAGACTACAGTTGTTGAATTTTTTCCTCAATTACTGCCTAGACAACTAGATATTGAATGCGGCATTATGTTAAAAGAAGAAATTGAAAGTCGCGGAATTGAGGTTGTACTAAATGCAACTACAGAGGAAATCTTAGGAGACGGAAAAGTAATTGGAATTAAGTTAAAAGGAGGAGAGCAATATGATGCCGATATTGTATTAATCCAAGCGGGTATAAGACCTACTATTGATTTAGCTAAAAAGGCTAATATTGAAACAAATAGGGGAATAATTGTAAATGAATTCTTAGAAACTAGTGAAATTGATATATTCGCTATTGGAGATTGCATAGAATACAAAAATCAAATTTATGGTATCATTCCAGCTTGTATGGAACAATCAAAAATAGTAGCCACTTCTGTATTTGGAACTAAAAATGTAGAGTATAAAGGAACTACACCTAAAAATACACTTAAGATAATGGGTTTAGATTTAACATCAATAGGAGTAATAGAACCATCTAAAGAACCAAGCGGAGGTTGGGAAATTCTAAGAAAAGCAGATAAAAAAGACTGCTGTTACCAGAAACTTGTGGTGAAAGATAATAAACTCAAAGGAGCAATTTTATTTGGAGAAACTAAAGCAATATCTTTTATCTATAATAAAATGGAACAAAATGTCTCTAAAGAAGAACTCAGGAAGTTATTAGAGTTATATGTTTATGAATGTGAAAATTGTGGTGCTAAATATGATGAGGTTACAATGGATGTATTATTTAAAGATTTACCTGATGACTGGAAATGCAATTGTGGTGCTTTGAAAACTAAATTTAAAAAAATGAATGATTGAATATGACTTTTAAACGTTTTAGAATAAAATAGAGATGATAAAATGACAATACATAGATGTAAAAGATGTAATTTTCTTTATATTGATGAAGAGCAGAAATTTCAGTTTGAAAAACTAGACGATTCTTGGAAATGTCCAAAATGTCGCTCTTCAAAAAAATTCTTCGTTAAAAAAGATGTATCAAAATAATTTTGAAAAAACCATTACATATAAAAATTGAGATGTCTAATTTTTATCTAATTTAATTTATTTAATCATAAAAATTAGTGATTCCTTATGGGAGAAGAAGAAATAGATATTAAACATTCAAATCTTAATATGGCTTCATATGGATTTGGTAAGTTTCTAACTGAATTTATAGAGATGGCCTTTACTGCCTGGCTGTATTATTTCTATGTAAGAACTATCGGCGTTGAACCATTGATTATAGGATTAGCAGTAGTAATATATGCCATATGGAATGCTGTGAATGACCCTTTAGTAGGTTATTTAACAAATAGACCCTTCAAATTCACAAGAAAATGGGGAAGAAGATTTCCATGGGTAATGATTGGTGGTGTTCTCTATATCTTTAGTTATTTGCTGGTTTTTTCTCCTACGGTTTTTCTTCCAAATGTAGATCCTCAATCAGGGGCTTAGATTTTTTTCATATGGTTTATAGCTTCTGCATGTATATTCGATACATTTAATTCAATATTTTTTGTTAATTTTTCAGCTCTTTTTCCTGATAAATTTCGTTCAGTAGATGAACGTAGAAAGGCGACAGGATTACAAACTCCCGTTGGAATAATTGGAATAGCTATAGGAGCTTTATTACCACCTCTAATAATAGATCGTGATATTGCTGCTACATATATACTAAATGGAGGCTTAGTAATTATAATTGGAATGATAGTCTTAATGCTTTCAATCCCCGGTTGTCGTGAGGATCAAACAACCATCGACCGATATCTCGATAAACATGACGCTAAAGAAAGAATATCCTTCTTTAAAACACTCAGCATGTCTCTAAAGCAAAAGTCTTTCTTGTTTTTCATAATTACGTATATGCTTTACAGATCACTTATTATATGCTTCCAAGCATCAATCCCCTTTTTCGTTGAATATATACTAGGAGAAGAGGAGGGTATTCAGACATTATTATCTGCTGCCTTTCTTGTTGGTGCACTAATTTCTTCACCACTATGGGCCTCTATCGCTCGAAAAACTAATAACAATAAAAAAATTATGCTGATTAATAGCATCTTGATGACTGTATTCACAATCCCATTTATATTCCTTAATAGTGTTTGGGTTGCATTTATAGTACTTATTCTATGGGGATTTGGTCTCGGAGGTTTTTGGACAATGTTAGCACCAGTATTAGGAGATGTTATAGATGAGTCAGTGGTTAATACTCAAAAACGTCAAGAAGGTATTTTTAATGGATTTTTACAATTCTTTGGGCGATTAGCAATTTTAGTACAAGCAATTGTATTCGCAACAGTACAAACGATTACAGGATTTAGGGAAGGACAACCTTTATCTGATCAACCAGGATCAGCAATATGGGGGGTACATGTCCATTTTGCCTTAATTCCAGCAATATTTATGCTCTTAGCCACCATAATCTTTTGGAAATATTATGATTTAACTCCTGATAAAGTGACATTCCACCAAGACAAAATTCTTGAACTTAAATTATGAATTAAAACCTAATATTAATTTTTTTTTTCTTAAAGCTTAAATCTAAAAATGGTGAATTCAATTAGATCTATTTATAAAATATTAAATTAATATATTTAATATATTTTCAATTACAATCCATAAAATTAGATATCAAATTTCAGAATTAATAATACCAATATTAACAAGGTGATGGATATTTCAAAATATGAATGTTCTGCATGTGGATATATTTACGATGAAGAAGCCGAAGGGACCAAATGGGAAGACCTCCCCGATGATTGGACTTGTCCTGTATGTGGCGTAGGGAAAGATATGTTTGAAAAAATTGATTAACCAATAAACTTACTTTTTTTAATTTTTTTTTATTGCTTAATTTAGTAAAAATTTTATAATCAATAGAATATAAGTTTTTAACTTGACCTTAATTAATTATAAAAAACTAAATAAACCTTAAATTATAGAGGTGAAATTAAAATTACTCACTTAGAATTGATGAAAGATATCTATTATGTTGGGTATGTAGACTGGGAAGTTAGAAATTTTCATGGCTATTCGACTCATAAAGGTAGTAGCTACAATGCTTATATTGTGAAAAGTGGTGAAAACACGGTATTAATAGATACTGTGAAGCGACCTTATTTTGAACACTTCTTAAAAAATATTAAGGAAGTTTGTGATCCATCAGAAATCAATTATTTTATTACAAATCATGTGGAGATGGATCATTCAGGATCATTTCCCCTTATCATTAAACATTTACCAAATGCTGAATTAATTGCTTCAGAAAGGGGAGTTGATGTATTAAAAGCTCATTTTCATCAGGAAGTTGAAGAGGATCTTTTCAATAGGATTAGAGCGGTTAAAGAAGGGGATACATTAGATATTGGGAATGGCAAGAAATTCACATTTGTGCCAATTCCTATGATCCATTGGCCAGATTCAATGGTATCCTTTATGACAGATGAAATTGGTAAAAATGCATTATTTTCTAATGATGCTTTTGGACAGCACTATGCCACTTCAAAACGTTGGGATGATGAAAATGATCTATGCGAAGTTATGCAAGAAGCAGAGAAGTATTATGCCAATATTTTACTTCATCTCTCTGGAATTATTGCAAAAGTATTACCCAAAGTCGGAGCTTTACCGATTGATGTAATTTGCACTTCACATGGAGTATGCTGGAGAACCCATATTGGGGAAATTGTTGAAGCATATACAAAATGGTGCAAAGGAGAAATTGAAGAGAATAGTGTTTTAATTGTGTATGATACTATGTGGGGCAGTACTGAAAAAATCGCTAAAGCCTTATCAGATCAGATAAGTCACAGAGGCATTCCAGTAAAAAGATTTAGGCTAACATATGCAGATTATTCTGATGTAATAACAGAAGCTATGAAAGCAAGAGCAATTTTAATCGGAAGTCCTACACTAAATAATGGATTATTTCCGTCTGTAGCAGAATATATTTCATATCAAAAGGGTTTAAAACCTATGAATAAAGTTGGATTTGCATTTGGTTCTTATGGCTGGGGTGGTGGTGCTGTTAAAGAAATTGTTGAAGTGATGAAAGCTACTAAAATAGATGTCATGGAAGAGACTATTGAGATTAAATTTGTGCCAAGACCAGAAGATTTAGACTTTAAAGAAATTATTAATAAATTAGTGGAAAAAATGGGTGGAAATTAAAATTGATTGGATTTACTCTAACAGAAGACCAAAAAGCTCTACAAAAAAAAGCTCGAGAATTTGCTATAAGAGAAGTGTTACCTGTAGCCCGAAAGTATGATGAGTCAGAAGAATTTCCTTTAGAGGTTATTAAAAAAGCTTGGGAAGAAGGATTGTTAAATTTAGGGATTCCTAAAAAATATGGAGGTCCAGGGTATGGCTTATTAGATTCGTGTATTGTAGTTGAGGAAATTTCTTCTGCTTGTCCAGGAATAGCAACATCTGTTTTTGACAACAATCTAGGAGCTGAGCCAATAGTTATTGGTGGAAGTGAAGAACAGAAACAGAGAATATTAACTGAACTTGTTAATGAGTTTAAACTTATAGCATTTGCAACTTCTGAACCAAGTATGGGATCTGATGTAGCTGGAATGAAATGTCTAGCTACAAAAGATGGAGATGAGTTTATTTTAAATGGTAATAAATTTTGGATTACAAATGGAGGGTACGCTGATTATATAACTGTGTTTGCAACAGCTGATCCTGAGAAAAAACATAAGGGTATAGGTGCTTTTATAGTTGATACCAAAAGTGAAGGTGTGAAATTAGGAAAGCATATTCCCAAATTAGGGCAAAGATCATCAAATACTGTTTCCGTGGTCTTGAGGGATGTCAGAATCCCAAAAGAAAATATCTTAGCTAAACCAGGTAGAGGTTTTGTGGTAGCAATGCAAACATTTGCCCACACTCGTCCTGCGATTGGAGCTTTTGCAATGGGATGTGCACGCTCTGCAATGGAATATTCAATCGATTATGCGAAAAAGCGAGAAGTTTTCGGTAGACCAATTGAAAATTATCAAGCTATACAATTTAAAATCGCAGAAATGTATAAAGATATAGAAGCAGCCCGTCTTTTAACATATAAGGCAGCATGGGAAGCAGATCAAGGCATAGATAATAATTTAAGTTCAGCTATTGCAAAAGCATTCGCTTCAGATGTAGCCATGAAGGTAACTACCGAAGCTATACAAATATTTGGCGGGTATGGGTATCTTCGAACATATCCAGTTGAGAAACTTTTTAGAGATGCTAAATTATATCAAATCTATGAAGGTACTAGCGAAGTTCAGAGGATAATAATCTCGAGATTTGTTATGAAAAGATATGAACATGCGATGCCTTATCTTGGAAAAAAGAGAACTTAAAATTTTAACCTAATATTAATTTTATTCTTTTTGCTGTATTAGTTTATTCTGTTTCTTTAATTTTTTTTTGTTAAGAAAATCATAATAAGTTTTATAATACTTACGTTGGCATAAATTATCACAGAATATTTTAAAATTTTCATCCAACCACAGATTTCTTAGTTCGTAAATTTTCAAATAATTATGAAATTTACTAAATTTATATATATCTATTGGAGATTCACAGAATAAACAGTGTCTTCTATCTAATTCTTGCTCAATTTTTATTAATTCATTAATTTTAAGATTTCTAAAGCATTCGCAACAGTGAAATTCCAAGTAAGAATTTTGCCATAATTTTAAAATATACTCTGGAGTAAAATTAACATTATCACTCAAAAAATCATAAATATTTAATTCTTTCCCACAATTCCAACACTTTCTCTCCTTAAAGTTGTCCTCACTCTTAATTAAATCTCGTAATTTCTGAATTTTTTTCCAAAGATCTGCATTATTCAGTTTCCGAATTAACATAAATTTCCCAGAATATATTCTTACTTACTATAATACTTAAATAATACAATTATAGATTTTTATAGTAATCGTTTATTAAATTAAAGAAATCAATAAATCAGAAATTTTAATAAATCAATGAAATTTCAAAATTTCTTCTGTTGCTTCTAAAAAATTATCACGTATAATAGTAGGTTTTATATTAAAAGCATCTAGTTCTTTTAAATGCCTATCCCCGTGTCCAGTAGTAAGATAAACTGTTCTACAACCAGCATTCAACCCAAATTCTATATCTGAAGGATGGTCACCTATAACCCATGATTTTTTAATATCAATTTTAAACTCTTCAATAATCATATCGATAAATTTGGTTTTAGGTTTTCTACACTCACAGTTATCCTCTTTTAAGTGAGGACAGAAATATGTTCTTTTGATTTTAATAGCTTTTTCATTCAATAAATTTATTAAATGATTATTGTATACATGAAAATCGCTAATAGTATAATATTCCCTTCCTATTCCAGATTGATTTGTTACTATAAATAATAGAAAATCATTTTGAAGCAACTTTAATCCCTCAATAACGCCTGGAAGTAGTTCTAAATCTTCAATTTTATAAGCATAATTTTTATCTTCAATTAAAGTGCCATCCCTATCCAAAATTAATGCTTTGTTTTTTTTCATAATGTATTTTTACACCGTAATTGTATATCTGATAGATTAAAATATTTCAAAAAAAGATGAACACAATAACCGCAAGATATACTATTCCCAAAATAATATGTAATAGGGCAAATAAACCTCCAATTTTTAATAGTTTTTTATAATTCAAACCATCGACGCAATATTTATTAGATAACTCAAGTGTCATCATGTCTGCTGCAGAACCTTGAGGTAGAAAATTGCCTCCTAAATTAATCCCTAAAATAAAGGCAATTAATAAGGGAATGGAAGAAAATCCCGTGCCTACTAAAATTTCTATTACTGGAATAAAAAGGATTGTAACAGGCAAATTATCAAGGAAGCCTGAAAGAATAGAAGTTATTAACAATATAAAAATACTTAATAAGAAAAGATTATTTGGTGTTATATTTACTATAAAATCATCAAGAATATCTATTATTCCTACTTTTTCAAAACAAAATACCAATACAAACAAACTTATAAAAAAGAATACAAGTCTAAAATCTACTTTCTTCAGATAATAAGATATATCCGGTTTTTTCTTTCCTGATTCTCTTCTTCTGGGATTAATAAATACAAATAATAACATTCCAAATAGTCCTACAAATACAATGTTTGGAATAACAATTAATAAAGTGAAAAAAATAAGAAGAGCTCCCAAATTTCGATAAAAAACCTTATGCTCAATTGAATCCTCTAAGATGATAAACTCATGCTCTCTAATATGTCCTGATTCTAAGGGTTCACCAAATTCATCACAGTGGGGAATCCAAATTTCTTTAAGATGTTTTCTCAGAACGAAGTAATCTAAAAGAAATAGGGTTAATAAAGTGCCTATAATAAAATATAACCCTAAATTAATGAAAAACCAAGAGCTTGTAAGTGTAAATTCATTAGCAATTATAATATTCTGTGCTGAGCCAAAAGGAGTTAGAGTAGCTGCAATATTAATACATATTGTCATCCCTAATAATATAGGAGTTGGATTAATTTTCATTTTTTCACTTGTGCTAATAATCATAGGGATAAATATCATTGCAACAGAAAGATCTTCAATAAATGCTGCACTAAAGGTTGAAATTAAACATATTACCCAGAAAAATCCTCTTGTATTTGTACTAAATTTTTTTGTGATACGTAATGCAATTTCTTGAAATATTTGTTGCTCTTCTAAAATTGCTACGATAGTAAATAAAGCGATTAAGAAAAAAATAACAGGCCATTCGATTGCAAGAAAAAAATCTTCAAGTTTTATAGGTTCTTCTGAGAGAAGAAATGTTGCAGTGGCTGCTACCAACATCGCAGCCATACTATATGTTAAAAAGTCAATTTCTTCACGAAAAAGAGCTAGAATGACTACAATAAAACAACCAATAACAAAAATTTGTAGAAATAAAGACATTGCTATTTTTAGTTTTAATATTAGCTATATTAACCTAATTCACTGCCATAATTAATCTTTAACGACATAATTTAATAATTTTAAAATAAAAATAAAAAATTAGTTTTATAATAAATTTTTACATTTTTACTCAGAAATCCATAGACCGTGTATGTTACAATATTCTCTTGCTATTAAACCCTCAGGCTTGGCAACTGTAAATGTGGCTTTAGGTTCATCTCCAGAGTTTAGAAATCGCCTTTCATAACACCCATCTTTACACATAATTTCAATCCACATAATCCAATGTTCATTAGTCATAGGATGTGGAGTGCCCATGGAGATTCCAACATCAACTGTGACCTTATTACCCTCAATCGTAATCTTAGGGACATGTTTTTCTTTTGTCCAATCTGTAGTTTGAGGATCCATTAATTTCATGGATTGTCCACAGCAAATTGTTTCGGGGGCAGCTGGATTAAGAATTTCAATTACTTTACCACATACTTCACATTTGTAGATTTCTTTTTTTTCCATTTTAGATAGCCTCTTTCAACTCTAACATTATTTTGTGCTTTATCACATATACATTTCTATTTAATGCTTTTCATTTTAAATTAAAAGTTTTTTAAGGTTTTAGAAGTCTTCACATTTCTTTCTATAGTATGCTCTAGGATGATCACACGAGGGACATTTGAAATCTTTCGGTAATTCATCCATTTCTACCTCATATCCGCATTCCATACACACCCACACAACCTTGGATCCACGTTTAAAGAAAGCATCATCACCTACCAACTTAAGAAGTTTGCCATAGCGTTCTGAATGGTGTTTTTCAGCTTTTATAATAGCTCGTACTCTTTTAACAATATCAGGATACCCTTCTTTTTCTGCAGTCTCAGCTATGTCAGGATAAAGTGTTTGCCATTCCATATTTTCACCATTAATTGCCGATTTTAAATTCTCGATTGTAGTTCCATGGGTTGTCGGAAATTCTGCATCAGGGATCACTTTCATTTCATCAAAACTTTCCTCTTTTTTGAATCCTTGGAGCATTTTATAAAACCAGCTTCCGTGTTCGCGTTCTTGATCTGCTGTTTCCTCAAATACTTTAGATATTAATACATATCCCTCTTTCTTGGCGATCTTTGAGAAGTATGTATACCTATTTCTTGCTTGCGACTCACCAACATATGCAGTAAATAATTTTTTAGCAGTTTCTTTCATAATTTTTACCTCCATAATTTAATTTGGAAATTTCGAATTAATAGAATGTACTTGGATTTAAAATTATTGTGCCTTGATTTTAACTTTTATACTTATTTTTTAAAAAAAAAATCAGTATAGTATAGGATAATTAATAGTTTTGATACTCAGCTTTTTCTCCTTCTACAGGATATCCTTTCTTGTGCCATAAAGCAATTCCCCCTGTTAAGTTCCTTATATCTTTAAATCCTACTTGTGCCAAAATTCGAGCAGCCATCATAGAACGTGAGCCAGAATGACAAATTGTAACGATTTCCTCATCCTTATATTTTTTTAGTGCGTCCGTACTTTTTAATAACTCGCCTAATGGAATTAATTTGGAATTTTCTATATGGCTACCTATACCATAATATTCTCCAGGGGTTCGAACATCTATTAAAAGTGCTGGCGCATTTCCACTATCAAGACGTTCATATAACTCATCAACGCTTATTTCTGAGACTGGAACTGCATCAGGGCCTCTTAATTCTTTTCTAGTTTTCTTTTTAATTTTTACTGGAGCTGAAATATCTTCTAGTTCTATTTTTCCTTTTTCTAAAATAGCCACTAATTTACCTTCTTCTTTACCTAAGGATAATAATTGAATTGCTTCATTTAATTTGACATAAGCTTCAACACTTGATTTAAAACCGGGATCTGTTGCATAGATCTTTAATTTTTTATTTTCTGGTAATGTTTCTAGTCCTTTAATTAACGCATTCAAAGGTCCTGGACAACTTAGTCCACATGCATCGACCTCAACAAATTCTTCACTTTCAATTGCTTTCTCTTTCACATATTCTTCAATTATGTTTTCTGAAGTGCCACAAGCAGCAACTATCTCTTCAGTTGTGTTGTTTGCCATCTCATAAGATTTATAGCCCCCTGAAAGTTCAAAAACTTGATTGAAACCTTTTTGTAGCAGAATTCTTGAAGCCAAATAGCTTCTATACCCAACTTCACAGTATACTAATATAGATTTATTATTGTCTATCTCATCAACTCTCTCTCGTAATTCCTCAATTGGTATATTTATGGAATTATTAATAGCTCGAGCAATATGTTCTTCTTTTGTTCTAACATCTAATATAACACTACCATTTGAATTGAAGTTATCTACATCATGCCAATGTGCTATTGGCATATCGTTTCTTAAATAATTAGCTGCAACAAAACCTGCTAAATTTATAGGGTCCTTAGCTGAGCTATAAGGCGGAGCATAAGTTAACTCCAATTCTTCTAAATCAAATACAGTCCCTCCCATTTTGATAATAGTAGATAAAACATCCACTCTCTTTTCACTACCCTCTCCTCCAACTATTTGAGCACCTAGAACTTTACCTGAAAGATTTTCAAATAATAATTTAATTGACATCGGAGTTGCTCCAGGGTAATATCCTGCATGGTTATTGGGATGTAAATATACTTTTTCATATTTAATATCAGTTTCTTTTAATTGTTTTTCTGTTAGACCCACCACTGCAACAGTTATATCAAATATTTTAACTACTGAGGCACCTAAAATGCCATTATACTCACTATCTCTGCCAGCAATATTATCCGCAGCAATTCTACCTTGTTTATTGGCCGGGCCAGCTAAAGCAATTGCTATAGGTTTTTTAGTCTGAAAGTGTGAAACCTGTACAACATCTCCTACTGCATACATATTAGGGTCAGAGGTTTGCATATGACTATTAACTACAATGTGACCTCTTGGTCCTAACTCCAAACCAGCATTTTTTGCCAATTTATTTTCAGGTCTTATGCCTATTGATAAAACTATTAAATCTGTTTCAATTAGCTGTCCACTTTTAGTTTTTACATATGGTTTTTCATCTTCTGTTCTCCCAAATGAATCCACTGGATCTTCCAAAACAAGACAGACTCCATTTAAGATTAATTCTTGATGAATAAATTGTGCCATTTCTCTGTCAATAGGTGGCATGACTTGGTCAAGCATCTCCACAATCTTAACTCTAACACCCTGTTCTACTAGATTTTCTGCCATTTCTAATCCAACGAAACCTCCACCTACAATAACCGCTTTTTTTATATGATATTTTTCCACAAAATCTCTTATTTTAACAGCATCTGGAATTGTCCATAGAGTAAAATAGGGGACATATTCAAGACCAGGAAAATTAGGCACAATAGGAGTTGAACCAGTTGCTAAAATGAGATAATCATAATATAAAGAATGTTCTTTGGAATTCATCCTATCTTTTATTGTTATTGATTTACTATTTTTATCGATTGAAATTACTTCATTATTGATCCTGACATCAATATTAAACCTTTCAAGGAATCTTTGGGGGGATACTAACTCTAAAGAAGTTCGCTCCTTAATTACATTCCCTACGTAATATGGCAAGCCACAATTTGCAAAAGATACATAAGGACCTCTCTCTAGCATAATTATTTCAAAATCTTCTTTCAATCGCCTTAACCTTGCAGCTGCAGAAGCTCCACCTGCAACTCCTCCTATAATGATTATTCTTGTCATAGTTAACCTAAAATTGTGTTTAAACCTTTTAATTATCTTAACTTTTTCTTAATAATTCGAAAAATATAAATCTGGTTATTATAAGTTAGAAAATTTACTAAATAATTCAATCTTATAATAAATGATCTACAAATGAATGAAAATAAAATATTAGAAGAAATAGAATCATGTATAGATTGTAAGATATGCTTGGATGTATGTGATACTTACATTGTTACAAATGATCTATTGAAGTCTCCTAACGGAAGATTAAAAATAGCTAAAAAATTGTTTAATAATCATGAGATCTCGCAAGAAGAGCTCATTAGCCTTTATACTTGCACTTTATGTGCATTATGTGATTTGGTTTGTCAACAATCTATAAAAATATCAGAGATTATTCATTCATCAAAAATTAAATTAGTAAAGGAAAAAAAGGCTCCATTAGACATACATAATAAAATTATTAATGGAATCATTGAAAAAGATAATTCTGTTAATGGAAATCCAGAAGAAAGGTTAAGTTGGTTACCTGAAAATTATGAAAAAATAGAGATTTTTGAAAAGAAAGAATCAGATACGTTATTATTTTTTGGATGTATGTCTTCATTTCGAGTTAAAGAAAGCGCTACTATTCCTTATGAAATTCTAAAACTTGCGGATTATGATTTTAAAATTTTAGAAAACGAACCTTGTTGTGGAGAATATGTCTATTCAGCGGGAAACATTGAGCTTGCTAACAAAATCTTTGAAGAAAATATAGAGATCTTCAAAAAAAATGGAGTAAAAAATTTAATAGTTACTTGCGGTGGTTGTTTATATGCCTTTGATCAAGTTTATAGGAAATTTTTCAAGGATTATGACTTAAACGTGAGGCATATTATTGATGTTATTTATGATTTAGAAAAGAATGGGAAAGTCAAATTAAAATCTCTAAATAAAACGATTACTTATCATGATCCTTGCCGATTAGGGAGAAAATATGAAAACGGACCTCTTTTCTCCGAACCACGAGAGCTTTTAAAGAAATGCGGTTTAGATATAAAAGAACTATCAGAGAATCCTGAAGATTGTCCTTGTTGCGGAGCAGGATCTGGAATTAGAGGAGTTGATAGTAGTATTTGTATTAATATCGGTAAAAACTTATTCAATAAATTAGAAACTAAAGAATTTATATCCTCATGTCCTTTATGTGTTTTTAATTTTAGATATATCAATTATAAGAATCAAATGGATATAGAAAGTAAATATATAACGGACTACATTTTAGAATCTATGAAAAAATAGATAAAAAAAGTATAAAATAAATTTTTTAAAATTTAATTCTTTAATTTTCATCAAGTATTATTACAGCATCTACGAAAAGTTCATATTTTTCATCTTCATCGAAGTCGTGTATAATTACTTTCTCTACATCATCAGTACCTTGAATTTCTAAGAGTTCAGACTCGCGTAAAATCTTAACATCTGACATTTTAAGTTTTTTCTTTAATTCTTCAGAACCAGGAGTGTTTTTAGCAGATGTTATTACAATGACTCTTCCTGTGTGATTTGTCAGCTCTAAAGCCAATTCTAAAGATTTATCCCCAGAATCTAATATTAACACTCTTTTATTATCAAATTCTGAGATATTATCAACCTTCTTATAAACACCTTTACCAAGGAACTCATCAATACCTAAAATTACATTAATTTCTGTTGCTGCACATGCTTTATGTTCTACTTCAACATAGGAGTCTTCTTTACCTCGATAATTATCAATAGCTGCTTTTAATGCATCAGCAGCTAAATTAGAACAATGCATCTTTATCGGAGGCAAACCTTCTAATTCATCAGCTACGTCATTACGGGTAATTTTATAGGCCTCATCAACTTTCATTCCTTTAGCCATTGTTGTAACCATTGATGATGTTGCAACAGCTGAACCACAACCAAAAGTTCTAAATTTTATATCTTCAATTTTTTCTTCACCGGCTTCATCCTTATCTACTTTAATGAAGATCTCCATTAGATCTCCACAAACAGGATTTCCAACTTTTCCATAACCATCTGGATTCTCTATGACTCCTACATTTCTTGGATTACGGAAATGATCTAATACTTTTTCGGTATATTGGGTTGATTTCATTTTATTAATTCACCTCATTATATTTTTTTATTAAATCAGGAGGAGTTAGAGGAGATAATAATCTTAGTCTCTTAACAATATTCGGTAATTTCTCTAATAATTCATTAATATCCTCTTCTTTTGTATAACGGCCTAATGTAATTGCCAACGATCCATGAGCTTCCATATGCAATAAACCCATAGCTATCAAAGTATGAGAAGGTTCTAATGTCTTCGATGAACATGCTGAACCGGTAGCAGCAGCTATGCCTTCATCTTTCAGACTAAGAATTAATGATTCACCCTCAATAAAATCGAATCTAAAATGAACATTATGAGGAAGTCTTTTTTCTGGATGACCATTTAAATATGAATTTGGAATAGTTTCTAATATCCCTTTTATTAACTTATCTCTTAAAATCTGTAGTCTACTAGCTTCATCGTTAATTTCTCTCTTCATAATTTCAGCAGCTTTTCCAAAACCTACGATCCCTGGTACATTTTCAGAACCAGATCTCATTCCTCTTTCTTGACCTCCGCCAATGATAATTGGATTTATTCTAACACCTTTCTTCAAGTATAAAGCGCCAATTCCTCTTGGACCATAAATATCGTTTGAAGATAATGTCAACATATCAACTGGAATTTCTTGAACATCTATAGGTATAACACTTTCGCTAGCAACAGCATCAGTGTGAAAGAGAATTTTGTGTTTAACAGCAATTTCGCTTATTTCCTTTATTGGTTGAATAGAACCAACTTCATTACTTGCAGTAGCAATCGATATTAAAATTGTTTTATCAGTAATTAGTCGTTCGAGCTTATCGAGCCTTATAATTCCATATTGATTTACTGGAACTCTACTAACATTAAAGCCTTGTCGTTCTAAATACTTAGCAATATTTAAAATTGAAATATGCTCTATCTCGGAAATTATTATATGATCACCCTTTTTCCTATATCTCATTGCAGTGCCTATTAATGCTAAATTATTCGATTCAGTTGCTCCTGATGTGAAGATTATAGAATCTGGATCTGGGGCATTAATAAATTCTGCAATTTTGCGCCGATATTTCATTAAAGCATCAGTAGCATCATCGCCATCACAGTGGAGAGATGCCGGGTTGGCAAATTTCTGATTTAAATAAATTGTCATTTCTGAAATAGCTCTCACATCAACAGGTTTTGCTGCCTGATAATCCAAATAAACACTCATTCATTTAATCCTCCTTTATAATTAAAATTTTATTAGTCATAATTAAAATTAATATCTAAAACCATTGTGTAGCGTCAACATCTAAAACTAAATCATTTAAAGTCGCTGCTCCTACAATTTTAACCCCTGGAATGAGATCCACTTTTTCCAATCCCAACATTCGCTTTGAAGCTTCACATACTAAAATTTCAACACCCATATCTAAAGCTTTATCAATCATCTCTTTCACGCTAGGAAAATTTCCTAGTTTTATTTTCTCAGCTTCACCAGGTTTTAAAATTCTTAAACCTGTTCCCAGATAATAAACAATTGCTTTAATATCCATTGCTTTTGCAGTTTGAGCTAAAACAAGTGGACTATATTGTTTTTCTGGAGCATCAGTTGTTTGTACATATAAAATTTGTTTTTGTTCTGACAATTTTATCATTCCTCCTTATTTAATTTTTTTAAAATAAAAAATTAATTCGTCTCTATCCTTTTGAAATTCAACTAATTGTGTATCAGTTCTTTTTGCCCAACGTTTTAAGTCTTCTTCAGCTGCGGGATCATCAGCGACTACCTTAAAACATTGCCCTATTTCAAGAGTTTCACTCAAATTTCTAACTTCAAATAAAGGCTCCGGACAAAAAAGCCCTCTAGTATCTAATTCCTCGTCATATTCAATTTTATTACTTTCTTTATCAGTCAAAAGTACAACCTCCTTTTATTTTTCCTTACAATTTCATTAATAGTATATTTTAGCATTTAATTTGATTACATTAGGTTCTGAATTATAAACGACCAGTAAGAAGTATAAATATTCTTATTATAATTTAATCATATTCAAGAACAAACATAAAAAAGCTATAAATAAAAAGAAAAGAGATTTATAATTTATAAATCTCTTATAAAATCGAGCTTTAAATAGTAATAAAATGCTTAAAAAATAAGTAGAAGCAAATTTTTTTCTTATTATTTCATTCCAGCTAATTGCTTAATATGCTTAACTCCTTCCACAGCATCATCTGCAAAATCGTCTGCCCCTAATTTCTTTGCTAGTTCCATATTTAAAGGAGCTCCTCCCACAATTAATTTAACTTTATCTCTTAAACCAGCAGCTTGCAAAGCTTCATGAACTACTTTAATGTGTTCCACAGTCATCGTAAGAAGTGTGCTTAAAGCAATTATTTGTGCTCCGGATTCTCTTACTTTCTCCACAATTGTATTCTCATCGACATCCATACCTAAATCATAAAGTTCAAATCCAGAGCTTAGTAATAAAG
>JAEOTA010000028.1 GCA_016840085.1 Promethearchaeota archaeon
GAATCCAAACAAATAAATCATATCAAGATTTTCTGTCATCTTTTTTTATCCCCCTTTAATATCTAAAACATGTACTTGCATTAGCAATTAAATCTGTTAATTCATCATATCCAATGATTTTCAAATTTTCATAGTCAATCATGTCAGCTTTAGTTAATCCCGCATCAGTTAAAGCAGATTCAATAATATATACTTCTAAATCAGATAATTCAGCCATCTCTAATACTTCTGCTAAAGGGTCCATTCCCACAGCTTCAGGGTCGCAATTTTTATTGAATAAATACACAGCGTCACCCATAAACACAATTTTACAGTCAACAAATTCTCCTAAAGCAGTAAATCCTGATCCAATCCTAATAGCCTCAACTGCAGAATTTCTGCCAATTGGAGATTGATCGCTTATTGTTACCACAGATTCTACCATAATTATTAACCTCCCGCTCCAAATACAATTAATTTATCTGCCTCAATTACCCAATTTGAAAAATCTCCTAAACCTTCTTCAGTAGCTCCTTCAATGAATTCTGGTTCTTTAAGCCCTGTTATACTAACCCATGTACTACATCCTGATACTGGAATTTTGTTCTCACTGGAAAATTTCTCAATTTTCTCTGGGATATTTCTTATTGTAGTTCCACAGCTAATCTCCTTTTTAAGATTATAAACACCAGTCCCAAAGAAAAATATGCCAGTAATTTCATGCCCCTTTCTTATTGCAGCTTTACCTATTTCTATCAGGGAATCTACAGCTTGATATTTGTAAGGTTCCGTGCTAATAAAGAAAACATATTTAGACATTTTAATATCCTTGCTCCGTATAATACGTTTTAAGCCTTCTTAATGACAAAAATTAAATTTCCATTGTCTTCTCGAAGTTCTACTAATTCGTCACCGCTTTTATTGAGAAGCGCTGGAATGTCTTTTTTAGCCCCTACATCATCAGCGATTACTTCTATAACCTCTCCAGAAGCCAAATTTCTTAATTCCTTTTTTGTTTTCAAAACTGGCATCGGGCATTTTAAGCCTGTATAATTATATGTTTTAACAGCCATTTTTTTCACTTTTTTTAGTTTTTTTATTTATTTTTTTTTGCTATAATATCATTTTAAATTATGAGTGATAATCATTATAGATCAAAAATATAATATACTATTTAAATAATAGTTTTTTTTTCTATAAACATATCATTTATTAATAAATAAAACTATATGATCATAAGTTTGTAGTAAAAAAAATTATAAATCAAAACTTCTATATTAAAAATAGAACATATTACTTTTTAATGAAAGTAAGAAACTAATAAATTATAAACAGTTATAATAGAACTTGAAAAATTACCAACGGGATTGATTTTATGGTATCAACAAATGGAACTCTTGATGATATTGACCGACAAATTCTTGAGTTATTACAAGATGATGCAAAATTAACTATTAGAGAAATTGCACACCAAACAAATAAGAGTGCTACTGCTATAAGAGCGCGTATTCAACGACTTGAGAAAGACTTGATTAAAAAGTATGTTGCATTAATTGATTGCCGTCAGTTAGGATATCGCGAAATGGTAATGGCATCTCTAAGATTAAATGCTACAAATCCCTTAGAGGATGTTAAAAACGAGATTGAGAAGATGGAAAAGATAAAATATGCCTATGTTGTAACCGGAGAATATCCCTTGTTCATAATGGCAAAATGTCTAAATCATCAAGATTCAATGGGGCTTATTGAAAAACTCCGCAATCTCCCTGGAGTTGAGGAAGTTAAAACTGAAATTGTGTTAGACCGTATAAAAGAAGATCATTCAATTATCATTCCTGATTAATAAAAACCTTTTTTAAGAGAAAATAAACTGATACCTTAATTAAAAGGTTGGAGTTATCTCACATCCAAATTGTAATTTTTCTACATCTGATAAGTTATGAATGCTATAATACCCTGTCAAATATATAATTTGTAATTAAATATTGAAAAGATTAAGAAAGCAACGGAATTAAAATCAAAAGTAACAAGGATTTCATTGTTAAATCCATAGATAATTTTAGAAATTATTATTTCCTTATTCTAATATTCTTTTCTGAAATTATAATTAATTTTCCATTATATTTTGGTTGATTTAGATCTATATTTAATAATGTTTTATTCAAAAGTTCATTTGTTGCTTTAGGATGAGGAGAAAGAACTTGAAGTATAATGATAGTTGGACGAGCTCCCTCAGAAAAATGGTAAAGAACACCAAATCCTCGATCATGTGTGAATATAGGTAAGCCTTCTTTTTTAGCATATTCAAATATCTTTTCATCATCAACTCCAGAATTTAATATATCTTCTACGTTAATGATATTAAATTCTGCGTCTATTAAGCATGATCTCGTTGATTTTGCAATACATTCATCAATAATAATTTTCATAACTTATATCCTTATAAAAATA
>JAEOTA010000029.1 GCA_016840085.1 Promethearchaeota archaeon
CTACATACACATAATAACGATTTAAAGAATCATCGCATTCAATTTTAATATGATACCAAGTGTTTTTTACTAGACCACTTTTTAGAGTCTTCCAATCACCATCATTATATTCTAGTTTACCATAAGTCTGCCAGAATCGTAATTCTACGTTAGTATTGGAGCCTTCTTTTAATTTAATCCTTAATTGTGCTTTAGTTGACATTGATGAGGAAGTACCCCACCAAAATTCAACTTGTGCATCAGCTTTAGAACCTGAAAAATCATTTTGGATAAGCACTCGATCGGTTTCATCATAATCTTTCAATTCAAGTACTTCTGTATGATCTTGCCATGATGAAACAATTTTAGCGTGAGAATTCGAACCTGCCAAATAATAGTCTATAAAGTCAATATCATAACCAATTTCATTAATTTCATCTCTGAAATCATAAGTTCCATAATATACATGTGAATCAGTATTGCATTCAAAAAAATCATATGTTCCTGGAAAATACCCGCTCATGGGTGAACAATAACCAATATTTTCAGGGGTATTTATCTGAATAGGTTGAGTGCTGAGTTTAGGTGTATCTATTGATGTAGACAAATTGTCACTTATAATTAGTGATGGTAATCCAAAAGCTAGGAGAAATGAAAATATTCCGATTAAAATAACTATCAATTTTAGTCTAATACTTTTTAAATTCATATGTTTCAACTATTATTTAAATAAAATTCTATTTTCTAATTTTTTGTCTTTTTTTAAAATAAATTATGTTCAATTTCACAAATATGTACATTGAATATAAAAATATTACTCACTTTAGAAAAACTGATTTAATATAATTAAAGGTTGGCTCCTGTCAGTGAGACGCGACAACGCGTTAAAAAAGAATATTATAGGGAGAGGGTGAAATCAACGTGTAAGAATTCAATTCTTAGAAAATTTTCAATCCTTATTTTTAATGGATATTATTATGCTATTCAGTGAGGAAGGAGCACTTTTCATTATTTCGAAAGAACTATTTCAATCCTTATTTTAGTGGATAGTATTCCATTATTAACCACGTATGTTTGTATATATACTTTCAATCCTTGTTCGCGTGGATAATATTTAACGACGCAAATAGAATTACGCATGAATTATTTCAATCCTTGTTCGCGTGGATAATATGAATGGGTAAAGTAGGGAGACCAAAGGGCTCATTTCAATCCTTGTTCGCGTGGATAATATACTAATTTCTTCCTATTCCATGATACCTACATGAAAATTTGTTGCCTATAGTATATAGAGAACGCCATCTATTTAAAATTGATGTCTAGATTTTTTTTTAACCACTTGAGTTTCAATCCTTGTTTTAGCGGATACTCTTATGCTATTATCTATAATGGTACCGAAATCTGAAGCTGAATTTGAATTTCAATCCTTGTTAGTGTGGATAATATGATCATTCTGGTTTTAACATGAAGAATAAACGTTTTCAATCCTTGTTCGCGTGGATAATATTTTTTAGGACTTCCTACTGCACTATACGATCTTTTTCAATCCTTGTTCGCGTGGATAATATTTCACATTTGAAGTATTATTTTTAATTGATGTTTTCAATCCTTGTTCGCGTGGATAATATTCCATTCCAGTCATTCTGATTTCCTCTGCTTCTTTCAATCCTTGTTCGCGTGGATAATATGACTCATAGAGTCTTCCCATTCGGAATTCTCTATTTCAATCCTTGTTCGCGTGGATAATATTTTTATCTCTCCGGCATACGGTAGAAATATCCCTTTCAATCCTTGTTCGCGTGGATAATATACTTTTACCTCAGTGATAGAATATGCCAAAGACTTTCAATCCTTGTTCGCGTGGATAATATAATATATCTATATAGCTAATCACACTGAGGGACTTTCAATCCTTGTTCGCGTGGATAATATTGAAAGTCTTCAAAACATTTATCAAGACATTTCTTTCAATCCTTGTTCGCGTGGATAATATAGAAGAAAAAGAATTAAAGAAGCCGGCACGCCCTTTCAATCCTTGTTCGCGTGGATAATATACTAATTTCTTCCTATTTCATGATACTTACATAGGAATTTTTAGTCTATAGTATATAGAACACCTCTTCTCTATAAATTTTTTCTTTTTTCTACAAATTATTATATTTAATTATTAGAAGTTTTTTTCACTGTACCAAATCCATGAGAGACTGCTTTCCCTATTCCTAAATAATCGGGAATTAAAAAATTAACCTCAAAAATTCCTTTAAACCCTACCATAGGCACATCCTTATATGAGACTTTTAGAGGGTATACTTCGATATCTACTTGTATCGTATCAGGAACATCATATCCTAAATGTTTAGACATCGAAAGGATATTTCCAATAAGTATCTTTTTTAATAATTCCCGTCTTTCTTTTATAGATGCCTTCTTAAATTTATTGTAATTCTCGCTGTTAAGCGCAAGCCATGGGGAATTATATTTGTAAGAGACCATCACACCTCCATTTGTAATACCAAACTCGGATTCTTCATAATGTGCTTTAATTTCAACGAGTTTATACGTAATTTTTCCTAAAAGAAGTTCCTTAATGTTCATTACTACATTTCTTAACACGGATATAGCATTATCTCCAATTCCGAGAATAATGGCTTTATTGCTGTTAATCTTATACTGTATTTTAGGGTATTCGTATTTTAACCTCTTCTTTCCTTCGGAAGAGTTCAGGTGATGATGCAACTCGGTATATTTTTTAAATTCTGACCCAACAAATCCCCTTAAGTGAGTGGGTGTCTCTTCAATTATCTTATCTGTAATTAAAAATAAGTGTAATATTTTTAACTTCATTATGACTCAGTATAAATGCTTATAATTTTAAGATAATATTTTCTATTTTTTCATTAATCTGCTTAAATATATTGGAAAGATCTAGGTCTTTATTATCTAAGAATAGATAGAGAATTTCTTCCAAATTATTCTTCAATCTAAGATATAACTTTTCTATACTCTCTCCGTATAATTTTTCAATTTTTTCTCTTGATATAGGATCAAAACCATGAGCGATTATTGAACTGTTCCTTAAATCTCCTAAGCATTCCGTGCTTTTCTTATCCTTATATTTTTGAATTCGATCTTGCTCATTTAACTCTTTATATTGATATTTATTGATCTTATCAAAAAGTTCTAAAATGCTCATCAACGGTTTAATATTCTTGTCAAGAGTTCCTAATTTTAAAAATGCAATATAGAAAAAAACAGGACGTCCCAAATCATCGGTATCTATTTTTAACTTAAATGTCTTATAATGTTTGTTTTGAAGGGAATTCCATATATCCGGTTCTTTTTTTTCTAAATATTGTGAAAATTTAAGATGATTTTCTTTTCTATTTAGATCTTCTTTAAAATTATCTCTAAATAGATAGTTATTTATCTCGTATAAAAGCGCTTCTTCTAATCGAAATAACAGTGCTACGAAAAATAAATAATTCTGATTAGTATAATTAATTTCCATATTCCAAAAAAGCTCTTTAATTAATTCAATGGGTTTTAATTGTCCTTGTAAATTGAAGATCTTATATTGTTGATGTAAAGAATGAGGAGTTAGGTCTAAAAATTGTTTAAAATGTTCTTGCGCTTTTTCAAAATCAAAATTCTTTCTTTGCTGGGCATATTTTAATAAAAAAACTAGACATTCAGTATCTTGTAATTTGCTCCTTTCCAACAGTTCTATGATTGATTTATATTGGTTTGTTTTTAATAACTCTATACACGATTTTTTGACTAATATTTTATTTATTGTCTTTTCATGATTTACAGGATATAATTTATTCTTAAACACATTATAAAACTCATTACCTTCAAGATATAATGATGATAAAATTACATAAACAGCCCCATTCATTTGAGGCGTCCCTCCAGATAAAGAAATTATTCTTTTCTCTGTTCTTCCTATTATACTCTCTTCTTGAGTAAAATAATTAGTAAAAAAACTATACACCTTTTCATAATCAGTTGGATTATTAGTATATTGAATTACATTAACTCGAATATTATAGGTATCTCGAATCCACTTTTTAATAATTTGTCCTAAAAAAAGAGTATCTGAATTTCTAACTCTCTGATCTTCTTGATTGGTTACAAAAATATAGATATTTTTTAATTTATTGGCGAATATTTTTAAGAAAGGTTCAAGTAGAGGATATGTAAGTTTTTCTTTTTCCATATCATAATTATTAAACAACTCTTCACCTTTTTGCCTCACATTATCTCGTTCTAATGTATTATCATTATATAGAACATCCCTATTACCAATATTAGAAATTAGAATCACGTCTTATACATACTCCTTAAGAATTTGATTTAAATAGGGCCTGAAATCCTAATCCCACGTTAATTTAACCCAACCAAATGGAGCGATTAATTTTTCATTGTCAGATACGACAAATTTTCTTGTAAGAGGAAATAAATAACCTCTGGCTTTTTCTTCTTCACTATCAAATAATTTTTTTATTCTTTCTAATAAAGTCACATATTTATTGTTCCCCCTTATTGTAACAACGCTACATAACCACTTTTCATTTATCTTGGGTTTATTTGGTGAATCTCTATCGGGAAGAATAGTATATCGTCCCTGTTTTGCTATTCCATATTCCTTATTATATCTATCTGGGATATTAAAATGAAAAATCTCTAAACCCTTGTATTTCCTGACAATCTGTTTATTATCTGTGAAATTTAAAAATAAAGTTATTCCTAAAATGCTTGAACCTTGACCTAAACGAAGTATACATTCACTATCTTTCAGATGTGTTAATTCGTTATTTAGTTTCTTATAGAATCCAATAATCTCATCTAAATTAGGATCTTTTCTGTCTGTGAATTCTTTTAGCTCATACTCTATAATTTCTTTAGAAAAATCATTTATTGCGTTGAGTATATTTTCTTGTGTTAAATCAAAATTATCAGAAATTAAAGCCTTTGCATCAGTTAATTTATTGTTAATTTTGATAGTACCTGAGCTATAAAAATTCTCATCTAAAATCTCATAATAGATAGGGATGGTAGATTTTTTATCTCTTAAGTGATAAACTGTAGATCCTGTAATTTTGATAGGTGATGTTTTATCAATATGCGAATCCGATATAATTAATGCTCTAAGTAAATCAGTTGTCCCATCTTTTTGAATTAATTTCATTATTTCTTGATCATTGAAGCGATCAATTACATTTCTTATGACATTTTTTTTTTTCTCAGGGTGTTCCTTTAAAATCTTAAATAAAATGGCGGTTCTTACTGCTCCTTTTATACTAGAACCAGGAATGTAGATTTGATTTCCAGTTTTAATAAATTGATTAATTTCATTTTTACCAATTCTCCCGATTAGATCATACTTTCTCTCCACTGATTTCTCCCAATCTATTTTATATCTGCTTAAAAATTCTTTAGTATCTCCTTTCCAAATATTATTTTCAAAATTTTCGTTGATATCATTTGTTAAATCATCGATAACTTCAAGTGGAATTTCTGAAATTAGTGTATCAAAATCTAATATAAAAATGTAGTTTTCATGGTAAATATAATCAAGTTGTGAATATTTCTCACCAGAACCTATATGTAGTGGAGATAATCCTCTTAAGGTTAAGATATGAGATTTTTGACTTATATTTATTCCTTTATCTGTCATTTTTTTAATCGACCTCTCCCTTTCCAATGTTTAAATAGACTCCAATTCCATTCTTATAGATTTTATGGTATTTGCCTATAAACTCATCAGAAGCTACTTGAATTATTTTTCCTTGAATTTGCTTTTCGAATATTGCACCCTCTTCAATGAATTTAACATCATTAAATCTTTGAGAAATATTATCCACCGAATAAACAAACCCACTTCTTCCATATATATTGAAGAACTTTACATTTTGAATCTCCTCTAAACTAGGATATACCAGAGAAATATTTGTGACATACCCTTTATCCTCTTCTTTAAAGAGATCAATATATTCAAAATTCTCATCTAGTTCTTTAATATCAATATTATCTACTAACCCACAACCAATACTTCTTTTACCTCCAAGCCCTTCATCCGTAATTAATTTGATAGATGATAAAATTTTATTAATTAATTCATTAGCTAACCCTGAATAATCTAATAAAAAGTAGAATCCCGGAATTAGTTGAAAATTTATTTCACTTCCATTTTCTTTCACATAATATTTTGATATGTGGAACTTAAACTTTGGCCATGTGAAAGGTTCAGACTCTTTACTAGTTCTGCTGATTCTTACTTTTTGTTCGTCTAAAATTTCAAATATGGTTACTTTTCTCCGAATTGCTCGTTCTATCTTTTCTATTTTTGCGTTAGAATTATCAATTAAACTAAGAAATCCTTTTAATCCTAACAGTTCAATATCTTTTTCATGGACTAAATAATTCCCATCTATTATATGGTATTGACTTAAAGATATATTTTGCCCTTGTTGAAGCCTTCTTAATATTTCAAAAGAAATAAACTGAACTTTTTTTAGTGATTTTGGATTTTCATCAAGATATTCTTGAGATTTCTCATCTAAAGGAAATCTAATTAACGGCTTTGGTAAGAAATAAATAGTATTATAATATTCACTATCTCTATAGATGTCAATATAATGAAAGCACGAAGACAATCTAAAAAATTCTGATTCACTATTCTCAAGTTCAATTATATGAGCTAAGCACTCTTTTAAACTACTATTCCCATAAAGCTTTCGTACATTATTACAAATAGCACTAAATAATGTATCACTATGAATAATTGAACTAATACTTCCTGTATAATCCTTTCCAATGCTGAAATAGTTCCTCTCTTTAGAGACTAATTTTATTATATACATTAACGAACCAATCTTTATTTTCAACATCCTTTAAATTAAAATTTTCAGCTAAAAATGTCTCTGCCTTTTCATGAGTATAGTAATTATTATCCCGAAGTATCATTTTTATCTCCTCAAAGCTTATTTTTCCACTTCCCCGTGAACCACTTCCTCCCAGATAATCATCCTCGAGTAATTTTAAACCTTGAAAAAGAACTTCTATTAACTCTTTGTCTTTTTCAGAAAATAAATCTAAAATGATTTCAAAATCAAATTGCGCTTCTACTGGTACTCTTTCAAGATGTCTTGGATTTGCTCTGGCAGAAATTCTATCTACTGTGTTCTCAATTTTATCTTCAGTATAATCTAATTCAAGATTCTTAAAAAACAAGTCTTTATTTTCCTCGAAAAATGCCTCATCCAAAAATGAATCTCGAAAAATTCCTCTTCCCGGTTCATTGACTTCTGGTGCACCAAAAATTTTTATAATATCATCAACGGTATCATCTTCAAAATTATGTATTACCATCTTGGGATCAAAAAATCCATTGCCGTCATTTTTGTCTTCAGTCCTGAGGGGGTAATAATTTTGCTCAAGAAGACTTCTCAATTTTCCTTTTATTGTACTTCCTGGAATGTATGGTATACCTTTTGAGTCTTTAATTACTGGATTATCAACACCACCAATATCTAATGAAGTTTTACTACCTCCAATAGCGAGTCCTGTCTTTACTTTTATTTTTCCTGTTAATATAACTTTTCCTTTAAGTTGATATTCTTCCATATTTTTTAATCACCTCCAGAAGCTTTATGATATGCTAATATTGCTTCAAAAAACTCCTTAAAACCTTCTAAAGTTTTATTATCATTTACTTTTTTAATTAATTCAATTAATACATTTGTTAGTGGTTCTAATACTTCAAATCTGCCTTTCTGATAAGCTAATTTGGGGCGTAATAAATTTAGATCTTTTTTGCTTTCTTCAAAATTATCAGGTAACCTCTTTACAGTATTGAAAATTCCTCTGATTTGCGATGTTGAAATAAGTTTTCCTCTATATCGATAATGAGCACACATTACACCAAAGTCTTCACTTAATTCTATAAACCTATTTATATCCTCCATAGTCTCTTTTTTCAAAATTTTGTCGGAATTATTAATTATATCATTAGCTACTTTCATGATATCGTCTCTTCTTATTCTTCTTCTAGCATATGACATCAGATCTTTACCTCTTTTGTTGTTTTTTTAAAAAATTTTATTTTCTTGTTAAATAATCTGCCCATTTTACTGCAACAGATATGAAATTTATAGTTTTTGTTTGTAAAGTTGAATCTGGTTTGAATAAATTATCAATTATAATAATTTCTACCATCTGAATAATAAACTTGGTCAATGACCTTACTTCAGGGTTTCTTGACCATAAAACAGTTCTTAAATAATATTTCAATCTCCATAATTTAGGAACTCGAATTCTTCTTTCTAGTGAATCTTCCAATAATATTCTTAACCCTAAAACTGAACTTTCAAGTTTATGGAGCATTGATTTAGAAAAATTCTTCTCTCTGATTAAATAAAATAAAATATCTTTTAAAGTAAGAGTTAATTCAAACTCTGATTTACTATTAATCCACTTAAGAATTTCCTCTTTTAATTCTTCAATTTTCTCGATTTTCATAATTTTCAGTATTTGTTCTCTATGATACTTCTCTATTTTTTTCGAATCTTCTGAAAATTCATTATACTCATCTTCTTTTTCTAAGCTCCAATCCCAATTCAAAACCAAGCCAAATAGTGAAATCTTATTTTTGGTATTACCCTTACCTGTAAATATTTCGAATTGTTTTGCTCTATTTATCTCATCTTCGGCGTTTAATGAAGCTTTGATTATAGGAAAAGTAGAGGGTTCAAGAATTATAGCTGCACTTAAAGTTATATCAGGATTAAATGCCGTGAATCTCCTAAAATCTCTATATAATCTAAATGAGAATTCAATTAATTTATCCCATGAACCAACAGCAAATAAATCATCTCCTCCAGAAAATATAAGATAGACTGAATCAGAAAATTCTGATTGAACAAGTCTAGGAACATATCCCTCAAAAAATAATGTTAATGAAGAACTTAAGGTAGAGACTCTTGATATTGTATTATTTTTACCTAAGCCTTTTTGAAAAATTTTTCCTAAAGAATCGACATCCATTTTTAAAATTCCAAGTTTGTTAAATCCTGTTCTCTGATGTGCTTGATCAGCTAACTTACTATTATCTAAAATAATTCCAAATTTATCAAGCGGAAAAGCAATAGGAAATTGTATATCGCCTATTGTATTCTCTAATGATGGATTATTTATGGAATACCATTTATTTTGATTCTCTTTCACATTTTCTTTAAATTTAACTGCTTTTTCAAATTTATTTAAGATTCTGTTATAACTCTCTGAACCGAATTGAGTATTTTTATAAAAAATACTAGATTTTAAATCATCTGTCAAATCTTTAAAGCTCTTACACATTATACACCAATAATCATCAGTATCAGGCATTTTTTCTAGATTTTCAAATGAATTACAAATTGCACATCGTTGAATTTTATTTGCAGAACCTTCAACTGGACCAAATATTTTTGAGAAATATTCTTGCTTTGCTCTTTTAATTATATCACTAAATTTTTTATTCTTCTTTATAGAAGTCGTAATATTAACTTTTTTCCAACTTTCAGAGATGTTAAAAACTAAATCCTCAATAGATAAAGGTATGTAATCTAAAGCAAGATAAAGATTTGCATTGAATTGTTCAATGAATAATTTATTTATTTTTAATGAAATTTCACTTAACTTAGATTTAAGATCCTTTGAGTAATGACCAATTATATAAAAATGACCTCCCCCAGCAAATATAATGTTTACCTGTGTTAATTCTAACTGTTCAATTATATACTGAGCGAAATTTTCGGTTAATAAACTAAAGAAAAATGATCGACCTTTTAATGTCTTCATAGCATATTTGGATGAGATCAAATGGATAAATTTCTGAATACCCGAGAAATCTCCGTGAATAAAGGTGAATAATTTACGATCTTCAAAGATTTCTTTTTTTACATCATCCTTTTCTATTTCTTTTCGGTAAACATCGCCCTTAACATATAATTCTTTAAGGATTTGTCCCATCCTATTTAGTGTTTCAATCTCATGCTCTTTAATAATTGAATTAAATTTAAAATAATTATCAAGAGCCACCGCAATGGCACAAACCATTTTTGAGTGATCAAATAAACTAATGTCAGGCTCAACAAAATAAGCAGCTGATGGTATAAATTTAAAATGTCTTTTTAGAAGGGAGAACAAAAATTCAAATAGGTTCTTGAAATCACCTTTATGTTCTTTAATTCTGTCAAAACTATCTTTAAAAGAAACCCAATTATCTAAAAAATATTGTTCTAAAGAATCTATAACTTTTTCTCTTAAAAAAGGGAAAATTTCTATTGAATCATCTTTTAAAATTAATTGTTTCCCTAAATAATAAAATTTTGGATGGTCTTTTTCCTTAAATATGGATATTTTTGAAAAAATCGGTGTTAATCCAATCCTCCTTATATCTTCTTTCTTTTCAATCCCTATTCTTTCTGATGAGGCTAACCAATCGGCAATAATTAATTTTTTTAACAAATTATAGCCATCAGTATTGAAAAAGTCTTCGATACCAGTCTGATGATGTAAAGAAATCAAACTAGTAACGTTAGGTAAAATCTCGTCATATTTTTGAATTAAATTCTTCCCAATCTCTTGATGAGTCCCACTTTCACCAGAACGATACCCTAGTTTTCCAATATCATGTAAAAGAGCAGCAAATATTAGTTGGAATTTGTCATTCATCGTAATTTAACTTTATCTAACCCTATAAAAATAAAAATTTTACATGAATATTAACAAAAATGTCCTTATAAGATTAACTATTTAAGTTTTAATTAGAGTAAAAATTTTTTTAAGGGAATTTTATCTTTTTTTTAAAAGAGTGTAATTGCTGAATTTTCATATTTTTTTAAGACTTAATTTTAAGGTTAAAATCATATTTAAAGTATATAAAGAATTTCGAGCATCGACACCATAATTTTTACATTTTTATAAATTTCTATTTTGAATATTCATTAAATAAGTATAAAATTATCACCTTTCGAGGAAAAGACTAATTGATCATGCAATCTTAAAACAGATATTTAATCTTTTTAATTTGGGCCATTTACTTATAATTCGAAAAATCTTCAATTTAATTTAAGATACAGTTTAATTGCATTTAATAAAAGCGAATTATAAGCTTTTAGAGCATTTTCTGAGAATTGAATTTCATCGAGTATCTTTTTAAGTAAAATGAAAATTTGTTAATGCTCGAACAAAGATATTTAAAAATTAAAAAGAAATAAGATTAAATAATTTTTTATCATATTCTATTATAGTATTATAAAGGATAGCATAGAAATATCCACTAAAACAAGGATTGAAACTTTATATTTCTCAATTTTTAGCATAAGAGTTTGTTGAGTTATAGCATAGAAATATCCACTAAAACAAGGATTGAAACCTAAGATAATTCTTAACTGAATTAAAATCCAAATACTTTAATAGCATAGAAATATCCACTAAAACAAGGATTGAAACTTATATATACATCTGGTTTCGTCCACATCGGACAGATAATAGCATAGAAATATCCACTAAAACAAGGATTGAAACTAGACATAACAAATTCATTATCTTCGCTCATTACAACTATATCATAGAAATATACACTAAAACAAGGATTGAAACTCAGAGTATCTATTCTTTCTTCTACATCTTTAAGGATAGCATAGAAATATCCACTAAAACAAGGATTGAA
>JAEOTA010000030.1 GCA_016840085.1 Promethearchaeota archaeon
GCCTAATTGTGAATTCTGTGGTAAAAGCATCGTGGGCAGTAAGTGGAATAAGGAATATCATCATATTAATATATGTCAAGAACCAATAAAACGATTTTTTTGTTCCCGTCAATGTAAATTAAGATGGATTTTTAAAATTTTATGACTTCATTTTAAAGTAGAATCTGAAATCTGTTTATTGAGCTTAACAAAAATGAAAGATATTATCGAAAGTAATCCGGAACTACTGGGAGGAAAGCCTATCATTAAGGGTACCAGAATTTTCGTTGCTTTAATCTATGAATTAATCTGATTAAAGTATTCAATAACCGAAATTTTAAAAGAATATCCACATTTGGATCATAATATTATTATAACTCTCCTTAAGATTGGGAAGGAAGCAAATGAAAATCTTATAAATGTGGACATTGATGAGTTTATAAATAAAAAGGTTTAATCTTTGAATTTTCTTCTTGATTTGAAAAAAGATAATGATTAAATATAAATATTCTATAGAACTATTATTATTATAGTTCTATAGAGACGGAGATTTATGCCCACAACAATTCAAATTGATGATGAGACCAAGAAAAAGTTGTTTAAGATTAAGTTAAGGTTAGAGGAACAAAAGGGAAGTGCCATTTCATATAATGATCTTATTGAATATCTCATAGAAAATCAGCCTTTGGACATTATTAGAAAAACAAGCTTACAGGAATTCAGAAGTTTGAAAGGCTTTTTACCAAAATCTGCGAAAAAGACGTATCTAGAGGAGAAAAAGAAGGATTTAGCTAGAGAAGAAAAACTTGCTCCATTAAAATCCAATCAAGAGTGATTTCATGAACACTAAACAAATTTTAAGCGAAACATATAATCTTATTTTGGATACAAGCGTTTTATTAGGCTATTTCATGAATGAGGGCCAGGAGATTAATTCTCTATTAGAAGAGTATGTTTTCACCCAAGAATCGAAGATAATACTATATGGGCATAATTTAATCAAAACTGAACTTCTCTATATAATATGTCGTGAAAAGGGCATGAATGATGCAGAAATGGTTTTAAAAAAGATTGAAAGCATAATGAATATTATAAGTGATACCTGGTTATTCAAAAAAGCGGCTGATATTAAATGTAGATATCCTTTAGCCATTTCGGATTGTTTTTCAATTTCCTTATCACTCCTACAAGAATGTCCCGTGCTTTTCCTTCCAGAATATGAATTATCAAGAGATACAATAGAACAAATTAATAAAGAATATCATTCGAAAATCCATTTAATCTAATTCAAAATCAGCTAAATCCTCTTATTAAAATCCAAATACAACATTGTTTTATTTGTCAGAAATTTTTTATTATTTCTAACAAAATATAAATATTCCGAAAAACATATATATTTTATGACAGCTCAAGATAGAACTATTGTTGGAAAGAAAGGAGAAATTTTACCAAAAAAACCATTAAGAGAAGTTTCAGGGATCAATCCTGGAGATGAGGTAATAATTGAAGCCCATAATGGTGAGTTAATAATAAAAAAAATTTTTTCTGTCGAAGAGGCATTAACTATGCCTACTATTGCTACGGGAACACCCGAAACTATAGAGGCTGATATTAAAGAAGAAAGAGAATTGCAGGAGAAACTTACAAATGAAGAACACTAATTCAGTTATGCTTGATACGACATATGTATTACCGCTTTTTGGGATTAAACTTACCCTTTATGAAGACTTTAAAGAAGAGTTTAAGCACTTATGGAAAAATGGATTAAAAAGATATGAGGTATATCTTCCTTCAATCTGTCTTATAGAAACTATGTTTAAACTACTTAATGAGTATAGAAAGAAAGAAGATATGAGCATTTTAGAAAGATATCAATTAATACTCCCAACTGTGCTCAATTCACCGATAAAAATATTCAATCCTGAAATTGATATTAAATCGAGTTCTATTGCATCAATCATTAGATCTTCAGGTCATTTAGATTATATGGATTGTTGGATCGCTGGATCTGCGGTGTCTATAAATTCAATACTTTTAACAGAAGATAAAGAATTAATAAACATCCTTAAAAGCATCCCTGAAACGAAAAAGCTAATTATTTGGTCATGGAGCGACCTTGTTATAAATATATTTAAGAAAAAAAAATAAAAGTATTATTTTAATTTCGAATATTAGCGAAGGAGCAGTAATAGGTATAACAACAGTACTGTTAATTAGAAGTAAAAGGAAAAGAATACAATAATAATTTTTTTTCTGATATTAGAAAATTTCATCTTGTTCTTCGATCTCTTTAACCCAAATACATGTAAATCAAACATACTATCAATATCCCGAATGTTGCTAGCACCACAAATCCCATTTTCTTGTTTTTTTCGAAAGTCACGCCAATCATGCTGAATGCAGCAGCATAAAATACTATAATGTAGGGGATATGAAGTGCTACTATATCTCTGAATGGAATTAAGAGGATGTAGTCTAATAATAATTCCAAAAAGAGATAAAATAGGATAATCACGAGAGATATTATAATCTTTTTTTCCTCTTTTTCCTTAATATATCCTATCAACGTGATGGTGAAGGGAATGATCAGGAGAATGACAATAACACCAGCAACCCGTAAGAGTTCCATATTGTCAAGTTTTGTCGCAATGTACACAATACTTACTGAAATGTTGAAAAGAATAGAGGATATAATGAAAATAATATCTATTGATTTACCTACATTTAATGACTTTGATTTACTCATGATATCATTCAATAAATTCTAATTAATAATAATAAAAATGTTATTATTTAGAATTAATAAATGAAATCAAACAAGTAGTATGTATTTATTTTTACCACTTAATTTCTTCTCCTAAGCGTTTCTGTGGCCAGATCCAATACTTTTCCCTTTTCTTGACACCTTTATCTTCTAATTCTTCAAATAATTTTGTCCTCGAATCTCGTAGATAGTTGTTTTGATCGTATAGAATGATACCCTCATCAAGAATGCTTAAGATTAAATCTCTCTTATTTTCTATTGATGTTTTAAATTCAGATTTACTCATCCAGATTGAATCTATGCCTGATAGAGTAAAACCCATTAAAGTTAATTTAAGATTAGTTCGTGCTCTGTGATCAATAGGTAATTGGTCATTCTCGAAAACTACAAGAAGATTAATATCACTTATTTTATCAGGAGAATATATTGCTTGTTGAGTAGATAAAGATCCAAATAGTATAATTCCTACGATTTCTTTTTCACTCTTAAATAAGCGTTCCAAATATTCTGCTAAAGATGATGCGAAATAATCAATTTTTATGAAAGATAAGTCTATATCCATTTAATTATATCCTCCTTTATATCTTTCAAAGTCTTTAAATCTTCAAATTCGGTTTTAGGGATTTGAAAAATTTCTTGAATTATTGTGATATAAATTGTTATTATTTTTTCCAAATTAATTATAAATTATTTTATGTCTTCTAAAGATGTATAAATTTCTTCTGCTATTAAAAACTCATCTTCTTTATAAACACCGTATCTTGTTTTCGTACCTTCTTCTTCAAATAATAGTGAGTATGTAATTATCTTTTTAATCAATTCCTTAGCTTTCTTATCAAACTTTCTAGATTCTTTATCTTTGAGGATATCTTTTAAAATTTTTGTAGGTTCATGAGTTTTTTGAATTTTTACACCCAATAATACTAAAATTTATTTAACTTTTCTATAGCGAATTGACTTCTAAATGCTGCATCAGCAAAATCTTCAGATTTAAGGCTTTTTAAAAATCTTTCTAAGTTCGCTCTAGCTGATACAACCCATTTTTTTGCTAAAGATATATTTGTTTTCATATTCTACATACTTTAATATCAATTAAAACTTTATAAATCCTCTCTAATTTAAAATATAATAAGATTATAGGTATTTATAATGTATTAGATTACTTTATTTTCACTCATATATTACCTCTTGAAGGATTTGTTGTTTCAATTCCTTTTTTAAACTAGGTTTTGATACGACATCAACTTTTGTATTAAAAAGTTCTTCTAAATAGCGTGAAAGTCCAATAAAATGGAATAGATCAGCGTCATCTTCAAATTCTACTAAAAAATCAATATCACTTGTATCTTTTTGTTTATTATTTACATAGGAACCAAAGAGTCCAATAGTTTTGACTCTGTAATTCGCTTTGATTTCATTTTTTAACTTTTTAAGTTTTTTGAGAATGTCCTCTTTATTAATTACCATTTTATTAACATTTTTTATAAGATATTTTGATCTAGAGATAGATTATTAATTATATAAATTCTAACTCTTTATAGAATTATTATCCATAAGAATTAATAAATGAAATGGATTTTAATAATAACCTTTAATTTTAGTATTCGGTTATTTCATGTATCTCTACTGAAACTTATCTAACAATTTTATCCCATGAGTCTTAATAGTCTAAAAATCAATTTAAAAAAACTGAGTTTAAATTTTTCAATAAATAGATAAATTAAGGTTAGCTTTTAGTTTTTAACCGTTTCAAGAAGAAATATAAAATTTGATTTCATACACCAATATTATTCAAGAAATATGATCTAAATTCGCGTCTTGAAACGGATTCTTTAATTATTTTGTGTGGGTTTATTTTTATAGTCCTAGGGCCTTAAAAAAAAATAACTCATTACTCGATAAATAGAAAATAAGTTTTTGGTTGACCAAAACTTAGAAAAAACAGAATTAATTATCTTCTATGCTTCCTATAACACTCTCGGCAATAAACAGGCCTACCTTCCGTAGGCTTAAATGGAACTTCGCACTCGTTCCCGCAGTCGGCACAAGTGGCTTTGTGCATCGTTCTATTGCCATAATTTCTTTTAGCCATACTTTCACCAAATTTTAATTTTATACTTGAAACTTTGAAATATCTCTGTTCAAGCATGTAAGATATATTTTTAAATATAATAAACCTTGGTATTATGAAAAATGCACTTCAAAAATTCTGTTAGAAAATATTTTGGTTATTTTTAGTGTAATAGGGTTAAATTGAGGTATTTTAAGAAAAAAA
>JAEOTA010000031.1 GCA_016840085.1 Promethearchaeota archaeon
CCTCAAATGCTCCATAAAACTTCATATAAATTACTGATTTGACTTAAGAAAATAAGAAAATAATGTCGGATTAAAATTTAAAGGTGATTGAAGATTTAAAAAAAGAAGGTAAATTAAAAATTATCAAAGAAGCTTTAAAAGACATTTTTAATTTGTGATTTTATGAGGATCTTCTTAGTCATATTTGATTCTTTAAGAAAAGATCATACAGGAAAAACTTATAGTAATGATTGGATACACACTCCTACTTTTGACGAATTCGCGAAAGATTCGATTGTTTTTGAGAAAGCCTATCCCGAATCTTTAGCTACAATTCCTGTGCGAAGAGCTATCCATACGGGGCTTCGTACATTTCCTTTCAATCATACTAAGCCAAAATTACGCACTGATGATGTAGTTAAATTACCCGGATGGGATCCTATACCTCCAAAGCAAATTCATTTAGCAGAATACCTAAAAACTGAGGGATATTTTTCATCATTCATCACTAGCACTTATCACCAGTTTAAACCTAATATGAATTTTCATCTAGGATTCGATCAGTGGAATTGGATTAGAGGTCATGAGAGTGATAAATATAGGGTGAGATATAGGGAAGATAAAGTAAAGTTTAGAGATGTTATTGAAGATTATATTGTGAAAAAAGATTCAGTTGCTAGATTTCACCAAAAGCAAATCTTAAACGTGTATCTTTCTAATGTTCAAGATAGAAAAAATGAGGAAGAATTCTTTCCAGCTCAAACTTTCGAGAAAGCAATTGAATGTATTAAAGATACAAAGAAACTTAACAATGTTTTATGTGTTATTGATGAATTTGATCCTCATGAGCCGTGGGATCCACCACCTAATTATTTAGACCTTTATTCTGATAAAAATTATTCAGGTAGTAAAATTATCACTCCGTCATATTCCGAAAATATTGATTACCTTTCTGAAGATGAATTAAAATATCTGAGAGCTTGTTATGCAGGAGAGGTTTCCTTATGTGATCATTGGTTTGGATACTTTATTGAAGAATTGAAAAATTTGGAGTTATATGAAAATTCATTAATTATTTTTATAAGCGATCATGGGCATAGTATTGGAGAACATAATGCGACAGGTAAATTACCAATGTTTATGTACCCTGAGTTAGTAGATATTCCCTTTATGATTAAACCTCCAGGTGGAATAAACGGTCCAAAAAGAATAAAGAAATCATACGTGTATTGTCATGATATTTTACCCGTAATTTTTGGATTTTTAGGTAAACCTATACCTGAAGTCTTTCAAGGAATTGATCTTTCAATCTTTCAAGATGAAGATGATCACTTAATTGAAAATCGAGATTATGTGACATGTGGTTATAGCATCTGTACTCTGTATAAAGACGATAATTATGCTCTAATAACTACTAATGATAAACAACATCAGAAATTATTTGATTTAAAAAAAGACCCAGAATGGAATAAAAACATAGCAAATGATAATCCAGAAATCTATGATAAACTCTTCAAAAAAATTGAAAAAGATGCAAATGGAGACTTATTATTAGAATGGAAAACTAGCATGGATGAATTAAAGGATTGGTATATCCAAAAAAGGTCTTCCTGATCTATGGTTTTGGCTATCCTCATTGGAGACCATTTCATTTAAGATTATTTCCCCCTTTTTCTTTTTCAATATACTCATGATAATTTGCATCTCTCAAAAACTTCAATTTTATTCCAAAGGGTTTTATAATATCCTTTTCACGCCATTTAATTAAGTTAAAAAAATAATTAAAAAAATAAAAAAATTTGATGTGATGTGAATGAGTTTTGAAGATGAATTTGATGAGGATTTAGTTGACGAAGAACCAGTAAGATCAAAAACTCCAGCAACTAAAACTCCTTCAGCAGGAAAGAAATTAACGTTATATTTCATGTCAACAATTGGTCCTGGTGAAAAGAAGGAAAAATTGACAGTAAATGATGACAGTCGTATAAAAGAAATCAAGCAAACTTTAGGCAACTTATTTGGACTTAATCCTAATGACTTTCATATATCGTCTGGTGGAGTCACAATGGATGACGAGGATCAGTTGAAAGACTATAGTGTAAGAAATGGCGATGACATTCTTTTAATACCTGCGAGTACTGCTGGATAAATCTCTATTCAATTTTTATTTTTTTTTTATCTTTATCTTTTTAAAGTGAGTACTTTTTTGGCTCCGGAACTAATTGTTTATTTTATATAATCAAGCCAAGCTTTCTTAAAATCCAATCATCGATAATTAGTTCTTGTATTCCATTCTTATCCCTGGAAAATTCAGACTGAATTGTAGTTTTAGGTATACACACAATTTTACCATCAGGCAATTTGATAAACACTGTTCGCTTGTTATCTTTCGCATAATAACACCTTACTACACTCACTGGTTCATATGAATCCTGATCCTTAATTATAAAATTGGACATCATCAACTAAATAAAATAAACATGAAATTTAAGAGAAGACGGTGTAGAAATTTAATGAATCAATAAATTGAAAATCGTTGTTCCAAAAGTTCTCTAATCATGTTGAACTAGCATACCTGTATTCTGAAAATCCCAGAATCGAATCACATGAGGGAAATGCCCACATTTTAAGGCTATGCCAACCTCTTTCAAGAATCTCTCCTCTAAAACCTCTAATTTTTGTTTTAATTTTTCCTTTTTTAGTTTCTCTCGTTTGAACATCAAAAAAATCTTCTAAATAAAGTTCTTTTTTACAATATGGACATTTTGGCATATTCTTTTCACACCTCTATTTTTAAATTTTTTATTATATATAATTTGAAGATTAACTTTTATAATTACAGATTTAATATAATAGTACTATAAAAAGGTAAAATCTAAATTGGTTGAATCAGATGGACCTTATAATTTTTTTAAAAGATGGAACTCAGTATAAGATGAGGATCTGGAGACTAAAATCATGTGGAATTAATAACCAAATGTTCCTTCTCGTAAGTTGGAAAGAAGGTACTATAGAATTTCCTATTAATTCATTGAGTGGTTTTAAAATTGAAGGAACTAAAGTTTCAAGGATACCACAAAGTGGTGACGTTGCAGTTTTAAATGCAGCTTTAACAATCCTCACAAAGTACTTACCTTAATAATGAGATTTGAAATAATAATCATTAATTACCTCTTTTTTTTATTTTAGTTACTCTTACTAAAATTTGTCGGGGTCTTTAGATTTATTTCTTAGCATTCTATTTAACTTCATGTGGAAAAGCAAAAATCATATTTTGATTGGGAATTATCATTTCGGCAATCCTCTAAAAATGAGAGGGAACACAAAAAAACAGATTTAAAACATCCTGGTTATGAAAATAATTCGTTAGGAATAAATCAAAAGGACTTTAAGAGGTTCCTAAAAAGATGGAAAAAGAAAAATATTTCGAATACATATTTTTAGTTTTTCCTTTAAATATAACAATATAGAATATGATTTACCATGCAAGTAGATGAGATAATTTGCAGGATCTTTTATAATGATGGTAATAATTCAATCCAAAGACATATCATAGCTATTATTGATAAAAGAAAATTATTTTCACCTGAAATTAATTTTATTGAGATTAAAAACTATGGAAATAAAGAACTTTGCAAGGAAAATATTAGAAAAATGGTAATATATGAAAATTTTAACAGAGTTATTCTAAATAATGATAGTCTAAAAACTAGCAGTTCTATAAAAATGGAAGGATAATAGAGAATTTATTTGCCTAATTTTACTTTATGAGTCTCTATTGCTAAAGCCGCTATTAGTGTAATAGCTTCTAAAAATGATTCTTTTTTATCTTGGCTATCATCAAAACCGAGAAGATGATCAGTAACATGTATAGAATCAAATCCTAATTTTTCAACTTTTACCGTTGAGTCCCGAATTTCAGGATAAGTACGAGTTGTAGGATTTCTTACGCAATATCCAAATTTCATAATTTCTAAAAAAAAGTAATCATATTAAGTTTTAGCAATATTTTAGAAGTGCCTCCTTTAAGAATTTTTTATAATTCTTAATCTATGAACGTTTAAACATTCTCGCATACCTATAATAGCGCGTTCTTTTCTTGTAAGGCTTTTCAGGTCTTTTGAAAAAACAGTCATAGCAATAGATTGAAAATAATGGATTTCTCTTTTATCATGGCTTTCACCAAAACCGAGAAGATGATCAGAAAAATGAATAGAATCAAATCCTAAAAGAGAGTTTTGAAATATAATAAATCGAGAATCTAGTATTGGTCTCGAAGTCTAAGAAAAGTTCGTGAAATAAAACTATATAATAAACTCTGTACTAACATTATTTAATACAGAATAAAGTGATAATAAAATGGTTGTTAGCTCAGAATTCAAGAACAGGGATTTCCAAGACTCGATCAATTGTGGAATTTGTCATAGGGAAATCAAACAAGAAGCCGCAATTTTTCAGGAAGGGCTCAATTTTGGTGTTATTTGCTCTGAATGTTATATAAATAACTCAGAGGAGGAAATTGAGCTCATTTCTAACATGTTTTTAGCATTTGGTGGCTACTTTGGCATGTTAAAAGATCCTAATTATTCCTTCTATGAGATGCTAAAGGATTTAGTTAGAAAGATTCACGATAACAAAACTACAATTTCATCTGTAGAAATGAAAATTAGATTATTTCATACGGCATTATTACATGGTATTACTCCACGGGAGTTTGCAGAGTTAGATAATAGTCTATTAAAGTTTATGTACCAGTTCTAACGCCTAAGTGGTTAAACGAGGGTGAAAAATGAGAAATTATTATGCACTTCAGGAATCTTTCGCATGTAGATATCGTCATTGTAACGAATGTAAGAGAGAACTAGATATTTCTAAGGATGAGGAAATTGTGTGTGCCTTATGTGGAGAAACCTTTTGTTCTCAGTGTATTAATATTCATCAAAGATTTTGTTATAGGATCTAAAGGCAAAAAACTTAAAATATCCCACCGCTCACTCTACATCGCATACCAAAAGAATTTATAGACAATTTATTAATAACGTTTCATTATATTCTTAGTTTTAGATGATTATTATAATAATATCTTCTACGTCGCTTGTAAGGTTTTTCAGGTCTGTTTAGAAAGCACTCAGGACAATAGGGGATGATAAATGGATCTTTCCATAATTTTTGTGCTCGTTTCAAGGATATTATAGGATTATCTCTCAAAAATATTTGATATAGGATTGATTTTCCACAATCTCCACATTTTCTTGTTTTTATATACTCCATAAATAAATTTTTTGGATGATGATAATATCCAAGATTGGATTAAAAGTACTTAAAGAATAAGGGAGTAACTATTTTCTTACTTTCTCTTTTAAATTTTCAAGGTGCTATTCATCAGATTATGGTATTTCTCTCTATCGAATATTTCATATCTATTAGAATCAGAATTCCAGAAATAAAGCTGATCCTGAATTTTATTGATATCATATCCTTGTTTTTTGAGGTTAACTTTCCTTAATTTATGAGTACCTGTAAATTCAAGACTGTCCTTAACACGAATGAAAATCGGAATTGCATATCTTGGAAGATTTTCAGATACAAATTGGGAAAATTGAGTCAAATCGAAAGAGTGCTTATCATTTAATTTAATTGAAGCCATACCCGCCTTTCCTTCTGAGTTTGGAATTTCAATACCGTATACAGTGCTGTTTTCAATGTTATCAAAACAATTAATAATTGATTCAACTTCTAGAGTGGCTACATTTTCTCCTTTCCATCTGAAAGTATCTCCATATCTATCAGCAAAAGAAACCCAATTATCTTTATGAAGACTGACCAAATCACCAGTATTGAAGTATACATCCTCGGGTTCAAAAACATTCTTAAGAACTCTTTCTTCGGTTTTGTATTTATCTTTATAGCCTAGGAAATTTGACGTTTCTTCAATCTTAACTATCATCATACCGGTTTCTCCTGGCTTACATTTTATATAGAAGTTCTTCTCATCTTTAAAAAACTCGCCTGTTTCTTCCTCAATTTTCACTATTTCAATATATCCAAGTGTATTAATTCTTCCAATCATTCCTGGAACTTCTTCAATATTGAATAATCCACCAGCACCATCTGTTGCTCCATAAAATTCTAAAATATGATCAATATCAAAACGAGATTTAAATTCTTCCCAGATATCTTTATGGAGTCCTAGACCTAGCATTTTTTTAAGTGTTGTATTTTTTACATATTCGGATTTAGGTCTATTGAGAAGATATCTCGGTAACTCTCCTATATAAAGAAAGCAAGTCACTCCATACTTTTTGATATCCTTCCAGAATTCTGAGGCTGAAAAACGTTTTCTTATCGCAAAAGCACAACCTCCATGTATAACACTACCCCATCCATTAACCATTGAATGAGAATGATATAAAGGTAAGGGGCTGTAAACCACATCGTTTTGGGTTAATTCTAATGCTAAATATCCAAATGGATTAAGAAGACGTGCATTACTCTGTAAAGCTGCTTTTGGAAGCCCAGTTGTCCCAGAAGTAAAAATATACATGCACATATCACGTAGATATGAATCATAGGTTGTATTAGGATTAGCTTTAGAAATAGACTCTAATTCTTTACGAGTATTAATAAAATCATGCTTAATTTCGTTAGGATTATTAATAACAAATACATTGTCCTCATCGAGCTTAAGCTCTTTAAATACCTCATTAAAGGCAGGTAAGCTATCCCTATCAATTACTATCCATTTTGGTTCACTTATCTTAAAAACATGAATTAATGCCTTTTTTCTTTGATTTATATTAATTAGAGAAGTTTTTCCTTGTATTTTATTGATACCTGTTGTAAGGAAGAGAAATTCGGGAGAATTTTCCATCATAATCGCAATCATATCACCAGGTTTAACCCCAATTTTAAGAAAATAATTGGAAATTTTATTGCTTTCCTGATTTAATGCTTGCCAAGACCATGAACTATCCTTATAAAATAAAGCAAATTCATTAGAAATATTTTCAGCGTGTTGTTCAGTTAAAATCCCTGGGCTTTGATTCGGATTTTTATTCGCATTTTCAATTATCTGATTAAGTCTTTCAAGATAATCAGCTTCTTTCGTTGTTAATTGAGATTCCATAGGTCTAACCTCATAAATTTTAACTTAAAATAGTGTTCAATTTACTATTGAGTACAATAATATTGGATAAAATGCTATATAAATTTTCAATAATAATCCCTCAAAATGTCTAAGTGATAGATTTTTGTGTAAATCTATAGATTTATTTAATTCTTAAAAAAAAAGGTAAAAGCTATAAAATTTAAAACACAAAACCATTTATGATTTTAAGAATTGATCACGTCTCGTTAGCGGTAAAGGATTACGAAGGTGCTGTGGAATTTTTTACAAAAATACTTGGTGCTATTTCCCAATATTATGGGACAGATAATAATCTAAAATACTATTGGGAAACTTTTGCACTTGGAGATCTTTCTCGATTTGAAATAATTAAACCAACTGGAAAAGGTAGTTTTCTTGAAAATTTCTTGAAAAACAAAGAAGGGGGGATTCATCATTTAGTACTTCAGACACCTGATATTGAAATGACTAAAAAGATTCTTGATAAAAATGATATCCCCTATTTTGGATATCAAAATTATGGTGAACGGTGGAAAGAACTGTTTATTCATCCAAAAGATGCTTATGGTGTATTACTCCAGATAGCTGAATTTAAGCCATCAGATTGGCTTGCTCCGTCTTATGGTATGCCTGAAGGCAAAGTTTGGAATGTTGAAAGAAATAATGAAAAATATAACCTCATGTTCGCACATCCGGGCGGAGGGAAAGTGAAATTAACCTTAGATAGGGAAAATATAAAAGCGTTAATTGAGGATTTAAAAAATTTATTATGATAGATTATATTGTTAAAGCCTGCTTTTAAAATTCATTCTGCAAGTTTTTCTTTTATTTGAAGAACTAATTTCTCAGCTTCTTCAGAATCAGTTATGAATTCAATTTCTTTTGGTGATGATATTCCTAAACCTAGTTCTATTGCTCTTTTAATCTGTGCTTGATCAAAAATTGAACCGTTAGTAACTTCTGGAGTTGTCCCAAGTATTCTTAACACTGCAACTCCGACGGCATCAATAGCTATCTTATCTGTACCCGCAACAAAGACATTTGCTTCTTTTCGGGTGCCTTCCATTGGCCCACCATCTATAAAACTAATGACGCCATCTATGACAACTAAATCAGGTTTATATACGGCATTAATTTCTGCAATCATTTCCCTTTGATTTTTAGAAGAGTGCAACTCAGACATATATTCTTTGCGTACTAAAGCAACGGCATTCTTTAGTGATAAAGTAAAGTGTCCACCATACATATGAGTCTTCAAACAACAAGTTTCAATAATGCATTCTGCATCATCATAAATTTTCGCAAAAAGAAATCCATCTTTCCAATGACTATCTTCTGGTTTTTTAAAAATATATTCTTCTTTAGACACAGTAGTTAAATCGACTATCCCAAAATCTAATTCCTCTGCTAATGAATACAATCCTTTTTTCTTAAAGGTTTTAGCTGTGTTAGCTGGGCCACTTCGCTCGGCAACAGTAATAGTTTTAGCACCCATTTCTTTTAACTTGATGATAAGTTGCCTTACAGTTTCCATTGAGCTTGAGGCAGGAGGAGGATCAGCAGTATTAAAATTTGGCTTTAGTATAACATTTTTACCTTTAACAAGATTGATCCCCAATAACTCTAATGACTTATTAACGCCATAAACACGATCCCTTGTAGAAATAACTGCTATTTTAGTCATATTATACACTATATAAAGTAAATTGTAATTAATAATTAAAATTCATTTGTTTAAAAAATAAGTATGCTGTTTAAAATTTCCAATTGTAAGAATGAAAAAATTTTCTAATCTATTCTTTTATTTAAAGTAATTGTATAACCCTCATTTTTCAATATTAGTAGAATTCCTTCTTTCCTAAATTTCTTTATTAAAGGTTTAATTTCAGAAGAAGGGATACTAAAATTATCAGCCATTACTTCTATCATAAACTTAGGAAACTTTTTATAGGTTATATGAAGAAATTGGAGCATCTCAAGAAATATTTCAGAATAATCCATTCTATTACTTTCAACTCCTAACTTTATAAATTAATAGTGAGAGTATTCTCCTTTTAAAATTATATTAAGAAAATATTGTGAGTTGGAATATAGATGATATGTCAAAATTAATATGTCAAACAATGGACTATGATGTAAATTTAATCAATAGTATAGAATCAATCGATAATAAAATTTAAGTTAAATCAAGAAAACTAATTATCAAAAAAGAAATTTCTGAAAAAGTGAAAAAATTATGCCAAGAGTAACAGATCCATTAAAAATTAGAAATATGGAAATCAAGAACAGACTAGGATTTCCCCCTATGATGTCAGGTTCGATCTCAAATGGTATCCCCGGAGAAAAATTCTATAATGTTTATGAACCGATTGCGAAGGGAGGCGTTGGGCTAATTACAGTAGAAGCTAGTTCAACAGATCCAATGAATAATCCAATCCAACCATGCCTAGGATTAGATAAAAATATTCCCGCGTTTAAGGAATTCACCGATAGAATTCATACATATGGTACAAAGATCGGCATTCAGTTTGCCCATGGAGGTATACTTACTCTGATGATGGTTGCTATAATGAGAATGAACATGCCTGTATGGGCACCTTCTAGTGTGGATCCTGTGGTCGCCAGTGATGCTTATGACCTAATAAATCCTAATTGGCGCAAGGATTTAGAAAAAACAGGATTTAAAGAAATCCATGCAATGACAGTTGAAGAGATGGATGGAGTTGGAAACAGGTTTGCAGCTGCTGCTAAAAGAGCAATAGATGCAGGGTTTGATTACGTTGAAATCCATTCTGCACATGGTACATTATATCATGATTTTCTATCACCATATTATAATCAAAGAACAGATGAGTACGGTGGTTCATGGGAAAATAAAACTCGTTTCCTTAGAGAAACTGTTGCTAAAATGAGAGAGAAAATTGGAGATAAACCAATTGTTACACGGATCTCTGCCGAAGAACTTCTAGATGATGGTCTAAAGGTAGAAGATCAACAAAAAGTTGCTGTACTTTATGAAAAGGCAGGAGTTGATTGTATTGACGTTAGCCAAGGAATACAGGTAAGAACTCCTATGGGAATAAACATCCCAACATATATTCCACATGGTGGCTTTATTCATTATCCGGAGGCTATTAAAAAAGTTGTTAACATTCCTGTAATAGGTGTTGGAAGTATTATTGACGTTAAAATGGCTGATGAATTTATCCAGCAAGGAAAAGCAGATATAATCTATATGGGAAGACAATTGATAACTGATCCAGAGACCCCTAATAAATATTTTAATGGTCAAACCGATGATATTAAATACTGTATAGGATGCCAGATTGGATGCGGTTCTGTGTGCGTTCTGAATCCTTTTGAAAGACATAATTATCAAGAACTTGTTCCAACTGAAAAATCTAAGAAAATTATTATTATAGGGGCAGGGATTGCAGGCATGGAAGCCGCAAGAGTGGCAAAAATTCGAGGACATGATGTTGAATTATTTGAAAAATCAGATAAAGTAGGTGGCTTGATGCATGTGGTGGCAGCAGAATACAAAAAAGAACAATTTATGAACATAGTTAATTATCAGAAAACTCAACTAAAAAAATTAAATGTTCCTATTCATCTTAACAGAGAATTGACTAATCAAGAAATTATGGACCTAGATTGTGATGTTCTAGTATTTGCTGTAGGAACTGAAGCTACGATTCCCGTAAAATTTAAAGATAACCCAAGTGTTTTAACCCAAGATGAAGCAATTATGAAGACAAAATCAATAGGTAAAAATGTGGTTATATGGGGGCTTGATACCTACTGGAAGGGAGGTGCTGAAACTACAATAACTTTACGAGAACAAGGTTATAATATTAAAGCAATAGCCGGAAGTGAGAAATTACTTGCAGGAATAATTACACAAGCTAGACTTACTGGCAGAGTCACTTGGATCCATCGTTATTTCAAAGAAAATAAAATACCAATGTTTACAAACGCAAAACTCATTGATTTTAGTGATAATAAAGTTATAATACATGACTCTGATGATAAAGAACATATAATTGAGGCTGATACACTGGTTCATTGCGGTGCTCGAACTACGCCCAAAAAAACCCTAGAAAAAGAGTTTGAGAATGTGCGATTTAAAATCAATTTTATTGGGGATTGCAAAAGACCGAGAGACATTCAAGCAGCAATAAGAGATGCCCAAACTTTAGCACGAAGTCTCTAATTCTTTATATAATTACCTATAGTAAAATTTATTATCTATTTTTTTCCTCATTATTGATTCTTGTTTAGGTTGGGTAAATACAAGTAAGTTTAAATATAAGGTAATCTCAATTTTACCTATATTATCCGATATTAGATGAAAATAAAGCATAAATGAAAAATAAAAATCTATTTTTTGTGTCTATAGTTTTATTAATTAGTTTTTCAATTTTTTTATCATATGGTCACGCAGCTACTAAAAAAACAGTCTATGCTACTCAAGATTCTTATGTAAGTAGTTTTGATAGAGAAGCTAATTATGGAGGGCAAACTTTTTTATATTGTGGTATATGGAGCTTTTATGAATATGAGGTTTATATGTATTTTGACTTTGGTTCAATAAAATCGGGATGGAACAAAGTAGATCTTTATCTTGATTTTTTTCTTGTCTCGCAAATCATACATTTAGATATTCTTAGAATAACAGGTAGTTGGAGCGAATTTTCAATTACGTGGAATAATAAACCTTCCCATGGAATGCAATTATTATCATTTCTAATTGATGATAATGGGCTTTACTATATCGATGTTAGTTCACATGTCTCTGGAACTGTGTTTTCTATATGTATCTGTACATCATATGATCAATATGCTTGGATATCATCTAGAGAAGTATATTATGCTTCGATATAATCTAGAGAAGATTCTTTGGAAAATTATCAGATTATTAAGAATTATTGTCTATTCCTTTGGAGATTACATAAAAACAATAAAATATCCTCCAGATCAGTTTATTTAAACATTTTGATATTGAACAAAGCTACTTACTCTTACAATTCATTTAAATTTAAATGCCATATAATATATATTTTAGAAAATAAGATTTAGAACAAAAATATCTTTTCTATAATTATTATCGAATCAAATTGTTTATATATGTCACAAAGTAATCCGAGTTTATACTCTCTTGCAAAATATACGTATAAGGAACTTTTATTAGAAGAATATCTTCAATCTAAAGGAATCTTTGAGTCAAAATTCATAGAAAGATACAAAAACAAACAGAGATCAATAAAAATTAAATTTATTATTATTAAGTTATTCTATTCAATAATTTTTGTAATATTACCTATACTTCCCGTCCTAACTTATTTGGAAATCGTGGAATACCTCTTAGAGGTTGAGCTTTTTGTTCAAAATTTAATTTTTACCGGAAGTTTATTTTTTGGATTATATTTTGTTTTACAGCTTTTCAATTTCTTTCTTATGGGTTTATTGGAATCTGGGATGCTAATGTTTGGGACTATTTTTAATTGGTTTGAAACACTTCCCATATCAAGAGACAAGTTACCTAAATTAGCTTATCTAACAATGTTCCGAACCATTGATATTCCGTTAATAGTGATAATTCTAGGATTTCCGATTATTATGTTGATTGGAACAATGAATATTTTAATTTTTGTAGTATGTCTTGGAATCTCAATCTTAAATACTATTTTGTCCTTTAATCTTCTAATCCTATTTGGAGAAAAACTAAGTCGTGTCTTAAGTTTCCATCAATCCAATTCAAGGAGGTCTCTTTTGATAAGAATGGTTACTATAATTGGTTATTTAGTTATAATTCTCGGTTCTGTTTATGCTATCCAGTGGGCATTAAGTTCTCTTGATGTACTATTTAGTTTAGTGGTAACATATGAATATGCTTCACTTACTAATCTAATTTTGAGTCTCATACCATATCCACTATCTCCAAGTTATTTAATATCATTTATTATTGATCCCTCCGGAGTGCCTATAAGACTTTGGATTAATGTATTTTTAGGTTTAGGCTTATTGATACTCCTAACTTTATGGACATACTCGAAGGCAAAACAAACTCTTAATAGAATTACTTTTACAGAGCATAAAAATCTTGATATAAGTTCTCTAAAAGAATCTAAAGTAAAAGTGAAAAAACGTTCGCAGATGAGTGCCTTTCTTCTTAAAGATCTTTCCATAGCTACACATGATCTTAAAGTTTTTATGTCTATAATAATGCCAATTATTATTTCCTGTATTTCTTCATTCTCATTTAATATCTATATTACAAGTGGACCAATAGTTTTAGAAAGAGATCTTTTATTCAATTGGATCGGATTAATGATTTTTATGCCGATAATTTCTAATATGTTTGTATATGCAATAATGGACATAGATATTTCAGGAGAAACCATTCTTGCATCACTTCCTGTTGATCGACGTTCTCAAGCCAAGGCAAAACTAATTTTATTAATGACTATTCAAACGTTGGCAGTAATTATACCTTGCTTAATATATATCAGAAATCCTAAATTTTTAATCTTTCTTTATTCCTCATTTTTTTCCTTACCACTAATTTTGTTAATTTTATTTCTAACATTTGAATTAAGAATTCATTATTTTGGACGTAAAAAATTACCTAATAGGAAACATAAATATCTAATTAATGAACTCAATCCTCAAAACAAGATAGTTAAATGGGCATTTATTGTTAGTTTTCAATATATTATATCGTTTATTTTAATATCAGTTGCACTTGCTTTCTTTTTTCACCAAAGATTTCATATTTTCTTACGGATTTACGTTTTAGCAATCATTATAGGGTTTATATGCCTAATTATCATTTTTAACAAAATGTTCCCTATTCCTTCAGAATCTAAAAAAAGAGATATTAAAACAAGGAATAGAGAAGAAATACCAATTACTAAACCAAAACTTATTCTTAAAGGAAATTCTACAATTTTCACAGATTATTCAGGGATTTCAATAATAATTTCTTTAATATTATTTTTCCTTACAACGATTTGGTCAGATAGGATATTATTTCTTTTTATTCCAAGATATCCAAATAATTCCTATGATATTATAAGCATACCTGCACTTTTTTTCTATAATTTGTCCTTTATAGGACTAATATTTTTTATTATTCCTAAAATTCTCGGCATACCAAATGGAAAAATGCCACTCAAAGAATATGCAAAAAATATTAAAGCAGGATGGGTTCAATCTTTTTCAAAATATTTTATGTGGGGAATTATTGGAGTATTAACTTTATATGTGTTTACATTTTTGTTTGTTTTAATTTCCACTTCAATCGTGTATTTACCGTTTAATTTTGATTATATACTTTTTGGATGGGTCATAATAGTTTGCCAGATATTTTGGAATGAACTATTTTTTAGAGGAATTATATTAACTATACTTCAAAGGGATAGAAAAAAATATTTAGTTATTCTTTTAAATGCATTAATATCTTTAATATTTGCTGTGATGCTTTTATTCCTATTTCCTCTTTATGATAATTTTAAATTTTCTGATATCATAGTATATTCGACATATGTTTTTGGAATATCGATGTTTTTAGCATATTTAAGTATAAAAACAAATAATATTCTCCCGAGTATTTTAGCGCAAATCATTCTAAATACAATAGGTATGCCAATAACATCTTTATTTTGGATGTTTAAGTAATAAAATCAATATTCGAGAAAGAACCATTTTTATTGCTTTTTTGATTTTGTCAACCTCTTTAAATTTAAAATTAAATTAATTTTATAATAACACTTTAGTTTTATTCTGACTTATATTCCTAAAATTGGACTTCTTTAGATATTCGTACTAATCATAATTTAAACAGAAACTTTTAAAAATCTTTAATATTAAACTATTAAAATGTACATATTAACCTAGAATTTATCCTACATAGTATGAGAAGAAAAAATATTCTATTCTTTTTATTTATCATAAATTTATTAATAGCTTGTTCTGTTTTAGCAACAAAAGGAAGTGCAAATGATTACAACACTCAAGTAATCTATTCATCAAAAGATTCTTATGTATATAATAAATATCCAGATAAAAATTATGGTGATTTGCTAGATATGGAATGTGGTAACTTTGAGGCTGATTGTATATGCGATCCTCCACTTCAAAGACGGAATTTTGTTTATATTTATTTTGATTTAAACGCCGTAACACAAGGCTGGGAAAAAGTTTACCTCTCATTAAATATTCGAAATATCCCTAAGCCGTTTGAGTTAGATTTGGGAATCGTAAATGAACAATGGGATGAACATCAAATTACTTGGAATAATCAGCCCTCAAATATTGCTTGGGAAGTGAAATCGTTAGATTTAACTACTAATAAAACGTATTTATTTGATATTTCAGAGTTAATCTCAAGTCCAACATTAGAATTCAACATTATTTTATATGACCAACATATCGAAGAAAAAATAAATGTTTTAATAAATTCTAAAGAAAATGTTAATCATAATTTTCGACCCCAATTAATATTCTTTTCACAGCAATCACCCGAAATTGAAATCACCCACCCTTACTTATCATCGACTTGGGAAGTTGATAAAACTTACAATATAGAATGGAATTCAAGAGGAGATGTCTTCACAGTTTATATTGAATTATATAAAGATAATAATTTGAAATATCAATTCGGACCTATCCCTAATATTGGATCTTATCCATGGTTTGTTCCAAAAAATTGTGAAAATGGAACTGGTTGGAGTATTAAGATTTATGATGCTAATAACTCCAGTATTTTTGATTGGAGCCCTGAATTTGAGATTTATAATAATGGTTCTGATGGTAAAGGAAATAATCAATTTTCTATTCCCAGCTATTCTGTTGGTTTTATTATTCTGATTTTTGGTTGCCTTATTGGATTAGTTTATAAAGGAATGAATAAAAGCTTTAAATTTAAACAAGATAAATTGAATAAATAATAAGGTAAGAATTTAGAATATAAGAAATGAAAAGAAATAATCTTAAAATTCATTTAGGTTTTTAATATCTATTCTTAATTCCTCTCTTTTTGTCGTTTTGGTTGATTTTAAACCCAACATGTTTATTCTAAGTTGGATAGTGATCACACTCAATTTTCACAATAAAGAACTCAAGAAGAGATTATTCTAGAAAAACTTCAAAATCATTCCAAAGGGTTTTATAATATCATTTTCATGCCTTATCATTAAGTTAAAATAAATTTTAAAATTTAAAAAAAAGTGATATGAATGAGTTTTGATGAAGATTTTGATGAAAGTTTAGAATTAGAACCAATAAATTCTAAAACTCCTGCAACTAAAACTCCTTCAGCAAGGAAGTAGTTAACCCTCTATTTCATATCCACTATTGGATCCGATGAAAAGAAGGAAAAATTAACAATAAATGATGGTAATCACGTAAGTGATGTTAAACAGACTTTAGGCAATTGTTTGGACTTAACCCAAATGATTTTCATCTTTCATCTGGTGGAGTCGCCATGGATAAAAATAGCCAAATAAAGGATTATAGTGTAAGAAATGGCGATAATATACTTCTAATTCCCGCAAGCACTGTGGGATAAACTTCTCTATAAATATTTTTTATTATCTTTTTTTATTTCTTTTATTTTTTTATTTCTTTAGGTAATTCTTTGTTATTGGATTTATTACATTAATATGTGGCTGGTTTAATTGGACTTGTTTTCGTTGTTTAAAGTTACGTGGTAAAAATAGAATTAAAGACAAAGTTTTCTTATAATATATTAACGAAAACTAAATTCAACAATGTGTTAAATTTTTGATTTCTAAGAAGTTAATCTTGGTGATCCTGTTATATATTTCCCTATTTTGGCTGATTTTCTCATCTATTTCAATTATAAGCGATCTTAATCTTGATATTAATTATAACAATGTTTATCTTTTAAATAAAAACGTAAAATTAGATTTAAAAAGTTCAAAATCTTGGAATCTTACTGGAACCTCAATATATATTAATGATAAAGATCCTACTTGTAATTGGAGTAAAACTGCTAATGAAAACGGATGGTGTACGGGATTAGGCACGTGGAAAGATCCATATACTATAGAAAATGTTATTATTGATATGAAAAACAATTCAGCTAATTGTTTAACAATAATAAATTCAAGTGTTCCTTATATAATTCGAAACTGTCATTTTTACAATTCAAGATCATATGAATATCTCGATAATCCATATTGGTATCTCGAAGGTGGTGGTATCATGTTATATAATGTAAGTAATGGTTTAATTACACGTAATAATTGTTCATCAAATACATTTGGAATTTTGGCATATGGTTTAAATAATTCGATTAATGAAAATTCTATAGTTAATAATGATAATGGAATTATATGTTATGGATATGATAATATTATTTCAATAAATACAGTCACAAAAAATGGATTTGGCATTCTAATTGGCGGAATGTATAATATAGTTTCATTAAACAAAGTAAATAAAAGTGAATATTATGGAATCTGGGCATATGGGAGTGACCTTAATTCTATAAGTGAAAATTCCGTAAGTTTTAATAATAGAACGGGAATCTTTTTAGAAGAATGTATGCGTACTAGTATTTACAAAAATGAATGTACTAATAATAAAATGCACGGAATATATATAGATGGAAGTATGGGTCCATATTTCAACGGGGAGCTGTATCCTTCTGAGGGTAATAATTGGGTTTCAGGAAATCAGGCAAATAATAATTTATATGGTATTAAGCTAAATTATACAGAAAATGAACATATAATAAACAATACAATAAATAACAATGAATTTAGTGGGATTGATTTATATGAAAGTAATTATAATAGCATTTTGAATAATAAAATTAATGGAAATGAATTTAGTGGGATTAATTTATATGAAAGTGATTATAGTAGCATTTTGAATAATAAAATTAATGGAAGTTACTATGGAATCAATCTAAATCAATCTCGATTCATCGAAATAATCCAAAATTCGATCAATAACAGTTTTTACGGGATATCACTAACCTCTTCCGATTTTAATACAATTTCCTTCAATGTTATATATTATAATAAAATTTGTTTTATAGAACACGGTGAGTGCTATGGTAATATCTATGAGGATAATGATTGTATTAAACTTAAAGATAAAAAACAGGATTGGACCCTCCTAATCATAATAACTGTAAGTGCATCTTTAACTATAGCAGTCATAATTTTCATTTTCTTGCTATATAGGAGAAGGATATCAAGCTAAATTCATTCCCGGGTTAGGTTTATTGTTATATGAAAACAAAGAATTGATGTAAAACTGAAGGAGATTCTGTAATAGAGTATTAGGTTTTTCAGAATATCAATCGGATTCATTAAATAAAACATAGGATTAATTTTTCATAATTCTTTTTATTTGTTATATAATAAAATATAAGAAGGGAATTTAAGAATGAAGATACTTGATTGTTCAATCAAGGAATTAAATAATGTGAAATTTGTGTCTCTGATCTTAAAAAATTTTATCGGAGATAACCTGTCTTTAAAATATTTTCTTTCAAATATTGATTTCGCAAGCAAGATTCTATCTATGTTATAAATGCATTTACTTCTGAAATTCTTTTGGAATATGCACAGAAAACTTGCAGAGCAATGCACCCGTCAGAGGCGTTTCCATAGGTTCTACTTTAGTTGCTTGATCGAATATTATATCCCAATATAATTTGGTATATCCTGCGCTACACTGGCAGAAATTCGAAGAAATCTCATGATCAGTACCATTTTTTAGTGCTCCTCGCACCCAAGGACAATAACAACTATAATATCTTTTCATCTTATCATCTTTTGCATTCAAGTGATTCTTTATTTGATAAGGCATTTTTGTGGCTATTATTATATCTCCTTCTCTTTTTCCAGGAGAGATTGTTGGATTATTTTTTATGAACTCTATTACTTCTTCATCTATGTATTGAGCAAATTCTAGAGTGCCCTCCTTATGGTGTTTTTGAAGTCGTTCAATGATTTCTTGCTTTTTTATTTTTAAAAATTCATCAATATTATTTAATTCTAAAAATTTTTCTCTGTCTTCTTTGATAGGATCAGGACGACCATGTAAGCAAGGTTTTAATAGTTCTATTGTTTTTTCTTCACCTATTTTCTCTTCTAATCTTTTCATTATAATCTTGGTAAAATCTGGTTTTTTCTCAGGGTGAACTCCCAAAGGCGGAATTACAATATTTTCAAAAATTTCGTCTCGTGTTTTTTCACCATATTTTTCAGCAACCCTTTGATAAAGATTATCCATAGCATTATAGGACTCTGAGATATCGATAATCTCAACGATATAATCGTATTTTTTTATGAATTTAGCATAATTAATTAAAGCCCTTAAGAAATCTAAAACTGTGTCATTATCTTTTTCAACTAAAATTTCTGAATATTTAATTATCACTCCACCAGGAATTGAATTAATATCACTATTTTCTTTTCTAAGAAATGTGTTAAATTCATTCAATCTAGAAATAAAAGTAGCAATTTGTTCTTGAGAAACATTATTCTTTAAAAGATATTCCTGGAAAGCTTTTTCTTTCAAAACATATCACTCTTTCAATTTTTATGGTTTTAGAAGATTAATTTCCTTATTAATCTTAATTAATTAAGAATCAATTTGTTGAACAATTATATTCTTTTTTATCATCTGACTTATTAATTCAGATATTTTGAATTAAATATGAGCTATTCAAATTTTTTAAGTTTTCAAACCCTTGAATCTAATTTATTTAACTAATCCTTGAAAATTTTATTTTTTATCCTATAGATCATCACACGATGAATAATTCCGAGATTTTGGCAAATTCAAGAAGTTTTATATTTTTTTCTATTCATAGTTATCATCTTTAACCCACATACCGTTCCAACAATCACATATTCCTTAGTATTATTAACATAAGCGACCAGAGACTCCAAAATAATTTCTGTAAAAAGCTTATTAAGTAAAATGGAAAAAAAAAGGAAAAATTTAGAAACTATATCTTCAATCTTTCTTTATTTTTTTGCTTATAAGGATTGATACAAGGGATAGAATGCCAAGTAGAAAGAAAAGATTATATCCTGGAATTCTGCTTGGTTTCGGTTTCACTTTCTCTACGTCAACTTCACTATGTCCAATATTTCCCATAGTATCATTTGCATAAATCCTGATTGTTATAGTACCATATAGAGCAGCATCCCATGCCTCTTGATTAATCGTATCCCCGTGTGTCTCTCGGTCACTCTCCCATCCTTGGGGTGGAGTTATTGTATAGTTGTTAACACCCCCATCAATAGTATACCATATTGAATCTAAATTTGGCTCTTCGATAGTAATACTATAATAAGGAACCTGATCTACAAACTCACGATTCTGGGAGGGACTTCTTATATTAATTCTTGGTTCAGTAATATCTTTCTCAACTGAAACTTCAGCAACCCCTACTCTAGCTTCCATATCTTTCGCATAGAATTTAATTGTTACCACACCACTATATTCTTTTTTATCCCATTCTCCTTGATCAATTATCCCCGTAAAATTTTCAAAATATATATTTGTATATCCTCCATCTATTGTATACCACATGGAATGTAAATCCGGCTCTAGAACGGAAATATTGAAACTTGGGGGGTCACTTGCAAAAAGTTCATTTTGACCCGGAGAGATAATTTCAATTTCTGGAACTTTAAGATGTTGCACCAAGACCATATGAGGATTCCCCCCCGTGATACCAGATATCCATCCCGCAAGATAATGGTTGTCTAACGAATCCACTGCTATTCCTCTGCATTGATCATAACCTTCTCCACCCCATGTGTGATTCCATTGCGGCACCCCAGAATTATCATATTTAACCACAACCATATCATATTTTCCCGCCCCTAAACTTTCTGTGTATCCTACAAGGTACGAATTATTTAACGAATCTACTGCTACTCCATAGCCCTCATCTTCCTTACTCCCGCCCCATATGTGACTCCATTGTTCCACACCATCACTGTTATATTTCACTAGAACCATATCAGTAAGGTTCGCCTCGAAATAATTTGTGGATCCTGCAAGGTACACATTTTCTGACGAATCTACTGCCACTCCCTGACCCATATCTTTTTCAATCCAGCCCCATGTGCGATACCATTGTTCCCCACCAGAACTGTCATATTTCACAAGAACCATATCAGAATCTCCCGCCCCGAAACTATCTGTGTTTCCTACAAGGTACACATTATTTAACGCATCTACTGCCACTCCATTGCCTACATCCTCACCACTCCCGCCCCATATGGTACTCGATTGTTCCACACCATCACTGTTATATTTCACTAGAACCATATCAGAATCTCCCGCCCCGAAACTATCTGTGTATCCTACAAGGTACGAATTATTTAACGAATCCACTGCCACTCCATAACCAGCTTCATTATTACCTCCATCCCATGTGCAATTCCATTGTTCCGCACCAGAACTGTTATATTTCACAAGAACCATATCATAATCTCCCATCTCGTGATTATATGTCTTTCCCACAAGATAGACATTATCTGACGAATCTATTGCTACCCCATAACCCCATGCAGCCCCATAATCGTAAATGGTAACAATCCCTTCCCATGTACGACTCCATTGTTCCTCACCAGAACTATCGTATTTAACTAAAATCATATCTGGATCTGCTTCCCCAAAAATATTTGTGGATCCTGCAATGTACACATTATCTAACGAATCTACAGCTACTCCATAGCCTTTGTGGGTATAAATCCCGCCCCATATGCGAGACCACCCAAAAGCATGCGAATCACTGGCAGAAAAATAGGTTATTGTATTTCTATCGATCTTATCATTTTGTTCATTAGACAGAGGGTTAAAGCTTGATAATACACAACAATAGTACAAGATTAAAATAAATATCATCAAATAGCCTTTTTTATTTTTCATTTTTTCACACTTTTTTATAATCATTAGATTTATGACATTCTAGTCATAAGTAATATATAAATATTATATTCGACAAATAATACATCTAATCCAAATGTTCAGATGGTAGAAAAAAGTTAATTTTAATAAGAAGAGTCCAATGTTTAATTTAATTCTTTTAATTTTCTTATACTCTGGAAGCCTGAAATATGTGATCTTTTGAAAATCTTGTTTTCAATCTATTAATTTAGCATCATTTTTTCTATCAAGAAGTGTACAGGATTAGAAATAGAAAAATTATAGTTATTAATACTTTTATTTAAAATCTTCAGGATAAGGATGGTTTTTAAGAGTTCCTCTTATTTTTGCATATCGTTTGACTTCATCCCCATAAACCCATTCTGAATGGTGTGTATACTCGTTTACAGGGCCAGTAAGACAAAAGAAATCTGGTGGAACTTTCTCAGGCTCTGCCATACCTGCACAGAGATACAATCCCTTGCGAATCCTTCTGACTTCATCTGTCATATCTACTATTCCCCCATCATTTTTGAAGGAAGCATACTTCAATCGAAAAACAAGTTTCCCATCAATAAGAGATTCACTTATATCTGTGAGAAAACGCATATGGTGAAGTTCTTTATTTTCAATCTTCCATCGATTATATCCTTCTCCTCGGAGCTCCTGTTTGTTTGGAGAGGGAGTAAAAGCTTTTCCCAACCAGTATCCTCTCTCAGTATCGTAGAGCCACCATTTAGAAAGTGTTTCGCTTCTTTCAGAGACGAATCCGACCATAAGGCTGTCGTATTCCCCATCCATTTCCCTCAAATCAGCAGATGGTAATGATTTATATATTTCCATTAGTTTTGGATAACTTAGCTCTTTTATTTTTTCTATAGTCAATTCCTCAACATTAACAACCTTAAAATCAGTCATTTCAATCACGAAGACTAATCTTTGAAACTAGCATAAGATTATGTTTTTAATAATTAATATAACATCTTATATATCATATAATAGTTTTTAGTAGCTTAATGGAAAATAGATAAAATAATAAATTCTATTTAATCACTAATTTTTTTTTAAAATTAGAAATTCATTTCTTTAGTTATTAATTTTAAAAAGTCTAGAAAACTTAATTTTTAAAATTTAGAATGAATTTCAATAAATTGTGTATTTCGTATTAATATATAAATAGAATTAAGATGAAATAGATATAGGGATATTTTTTATACATTAAAAAAACTCATGTTAAGCAAAATAAGTCGAATGTAGTGGTAGAATATGACCTTAAGTTATCAGGATATATGTAAAAATGTGTTTTCAGAAAAAGATTTTATTGATAATTCTTTACTGGGAATCGGAGTTATTCAAGATGGCAGAATTATATATGCAAATAATACAATTTTAGATCTCTCAGGATATGCATTTGAAGAAATTCAAGAAAATAATATCTGGATGAAAGTAATCCATCACGACGATTTATTTATAGTTAAAAAAAAAATTGAGCTCAAATTAAAAGAGAAAAAATATAATACAACCAGGTATAAATGCCGAATTGTATTAAAATCAGGTGAGAGCAAGTGGATTGAAGTGTTTTCAAAAAATTTTTATCATAATGATAGATTAGCAATCCTTTTCACCATTATTGAAATTCCTAAGCCTACTCCCGTAATTGAGCTTTCTACAAATGATTTAGCAAAACTTAGTGTTGTAGAACAACTATTAAATGGATTTAATATTCCGTATCGGATTTTAAAAACAGGTGATTTACATAAGGAGTTAGAAGAAAAATTATTAAAAGAAAAAATTGAATTAAAAGATGCTGAACAGAAGTTTCGTCATTTATTTGAAACATCTCCATATCCCATTATATTAATGAACTTTAATGGTAGAATAATAGAGTGCAATTCTGGAACAGAAGAATTATTTAAATATAAAAAAGAGGAGCTCATAGGTAAAAATTTTCTCAAATTCATTACATTCCCTTCAAATTCGCTGTCAATATTTGAAGAAGCGTATAAACAACTAACAAAAGGACAAAAATTAGGACCTTTTGAAATTCAATGTTTTACAAAAGAGGGTAGATTAGTTTGGGTCAGAACTTCAGCTACTTTATTAAAATTATACAACGAAATTTTAATTCAAATTATAATTCAAGATTTCAGTGAGGAAAAATCAATTAAAAAGGAAAAGTAATCTCTATAGATTATCAAAAAATAGACAATAAAGACCAGATGAATTTACATATAGTCAAGTTGATATAAACATGGTTTTTATTGTTTCAAACTAATCTTACATACCTGATGAAGGTTTAAATTCATATGTTTTAATAATTCTGTTCTTTCTAATAGAATGAATTAAATTTCTCTTCCCATCTCTTTATTTTAGAATTTATGTAAATAATAGAAATTAAATTTATGTAAATCAGGAGATGGTGTTAATATCTTCTCTATATCACTTTTTGGATATTTATTTTATAAATGGGTTGATATATAAGCATGAGTATAAATATTAATACAAGGAAAGGAAATGACTTAAATAAGGCTGAAAATATGTTTTAAATGTCATGAATACATACCTATTCTTGAGGATAATTATCTCAACAAAGAAAAATTGGAAATGTTTGATTCATTACATTCTGGCCATCCTGTTCAGATTGTAAATGAAGAAGAATTAGGGAATAAAAAAGAATGGAAACAATTTTTATGAAAAGAAAATAGAACTAAGGCTATAACTTTTATTAGTAAATATGCTAAAATTTTAAAATTATTTTTATCTTGTTAGAAAATTATTACATTAGTTGCGTCATTAAGAAATTAAAAATAAAGGTGTCTAAAAAATAGTTAAGAAAAATTCAGATAGAGAGTGAAACTCAAATGAATAAAAAACTAAAAATCAATTAATATGGTGAAGAAAGTAATACAAGAAAATTTAATCTGTGCATTGTTATTTGGAGAAGCAGAAACTGAAAAACAAGCTATAAAAATAGCAGATAGTTATGACAATTGCCCATACATCAATCTTATGACAACTGTAAATAACCAGCTTTATGCAGTATTTTTCCTTCCAAGAAAGCAAAAATGGTGGATTGAATATATTGAAAAAAATCCACGTGATACATTTGGACTCAAAAATGCTAAAGTTACTTTTTTAGAGAATGTGTATTATCCTAAAAAGTTAAAGTTCCGAATCCCTGAAACAGTAGCTAACATTAGTCCTTGTGGAGCAAATTGTAAGGAATGTCCAAGCATGGATAAATGTAGTTGTTGTCCAGCAACAATTTTTTATAAAGAACCCTATTAAGATAAAAAGTAAGATAATAAATTCTAATTAAAATAATTGAGGTGATAAATCCATTTATAATAAGAACTATGATGATCCAAAATCACTATTGGAAAGAGCAGGGAGAGTTATAAATTCAATTATTACTGGTTTAGAAAATCTTCCACTAGAGACAAGGATAAAAATAATGGAAAAAAGTGGAGAAGCATGCGCTTTAACAGGAAGTTTTAAAATTGCTAAAAAAATAGCAGAAGAATCTACTGAGATAAATGATATTATTGCTAAAGCTAATGATCAGATTCCTTGGTGTGGTAATTGGAAAATGGAAGGGTCTAAAATCAGTTCTGTATGTCTTGAATGTGGATGTCCTCTTATTAGAAATAAAATTGTACTACCTAATAGAACATTTTGTTATTGTTCTGTAGGATGGGCAAAAAAAATTTTTGAAACGTTGCTTAAAAAACCAGTAGACGTTAATCTGGAAAAATCCAAAGGATCTGGGGATGATATTTGCAAATTTAACATATTTTTTTAAAAAATAAGTAAAGAAGTTTTTAACTTATTCTGAATTTCACTAAAAACAAAGATTTTTATTTTTTTAAGTTATATAGAATTTATTTAAAATAGCCTAAACGTTTCTTTCTTTAATAAACATTAAGTTTCAAAATATCAATCAATTGTTTTAATTCAATGGTAATTTGATTAAAACTACTCAAGCTGAATGTCGTTGAATTATTTTATACTTGTTTAAAATTTCCATCTGAACTTATTTTAAGAATGTAAAATATTTCCTTCTGAAAAAAATTTTACCATCCTACATTGCGAACATACTTGCGCAATTTCTTTTTTTTTTCATATCAATGAATTCATTTGGAGTGAAACCAAAGGATTTGATAAGATTCAAAATTTATTCAAATTGGAAAGCAAGTATCTCCATTAAAGTATTAAATTAATAGAATTAAGATCTTCATTATTTTTTATAAAATCACGCAAGGTTTAAGTAATTAATGTCTATCGATAAATTTATATGCTTGAAATAGTTCTTTAAAAACTGAAGTTGATTGAATCGTTAAGCATTAATAAATCAAATTTAGAAGAAATAATAAAGTTAAGGAACATATTAGTTAAAATATTTAAAAAAATAAACAGGTGGTAATAATGAATGAAGAAAATCTAGAAAAGTTACTTTTTAATTTAAATGATGCTAATGCTAAACTTAGCGAACTTAAAAAAAGTTTAAATGAAGCTAATAGTACAATCTCTGCCAAAGATGTTGAAATTAATAAATTAAAGGCTGAAGTCGATGATTTGAAGAGTAAAGCATCTGTATCAGAAGAAGAAAAATCTAAATTAATATCGCAAATTGAAGAATTAAATAACAAAATTAACGAGTTAAACAACTTAATCTCCCAAAAAGAAGCTGAAATTCAAGAAATTAATGAAATCATTGCGGAGAAAGATATATTTATAAAAGATCAATCAGATTATATAGAAAAAGTCGAAACAGAATTAAATGAGTTAAAACCTCCAGAAATAGGTGTTAGTGATCTTAAGCGTGAAGAACGTATATTCTGCCCAGGATGTGGTGCTCTTGGTAAAAATATAAAAGTTATAGATGATAAATCAAAAGTCTTGAGTTATGTTGGGAATATTCCTATGTACGCTAAGATACATGTTTGTAAACAATGTGGATATGAATTTTAGTAATTTTGGTTATTTTAGAGTAGTTTAAGAACTTTAAATTACAAAATAAGTATCCTTATTTAATTTGGTATTGATTCTGAATTCTATAATATATATAAAAATAAAATCTACACATCAGAAGAAGATTTTGTATTTAAAAGATTCTCCTCTGAGTCAAAAAATTGATTATTTGTTTATTTAAATATTTCAGTAATTTAGCTAATAAGAACGATGATCACAAGGTTGTTTCGAAAATATGGAGTGAATATTATTCATATATGGAAAAAATAAAATCTGTTGAAAATTATGCTAATTATCTATGTAATCTTTATAATAATAATGATGTAGATGAATTTTCTCTTGAACAGGATAATTTTATTAGTTTAATTAAATCTGGAAATAAAGCAGAATTAAATGAAGTTATATATAACAGGCTTAAAATCGAAAAAAACATAATTTAATGAAATTAAAATTCTGATTTTTTAAAATCATTGAATCTTTAAGATTTTGTTAGAATTAGGTTTTAATGAACTGAAAATTAATCTTAACAGAGATTAATTATTTTTTCCCTTCAATTTCTCTTAATCTTTTATCTTTTTCGAGTTTGTCCTTATAATATCTGATTGAATCTATCAATTTACCCGATTCTTCTTTCCAATCAATATTTTCGAATCTTTTTTTAACTTCTTTGTAAATTTCTATTATTTTTTCGTACGGACAATCAAGATGAAGGATGCTACCCCTTTTTATTTCTTGTTCGTATTCATTTGCCATTCTTTCAGCATTACTAATCATATTAAAAATTTCTTCAGACTCTTCAATTTTTTCTTTCTTTTTCGCTTCAAAATCTAAAATTTCTTCCTCTTTATTGAGAGAGAGGATTACCGCTTTAATTGTCTCTATTTCCTTAATTTTATGCAAATCTTCAAATTCTTTCTGTTTTTGCACTTTTTGAGCTTCAATTTCGCGTAATTTTTTATCTTTCTCTAATTTTTCACGGTAAAACTTAATTTGTTCATTGAAAATCATAGCTTGCTCATTCCAACTACAATCAATGAGCATTTGTTTTATGTCTCCATAGATTTTAATTATTTTGGGATAAGGACACTTAGTCTCATATTTACTTTTTTTAATGGCAAACTCGTAATCTCTGGCCATTTCTTCTGCAATATCTATCATTTCTGTGATTTGATTTTCAAATTTTTTATTCATAAAATTTTTTTTTTCTCTTTGTTGCACAGTAAACTCTCCACAAGCAACGATTTTTCATAAATTTGTTAAATAAATTTTTTTTAAATTTTGTGAAATAAGATGCATTATTTCTTCTCGAATCAACCTATCAAGTTGTTTTTCTTTTATGGGATATTGAGAAAGCAATATTGAAGACTGTTCATCAAAGGTTTTCTTTTAAAAAGATTAATTAAAAGATCTCCTGCTTGATCTTTAGGTTTTCCTTCTCTATCAAAAGAAGTATCTTCTAACAATTCTTTATCTAATACCCTGTTTTTATTCCTCATAGAGTTCTCTATAAGGGACTTTATATAATAAAATAATTAAATAATTATAATTTAAATCTTCACTTTTATCTCCAGATGTCTATTATATCTATTAAGGATATAATTTAAATCAAAACTTGGAAAAGGTTGGATTATAATTTCTAATGTTCCCTGAAAGTTATCTAAATGATCATAGATACATTTCCTCATATATTCCAATTCTCTTTTAGTTGGGAATAGTATCTTATATTACTCCTCCTTATTCACGCCTGATATACATGTATAAATAATGTCCGTTGGGGATTTTGGTTTTAAATCGTCAAGATTTACTATTTGAGTTCTATGTCCTCGATGTGTTTTCTCAAATTGCTGTAATAATTGTATAGCTTTATAATTATTAACATCAATAATGCAATATTCATGGCAATCGAAACAAGCTCTCGCTCTTGTTTTTCTTAATTTATCATCAATCGATTCATTCAGATCCAATTTCATCATTCTCTTTTTTATGTTTTTCTAATGTATTATATATTAGCAGTACAATTGTGGTAGTATAAAACTCCATATTAATAGAAAAATCATCTCTTGAAGTGATAATGAATCTAAGGAACAAAATATAACCCAATATAACATATAAAGCACGATACCAATCTATTATAATGTATCTAATTCCATGAGATTTTATACTCATTTAAAAAATCATTTACCTTTTTTATTATACCTTTGCTCTTTAATTTTTCATATCTTTTTTCAAGTTGATTAGGAATTTGATAGACTCCCTTACTATGAGCAATTTCCTTTAATTTATCTATTAATTCTTTAAAACAGTTAAATATAATGTTCAAATTTCATTATTGTTCTTGTTAAAAATTCAAACATCTTATCAACATTTTTTCCAGTTTTAGAGGAGCATTCGAAATATTTAAAGAATTTATATTTTTTTGAGATTTTTTTAGCAGATCTTCGAGATATCATTCGTTCTTTAGAGAGATCTAACTTTCCACCAACCATTAATGTAGGGATTTCTTTTTTATCATCAGATAAACTTTCTTTAAATGCTACTAACCAATCTTCTATATTCTCTAAACTGGAATATTTAGTAATATCATACATAAAAATTCCTCCTGATGCTCCTCTTGAAAAAGCAGAAAAAATAAATTTAAAACTTAACTCGCTTCCAAGAATCCAAATTTGAAGAGCTATTTTGGAAGAACCTATTTTTAACGTCTTAACTGCGATATCGATACACGTAGGTGGCTTTTTTTGCTTGTTGAACATTTCAGGAACATATGTTCGGAGTAACTCAGTTTTTCCAACATTCATGTCTCCAAAAATACATATTTTTAAGATTAAATCCTTGTTAATTTCTTGCACCTCTAATTTTTTAAAAGCTTCCAAGTTTTCTTTTACCTATAGAATCTATAATCATTTCTATTGGCATTTTTTATCTAACTTAAAAGTAAATCCTTATAACTTATTTTATTATATCAGGGGCTTCTATAGGTGATTCTATAGAAGGTCCTATGTAATAATAAAATAGTCAAAAATTTTATATTTAAATTTTTACTTCTTTATTTTTTCTTTAAATTATGTTAATATTATTGATGAGGTGCTTCATTTTCTATAATAAAAATACTAAAGTGATTAATTTAATAAAAGATAAATACTATAATTTTATCTTATTTATAGTGAGATTAAAAGCATAAGAATAGAATTTTAATTAACGGCGTGTAAAATAAATGTCAGAAGCAACAATTAATGAGGAATTTGCTACTAAATTGAAAAATGAACAATTTCTATATGTTGCAGATAATTCTAGTTTAGGATTTGTGTTAATCCAGAGAGGACATCTAATATATTATAATAAAAAATTTGGAGAAATCTTTGGCTATTCTCAAGAAGAGATCTCAAAATGGAAAAAGAGAGAATTCTATAAAATTGTGCATCCTGAAGATTTAAAACATTTAGTAGAGACATTTAAGATTGAAAATGATAAAAGAACTATAACAATACGATTTAGAGGTATAAGGAAAGATAAAAGCATAATTAATATAGAAAATTATAATTGTCAAATTAAATATAACAATAAGTTTGC
>JAEOTA010000004.1 GCA_016840085.1 Promethearchaeota archaeon
TCGACATCCATACCTAAATCATAAAGTTCAAATCCAGAGCTTAGTAATAAAGAACCAAGTATATTTTTTCCAATATCATGATTATCACCTTTTACAGTAGCGAGAATTATTTTTACTTTATCTTCTGATCTGTCGGAAGCAGCTAAAACTGGTCTAAGGACATTGAAAGCTTCTTTCATCGTTTCTCCAGCAAGAACAAGTTCTGTTAAATAGTACTCTTTCTCTTCATAACGACGACCTACCTCATCCATACCCTCTGTTAAAGCATCCAATATATCAAAAGGGTCTTTATCTTCATCTAATGCTTCTTTTACGGCATCAGCAATATCATCTACCTCTAATTCAATTATAAGCTCTGTTAATTTTTCAAAATCCATATATTTCTACTCTTCTTTATTAATTTAATTCCCTAATTTATAATTGGTAATTAATAATCCTTTAAATTTTATTTTAATCAAAAAGTAATTCAATTCAAAATATACTATTTCTATAAAATTCAAAAAGGAGAATGAGGGAGATGAGAAAAAATCAAAATCTTAATAAGCTAGTGTAAGATTTTGGGATAAAATTTTGGTACCATTTTAATTAGGAAATTTCCTCAATTGTGCGAATTGCGCTATTTAATTATAGGGGATATTTTTTATGTTTTCTCACTTTCCCTCTGAAATATTAATATGATATTTTAATATTTAAATTTATTTTTAATTTGAACATAAATTATAAAATGCAATATTAATTTCTTAATTAAAAATTGATTAATTTGGATATTTTTATTTAGAATCTTCTTAAACCAATATTAAAATCAGTACTTCATTTTAAAAACTTGCCAGATAATGAATATTCAGCTGGAAGAAAGGAAGACAAACCTGAATTAGAAGAAATCCAAGAATTTGAGGAAGATGATTTCAAAAAGGAGCTTAACGAAGAGAATATCATTGTTTTTGGAGAAAATCTTGTTAAAGATTATGAAATAGGAGATTTTATAGTGCGGGCAGTAGATAATGTATCATTGAAAATAAAAGTAGGCGAATTTATTGCCATAATGGGACCTAGCGGAGCTGGTAAGACTACTCTATTAAATTTACTTGGAGGATTAGATTCCCCTAATAAAGGAAGAATATATAATCAAGGTGTTAAAATTTCTGATATGAATCAAGAGTCTTTAACCACTTTTCGTTTAATGAATTCAGGTTTTATTTTTCAGAACTATAACCTTATCAGCTCTCTAACAGCAGAAGAAAATATAATGTTCCCCCTCATGCTTTCGGGCATGAAATTTGATAAACAGAGAGAGCGTGCTATTAAATTATTAGAAGATGTGAGATTAGGAGATAGAAGAGAACATTTACCTTTTCAATTATCTGCTGGAGAACAACAGAGAGTGGCAATTGCTAGAGCAGTGGCAAATGATCCTCCTATAATTCTAGCTGATGAACCGACTGCTAATCTTGATAAGAAAACAAGCCAATTTATAAGAGATATTTTTAAATTGTTAAAGGAAGATAAAAAGACAATAATTATTGCTACCCACGATGATGAATTAATAGCATTGGCAGATAAAATTATTTCTTTTGATGAGGGGAAAATAATAAGTGAAGAAAGGATCTCAAATTAAAATTATAGAATGGTAAATCTAAGTTGTCCTCATTTGATTTTGCGCTAAAAGATTTCTACCGTAAAAGGAATCAAACTATCCCATATTTAATAATTATTATTACTGTTGTATCTATAACTGAATTCTTGATTTATTTTACTACCTCATTGGGTTTAAATATATTGGTTCGCCCCTATTTCGTAAATGAATTCTTTTTTTCAGGAAGTATAAATGATATTTTCAGCCAATATAATACATTGGTTCAGATTTTATTAATTATTCTTGCTATTATTATTGTTCTCGCAATATCTACAACATTGGTTATTACAAAAAAAAAAGATATAGGTATAATGAGAGCGTTAGGAACATTGCCCCGAAAATTATATAATTTCTATTTTCTTGAAGTATATATCATTTTTTTTATTGGTTTTGTCCTTGGCTTAATATTCGGTTTGATATCATTCGGAATTTTTAGTTTAATTATTAATTTTTTAGGATTCCCTATTAAATTTCAAATTGATTTAATATACACACCAATATTGTTCTTTTCCTGTTTATTTGGAATTTTCTTTATAACAGGATATACACTAAGAAAAATTGGAAAACAAAAAATAATCAAAACTTTCTCTAAAGATATTCCCTATAATTTTGATGCTTCAAAGGAAATTAAGTTTATCCCTAAATGGCTTTCTTCATTAGGATTTAATGTTAAGATTTCAATTATTAATACTTTAAGGAGAAAGGGTGAATTCCGAAGATATTTAATAGTTTTTTCTTTAATCTGTCTCATAATTTTTACTTTAGGATTAGGAACAATTGTTTTAAGAACTTCCTCACAAACTTGGATACGTAAATCTCAAGGAGAAGATATTATTGCTTTAGGACATAAAGACGTTATAAACAATTATTCTTTGATGTACAATATGTTCTCAGAGCCTGATATCTCGATAACAACAGAAACTATAAATTTTACAGATAAACACTATTTTTTCAACTTTAATAATATTAGTGAGATTGAATATATTGATGAAATTGAAAAAATTGATAAAAGGATAATTAATTTTTATGATGTACAAGAAGGTTACGGTTTTCATTTTTTTGAAGATATTCAAGATTATAGAGTTGTAGGGCAAAGTAGAAGAGGATCTATTCCCATTATAGGCGTGAACCCAGAATATCTTATTCAAAACTTTGAAATTGAAGGTAAATTTTTCACAAATGAAGATGCATTTGATAACATGACAATTGGTGATGGTTTGGCGCTTAATTTCTTTGATTATGCTCTTGATCAAAGTTTAAAACTCACGTCTTATGACAAAACATTTCATATTGCAGGTGTAGTAATTGATAGTTTTTATTCAGGGTGGGCAGGTTATGTAAGTTTAGATATTATTCAACAAGAACTTAATTTAACAAGAGAAATTAATCTTGTACTATTAAAGATTAGCTCAGATTCCTATGATAGAATTAAAGGAGAACTGACAAACATATTAAACAAATTAGGACCAGAATTTACTCATCTGAGGTTAGACCATGTTTTTAATGAAAATCTAACCTTTTTATTTAATTTATCACTATATCCTTTATTTTTAATAATTATGGTTTCAATTATCGGTATTTTATCATTATATAACTATCAGAAATCATCTATCATGGATAAAGCTAGAGATTTTTTAATAATGAGAGCTATTGGGACTAACAATAAATCTTTAAAAAAAATTTTGTTTTTAGAATCGATTTACGTCATTGTTCCTTCACTTTTATTAAGTCTGGGAATAGGTATGATCCTCAATTCTATTGTACTTTTTGCCCGAGTCCATTTACCCCCTTTATATATACCATTTATTATTTTTATGGTTCTTCTCGGAATTTTTACACTTTTTAATTTTTTGAGTCTAATTCCCATTATGAAAAAAATTAATAAATTCTCAATTAAAGATTTCAATATTTATTAACAATTTTTAATAATTTTTTAAAAACTAAAGAATACAAATAAATATTGATAAGATAAATTTTAATTTCTAAAATTTTATTAATAAAATAATTTCCAATTAAAGATGATTCTTAAATATGTCAGAAGAAAACGATTTAAAAGCAATAATTGGTGAACTAGAAAAGGAGTTGGAGAGTAAAGAATATGAAATTCATGGTTATCTCGATAAAATTGAAGAACTTGAAGAAAAAGTATTGAAACTAGAATTCCTTATTCCAGAAGAAAGTGATAAAAAGAAAGGTAAAAAACAACAAGCTATAGATTCAAAACTCTCCTTTATTGAAGAAAAAGATAGAGATTTTAGAGATTTAATGGATAGGATGGGTTTTTTGAGAAAAGAAAAAGTCCAACTTCAACAAGAACTTGAAAAAAAAGATAGAGAGATTAGAGAATTGAAAAAAGAATCGTCTGTTATTAGAGTAGAGGATTTAAGAGAAAAAGCACCTTTAAACATCTTAGTAAAGGAATTACAAGATAAAGTAAATAAACAAAAATCATTAATCAACCGATTAGAACACCAGATTAAAGAAATTGGTAGCTTTAATGAAATTTTAAAAGAAAAAGACGATGAGATAGATACATACAAATCAGAAATTTTAGAATTGAATCAAAAATTAAAAGATCTTAGTTCCTCTTCGGAAAGTAAAAATGGAGATTCAATAGCAAAAAAATTAATTGAAGATCTTCAAACTCAGTTAAATAAAACTAAGAGACAAATAATAGAATTAAAACAGAAAATTGCTAAATATGAAAAAAAACAAAAAAAAAAAGAAAAAAAAGAAGAAGAAATAGTGAAAAAAGATAAAATTACCAAAAAAACGGTTCAACCTGAAGGTACATCTACTGAAACGATGATAACATTGCAAGATGACCTACAAAACAAATTAAATAAAGCAAAATTACATATTAATTCCCTTGAGGAGGAACTTAAAAAAATTAAGACTGAAAAAATCCCAGAACAAGGTAATTCTCAACAAGAATTGGAAGGAAAACTGAAAATGCAAAGAGAAATGGCAATTTTTTTACAAAAACAACTTGAAACAAAAGATGGTGAATTTGAAACAATAAAAAATGAAGCAGTACAAATTAAAAAAAGGTATCGACAATTAGAAAGTCAACTAAAAATTAAGGATCAAAAAATTGACGAGCTTTTAAACAAGTTAGAAGGTTTTTCTGCTCAGATTCAGCCAAAAGTTCAACCTCAGGTAATTTCAACAGAAGGTCCTCATTTAAATCTGAGATTAAATGAGCTTAAAAATATGATAGATGATTTGAAAAAACGAAATTATGAGCAAAGAATAGAGATCTCTCAATTACGAAAAAAAATTTAAACTTATTATAGAACTCATTATATTATTCATAAAGGATGAAAATAGAACTTATTATTTTAGGATCAGCAGCGGCTACCCCTAGCAAAGAACGAAACTTGAGCTCTATAGCAATGCGGTATAAAAATAAAATCTTATTATTCGATTGCGGAGAAGATTTTCAACGTAGATTCGCTGAAGCTGGGCTTAAGTTTAATAAACCTCTTTTTATTTTCATATCTCATTTTCATGGAGATCATATACTTGGGCTTCCTGGATTTTTATTCCGTTTGAGTTTAAATGAAAGAACAGCTCCACTAACGATTTTTGGACCTCGAAACCTCTTTATTTATGTATATCTTCATAAAAAAATACTCGGGTTAAAAGCTAATTATCCGATAAAAATTATTGAAATAGACCATCAAAACAGGAAATTAATCGAATTTGAAGGGTTAGATTCTGAAGACCCTAAACACACTTTAGATCTTAATGAAAATATAATATATGATTCCAAATATTTTTCAATAAAATATACTCTCGTTGATCATTCTGTAATAACTTATGCTTACGCCTTCATTGAAAAACCTCGCTATGGTAAATTTAATCCAGATAAAGCGAGAGAATTGGGCATTCCAGAAAGCCGTATTTGGAAAAAATTGCAGGAAGGAGAAATTATTAATTTAAATGGACAAATTATTGATCCTATTAAAGAAGGAATAGTTGGACCAAAAAGACCAGGTAGGAAAATAACATATTCAGGAGATTTAAAACCAACTAAAAGTTTAATAGATTTAGGAAAAGATTCAGACATATTAATACATGAAGCTACATTTTCAAAATTTTTAGCTGAGACTGCAAATGAAAAAAAACATTCTACTTCTGTAGACGCTGCATTAGATGCAAAAAAAATGAATGCGAAACAACTTATCTTAACGCATATATCAGCAAGATACCAAGAAGATGCTCAAAAATTACTTGAAGAAGCTAAAGAAATATTTCTTAATACTGTTTTAGCTGAGGATCTTCTCAAAATTGAGTTGAAATAAATCATCCAAGAAATAAATATTTATAAAAAAAGAGAAAAATAAAAATATTTTTTATTTTAGGGTTATCCTCCTGCTATTTCCCCGCTTATCTTTAATTAAGATAAGCTATGGGGAAGGATAACCACTTCACTTTCGCTAGTGATGATGGTCTCTGGCGTGGCTTTTTTTCCATTTACGAGAATACCAAAATATTTATCTTCCAATTTGAGTTCTTTTAACAAATTAGCTACCGTCATGGTCTTTTCAGGAGTAAATGTTTCATATAAGCCTGTCTCTAACAATTCTGAAATTTGTTTTATATTAAACCACCTACAAAATTATTAATTATTATATATAATAATCTTGATCATATTTAATATTATTTCCTTAGTCTAATATGTCTTGGATAATCTTAAATTCATAGTTTTTGAAGATTCATTTTCAATTTAGAAATTAACATCACCAAATTTTTTATTTTTAATTTAATTTCAATACATAGTTTTTGTTTTTTTCAAAATTGAGGAGATCATACAATTATTGAAGAGGAAGAATTCATAGATTACACAGAATTTTTAGAAAGACTTAAAATATCTGAGTCTAATATTAGAAAAATTGATGATCCATTAGAGAGAAACAAATCAATAAAAGAGATTGTTGAAACCTCTATTAATTTTTCAAATGAGATTGCTCAGTCTGGAGAATTTTTTGAGGCTGGAGAATTTCTATATTCTGCTGCTCATATTATAGAAAGTCTTGACTTTGTCGAAAGTATTAAATTATATAATCAAATTATTGAATTTTATAAACAACAAATTATTAATTATAAATTACAAGCTAGATTACATGAAATAGCAGAATTATACTTAAGGATTGCAGATTTATATCACGAGAAAATTAAAGATAATCAACTAGAAAAAAAAAATATCCTAAACAGTATAAAATTCCTTAAGCAAGAAAGTAGATTATTAAAAGAGTTTAATGAAACACGGAAGCTTGCTCAAAATTACCAAAACATTGCCGAATTATATTTGAAATCAGAAGATTTTAAAAATGCTATTAAATTTTTCGGAAAAGTTATTGAGATTTCAAAATTATACAGTTATTATGATATGCTATCCTTCTCATATCAGCAGATTGGGGCATGTTATGAAGAAATTGATGATTATAACACTTCCCAAGACGTAATTTTAGATGGAGTAGAATTTTTCTCAAACTTAGCTACAGAATTAGAGGAAAAAAATGATAATTTAACATTAACACAAATTTATCAAATATTAAAGAATCTTCATAAAATTTTGGATGAAGAAGATAAATATATAGCTTTCTCTAAAAAAGAAGCTGGTGCTTATATCGATTTAGCAGAAAGATTAGAAAAAAAAAAGGAGAATTATCATAAGATCGCAAGATATTATCGTGGTGCAGGTTTGTGCTATAAGGATATAAAAAATAATTTAATCGAATGTGCTTCTTGTTTTATATTAGCAGGTAACTTTTCAGAAAAAATAAACGATTTACACCAAGCTGCTATAAACTTTTTTGACGGAGCCAACATGTTTAAGGAATTGAATAATCTTGAAATGACTTATAAACATTTTATTAAAGCAGGAGACAACTTTTGGAGAATGGGAAGTATAAATGAATCCACCGAAAGTTATTTAAATGCATATGATATTGCTGTTGAAGGAGGATTAGAATTTAATAGTTATGGAATATTCAATCAAATTGTTAGAGGATTAAACAAAATCGCCGAAGAAGGCTTAAAAAATAAACAGTTTTATACAGCAGCTTCTCTTATCTTAGAAAGTATAAAATTTTATGAACAATTGGATACAGCAAAAGATTTTCTATTAAGAGAAATGGTCAATAATCTTTATCGCTATTACTATAGAGCAGCAAATCTAAAGAAAATTGGATATTCTCATCTAGTTCAGAGCTATGTTTTAGCTTCGATATCATGCATTTTAAATGGTAAATTGGATAAAGCATGGAAAGTAATCTCGGAGATTAAACCTGAAGGAATAACTGTTAAAAAATACATCGAAATGATAAAAATCATGATTGAAAGAGTTTCTGATGGAAAAGAAGTAGAACTAAATAATTTTTCTTATGATTTAAGAAGATTAATTGAAAGCTCTGAAGAAATTATGTTTCTTTTAAAATTATTTAAAGGCTTTAAAATAAAATAGATTTGCCTTATTTATCCTTTTTAATAATTAATAAAATTATTACTATAACATTTTATGAAGGAAATTGAAAAAATTATTTTAAGTTTTGATTTAGATAATACTTTAATAGATAATAGAAAAGGGATTGTAAATTCATTTAATAATGCTCTTAGAAAGTTTAATATAGCGGAGATTGCTAAAGAGAAAATTGAAAAAATGATTGGAACTCCTTTAGAAGAAATGTTTGCACAAGTTACTAAAATAAATCCTTCATTACTTGCTTCTGCTTTTCGTGAATTTTATGGGAAAAAGGGGCTATATCAATCTAAATTATTATCAGGTGTTAAAAACAAACTATATGAATTCGAAAAAGAAGGATTCACTTTAGGTATTATAACTTCTAAAAAGCAAGAAATGGCAGAAAGGGTTGTAAAATATTTAGAAATTGACCACTTTTTTGACTATATCTTAGGAGAAACCGAGGAAAGAAAATCTTTGGGAAAATTGGATCCAAAATTAAAAGAAATATTGGTAGAAAAGTATCCTGATCATAAGATTATTGTGATTGGAGATCACCCTAAAGATATAATGCTTTCTAATAATTTAGATTGCCCTTTTATCGGGGTACTCACAGGAAATCATTCAGCAGATCAATTAAAGCAAAATAAGATGGATAAAATTCTAATTTTAGATTCATTGAAAGCATTAACTATTGATAAAATATTAAGCCTAATTTAGATTTTAAAAACTTATCTTTTGATAATATTTAAAAATGTGGATGAAAAAGAGAAAGTACGTCGAGAAATTAATTAAATATATTTAAATTATTAAAATTAATAAGAAAAAATAGAAAAAAAGTTTAATCTTCTCCCCAAGATTCATACTCTTTCATGAATTCATCTGGCTTCCATTGGGTTTCCATAAATTTTGGGATACCAGAACTATCTCGAGGTCCTACAACTACAAAAGCGTTAGCTTCATCTTCTAAAGCTCCACTTAACCGAGCAGCCATGCCAGGAAGAATAAGAATTCGATGTTTAACTTTATCAAAAGCTCCAAATTCTTTTGCTGCTTCCGCTATACTGCCAGCATTAAATTGGCCACCAGCAACAGCGCTCTCTATTCCGATACCCTCAGAATCCACCACCAAAAGCCAACAATCTAAATTCGCTCCCTTCAAATCTTGTTCTACTGGGATTTTAGTCATTCTATAATTACTGGTGACAAATATTGGAGCCATAGCCATATCCTCTGGTTCTCCTATCTTATAGAGTCCAGGATCAACAGCAGGATAAATTCGAGGATCTGAAAATACACTTTGACGTAATGTCATTAATGCTAGAAGAGCCCAGATTTCTTCTTTCTTCTTACCAGTATGTAAAACAATCAGATTTGTATCAATAGATTCCATCATTGCACCCATTATTAATTCTTGATATTGATGTTCCCAAAGTTTTTTATCATCACTTATATCCATTAGACTCCAGTAAGAAGCTGGAACCCCCATTACAGCCCAACCAGCGTTTACATTTTCTTTCTTTATAGCAGCAGTCCTTAATTGCATAATATTATCATAAGTTATTGAAAGATTACCAGAGCCATAATAGGTTCCTGAATCCAAAACTATCTCTTTAACACCTAACTTTTGCAAGGTAGCACTTAAAGACATTAATTCATCTAAATTATTAGAAAAAATTGCGACAGATAAACCATTCTGCACAGCAAATTTACCAATTTGCTCCCATGTATCTTTCGTAATAGCATATAATAAAGGCTTTTTATCTTTAATCTCTTCAGCACCAGCTAATAATATATCTGCATTAATACTACAGAGCATTATGGGAAGATTGGAAATTTCAGTAATTTTCTTAGCTGCTAATTTAAATTGATCAGCATCTCCAGAAACATTCCTTAAAGCAATTCCATCCAGGGTAAGTACATCACCAATTCTTTCTATTTTAAGATCTGTAAGATATTTGACAGTCTCTTCTAAATCGGGGTCATCATCAGCAATTTCCATAAAAATTGCCGTTTGATTATAATAAGTAAGCTGATGCCGCATTAATACCTCTTCTCCTCCAACTGTAACTGCGCGATCTCCAGTTCCAATAATAACTGGTTTCTGAGGTGGTGTAATAAGTATAATAAGCTTTTCTCTATTTTTTGCTTGTTTAGGATCCTGCATTAAATGAGGACAGTCTTGTACTCTAATCTTTCTTTCGAGGATGTCAGTTGCGAATGCCATACATGTGTCATATCCACATTCTTTACAATTTGATTTGTCCAAAAGAGCATAAATTTCTAACGGACTTGGTCTAGCCATTTTATCAACCTTTTTAAAATTCTTTTTTACTCTCTAGAAAATATTCAATAAGTATGTGTAGTCTAATTGTAAATTGAATTAAAAATTTGGTTTTTTCCAAGCTATGATAATTTCAACCTCTCTTATCAAGATTTAATTCCAAAAGTGAAGTAGTAGAAAATTATTAAAAAATTTTCGAATTTAATTAATTAATGGCTAAAGATCAAAATCACTTTGCTGATCTTCATTCTTTATTTTATCCTAAACATATAGCTTTTATTGGAGCTTCAGAAAGTTCAGCTTTAGGTTCAATGTTATATTTGAACTCCTTTAAAGAATCTATATGGTCAGATACTTTTTATCCCGTTAATCCGAAACATGAGAAAATCTTAGATTGGAAATGTTATCCCTCTGTTTTAGATGTTCCTTATTCCATAGATACAGCCTATATCTCATTAAAAACTGAATTTATACCAAAAGCTTTAAGAGAATGCGTAAAGAAAGCTATTAAGTGGGTAATTATTTTTGCATCTGGATTTTCTGAAACAAGAGACCCTAAGGGGAAAGAATTAGAGAGAGAATTACTGGAAATAATCAAAAATACAAATACAAGAATAATTGGACCTAATTGTTTGGGACCCTTTAATGCTGAAATCGGAATGACATTTTCATATGCTTCTCAAAGAGGAAATCATGGAGGTGTATCTTTCATGTCACAATCAGGAGGGCATTTAACTCAATTATTTAATGTCGGATATAAACGGGATATTAGATTCAATTTAGGTATTAGTTTTGGTAATCAGATTGATATGAATTGTGTAGATTTCATAAAATATTTTCGTAATAATCAAAAAACGAAATTGATTGCCGCATATTTAGAATCTTTTGGTTCAGCAACAGGTAGAGAATTATTTTCAGAGCTTAAAAAAACAACAGAAAGAAAACCTGTGATATTATGGAAGGGAGGATATACGAAAGAGGGAATAAGAGCCGCTTTTTCTCATACCGGTGCTATAGTTTCTGATATAGATCTATGGGAAGCTATGGTTAAGCAAACTGGGACAGTTTTAGTAAAAGATAATGAACAATTTTGGAATGCAATTAAAACTTTTGAATTAATTTATCCTAATTATCTTCCCAGAGGGGATAATATTGGAATTATAACTCCTGGCGGAGGAGCGTCTGTTAATTTGACCGATTTGTTTGCTAATCAAAACTTTAAAGTTCCAATATTAACATTAGAATCTCAATCCAAAATTGCAGATATTCTTCCAGATGTAAATGTTAACATTAAAAATCCCGTTGATCTTGGTGCTTCAGGCTTCATATTGGATATTTTTACAAAATGTATTAAGGTTGTGGCTAAAGATCCCAAAATTGATATCATTATCACATCTTTATGGCCAGATCATATATATCGCCATGCTTTTAAGAGAATACTCGAAATCCGTGATCTTACCTCAAAACCACTTGCTCTCTGTCTACCAACTATGGCTGATGACGGGATCCTAGCAAAAAGGTTTGATTCAGCAAAAAAAATATTGCATAAAAAAAGAGCTTTATATTTCTTATCATTAAGAGATGCTGCTCGGAGTATGGCATTTATTTGTCAATATTCTAAATTTTTGAAATCCCATAAAGCGATTTACTCTTAAGTGAAAAAATATAGAATAAAATGATTATTTCTTTTATTTTTATTAGATAATATATAGATCCATTAAACTAATATTTTAAAGAAAGAGATAAGAAGGAAAACAAAATTCAAAATTTTGAGAGAACAAGACAGTTAAAGGCGAAATCCAAGGTACGATTTTAAATTTTGCATCTCTTCTTACTCATGGTTCTAAATTTAAGTATAAAAATCCTAATGTAATTTGGATCAAAATCTTCATAATTACAAACTTAGTTAATTACATATGTATACTAATAAAGCATTCAAATCGATACTCTTAATTTAGTCTGAATTAAATCTCGTTTTAAAATAATGTAAAACTATATCCACTTCCCTTTTTGATATCATATTTTAAAGATTCTTTAGGTAAAATTTTACCCTAAGTAAATCGGCAACTTGGTTTACTATATCAGATTTTTACTAGTGTTTTCCTCAATTGACTTTCATGTCAGTGATCCACGAAATCGAAATTTTGTGTTATTTAAAAATTATCAATCAGAGAAGAACGCTCCTACTCTTTGATCTCACCGATGAGGAAAATATTTATAAGTGATACTCCTTATTTTCTTTTCTTAATTAGCTCAAAATAATAAGGAAAAACTACATATTTAAAATAACATTAGATACTTTTTAAAGTTTGCATGGATGAGGGAAAAAATATCCAGAGTTAGGCAAGACTAGATTTATTCCTCCAACTTTTATAGTTGGAGGATAACTCTTTTTATTTATTCATTAAAAATCTAAACAGCATAATAGTCCTGGTTAATCTCTTTATCCAATCAATATAGATTAGGTGTAAGCCTTTCTGTAAACCTATTGAGAAATATATAATGCTGAAATTATCTAATTTCTATTTTTCATTTTAAAAGTAAGTAAAAAAAATAATATGTTTTTAAAATTTAAGTACCATTCTAATAATATTCAGTTTTGAATATCATTAACGCGAAAAAGCTGTAAAAGACTATATTTATTAGACAACTTAATGTAATATTAGCTACAATTTCTTGAAATGACGCCCATCCAAATGTTGTATCTAACGTATCTTGAAATGTTAGACTTAATAATGCCCCAAGTATTACTACTACACTACTAATAATGGCAGTTAAAAGCCAACCACTGAAACATTGCAATTTTGATTCTCCAAAGTTTCCAGCTAGAATAGCAGCTACCAAAGGTGCTATTAGATATCCGAGTCCTAAAAGTAAATTATCCATATTATTATTTAATAAAGGATCTATTACCAGCCAATTTAAATTATTAAACGGAATACTCACAATAGAACCAAATAAGTAATATAAAATCATTAAAGGAGCTGCTTTAATGGAAGACAAAAGATCATCAAACCCTACTGGAGAGAGTAAATAATATAAAATAGTAAATATAAAATTTAATCCAACAAAAGCTACCAAGCTTAGCAAAAAGGCTTTACCAAACCCCATTTTACTCAAGTTCCCTAATTTGTTTATTTTATTATGAAAATGTAAGATTCGATTTTATTTGATATATAAATAATTAACTTTTTAAATTTTAGGGTAATTAGAATTGAAATTATTCTTTATTTTAAAATATATTAATTTTGTCAACCTTTCAAATTTAAATAGTTTTCTTCTGTTATTATATTGAGAATGCTATGAGAAACAAGGAGCATTTTACTCTTGGGAAATTTAAACATAAATATTTAGCAGACTTACTTTCAAATCTAGAAATTCAAGATAATAGAGTAATTATGGGCTCTAAAATTGGAGAAGATGCTGCTGTGATTGATATTCCTGGTGAAAATTATCTAGTTGTGAAAACAGATCCTATTACATTTGCGACAGACCAAATTGGTTATTATATAGTAAATATTAATGTAAATGATCTAGTTTGTACAGGAGCTAAACCTAAATGGTTTCAATCTACAATATTATTGCCTGAAGAAAACACAACAGAAGAATTAGTTGAAGGTATATTCACAGATATCCATAACACTTGTAAATCTATGAGAATCACTGTTATTGGAGGACATACAGAGATTACTCCAAATCTGGATCGACCTTTAATAATTGGTTCATTATTAGGAGAAGTTAAGAAAGAAAAGCTAGTGCTTACTTCTGGTGCTGAACCAGGAGACGCACTTATTTTAACCAAAGGTATATTTATTGAAGGGACCTGTATTATTGGGAGAGAGAAACAAAATGAATTACTAAAACATAATTATGATCTTAGCTTTATAGAAAGATGTAAAAATTATCTTTATAAACCGGGTATCAGTGTTTATAAGGAAGCGTTATTAGCAAATAAACACTTTAAAATAAAAGCCATGCACGATCCCACCGAAGGCGGAATTTATACTGCTATAGCTGAAATGACCATTGCTTCAAATACAGGAGCTTACATTGAAGAAAAGAAAATAATTATTTTACCAGAACCAAAAATTTTAAGTAAAATTTTTGATCTTAATCCATACAATACTATATCCTCTGGATCATTATTAATTGCTGTGAATCAAAAAGATTCATCTAATGTAATTGATCTATTAAGAAAAAATAAAATAGTTTCAGAGCAAATTGGTACTTTTGTTTCTAAAGATAAAGGTTTGAAAGTTAAGAAATCAAATGGTAAAAAAAGTTTGCTTAAATACTCAGAAACTGACGAAATTACAAAAATTTTCTAAATAAATCTCAAATTAAATTTATTCTATAAAATTGTCCTTTTTAGTTGACCAATATTTTTATTTTTTAAATTTTATTTATAATATAAATAATCCTAAGAATTAAGGGTTGTTTAAATTTGAATATAATTTTTCTAATCAAATAATTGGTTAAAGTTGGTTAACATAGAATTACCTGAAATCTTAGATTTCTTGAAAGTACAAGTCAATGGAAAAGAATTTAACCTTAAATTAGAAACTAACATTTTTTCTGATATTTTAAATAAAAAAAAAGAAGAGTATGAAGAATTTAAGAAAACCATCAAATCAAAGTGGGATGATTTTAATCGTAAAAATGAAGAAAGGATTATAAAAAAAACTTTTACAACCTTCTTCTATAATAATTTTCACGATTTTTTTAAATTTTTTATCTATAAATTTTTTGGATTTGATAAAAAATCATTGAAACTAGTTATTAAAGAAAAGATATCTGATAAAATATTATTTTTAGAATATAATTATTTTTTAACTCATGAAGAAGAAACTCATTTTGATAACACTTCTAAAGATTTAAAAGGAGGAATATTCTATGGCTTTTCATTTACTACGGGATATCTTTATTTTCTAATTAAACTCTTAGGTATGATAATTAGGAAAACAATTCAAGAAAAATTATTTATATTGCTTGATGGAGTTATAGTTAGAGAAGAAGAAAACAACAATACATTGAAATTTATGATAATTATAAAGGATAGTAAGGATGAAATTTTCTATAGCTACTATAATATGGTTCTGTATTATTTTCTCAGACATTTCAAAGGAATTCCAGAAGATTTTTATAATAAATTACTAGAGGGAAGAGAAAAACTATATCAAACAGCTATAGAAGAATATTCGTATGCTAAAGAAAAATTAGTTGATTTATTATATTATTTTTACAAAAAGTGTAATTTATTACAAAGTTTTTCACCTTTATTGGATTTCTTTAATTTTGTAGGCTCACGTGTAGAAGATTCTTTATTTCCTAAAGTAGAGACTATTAGAAAAGAGTTCCTTTCAAATTTAGATTATGGCATTGAGAAAAAGAATTCATTAATTAATTTTTTTAATTTTCTTGATAGAAAATCCACGTTATACTCTACATTTCAAGCAAACAACTTACCATCTCCAAAATCACAGTTAAATCTATTCTTATTATATATGAAATACTATTTTGGGAGTGGCCTTGAAGCACTAGAAGTAAGTGATTTACTTTTCTTACCAAAAATTTTTAAAACTACGTTAGATCAACATAATAAGAACGTAGATGATGTAATTGGAGCTAATTTCATTAATGAAATAAACAATTTTCTGAAATTTATTTCTGCTTTATCTAATATTGAGAACATTAATATTTTCTTCCAAAAAGTCTTTAAAAAAAACATTTCGCAATTAAATTATGGTTTTTTCAAAACATTCTTAAAAAGTTTTAATTCAAATTTTGCTAACGAAATCGATCAAGAAAATATTCTTCTTTCCGAAAATTCTAATAATACTCCTTTTACTTTTAATATTATTGTAGACCACATATGTAGGATGCTTTACGTACTAATTGATAAGATCTTCCTTAGAAATACACCAGATGAAGCATCTGTAAATTTCATTGACCCTCGAGGTCGATATATTGGTAAAAATATAGCCTTACGAGTTTTAGAACTATATGTTTTTCAAGATATTAACTATTCTGATGATGTTTGGCCAGATTACATAATCAGTTTAAATAAAGAATATTTTAAAGAGGAGTTAAAGAGATTTGATGTTAAAATCCCTGATACGCATTTCTATACTGATGAAGAATTAATTCAAATTATGCTTACTTATAATATTCAATCATTCTCTGATCAGCCTTTTTTCGAGGAATGGATAATTTATGAGATTATTATACCTTTGCATAATCTAATATCGAATATACATAGATCTGTGAGAGACCCATCAAATGAAATTGAAGTTTATGAGAAATTAAGTGAATTTTTCCTTTCAGATATTGAAGATAAAGAAACCATAAAGGATTTTAAAGTTATCTGTCAACAACTTGCTCCTTTTTGGAAACAATTTAAGTTTTAAATATAAGCTAATTTTATTATTCAATATTAAAAATTTTTAAAAATTTCTGAAAATCTTTTTCTATATCAATTATTGGTGTATTTGAAAAGCGTTCTAACTTGAGGTTTGATAAACAAATTATTCCAGAAATCATTTTTATATTTCCAGTTAATTGCTCATCAATCTCCTCAAATTTTTTGATACATAGAACAGTTGGATTGTTTAGATTCCTAAATCCTTCAGTTAAACATATATCTATTTTGTAAGGCCCATTTTGAAGCCAATTTATAGTCTCATCTATAAATTTATCACTAAATTTTGAAAATACAGCGATCTCTCTATTCTCATTTTCAATGACCGAATAAGTTGCTCCAGCTTCAGTAAATTTATAAGAATCTTTTCCTTCCTTATCAACTTGGTGATCTTTTACATTTTTAATAACTGCAACATTATAATTTAAGTATTCTTTAAGTAGTTTTATTGCTTTTACTATAAAATTTGTTTTACCTGAACCAGAATATCCTACAATACCTATTATTTTAATGAGTTACTCACTCTTTTAGACTATATCACTAACATATACACTTATTAAAGAAAAAAAAATATCTAAGTTTTCTTAAATAATAAAACTTTTAAAATTAGTTTGTTCTAAACAAATATTTGTTTTTTCATCGGATAATATTAAAATAAAAATATTATAATATCTTCCGATTTAATATTTATTTAAATAAGACTTTTCTAAAGTACTGAAAATATTAATATAAATTAATGTCTACTAAAAAAGAAAGGATTGTATTTGACGCAAATTTCTTTATTTGCATGTTGCGAATAAAAGCGCGAAGTATATTAAAAAATTTAGAAAAAGCTGGAGAAGATTTAAAGTACGAGTACTATATCTCTGAAGTTGTATTTGATGAGATTAGAGCACCACCAACGTACAAAGAGAAGTTAAAGACCATCATAAATGTAAAAAAAGTATCTAATGTTGAAGTTGATGCTGTTAAAGATGATCTTAGTCAATATAACATTAAATTTCCTGCTCAAGATCCTGATCTCTCATTAATTTATATTGGAAAGAGACTATTAACTGAAGATGAGTCACTACCAGTTCATCTTGTTACTGACGATTTTAAATTAGTAAAAAACGCAGGTTTTCTCTATAAAGGTAAAATCAATATTTTATCTCTTTCTAGCTTTCTTCTAAAATTACAGAAATCAACAAACAACTCCCAAATGAGAACTTATTTCAAAGATATTTGGAAACGAAGCTTAAACTATACTTTATCTTATATGATTGAGCGTTCTAAGATTTATCCTGCTGAACAAAAAATAACTTGGATAATTGAGAGAGCTGTGGCTGTTACGGAGGATTCAGTTATATCTAGCGATATTGAATTAGAAAATCCAGATGTGGGTGTAAAGTTTGAAGTAGGAACTTCAAAATATGCTGAAGAGATTAAAATTGCTGAGAAATATATTGCTAATCAGGATCTTCCTCAGAGCGAAGAAGAGAAGGTAGTAGGTATTTTGAAATTTCTTGAAAACTTGAAAATATCACGAGAGTATGTAATTCGAGCTCGTGAAGCAATAATTAAAAGTGTACCAAAAGAAGCAGTTAAATCCTTAAAAAAAGGTAATGGATTTTTGGTCTCTTTACTTCAAGTAGCCTCAGGGCAATTAACTGATTTAAAGGATTATAAAATTGTTGAACAATTAATATGCTCTGAAATAAGTAAAATGGAATTTTTACGAGCATTTTTATTAGTTTCTCTTGGTAGAGTAAATGATGCAATTGATTCACTTGAAAGAGCAGCTCTTTTTTCAACAATTATTTATAATTATAAAACTTGTTTAACTCTAAATTACGTAAAAGCATTAATCCTTCTTTTTCATGGATTGTACGAAAATGCTATAAGGCAATATAATTTTACAGAGGAGTTAGCTGATATATATGAAGATAGTATGTTAAAATTAAAATGCTTAATAGGTAAAGCTATAGCTCTTTATATACAAGGTGAAGATAAGAAAGCAGCAATTACGATAATGGAGGAAATATCAACTATGGATTTAGATGAAAATTTCCTAGATGCAATTATTGTGTTTAGTGAGCTTGGTGATTATTTCTTGGCAATGGGGCATTCTCAAATCGCTGCTAATTTATATAATCAAGCTTTAGAGATATCTATTGACTATAAATTAGGATTTAAAAGTGAGATTTTGATAGGGAAATTAAAAAGAGCTTATATAGCAACCGTACTAGAAGGTTATAGCACAGAATATATGATTGATAAATTGGATCTTTTATTAGATAAAGCTTATGCCGTTAAGGATGTAGAAAAATATAATGAACAAATAAAAAAGATATCTAGCTTTAATATGCTTTTTTATACCCCTTTTGAATACATCTCAGGAAAGAATAAGATAATACCTTACTTTAAACTTCCAAAAGAACTTAAAGAAGATTACTTAGAAGTTGTATATTTTGAAAAAAATAAGCAAAAAGAAGATGTAATTTTTTTCATCGTTTCTCATTATGAATTAGGTTTACTAGGGATTAGATTAAAAACAAGTGAAAATGTTTCTGGAATAGCAGAAAATTATTCTTTAAAAATAAAGCCAACAGCTAAAGTAAAGATTTATAAACCAGACGAAAATTTAAGAGAAAGTTACCTAATACGGGCTATTATTGAAATAACAGCTAAGGATCAGGTTTTAATTGAATATACTCTTCCTTCCTTTTTTAAACAATTAAATTTATGATGTTTTATTCTCTCCTTAAACTTTTATCTCTTTGACTTATTTGATGAGAATGAATCGCACAGCTTATACAGTAATATTTGGTCTTAGTTGGAGCCTGAATTATTGTACCTGCTTTTTTCAATTCAGCATACATCCTTCCATCAACTAAAGAAACTCTCCTTGTTACGGCTTTCGCTTTACTTCGGGCGACAAAGCGACCACATTTACTACATTGAACTTTATTATATTGACCTTTTCTAGAACCACTTTTACCGCCACTTTTTCTTTTTTTCGGAATAAAGATCAGCTAGTTTTAATTTTTGTTTATTAATTATATAATTTCTAAAGAAATTGAATTGGACAAAACTTAAAAAATTTATTCTTTCATTTAGATTATTAAGAGAATCAATAAATTTCTAAAAATACTTGACTTCATTAATTGGAATTAGCTTTTTTGGGTTTCTGCTTTACTTAAAGACTTGAATGTATATATTAAACGCTGAACAATAGTTATAATCAATAGAATTATAAAACCCAAGATGAAAAATAAAAAAAACCAAGTAACTGGTGTTGATGATATGATGGGGTTAAATACAATCCAGGGTGTTCCAATAATAAGTGCTGAAAAATGATATATCCATGTTTCAACGCTTAGAGCAACCATAATTAATATTATTCTTTCAGCCCGCTCCATGAAACCAACACCTCTCATATCAATACCCTCATTTTCAGCTCTAGCTCGAATATATGAAATCATTATAATTAAAAACATTATCAAATAACCTAACAAAAAATTAACAAAACCTCCATAAACTAATCCGAGAATCAATAGGGCATCTGATAATCTATCCAAATTTGAGTCAAGAAATGCACCTGTTTTAGTCATTTTGCCAGTTTTTCTTGCTACAGCACCATCAAAAACGTCAAATGCCCCCGCCCAGAAAATTAGGAAGGGTACAAGCCAAGCAAACCAAAATAAATTATGAATAAAGTTTAAAGCTATTAGAAAAGTTGCTCCTAATGATAATAAAAACCCTATCAATGAGAGAATATTAGGAGAAAATTTATGTTTAATTAAAAAAGTTATAGGGCGATCTATAAATTTACTAAGGAGTTGTTTTTGATTTACTCTTTTTTTATTCAGATTTTCGAGATCGCTCAAATTGAATTCAAAGCCTTAATAATGTGATTATAATTTTAAAAGAACTTTATAATAAAAAATTTATTATAATGCTATTAGGTATAATTTTAACAACCGAATAACGGAGGAAGCTAAATATGATTGGGTTCCTATGCTGATTTTTGGAAGCTTTAATGCTAATAATTCCTTAGAATCAATAAACTCACCCCCTTGACTTCCTACTATGAAAATAATATTTTCTCTTTCTTGCATCTTACTTCTCAATTTGAAAAAATTTTCTCCTTTTTCATCTAAAATATATAAAGCATATTTCAAATTTCTAAAGTATTTTATAGCATCCATTATTCTCTTTTCAGATTTTTTTATTAAACTCAAAGGATTAGAATCTAGATTTTTTTTTTCGGAATTTTTTTGGAGGAAATCAACAAAATAATCTGTTAGAAGTATTTCATTCTTAGGAAAATTCTTATAATTAAATAACTCTGGTTCAAAAATAAATGTCCCATAGTTATCTAAAAATATCCATATCTGAATATTTTTTTCGAAAGCATTCTGATCTAATATTGCTGAAAGAATGCATCTTGAAATCACATCTAATCGACCAGAAGATCCGGGAATATCCTTAATTGTGTAGTGATCAATATTAACTGTAGCCGATTTAATGAAAAATATTATATTCATAATTTGCTTAAGCTTAATCTTAATTATTTTTAAATTTATAAGAATTAAAATCTTATATTTAAAATAATCTTATAATTAAAAATAAAAATGGATGTGACTATATAAGTGGGGTTAAAATCTAAGAAAACTAATCCCATGAGAACTGAAGATATTTTCGAACCTGATAGTAGTTATGCTATAGAAGTAAAAGAATTAAAGAAATATTTCAAAGGAAAATTTGAAACCGTCAAAGCTGTAGATGGAATTTCATTTAAAGTTAAATATGGTGAACTATTTGGGTTTTTAGGACCAAATGGCGCAGGTAAAACTACAACAATAAATATGTTAACAGGGTTATTAAAACCGACAGAAGGAACTGGAGCTGTAGGAGGTTATGATATAACAAAAAACTTGAATAGTATTAAACAAATAATAGGTGTGTGTCCACAAGAACCAGCAACTTTTAAATTTCTTACTGGTAAAGAAAATATAGAGCTTTTTGGTAATCTGCACTTAATCGCTAAGGAAGTACTAAAAAACCGAACAAGCAAACTGTTAGAAACATTAGATTTATTAGAAGCTAGTAAACGAAAGACAAAAGGTTATAGTGGGGGGATGGTTAGACGCTTAAATCTGATAATAGCATTAATTAATAATCCAAAAATAGCATTTCTTGACGAACCAACAGTAGGGATGGATCCCCGAGCTCGTCGATCGACATGGGAATATATTGGATCTCTCAAAAACGAAGATAAGACAATTATATTAACCACTCACTATATCGAAGAAGCTGAAGCACTTTGTGATAAAGTAGCTATTATTGATTATGGTAAATTGATAGAACTTGGTTCACCTAAAGAATTAATGGAAAAATACGAGGCTGTAAATTTGGAAAAAGTGTTTATGAAAATAACAGGTAGAAGAATCGTGGAGGGGATATAAGATGAAAATACAAAGAGTTTTAGCTTTAACAAAAATGGAACTTAAAAAGGTTGTTAGAGAACCTGCTTATTTGTTTTTAATGTTATTATTTCCCGCGGTTCTTACATTAATATTTGGATTCTCTTTTGGAGATCCTGAACTTGGTATGTCTTTTGACTCTATGGTTCCTGGTCTATTTGCATATGCTTGTATTTTTATAATAATGACTGTAGCTCAATCTTTTGCTGACGAACGAGAAGAAGGACTCTTAAAAAGGATGAATACAACACCAATGACTTCGGGTGAATTCATGGGAAGTAATATAATCTCTAATATGATAATAGCCATTATACAAGTTATAATAGTCTTTTTATTATCTCTTTTAATGGGTTTTGAGCATCATGGTGATTTTAGTGGAATTATATTGGCATTTCTTATCATAGCTTTATTTTCTTTAAGTTCTGTTGGATTAGGGCTTATAACAGCAACTATTTCAAAGACTTCTGGAATAGCCACAGGGATATCATTTATATTTATTCTTCCTCAGATGTTTTTTGGAACCTTTATACCAATTACTTCAAATACTCGAGCTATAGCTATGTTTCTTCCAAGTTATTATGTGACTGATGCTTTAACTTCAATCTTTGCTGGTGACCCATTAACTAATATAAATATCTTAGTCGATCTTGCTTTTATCTCAATAATTAGCGTAGTAATTGTAATTATTGGGATACAATTATTCAAAAAATTCGGGAATAAATAAAAAGAGTGGTAAAATTTACTTTAATAAATTTAAAATATTTATATTTATTTCTCTTTATTTGATACTTTTTTTATAATGGATAAATATAAAACCAGAATTTAGTTTAATAGCTTAAAATTTAAGTGCAAAACAAATTTTGAATCTATTATTCCATATCTGGTTTGAAAAATTGATCTCTATGTTTATCTTAAAAATAATTACACTAAATTTCATATTATTTAAAAAAGAAATTCTTAAATTTTTTAAAAACTTACTTGATATGAAAAAATTATAATTTAGTATGAAATTAAAAAATAATCGAGTTATTAACTAAGATGACTCATAAAATTGTCTATCCCTTTACAGCTATAATAGGCCAAGATTTAATGAAACTAGCTCTGATATTAAATGCAGTAAATCCAAAAATTGGAGGTGTATTAATTCGTGGAATGAAAGGAACTGCTAAATCAACTGCTGTCAGAGCTTTGGCCGAAATTTTACCTGAAATACAATATATTAAATCATGTTCATTCAATTGTAATCCCTCAGATCTAAAAGAAATGTGTCATTCTTGTCAAGAAAGATATCAAAACAATCAAATTAATGAGAATGACATCGATACTAAAAAAATGAGGGTTGTTACTCTTCCTATAAATGCAACTGAAGATAGAGTAGTTGGTACAATTGATATTAAAAGAGCATTAAAGGAAGGATTGAAATTTTTAGAACCTGGAATTTTAGCTGAAGCTCACAGAAACATTCTTTATATTGATGAGGTTAATCTTTTGGCAGATAACGTTGCAGATATTTTGTTAGATAGTGCTGCTATGGGATTAAACATAATTGAACGTGAGGGAATTAGTTTTCATCATCCTTCTTGTTTTATTTTAGTTGGAACAATGAATCCCGAAGAGGGAAATTTAAGACCCCAACTCCTTGATCGATTTGGATTGAGTATTGGCGTTGAAAGAATTAAAGATGTTGAGAAAAGGGTACAGATTATTAAAAATGTTGAGGAATTTCAAAACAATCCTCATTTGTTCTTTAAAAAATTTGAAAAAGAACAAAATAACTTAAGATGTAAGATTATTAATGCTAAAGATCTCTTAAACCAAGTGACTATTTCAGAGGAATTCTTAAAAACAATTGCCAAAATCTGTATTGAATTTGAAACAGATGGCCACAGAGCAGATATAACAATCACTCGCACAGCTAAAACTTTAGCCGCATTTGAAGGAAGAAATGAAGTAACTGAAGAAGATATAAAAATTGCTGCTAAACTTGCTTTAAATCATAGACTAAAAAAATTACCTTTTGAAGATTATTCCTTAGATGAACAGGATATTGAAAGTTTTTTTAATAAAAAAGATAATTCCAACGAACCTGAAAATGAAAAAACTATCGAAGAAAATCTTGAGAATAATCAAATTTTTAATACTCAAGAAGAGGTTTTTGGGATAGATGATTCAGTTAAAACAGAAGATTTAATTAAAGAGAAAAAATACAGGAAAAGGTTAAATGTGTCTGGTCAAAGAGTGGCACATCCCACTAACGATTCAAAAGGTAAATATATAGGGGGTATTAAGCCTAAAAAGTTCAATTTTTCTTATTCTAATAGTATTGCTATTAATGAAACCATAAATAAGGCTGCCTTAGATTCTGAAAATCAAGAATTAATCAAAAATGGGAAGAGTATCCTCATTAAGGAAGATCATATTCATTTAAAAAAAAGAAGGGGAAAATCAAGTTATTTAGTTATTTTTTGTGTTGATGCTTCTGGCTCTATGGGCGTTAATGAACGAATGAAAATTGTCAAAGGTGCAATTTTTTCCCTTCTTCAAAGTAATTATATTTATAGAGATAAAGTATCTCTTGTAGTTTTTAGAAAAGATAAAGCAGAGGTGATATTGCCGCCAACAAGGAGTACTGATTTAGCATATAAGTTATTGAAAGATATTCCAACAGGAGGGACTACTCCATTAGTCTCAGGACTAATGAAATCAGTTGAAATTGCCCTCGAAGAGATTCGTAAGAAGACTGGATATATCCCCTTAATTGTTCTTCTGACAGATGCAAGAGGTAATGTATATTTCAATGATGCAGTTGAAGATATTATTAAAGCTGGTAAATATATCGCTAAAAATGAAATTAATATGATCATTATTGATACTGAAAGTTCAGAAATCAAATTAGAAATTAGTAAAAAACTATCAGAAGTATCAAATGCAGCTTATTACCATATCGATAATCTAAATGAAGTCAATCTAAACCGAGTTTTATCTTTAGAGGGAATTTGTGAAGATAAGGATTAAAACATTTTTTGTTACTTTAAAATGATTGATAAGAAGATTCCAAAAATAACACTTGTTTCTGCTACTGTATTTGCTAGATGGCTAACAGAGGCAATCTCAGAAATTTACAAAGAAATGGGAAAAGTATTTGAATTTAAAATATACTTCTTGAATGATATTGAATCTGAGAAAACGAATAAAGAGGATTTTATTAAAGAGATTTATGATTCTGATATATTACTTATTGATTTAAGAGGAAATTGTTTAACTGCAGAGATAATAGTCGAAACGTATAATAAAATGGAAAATGAAGATCCTGAACTATTTAATTCGAAAATTATTATATCTTTAGTAGGAGGAAACAGTGAAATCCGAAGATTAACTAAAATGGGATCATTTTTAGCACGAAAGATACCTTCACCCGAACAAAAGGGATACGGAACCGATGAAATCCCTGATTTGACCAATGCTGTAAGATTTGGTAAAAGAATGAGTTCCTTTATTAAAAATCTTGGTCGATTTTTTCCTATTAAAGTATTAAGACACGCAAGATATTGGGTTCTGATGATGGATTACTGGGTATATGGCTTGGCAGGTTTAGCAGAAAACCATAAAAATATGATCTTATTTTTGCTTAAACATTACTTAGGATATAAGAATATAGAAGTCCAGAATCCGATTAAAATTCCATCATTTGGGATTTATGATATTAATTTAAATCGATACTTTGATGATTTAGAAGATTATTTAAGAGTTAAACCCCTTAATGTACAAAAACAAACAATAGGTTTATTTTTTTATGGAGGATTATATTTTGAACAATCATTGCCTATTGTAGAAGAATTTATTCAGAACCTAACAGACTTTAATATTATCCCTGTTTTTTCTGACGTCTTAACGAACTTAGAAGCTCATAAAAAGTTTTTCTTCAAAGATGGTAAGAGTATAGTTAGTGGTGTTATAAATCTTCAATATTTCCAATTGAATGGGGGACCTTTTGGGGGGGATGGATCTATTACTTTAGATCTGTTCAAAGAAATGAATGTCCCTCACTTCAACCCCATTATTCAATTTGATATGCCTTTTGAAGAATACATTAAATCCAAAGAAGGAATTATTCCTATTAATCAAATAATTGCTGTTGTGATGCCTGAACTAGATGGAAGGTTTGAAATGAATACTGTTGGATGTATCAAAAATTTAGGATATTCTGAACAAATTCATTCTGATGTACTTGAAGTTACACCTATAAGTGAAAATATCTTTTTAGTCTGTAATCGAATTAGAAAATGGTTAAATTTAAGACAAAAATTAAATTCAGAGAAAAAAATTGCTTTAATCATTTATAATTATCCTCCTGGTGAAGATAAAATTGGAAACGCAGCATATTTAGATGTATGTGAATCTGTTCGCAATCTAATTAATAAACTCGTTAACGAGGGTTACAATGTAAAAAATATCCCTGAAGATAAAAACCTTGCTGATATTTTTATTGAAGGAGGATCAATTAATAAAGCAAAACATGTAGCGATTTCAAATTTTAAAGGAGTAATTTTAAATAAAGAGGATTATTTAAAGTTGATTTCCGATTTACCAGAAGAATTAAAACAAGAAATTTATGAATACTGGGACACTCCGGTTGGTAAAATAATGACCCAGAATTCAAGCATACAACTACCAATCATTAAATTAAATAATCTATATTTATGCTTACAACCCTCTCGAAGTACAGTTTCGGGGGATTCTACTGAATACCATAATAAAAATTTGCCACCACATCATCAATATATAGCATTTTATAGATATCTTGAAAGAATACTTAATGTAGATGCTATTATTAATATTGGAACCCATGGAACTGAAGAATTTTTGCCAGGTAAGGAGTGCGCAGGAGGTATTAGCGATTTTCCAATTAATTTATTGGGAGATATTCCAAATCTCTATTACTACCATATTACTAATACAAGTGAATCTGCAATAGCAAAAAGGAGAGCTAATGCATTGATCATCAATCATGCTGGCCCATCTTTTAAAAATTGTGATTTATATGAAGAAATAGAATATTTAGAAATATTACTAAAAGAATATTTATCTGAATTCAATTTTAATATTCAAAATCCTTCAAATGGTATGAAATCTGAAAGAATTGAAGACTTAGAAAAAGAAATAAAAGATTTAGCAAAAAAGTTAGAATTAAAATATAATAACTTCTCTGAATTAGAGGATGTATTGTATCGTTATAAAACATCCATAATACCTATGGGTCTTCATATATTGGGTAAAAAATATGACCTACAAGAGAAAAAAGATATTATTAAAATGATAATATTACATTCTGTAGAAAAACCAGATGAAATCGACATATTTCTTTCAAAATTATTCGAAAATGAAAAAGAGAAGGCAGAAAAACTTGATATTTTTATAGATCAAATACTAAATCAAATTAACTCTGCTCTGAATACAAATAATATTGATATTACAAAAATCTCTAAATCAATTGAATTATTCAACCATATTAGTGATCAAGAAATTAACTATTTTGTTAAATGGATAATTGATTTGGTAAATAGGATGGATAATTCAATGGAAATGGATAATTTAATTCATGCATTAGAAGGAGGGTATATTCAGCCAGGGTTGGGTGGAGATCCTATCAGATCTCCTCATATTTTTCCAACAGGTAGAAATTCTTATGGTTTTGATCCCAGATTAATCCCTAATAGTACCGCTTATAAAAGAGGATCAGAAATCGCAGAAAATTTATTAAAAAGATATTATAAAGAAAATGGTACATATCCTGAAACGGTTAGTGTAGTTTTATGGGCTTTTGAAACAATGAAGACTGGTGGAGAAACAATAGGACAAATTTTTAATTATCTAGGAGTAAGGGCTGTAAAAAATAAATCTATTTGGACAACTGAATTTGAAATCATCCCTTTAGAAGAGATGACTCATCCTAGAATTAATGTTCTTACTACAATCTGCGGAATATTTAGAGACACTTTCCCTTATTTATTAGATTTAATTAATCGTGCAATTGAAGCAGTAGCAGAATTAGATGAGCCTTTTAACAAAAATTTTATCAGAAAAACCTATATAGAACTCAAAAATCAAAGAGTTGAAGCGCCCATTGCAAGAGTTTTTGGTCCGCCTCCTGGTAAATACAATACAAATCTTACTGATATTATCTCTGCTGGAAAATGGAATGAAGAAAAAGAATTAGTTGATGATTATATTAATAATATGTGTTTTGCATATATGAAAAATCAAAAAGTTAAAAAAAGCCCGAAAACTTTCACTCAAACAGTGGGTAAGGTTAATTTAATGAGTCAGATTAGAGATTCAAGTGAATACCATATTACAGATTTAGATCATTACTATGAATTTACGGGAGGTTTAGCTAGAACACATGAACAACTTAGCGGTAAAAAAGCAAATGTATATATTGCTGATACTTCAAGAAAGAATATTCAAGTAGATCGTCTGGAAGACAGTATAAAAGAGGGAACAATTACACGCAACTTGAACCCTCAATGGATAAAATCCATGTTGAAACATAAATATCATGGAGGCCAAAAAGTTGCTGAACGTTTTGAGAATGTTTTAGGACTTGCAGCAACAACTCATGATGTAGATAATTGGATTTGGGATAAAAGCTATCAACAATATGTAGAAAACGATGAAATTCGAGAAGCACTTATCGAAAATAACAGATTCGCAATGATGGATATCATTAAAAATATGCTGCAAGCAGATGATAGAGATTATTGGGACGCAACTGAAGAACAGACTGACAATTTAAAGAGATTATATTTAGATTTAGAAAACTGGGTTGAGTCTATTTATCAATAAAAAAATGAATTTTTAAATTAATAAATTGATCCTAATCTTAATAAATTACCAGATTCTAAAAATCTTCTATTTTCCTTAGCAACAAAGATTTGAATCCGGATTCAAGTTAATCTTTTTCTAATAAAATAACTTTAAATAAAACTAAAATATAAATTATTAAACTTCAAGCCTTTTTTATATGCATTTAGTTCTTACTTTTTTCCATCAAATTAAGGGACCAAGCGTATATCTATCTTATCCCGAAGTTGAGCTAGAAGAAGATATCATCAGCTCTCTAATTAAATTTTTTGACCTTGAAATCAACGAAACCTTTTTCGAAATTGTTCTAATCACAAAAAGAAAGAAAATAATAAATCTTCACTTTCAAATTCCTTCTCAGTGGGCACGTGGAAAGAAAGAATTTGTAATGCTCTCTCTTTTAATGAAAAAAGAATATGAAAGTGAACAGTTTTATGCGTTTTTGGTTGATGCTTCATACAGAATTTTAAATACTGATAATGTTTATAAAGCCTTCTATAAATTTGATGATTTTCGAGATGATAACGATATTGAGATAGACCTTACTTTTGAGCAAATAAAGAAAATACTTATTAATTGTTTAACCCGCTTGATAACCAGAATAGAGGATAAGATTAAAGGAGTAAACAAAAAAGAACCTTTTCCTTTTTCCTAGAAATAAAAATCTTTATAATTAAATTAAACTATTAATATCTTGGGACATCAATGACGGAATAATTGCATATTCGAGGGCACATTGAAGCGTTCTGCTAATGATTATGTGTGCAAAGAACTGCAGACATCCAGAGTAAAAATAATCAATAATATTTAACTGCAAATACATGGGCTCTTAACTTAGCAAAGGTAAGTACCAATGCGATGAAGATTAGGGCAGTATCCAACATGCAGATATGATTATGTCCCATTCGCGCATAGAGATTATTGCCTTGCATAGAGAACATTTTTGATTTAAAGGTAATACCTTAAAATGAGAAAATAGAGTTAGTGTTTTTAGGCTAAATCTATGCGTCTAAAAAATAAAAAGAGAATTATAACAATCCAATTGTATCCGATCTAAATAATTCTTTAACTTCTTTACTTATTTCTCCTTGATCTACCTGCAAATATCGATTTAAAATAGTAGATATTGCGGGAGCATATTTTTTCATAATAGCTCTAATGAATCCAATTTGAACATTCCGATCAGTACTGATACATAGTACACCTTTTCCTACTTTTATTGCAAAAATCATACCTTCATAATATTCAGTAATTTGTAAATCAATATTACCATACCCTAAAATATGGCCTTGCTCTTCACCTGCAATAAAAACAGCTCCCCCTATAGCACCAATTTTCTTAATTGAAATATTCTGATGATCAGAAAATTTAAACTTAGATTGACTTAATATAGTAACACCAGTATCATCTATTATAATAACGTTATTTAATCCTGGCGCGCTATTAATGATTGAAGTAAGTATTTTTTTTAATTTAAATTCGTCATCAGAATAACTCAAATATTTGTCAACCTATTAAAATAAATAACTAAATTAAATGGTTTTTTTTAAGTTATAAAAATATTTATTAAAACCTAACTATATATAATTTCCTTAGACCTACTTTAGTTAATAAAGAAATTATTTTTATAAAAATTTAAGTAGGTTGTTTATTTTTCTACGGTCCGCAAGAAAAAATTATATGTAGCCCTAAAAAAGTTCCTGTGATTTAAGTAAACCTTTTAACGGTTTCATTCGGCTTTTATAATCTTTAGTTTTTTCTAATAAGATTAATAATTTGTAATTTTTTGTCTTATCTAAATTTTTTTTGATCTGAACCAGTTTATTATCCTCTATAAAGTCCCGATTTTTGGTAATCGCAGATAATGCTAAAGTGTTTTCAAGGATCCATAATTTTTTAGAAATTTTTGATGCAACTGGAAATCCATGACGATCAGTAATAACTCCTGCCACAAAATTTGGAAAGTTCTTTTCTATCCTGTATAAGAAATATTTAACTTCACTTTCATTTATAATGGTATTGTTTATTGGTTTATCCAATTCTATGACACCTAAATTGTCAATTTGATCTATCAATTAGATCAAATTAATAGAACATTAAATGTTATAATATGAAGATAATATGATTAGAAGCAAAAAATAAATAAAATTATTTTTTTAACTGAAAAGTGATTGATTAAATAATATTATTTATCTATTAATAAGTTCAAAAAGAAAAATCAGATTTTTAAAATCCTTGTTTATTTATTGTTCTTTTTCAACGAAATTCCAATTTTCAAATTTTCCACTAACTCACTAAAGCGATTTCGAACAGTTACTTCTGTTACACAACTTACACGAGCAATACTCCTCTGTGTTCGTCGTTCATTAGATAAAATACATGATGCATAAATTGCAGCTGCGCATACCCCTGTAGGACCTCGTCCTGAAGTTAAGCCTCGATCTTCTGCCATTCTTATAATTGTTTTTGCTATTTTATGGCATTTTGTAGTCAAATCCAATTCAGAAATAAATCTCGTAAGAAAATCAAGTGGTTTTGTGGGATTTAAATTTAAATCAAGTTCTTTCGAAATAAATCGAAAAGATCGACTAATCTCCTTCTTATCAACACGAGCTACATCAGCAATCTCATTTAACGTCCTTGGTACTTTATACATTCTACAAGCCGCATATAAGCTTGCAGCAGCAACACCTTCAATACTTCTACCGCGAATTAGATGTGCTTCTACAGCATCTCGATAGATTTTAGCAGCACATTCTCTTAAGTTTTTCTGAAGATCTAAGTTGGAAGCCATTCTGTCGAGCTCACTAAGAGCAAATGTAAGATTTCTTTCTGTTGCATCTGATACTCTGATTCGACTCTGCCATTTTCGAAGACGATAGATCTGTCCCCTTAATTTAGCAGGTATTTCTTTGCCAAATATATCTCGATTTTTCCAATCAATCATGGTACTAAGTCCTTTATCATGTATCATATAAGTCATAGGAGCACCAGTTCTAGTTCTCTTTTTTTTCTGATCCGCATCAAATGCTCTCCATTCTGGTCCCCGATCAATATGTTTTTCAGAATGAACTAAGCCACATTCTTCACATACAAGTAATCCTCTATTTTCATCAAAGAAAATAGCTTTACCACATTCAGAGCAAATACCACTTTCTATACACAAGTTCTCATTTGATGCAGAATTTATTTCTCTCCAACTTGAAATAGAACACACCTTTTTTAACTATATTCTTTTATTTTAAAAGAATTTTTGGAAAATTATGCTATTTTAGTATATAATTTGGTATTTGGTTCAAATGGTTGATTAGGTAAAGTCTTTATCGAAATAAAAGGGAGATTAAAGGGACCAAAGATATCTTTTACATTGCCAATTTTTTCATATTTTTCATTATACACTGGTTGTTTGAAAATTTTTTCGAGACTCTTATTCCACTGTTTAGCTCTAAAGATTTGATGTTTTTTAGATTTTCCGATGTAGAAAAGATTTAATTTAACCCAGTTTTTTTTCAAAAGAGTCCCTTGCTTTAGCAATGAGATTAACATAAAAGATGGTGAGTAATATTTAAATATAATGGTTTTCATTATTTTTTCTTACAAAAATGGAAATTAATAACTTAATAATCTAATTACAATTTAATCGAATTTTTTATTTAGAAAAAATTTCAGCAATAATTTTTCTGTAGTTGATATTTTCTCTTGCAATCACATTCAAATCTATTTTGTTCCAACTCACTTAAATTTTGAGAAAGAACAAAATTCTTAAGTAATAGCTTTGCAGAATTCTCACATTCTCTTTTTAAGCAATTATGTATCCCTCTTCTCGTTCCAGCACCACTAGGATCAGACAAAATTCGAACTTTATCTAAATCTTTTTGTGTTAGTGATTTTTTTAAACATTTAAATAGGGAATAATACCACGGAGGTCTATATCTATTTTGATACCAGAGATATTCCACAAGAGTGCCTTTTTGTATGTTCAATGGATTAATCGATATTGTATTTATTTCTAGTTCAATTAGTTTTCTAATTGAATTTACACAATCATCTATAGCAGCTTGTTCATTAAGAAATGGTGGTTTAAATAATAAATAAGCTTTTACACCTATATTATACTCTTTACATTCTTTATATACTTCTTTAAAATCTTCGAATAGAAATCCCTTATTAATATAATTGTTTCTAATATAATCATTCACAGTTTCAAGTCCAATAGCGATCTCAACATATTTTTCTTTTAGAAATTCTTTTATCTCAGAAAGGCTCTCTGTAGTTATATATTCTAATCTGCTTTCTATGACGAATTCTTTAATATTTTCGATTTTTGCAATTCTTTCATAAATAGTTCGCCTAACATCTTCAGTGATTTCTTTTTCATCAAAAAAACTTCCCGAATTAAATATTTTTAATATATAATTATCATGATCCTTTTCTATCTCGCTAATTTTAGTGTTAATAGCATAATTAAATTGATTTATAACTTGAGATTGATCAACATCATCAATATTTGCATCATTTACATATCCACACATCGTACATCCACCAGTTTCACCTAATGACCAACTACATCCTTTTGTTCTCAGGATAATTGTGAATTGCTTTCCTATTTCATTAATAAGTCGATCTTTTTTTATCCAAAAAGCAATAGGTTGATTTAATTGTTCTTTTCCATATTTTTTCTTGTTTTTTAGAGTTTTTTCTCTAAAAAATTTAACTTTTTCTGCAATATATTCATTATATTCTTTTAAATTACTATTTTTTATCATTGATTTTAACTATTCTCCCAGTTTTTGAATTCCTTATAAAATTCGAACCAACTATTAAATTTCCGGTTCCTATTACATCGTTTTTTTCCTTATTTATAATGAACGTAAAATTGTTTGGGATTAAATCTTGACTGAAATCTATGATCCCCTTTCGAAATAATGTATTACCTTTAATGTGATCTGCATCAAAGACAATCGTATTTGAATCTATAGAATAGGGTACTTGAATTAATCGATTAATTCCCTTAAGTGTTAAATCTATTTGGCCTGTAGAGGATTTAAAAACTCCCAATCTTTCCTTGCTTTTTAAATCTATTAAATTAATATTACCATTAGACTTAAGTTTGATTTGTATTAATTCTTGTGAAATTACTCTCATTCCTGAACCGACACCAAACTGATAATCTAATATTTTAATAAATTTTCGAATCCACGATTTTGTTAAAAAATCTCCTTTCTTTAACTGTTGTTTAGGGTTATACTTATCCTTGTATTCACTAATTAAATATTCTAATGATTGAAGGGATTCTTTTGATGTTAATTTATCTGAAATTTTTGTAAAAAAGAATTTATGAGGTAATTTAGATTTAGCTCTCTCAACAATCTCATGATATTCATTTTTAAGATGACAAACAATCGGAATATCCTTATCATATTTTTCTAGCATTTTTACGAGCATTTTAGCAGCGATATTCAATTCTTCATTATTCCAATCTCCTGTAACTGAAATATCATACGAATTAACAGGATAAATATTTTCAAATTGTCTTGGAATAACTCCTAAAGGTGAAGTCAGAATAAATTCTTGGAAATTTGGAAATTCTGAAAATTTTCTTATTCTTTCATAAAATAATTTATGAGATTTAGATTCAGAATAAGGCTTTTTAGCTGAGCATGGAAGTAATATGATTAAAGTGGTCCATGGTTCAGGTTCAAAATTTATTATTGCTCTTTCTCTAAATTCTTTAAAATCTGGTCGATTATATGAAGATGGTCCAAGGCATCTAATTTTTCTATTTTTTATAGTTATAGGTGTTTCATATCTCATTAGATTAAAATATTCTTTATCTAACATTTTCAAAATTGAGATTAAATTAGTATCATCACACGTAGATTTTTCGACAAAGGCTCTATAATCTTCATAATTTAAATATTGGTTAATTTTATTCATGTAATTAGTTGCCGATATTATATTATGGAGACATAATAAATCTATTTTCTCAGAAGAATATTTAATATCAAAAAGATTCATTAATTTTCCTTTACAAGCAACACAAGTACAAGGTAAATACCTCACTTTATATATTGGAAGAAGATACTCTATCGTGTCATAGAAATTTTCAGCTGACAAATATAATAAATAAGAACTGTCAATTAGATCCACGCCTAAATATATTAAAATAGGATAAAATTTAGGGATTATCCTACCTGAAGCCATTACAACGAGATTGTTGTCCAATTCAGTTTTAATCTCAGAAATAACCCTTGAAATACCTCTAAAATTACTAAAATTATCAAAAACATCAGATAAGTTTAACAATTTAATATTTTCATTCTGAATTATAATTGGGATATAGAGTTTAAACAATTCAGAATAATCAAAAACTTTAATCGTTATGCCAAAATTAAGATTTGGATATTTTTTTAAGATATATTTGATCTTTTTAAGATATTCTTTTATTTCTTTTTCTGCAAAATCTTTGTTAATAGATGTTGTAGGAATATTAAAAGGTAATATTGATATTATCTTGTCTTCAGAGAAGATTTCTAAATTTCTTATTAAAAGATCTTCAAAATTCTCCAAAGTTCCATTAGAAGAAAAAATAAATCCTGTATCCTTGAATTTTTCACGAAGAAATCCAATTTTTAAAAATATCTCTTTTGAAATAATGAAGAGCTTGTGATTTTCAAATTCTTGTATAAAACTAAATTGTTTCATTAATGAATTTTTTATAGGAATAATTATATTTGGAGTGTTTATATATAGCTTCCGATCTCTAGATAATGATATCCGCCCTATTCTTGAATAACCTATCCTACTGGCTTTTAATTCAAAAAAATAATTCATACTTTTCAATAAATACGACTAAATTACTGAATTAATTTTTTTCTATTTAATTTATTGAAATATTCTAAAATTATTAAGAATTCACTCATTGGAAATTAATATATCTTTAAAGTCTTATTTTTTTAAAAAATCAGAAAATTTGTATATAATTTTAACTCATCTAGGACAAAATGAGTAAAAGTGTCTTCGATTTCTTCTGTTAGATAAAGTTGTCTTATGAAATTTCCATATTCCTCTATTTTCTTTACACGAACAATAGCTAATAAACCATATTGTTCGCCTATCCGAAAAAGATCAGTAATGTTTTTGTTATTTTCTAATTTGAAGGCAAGTTCATTGTATTTGGATGGATCTTTTGGTTTAATTCGGAGTATATACTTACCTTTAAAACCTATTTCTTTCGGAGAGAAATCAACTGTGTAATTTAGAATTACACCTTGACGTTCAAGTTTTTTAATTCTATTATGTATCGTTGATTGTGATATTTCATCATTATGTTGTTCCTTAAAGATTTTTTTTATTTCGTATGTTGATATTGGTTTAAGTCCTTGCCCATCCCGCAAAATTTTTAATATTTTATAATCAATATTGTCTATTTTAAGATTTAGATCGATGTTTTTCTTATCTATTTTTATCCCAATCTTCCTTATAGCTTTAATTATCTTATTTATTACGTGTTCAGCGTCTGTAGTCTCTCTTAAACCGCTTACAATTATTTTACCATTTGAAGAAATTAAAATGGTTGTGTTAATTTTTTCAAGCTTCATAACAATACCCGGAAATTTCTTGGGATTATATTTAATATCCATATGATTTCGACCGATCAGATTTAAATCAATTTTCTCTGCAAGTTCTACCTCTGCATTCTCAATTATATAATCTGAATTAGTATCATAATCTTTTTTCTTTTTCAATATGAAATTTAATTGTTCTACGAGCTCCTCTTCAAAAGTCATATTTAAGCTCCTTAAGCTAATTCCATTTGTTTTAAACACCTTAATGGTTTCAATGATCTGATATTTTTTAAAATATGATCGCGCCATAATTTTATCAATTGTATTTAATATCTGATAATATTCCTCGGGGGATTTAAAGATAAATAAGGCGAATAGAGAAAATTCTCCAAAAATACCATCTAACATTTTTATCTGGGGGATATTCAGCAATTCCTCAACAAGTTCAGGCTCTTTTGGGTTAGTTTTAATTTCAAGCATGACATATTTTAGATTATTCGGCCTAAGATTTGGATTAATATTAATTGTAAAATTAGTAATTATTTTTCGATCCCTTAAATTATCAAGCTTGTTTTGATATGTTTGTCTAGAGATACCTATCGCACGGGAATTTTTTGAAATAATAAATTTGGTTTTTCCACTTAAATTTTTTATAAAACGCTGGACTTCTACTCGATCTTTATTATTGTTCATAATATAACAGTTTTGCATTTTCTTTTAGAAATATTAATTATATGTAAAACCTATTATAAAAATATTTGCACTTAACCAAAAATAGCTTTATTAATTAATTAAAATTATAAAGTTTATAACAATAAAAGTGAATTTTAAATGGTAAATTATAAAGTTGCCGATGAAAGTTTAGCAGAAAAAGGAAAGGAAGCACTATATATTGCAGAAAATAAAATGCCTGTAACCGCGAAAGTTCTGAGAGATCGTTTTGCTAAAGAAAAACCATTGGAAGGTATCACAATAGCAGGCTGCCTTCATGTAACAAAAGAAACAGGTAATTTGGCTCGCACTTTAAAAGCTGGAGGTGCTGAAGTATATTTATGTGGGAGTAATCCTCTCTCAACTCAAGATGATGTTACGGCTGCTCTGGTTCAGGAAGGAATAAATGTATTCGCATGGCATGGTAATACAGATGAGGAATTCTATTGGTGTATTCGTGAGTGTCTTAAGGCTAAACCCAATATCCTAATTGATGATGGTGCCGATATGATTGTTACTGCGCATCAAGAGTTTGAAGATTTGATAAAATCGGGCACTATTATAGCATGCCAAGAGGAAACTACTACGGGTGTTAAAAGATTTAGAGCGATGGAAAAGCAAGGAAAATTGAAGATACCTTTATTTCCTGTCAATGATGCTAGATGTAAGAATCAATTTGATAACGAGCTTGGAACGGGACAAGGAATTGTTTCTGCGATTTATGGAATGCATATTCTTTTTGCGGGTAAGGTTTGTGTGATTAGTGGATATGGACACTGTTCATCTGGAATGGCACTAAGAGCAAGGGGTCTTGGTGCTAACGTGGTTGTCACTGAAGTTGATCCGATTAAAGCACTTCAAGCTAAATTTGCAGGATATCAAGTTATGCCTATAGCAGAAGCTCTACCAATTGCTGATATAATCCTAACAGCGACAGGGTGCAAACACGTGATTGCTCCGACAAAAGAGATGTTCAATAAGTTAAAAGACGGAGTAATTCTTGGTAATCTTGGACATTTTGACATTGAAATTCCAACCAAGGAATTATACGAATACGCAAAATGGATAAAACCTATTCGTTCTAATGTGGAAGAATTGACCTTTCCTGATGGCAAAAGAGTTTATCTACTCGCCAAAGGGAGATTAGCTAACCTTGTTTTATCTGAGGGACACCCCAGTGAGATCATGGATATGTCTTTTGCCCTTCAATCCTTAATGTCGGAATATATTGTAAAAAATAAAGATTCCCTAAAACCAGGTATGCTTGAGGTTCCAACTGATATTGATGATAAAGTTGGTTTTCTAAAACTTAAAGCTATGGGTGTTGAGATTGATACCTTAACAACGGAACAATATAATTACATACACGGTTATGAAGAAGGAACTTAATTTTTATTTTATTTTTTTTTTACCTGCTGTTCACCCTGATCAATATGAAGGATCTGGTCTTTAAATCTCCCATTCACTACACCATTTTTTAACATAACCAGTTGATTTATTTTACATTTTGGTAATATTATTTAATGGCATATTCCATACTCAAATAAAAAATCAGAATAAAATTTTAAGTCTTTACCTTTCTTTCAATTACCTCTTCTTTTTTAAAGGTAATATTGTCTTAAACAAGACTTAATTCTTTACGTAAGTTATCGGCCAGGTCTCCTAATCTATTAGCTGTAGCTTTAACCTCTTCCATTGATGCACTTTGTTGTTCTGTAGCAGAATTTATTTTCTTTATTGAAGAATGAGACGCTTTAAATAAATAACTAAAAAAAGTATTAAAAAAGTTATTCTTTATTCAATTCTTTTAAGTTTTCTTAACCCGAATATAAAGATGGGAATAGCTATTAATGCTTGAATACCATTAAACCCTGCTAAGAATTCATAAATCGCCCAATTTGAAGTAGGGGGTTCCGTAAATAGTGCGGCGATTAAAAAGATAAAACCTATGAACTGTCCCATTTGAATTGCTACGGTTATAAACATATTCCCTCCCATATTTTTTCCTTTTTCTTCAAACGCAGGACGAAAACATTGTACTCCAATTGTTATAACGATTGCAAATATAGCAGAAAATAAAAAAGCGACAAAAGAAGATAGTATATCTATGAATTCAAATTCTAAAATGATACTGAGCGCAATTGTGAGTCCTATATCCATTAGAATTATTAATATTACCAGCGAAAACAAATAAGAATAGACCAGCCCGTTGACAGACCTAGGGGATTTCTTATATACCCAAAGTAGATCCTTAGAACCTACAAAGATATAACTCCCAAATATAATACTCAATATAAATCCACCCATAAAGGTTCTTATTAATCTATATACTGCTGTAGTTATAAATTGACCACCCCCCATTTCAGGCACTATTAAGGGATACACAATACCGAAAAAAGCAATGATTCCTATTGCGTAGACGAGTTTAGAAATATTTTCTTTTTTACGAAAGAATCCTTTAAATTGAACGATGACTAATCCTTCCCATTTTTTCCCGATAAACATCCTAAAAAATCCATATAGTTTACTCTCTTCTTCGATAATCGTAGCACCTTTTTCAGTACCCCCTTCTAGGCTATAAAAAGTATTTGCTTTCTTATATGAAAGATATAATACAAATAATGTTATGATAATAACTAATCCAATATTCATCCAAATATTTAGTATATAAGATTCCAAAAGCGATGGCTCTAAGATATAAACAGCTATACTTGAAAACCAATATGCTGGATAAATAGAAAGCCAATTCTTAAGTTCTGGATGCTCTAGCAAATATTTAAAGAAATATTGTAAACTATAGATAAGGGCGACCATTCCTATAGATATTATCATGAGCAGAACCTTGGCAAGATCTCGATATTTTTCCGAATCGGCGATTTTATGTTCGATCCAAGAAGATAGTATAGACCCTAACAACAATGCAAATAAACACATTCCAAAAACGTCAGTATAAATTACCAAAGTTTGTATGAAGGTTAGATCTATAAGGGGATTGATGAGACCTACAATGGCAGGAGTAAGCCCAAGAACAAACAATAGCATAAACGGTAATTTTCCCACAAATTCTCCAAAAAAGATATCTCCCGCGGTTATAGGGGCTGCTAAAATCATCTCTTTATGACCAATCTCTGTTTGCCTATAGATAAAATTAAGCGGGTAGAGTATTATAATTATAAAGAATATCATAAGCATATACTCAATGATTAACGCAACCGCAGGAACAATAATTGGTTTAAACTCCTCACTTTGAGCTAAAGTCGGCATAAAAGAATCAAATAATAATGGTGCTAAAATAAATCCCCATATCAATAACACACCATAGAGAATTACAAAAAAAAGCAGGCGATGTCTTCGAAATTTACTAGTTCTCCTTTTAAGTTCATTTTTTGCAATTACTTTCCATAAACCCATTGTGAGAAATACCTCTTTTTATCTTATTTTTTCTGCTTTTTTTTTTTAGGAATATGGTTATTCATGTTTTTCTCGTCTCGCCACGCAAGTAGATCATCAATATGAGTTGCCCCAATTATTTTTAGATACGCATCTTCTAAATCTTTTGCACTCTGGGACTCAATGATCTCTTTAGGTTTTCCTTGTACCTTGAGCGCACCCTTATCGATTATACCAATTTTGTCGCACAATTCTTCCGCAGCATCTAATAAGTGCGTGCAAATGAAGATTGTCTTATCTGCTTTTTTCGCAAGCACAGAAATGAGGTCTTTTACCATTCTTGCTGCTGCAGGATCTAAATTCGAGGTAGGTTCATCGAGAAATATTATTTTAGGGTCTTGAATCAATGCCGCACATAGACATACTTTCTGTTTCATCCCCCGTGAATACCCCTCTAATAGGTCATTTTCACGCCCTTCCAAATCAAAAATATCCAGTAGTTCGTTAACTCTAGACGCAATCCTGTCTTCAGGAAGATAATATAATTCTCCTATAAATTCTAAGAATTCCTTTGCGGTTAGCTTCTGGTATAATCCAGGTGATTCTGGCAAGAATCCGCAGATCATTTTCACATCGCGACTTTGGGTTATAATATCAAAACCTCCCACCGTTGCGGTTCCCGCAGTAGGTCTTATGATTGCGTTCAACATCCTAACAGTAGTCGTTTTCCCTGCTCCATTAGGTCCTAATAGTCCATAAGTCTGACCAAATGGAATCTCTAAATTTAATTCATCCACAGCCACCACATTTCCAAAAACTTTTACAAGATTCGTGGTTTTTACCGCAAAATTATTCATTTTTGTTTTTTCTCCTCCTCTTTCAATATTATTATCTTCTTTGATTACTATTAACCACAATTAACATTTACTAATCACAACTTTATTCTTTAAAATTTAAAGTTAAGCCTTAAAAATTTAGGTAAAGATTAATTTTCTCGTTATAAAATACGGACAATTCTAGAAAAAATTAATTATCATTTTGAGCAAGGGCATTATTCGGTGATTTTGGAGCACAATAAGTCCTGTTTACTATCCATTCAAGCACTTGTCCAAAAACGCTACTTAAAACAACATTTAATCCAATTCGTATTATATGTTTGTTAGCTAAGGGAAGATTAGCAAATTTAGTTTTATCCGAAGGACATCCTAGTGAAGTTATGGATATGTCATTCGCTCTTCAATCTTTAATGTCTGAATATATAGTCAAAAATAAAGATTTATTAAAACCAGGCATTATTGAAGTACCTGCTGATATTGATAACAAGGTTGGCTTTTTAAAACTTCAATCCATGGGTATAGAAATTGATGCCTTAACTGAAGAGCAATATAATTATATCCACGGGTACGAGGAAGGTACTTAATTACAAAAATACCTAATTTCAATTTTTTTTTTGTCTAGTTTTTAAAATTAGCAAATAGATTTTTCTTTTATATTTTTGGATATAGAATATCTTTAACATTTACTTCTCCGTATATTTCAAAGGCAAGTTTTCTTAAACCCTCTAATCCAATCGGTTCCTCGATAAGTTTATCAGATTGCCAAATTTTGATCTGTTGAAATTCATTTTTAATTTCTTTTAAATAATTTTTTTGTAAAGAGTGTATTTTTCCACAGAAATTACACGTCTTAGCATGTTCTTTGGGAATTAACATGTTTATATGAACTGCCTCTAAATTAATATACCGCTTTGTTAAATCTCTAGCTCTTTTAATTTCTTCAAAACTTGGTTTTTCAGCAATAGTTACAAGTCTAAGTGAACCTATATTGTGAATTAATTCAGAAATTCGTTCTCCTCGTTTTTCGAGATCTACTATCATATTGAATATTTCTCTTCCTAATTCCTTTCTTTCTTTATAATCATCAAAAGGTTTCGTAATATTTCTCCACATCTTTGAAACATTTCTAATAGCTCCTTTAATAGAGTTATAAAAGTTCAAGGAATATTTCAATACAACCTTAACTTGATCTTCTGGAATTTCAAAAAGTGTAATCATATTAGCAGTAGGAGGAAAATCAGCTATGATAATATCAAATTGCACATTTTGACTGTTCGTTTCTTCTGCATCTAAAATTTTCTGAAAAAACATAGCGTTCTTAAGTGCTAATGGAATAGAATCTGCTGTAAAAGTTGTGTCTATAAATTTCTCAACTTGAGGAATTAAACCTACAATTGGCATTTTCTTCATTAAAGTTTTCATTTTATCTATTAAATCAGTTGTATATTCTTCAGCATAGATATTAGCATCTGGTTCAATACCCCAAAGATTATTTGTGAGAGGTGTTAATTTGTTTCCAATCTCCTGTTCAAATAGATCACTAAGATTATGTGCCATATCAAATGAAATAAGAAGAAAGTTTTTATCTGGAAGGAGATCTGATAATCTTACAGCTGTTGCTGCACTTATTGTGCTCTTTCCTACCCCTCCTTTTCCCCCAAGGACTAATATAGCTTCTAACACAAATAATCAAAACATAAAATTAAAATTTATATATCAAAGATAAATATGAAATAAAAAACTAATCAAATATTTAATATTGTTTCGTATGAATTTGTCTTTTTGTCATGAAATTCGAAAATTAGCAAAAAATAAATTGAAGAATTAATTAAATTAATTAATAAATATTTTGTACAATTTCATGAATATATTATAATAAAAATTATTAATATCATTCATTAAATTATCAATCAAATTAATCAATCATATTAACACATCAAAAATATAAAACTTACAAATAAAGTTATTAAAGAATTTTATCAATTAAATAAATTAAAATTATTATTCAGACTTATAAAACAAATAAGAAGTAGGTTCATAATTCAAGCTTAATAAAAATTCATAATCTTATCTCAATAGATTTAATATTTAAGATAGTAATTAGAAATAATTAGTTTAACGTTATTTCTACTTCAAATGGTTATTTACTACTTCTATTATATAGGTCTGCCTTAGATTTTAATTTAATGAACAAATCAAAAAGGTATAATATAATAAAAAAGGAAGTGATAAAGATTACAGATCAATCAGATTTTACTACGAAATATATTATAGAAGTTAAATTCAACATTAAAGGTGTTGTTGAGAAATCAGATATAGTTGGAGCAATTTTTGGGCAAACTGAGGGGCTCCTCTTAGACCTTGATTTGAGAGACTTACAAAAGTCAGGACGAATAGGAAGAATAGAAGTAGAAAATGAAGCACAAGAAGGAATTTCTACGGGAATTATTAAAATCCCCTCTAGCCTTACGCGACGTGAAACAGCATTATTAGCTGCGACTGTAGAAACTGTTTCCCGCGTTGGTCCATGTGAAGCTGAGCTTACTCTTATTGAAATTCGTGATGTTCGTGAAAGAAAACGAAAAAAGATAATAGAAAGAGCAGCTGAGCTTTTAAAAGAATGGGATCAAAAATCTTTAGAACAGAGTGAAATAGAAGAAAAAATAGATACAGATATTAAACTAGGTGAAATAATTTCATGGGGTTCTGAAAAACTCCCAGCAGGTCCCGAAGTAGAAAGTGATCAAGATCTTATCATTGTTGAGGGACGCGCTGATGTGTTAAACTTACTACGGATAGGTATTAAAAATACTATAGCAGTTCAAGGAACTCAAATTCCTAAGTCAGTTATTAAATTAACTAAGAATAAAGACACGGTTACTGCCTTTTTAGATGGTGATAGAGGAGGTACAATTATTCTAAAAGAACTCATGCAAGTTGCAAAAATTGACTATGTTGCTAGGGCTCCCAATGGGTATGAAGTAGAAGAATTAACAAGAAAACAAATGATTAAAGCTTTACAAAACAAGAGACCCGCAAAAACATATAAAGAATCGGAAGGAGACTACTTAGATAAAAAAAGATATGATAAAATGGAGGATAAACTACAAAAAACTTTAAAGAAGTTTAAAATAAAGAATGAATCTGAACTAATTGAAATAATTAATACTATTGAAACAGGGCATGGTATTGGATTAAATAAAAATCTAGAGAAATTGTTTGATATCCCCGTTGGTGAAATTTTCGAAAAAATTAGAAATTATAAAGAGGTACAGTTTCTAATAATTGATGGGATATTAACTAAACGTCTTCTTTCACTTTCTATGAATCTGAAAGTAAAATTTATAGCATGTAAAAATAAAGAAGATAAGTTAATTGTTCCTGAAAATATAATTGTTTATTTATTCTAAGTTTGAATGCTCTTTATTATTGTTCTTCACTATTAATATTAACCAATTGGAAGGGCAACAGAAAAGATAAGCTGTATTACATAAGAAAGAGCGCCTAAAAGTAGGATTCCGATTCCACAAATCTTAAAAACCAAAAAATATTCTTTTTTATCGGGCTTGTTCGCAATTTTCATAATTCTTTTTGAATTCTGGTAAAACAGACTTAATCTTTCATAAAGAGTTAGTTTCTTACTTTTTCCTTTTCTTTGGTATTTTTCATATTTCGGATAGCTTGACATCCTTTTGAATTCTCACTAACAATATAATCTTTATATATAAAATTAAGGAACTTTTTTTAAATTATCGTTATAAAAATATTGATTATATAATATCAAGTATCTTTGATACAAATAATTCTCTATCAAACGTTTAAAGATCAATAAATCTATAAATTATAATCTAATTGATGTCAAGAATATTAGAAAGAAATAAATTTAGATCAAATGGTTTTAAATCGTCATAACCTTGACCTACACCTAGAAAAATGATTGGTTTCTTTGTTTCAAATGAAATTGATAAAGCAGCACCTCCTTTAGCATCAGCATCAAGCTTAGTTAGGATATTAGCATCAATTCCAACATGTTTTTTAAATTCTTTTGCTTGATACAACGCATCATTTCCAGCAAGACTATCTCCTACAAACACAATTAAATCTGGTTGACTAACTCTACAGATTTTTTGCATTTCTTTCATTAAATTTTTGTCAGAAACCTGGCGTCCGGCTGTATCTACCAAGACAACATCTATATTTTTAGCTTTCGCATGCTCTATTGTATCGTAGACGACAGAGGCAGGATCAGATTTATATTCATGTTTAATAGTATTTATCCCCACATTATTCATGTGATACGTCAATTGTTCTATAGCTGCAGCTCGGAATGTGTCTGCAGCTGCGGCTACAATTGACAATTGATTTTTCTTTAAATAATGTGCAATCTTTGCCATTGTGGTTGTTTTACCCGTTCCATTTACACCAAGAAAAACGATAATATATGGTGAATTTTGAGCTATCTTTTTGTTTATTTCTTCTAATAGGTTTATTTCTTTATCAGGAGTCAAGATATTTATAATAATCTCTTTTAAAGTCTCAAATAATAAATTTTTAGTAGAGGTTAATCGACTAATTTGTTGTCCTTTAAACGATTCGATCATTTGATTACAAATTTCATCAGCTGTGTCAATAGCAACATCATTACTAATGAGTAATAGCTTTAAGTCGTTAATAGAGTTATCCATCTTCTCCTCGGTTAAACTTTTTTTAACAAAAGTCGAAAATACATTCTTTAATTTTTCAAGCATTTACTTTTTCACAAGAATTAGCAAATATATAAATAGTTATAACAATGACAAATATCAAAAAAATTACTTTTGACCAATAACTCCTTGTATGAGATTTGAAGTCTCTTGTAAATTTATATCTAAATTTTGTAATTGAGTTCTTAAGAATTGAATCTGCTTATTATGTTGTTCAATCAGTTTATCAAGAAATTCAATACTACCATTTAAATCTCTTTCAATTACAACATCTTGAGTTACAGAAAGTAGTATTTTCTCGGGATTTTTAATGGATGCCTTGATACTAGCCAATCCACCAATTGGAACTAATATCTCATCTCCATCTTTTACACCCTCCTTCAAATTTTCTACCGTAGTTTTAGTGTTTAATATATTTCCAAGAGAAGCATTAATAATCTCTAACTGACCTTGATACATACCTCGTTGCTCTTTTAAATATCTGAATTTTAACAATTGTTCCTGATAATTTTTAGAGGACTCCAATTTTATAACACCCGTTTAAATGATTAATTAATCTGATAATTCTCTTATAACATAATCTTGAGCTTCATCTAAAGTAATTTCTTTAATTTCTTGTATAGTGATCTGACGTCTATAAATACCTATCGATGTAATTTGAGATAATACCTTTTCAATAGCATCTTCTTCTCTCAAAGCACGCACTTCTTTACGGAATAAATATTTTTTATGATTCTTTTTGTAGCTCCCAATAATTCTATATATTTTTATCTTTGACATAGCTATTATAAATCTTTGTATCGTAGTTTATAGAAAAAGATAATACTTTAAAAATATTAAATTTTTCTTTTTATCTCTTGCTAAATTAAGTCTATGGTTTCATAAATTAAGAATAGAAGTAAGTCTCATGAGCTCAGGACCGGTTGAATCACTCCCAAATATTCCGCTTTTATCATTTACAATTGCTCCTGAACTAAGATATGGTATCCCGCGATTAATTGTTGAAACATCAACCTCATTAACTTTCAAAATTGAACAAATATATTCAATTTCCTCATCAGTAGCAAGTGGATGCACTAAACATCCATTATTATTAGCTAACGAAATTGAACCTGGAAGATAATTATCAGCAAATTCATAAACTACGGTCTCAACATTTAAGACATCTTCAATTTCAGTTTTATAATCTTCTAAAAATGCACTAATTATAGCGCCCTTATCATTGCAAAGTATTAAATTCCCAAAGGCGTTATCGATGGATTTTAATATAGCAATTTGTGAAGAATCATTTACTTCTTTCAAAATATCTTTTAATTTATTTAGCTCATCATCTTTAATAAGGTGTGGGACAATTATACCATATTTATTTGATGCTATATACACCCCTAATAAAATGGAATCGTTAATAGTAAGAGGATAAAAAGATTCCTGAAAAATAGTTTTAAATTTTTTTAACTGTTGTATTAATAATGTAGGAGGATAAAGAATGTATGAATTATTAGCAGATAAATATACACCAATTAGACTTTTACCAAATATTTGAGATCTTAAAATTGCCATTTTTAGTTCCTAAGCTAAATATACCACACAAAGTCCATCAATATTCTTTGTAACTCTCACTTTTAACTTTCGTGGAGGTTTTTGAATTCCTTGTTTCCAGATTCGTTCGTTTACTTCTTGAGAAATAATTAAAGATTCTGGTTTAAAGTGACGAGTCATGAAATCTCTAAGATATCTTATTGATTTTTTAGCCCATTTGTTTCTTGGGCCTTTTCTTGCTTTAGCAAGAGGGATTATATATATTCTTTCATCAATAATTTCTTCTTTAGGAACCTCTTCTTCCTCTTCTAGAATTTCAGCTTCTTCTTCAAAAACTTCACTTATTTCTTCCTCTTCAGTAATCTCATCTAAACTAAACTCTTCAATTTCTTCTATTTCTTCTTCGAGTTCGGATTCTTCTAGTTCTTCTTCCAAATCATCTAAACTAATTTCCTTTTCTTTCTTTGCCATTTTTACTCAGAATACTTACATTTATAAATTATATTTAATCTCTCTTTAATCTTGTATTCCTCCAGGATCTTCGAGTATATGGACTAGTTCTAAACTTCCCACCTGTCCTCATTGTCACCCAACTAGGTATTGATTTACTTTGTTTCATACTTTTTGCTCTTCTTAATTTAGAAGGCAAATTTTTATTACGAGCCATTCTATTTTCCTTCTTTTTACTTTTTAATATTAAATTCTTTTTTTTTCCCCATAGAGGATATTTGTTCAAGCAACTTTTTAAATGCTTTATCTGATAATGGAATAGAACCACTTAATCTTCCTGATTGAAGAAGCTGTATTAATTGTAATTCTATCTGCTCAGCAAATTGTGGTTTTACCATTCGAATATTTTCTAACCTTTGTCTTCCCTCTACGCTTAATATCTTCCTCATTAGTTGATATTTTTGGTCTTGATATTCTTTTTGCTGAGCTGCAGCAATTTGCTGCTGGACCGCTTGTTGTTTTAATTCTTCTAACTTTTTCCTTCTTATGCTCTCTAATTCTTCATCGTCACTCATAACAGCTCACTCAAAATCATTAATCCAATATTTTTAACTTTTCTGCCTTAGAATCGTATATGCCGTCCTTTCTAGCAAACTTAACCCTTCAGGAGATACAACTCTTCCCAACCTTTCTTTATTTTCGATTAAATTTGCTTTTTCTAACTGTTGTAAGGCAACTCTTATAATTTTACCACCTGCTTTAGCAGAATGCTTTAATCCCTTACCTTTTTTATTTTTTCCACCATAGAATTTTCTAAGTTTATTCACTCCTATAGGTTCAAATTTCTTAACTTTTCTAAGCAATGATGCACATCGAATATACCAGAAGTTTTCTGAGTCAGCAGGAGCTAATTCTTTAAAAAATGCTGTCTTCCAAAATTCAGAACCTTGAGGCGGATTAATTTCAGGAAATTCTTTTAATTTCTCTGCTATTTCTTTTATTAATTTATCTGGCTGGACAACGTAGATCGACATATCAAATCAAATGCTCTTTAATATTTTCTAAGATATTAATCTTTAATTCAATCGTTCTTTATTATATTTGATACGTTTTAAAAGTTAGAATAAATTAAAAATTTTTGTATTTTATGAGTTCTAGGACGATGGATTATCAAAAAGAATTTAAAAAAGTGGTATTATCACAACCACATTGCATTTTAGGTAAAAAAGGAATTACTAATGACTTTATCAATCATGTAACTAAATTGTTAAAAAGATATAAAATAATTAAAATCAAAGCATTAAAGTCAGTTGCGACAAAATCGAATATAAAAGAATTGGCAAACCAAATTTCTCACTTAACTCAATCTTTTTTGGTAGATATCAGAGGAAAAATATTTATTCTTTCTTTACAGAAGATAAATAAAATTTAATTAATTAGTATTGACCCCTTGAGCTATTAAATGCCAAAAAAAAACAAAAAGTCTAAATATCTTATAAAAAGAATAGCAAATTCTCGTATGCTTTATTTACTTCAAAGAGCTCATGAAATATTTCCTCAGAAAAAGGAATTAGCGAATAGATATGCCTATTTAGCTAGACGATATGCTCAAAGAGCAAAAATTAAGATCCCTGCTGAGTGGAAAAAACGTATATGTAATAAATGTAAAAATTTCTTATACCCTGGATTGAACTGTAGGGTAAGACTGCATTCACATAGAGGAAAAGGTTCTCACGTTTCTTTAACTTGTTTCGATTGCGATAAAACTACTCGGTACTTCATTAAATTAAAAAATAATTCTGATAATAAGAATTAATAAAAAATAGAGATTGAAGTAATATATGCCTTTAATTATTATTCTTGTGGAATGTGGACTGGAATTAATCCCTAAAAAAATAAGAAATCATTCTGCTGTCAGAAAAAATATCTCATCAAATATCTATTCTTCACAACTATTAGATAATGCTTTACATCATAGTGCTATGAAAGATTTAGAAAATCTAAAAAAAAGAGGGCGACCTGACATCGCTCATTTGTGTTTACTCAATGCTTTAGGCTCTCCATTAAATAAAACTGGTAATTTAAGTCTATTTGTCCATACTATACACAATAAAATCTTTAGATTTAACCCTGAAATTAGAATCGCGAGAAATTTTAATCGATTTAAAGGATTAATGGCAAAACTATTGATTGATGGCAATATAAATTCAGATGGTATAGAATTGATTTCTGAGGTTGAAGGAGATTTACAAAATTTAATTGGTTCATTTAATAATCCAGAAATTATTCTATTTTCAAGTAAAGGAAAATTAATTTATGACTATAAGAACTTATTTTTAGAAGATTTATCGAAAAATGTGGTAGCTATTATTGGTGCATTTCAGAAGAGCACGTTCTCACAAAAACTTTTAAAACTCTCTACTAATTTAATTTCCATATCAAAGTATTCATTAGACGCATGGATTGTAACTAATAAGATTATTACATACTATGAGTTAAGTCATAAAATTCAATAAAATCACTAAAGTTATAAGAAATGGTGATTTTTATAATTATAAGCGCCGCTAGTCTAGGGGTTATGATTCTGGCCTTCCAAGCCAGTGACCCGGGTTCGATTCCCGGGCGGCGCATATTCTGATTTCAAATTTATCTGTTAATTTTTCTTTTTTTACTCATATTTAAATCTTTTTTTTATGATTATCTATTTTGTCTCTTATTCTCAAAAGTGGAATTATTCCCAACTCTTACTATATCGAATTTCTATTTTTATTTATATTAAAAATTTGATGATTTTTTGATAAAGAAATAAGCCGGTTTATATTTCAAAAGGCATAAAGTTAAATTTACAAACTTGTATGTTTTAATAGAAAAAACGTCATCTGAATATATACCATTTCCATATTGAATATTAGATCACTTTTTTATTTATTATAAATGGCGTTTTTTCATCTTTTTCCATTTTTTAATAGCATATTTCAATAATCTTATATTTTTATCATAATTATTGAGTTTACAAATTCAATTCTTTTTAAAATGGTTAAATATATTTATAAAGAATTCAAAAGTGTATTAAACAAATTAAAATATCCAGATTCTTGGTTTTGGGCGCGCTATACCTTAAATGCATATTTTGGATGTGCCCACGCATGCATATATTGTGATGCCCGAAGCCAACGATATTATTTAAAAGATTTTGAGAATGAAGTCATTATCAAAACTGATTTTGATAAAAAATTAGATCTCAGACTTAAAAGAGCTCGAACATTGTTGCCTGATGTAATAGCTCCAGGTGGTGTAAATGATGCATATCAACCTATTGAAAAAAAAGTTAAACAAACAAGAAAGGTCTTGCAAGTTATAGCAAAACATAAATTTCCAATAAATATCGCTACTAAATCAAAATTAATTACTCGAGATATTGATATTCTTAAAAAAATCGCAGCTGATACTTGGTGTACTATAGGATTCTCGATATCTACCACGAATGTAGAATTAGCGAAATTTTTGGAACCATATTCTTCCCCTCCTTCAGAACGCCTTGAAGCATTAAAAATTATAAAAAAAGAAGCACCTAAAATCCAAGTTGGCACCTACTTTATTCCAATCATTCCCTTTTTAGAAGATGATGAAAATAATTTAGAAGATGTAATTAAAAAGACAAAAGAAACTGGAGCAGATTTTATATTAATTAGTCCTGGTTTGACGTTAAGGGATTTACAAGCAGAATATTTCATTAAAAAACTAAAAAAAAGTAAATATCAACATGTTGTTAAACTACTTTTAAACTTATACAAAGGTCAAATGCATCCTCCTGCTGATTATGTCCACAAGATGCATTTAAAACTATTTAGTTTATCTCAAAAATATAATCTACCTCTTCGTGCGAAAAGATGGATCCCAAAGGATTATAGGAAATGGAATTATAAAATTTCTGAAATTTTGTTGAACAAAGAATACATTGATCTCATAAAAACAGGTATATCAAATACAACCATGAAATGGGCTGGTTTAAAATTGAATAATCTGAAAGAATCGATAATCGATGTATATAAAAATGGTAGAATTGACCAGTTAGAAGGTTTTTATAAAAAAGAAATCAATATTATTAAACCCTATGTAGAAAAATTTGATAAAAAAACAAATTTAGATAAATTTTTATGACGATTTCTGATATTATCACAAGCATAATAAAAGATAACCTCAAAAAAACAGCTCCTTCCTTAACTAACGACCAAATTAGACGAAGAGATAGGGTTTTAAATTCAGATAATCCTAATTTTATAGGATATGGACATACACTCTCAGAAATAGAAAAAATCGTAAGGTTAATTCATAAAGATTACCCTTGTAGTTATGAGGAAGCTATTACTGTTTTCAAGAATTTGGTTAGCTCCAACGTTCATGAAGAGAAATTTGCAGGAATTTTCTTTCTTAATCGATTTAAAAACAGTTTTAATGATGATACTATTGATATGTTAGAACAACAGATTTCTAAACACTGTGATACATGGGCTTTCTGTGATAGTAGCTGTATTAGAGTAATTGCCCCATTTCTCGGAAAAAAAACCAATCAAAAACTAGCTAAGAAGACTATTGAGAAATGGTCAAATTCAGAAAATCTATGGATTAGAAGAGCATCTCTAGTTATTTCGCTTAAGATTGTAATGATTAAAAAAGAATTCGATGAGACGCATGTGTTCGATTTTGTTGAAAAAATGATTACAATACCAGAAGATTATATCCAAAAAGCAATTGGCTGGCTTCTCAAAACCTGTTCAAAATTTAATCTAGAATCAATTTTCAATTACTTGATGAAAAATAAAATGAAGCTTCCCCGTTTAATTCTTAGATACGCAAGTGAAAAACTGTCTCAAGAAAAGAGGGAGCAAGTGCTAAAGAAATAAGAGAACATGTTTTAATATAGGATTTTTTTGAAAAATAGAATATCCCCTATCTTCTTATTCAAAAGTATTAAATACTGTCTTGTCAAAGTTATACTTAATCCAATTAATATTGGGTGAAGAAACATGAAATCTAATTTAAAGAAAATAATACTATTGATTATATTTGGAGTAATTTTATCATTTTGATAAATACAAATTTTTTTTTAAGTACTTTTTACTCCCAAGTTCTTTTAATTTTTGACAAAACTATAAAAATGCTTAACTCTTAAACTACTATGACATAAAAATGTCGACATCGAAATTTCAATGATTATTCATTTTCAGCCAAAATTACATCTGGAAGTAAAGTAATTACAATATTTATTGTAAATAAAAGAGTTGAATTAAAAATAAAATACAAAGTAAGATCTATATCAATTTTGATATATCTAATATTTGTTTTTGGTGTTTTTTCAATAGTTAAATTTGATGAATCGAAACCTACTTACAATTATAGCATTTTTGGTGAAAACTTTACAATTAAATCAAGTTCTTCTAAGTATACTAATGCTACGGTAATTTCGGATGACTATACTAATTGGAATAATGATAATAGCTATGATCCTTCAATTGCTGTAGATGATGGTGGAAACCTTCATGTGGTGTGGCATGATCATACTAATGGTCCATGGGGTTCTGATACTGAGATAATGTATGTGAATTATTCTTCTTCAGCCGGATGGTCTAATGCTATTGTAATTTCGGATAACGGTACTAATTGGAATAATGGAATTAGTGAAAATCCCTCAATTGCTGTAGATGATGGTGGAAACATTCATGTGGTGTGGCATGATCATACTGATGGTCCATGGGGGACTGATATTGAGATAATGTATGTGAATCATTCTTCCTCAGCCGGATGGTCTAATGCTATTGTAATTTCGGATGATGGTACTAATTGGAATAATGATAATAGTAGGAACCCTTCAATTGCTTTAGATAGTGATGGAAACATTCATGTGGCATGGCATGATCTTACTGATGGTCCATGGGGAACTGATACTGAGATAATGTATGTGAATCATTCTTCCTCAGCCGGATGGTCTAATGCTACAGTAATTTCGGATGATGGCACTAATTGGAATAATGATGAGAGTATATCGCCTTCAATTGCCATAGATAATGGTGGAAACATTCATGTGGTGTGGCATGATCTTACTGATGGTCCATGGGGAACTGATGGTGAGATAATGTATGTGAATCATTCTTCCTCAGCCGGATGGTCTAATGCTATTGTAATTTCGGATGATGGTACTAATTGGAATAATGGTGATAGTAGGAACCCTTCAATTGCTGTAGATAATGGTGGAAACGTTCATGTGGTGTGGCATGATTTTACTGATGGTTCATGGGGTACTGATATTGAGATAATGTATGTGAATCATTCTTCTTCAGCCGGATGGTCTAATGTTATTGTAATATCGGATGACGGTACTACTTGGAATGATGGGGCGAGTTATGAGCCTTCAATTACTGTAGATAATGGTGGAAACATCCATGTGGTATGGTATGATTCTACTTATGGTCCATGGACAAGTGGTGCGGATACTGAAATAATGTATGTGAAATATTCTTCATTAGCTGGATGGTCTAATGCTACAGTGATTTCGGATGGATCTGGGGGTATCTATTGGAATGATGATGACAGTGAGTACCCTTCTATTGCTGTAGATAATGGTGGAAACGCTCATGTGGTGTGGCATGATTTTACTGATGGTCCATGGGGAACTGATAGTGAGATAATGTATACATTCATCGGTGATATAGTACCAGTTATTATAATAAATTCTCCTACTCCAAATGAATATATTGGAAGTGTTGCTCCACACTTCAATATTTCCATTGTTGGACTGTTTTTAAACACTACATGGTATACTTTAGATGACGGAAAAACCAATATAACATTCAGCGGATTAACTGGAACAATCAATCAAACAGAATGGGCCAAGAAAGGAAATGGTACAGTGACTATTAGATTCTATGCGAATAATACCGCAGGTAAAGAGGGATATGATGAAGTAACTGTCTACAAAGATACCATTGCGCCAATTTCATCAATATCCTACATTGTCCATAAAGAACCAAATATGGTGAATATATCAACAACTTTTACATTAACTGCCGATAATGCGAGTGGATCTGGGGTTTCTGTGATTAGATATAAAATTAATGATTCCGGCTGGTTAGATTATAATTCCCCCTTTGACTTAGATTTATATGCGTATGGTGATCTTCTTATCTCGTATCAAGCAATCGATGAAGTTGGTAATATTGAAACAGTAAACACAGAACTGGTGGAATTGATGGGACCTCCTTCTGAACCATGTGAACTTGTTAAACTTTTGCAAGTGGAGATAACTGAAAATTCTTATTCGACTGAACACTTCAATTTCACGTTCTTAGTATTTAACGAGCTTGGACAAGCGATTGATTTCGCAACAATTCAGATCTGGTGGAATGGAAATGATGTTTCTGATGATGTTGTTAATCTCGGAAATGGACTATATTTTGTATCTTTAGAACCCAAAACAGTAGCACCTGGAGAAGATCCAATCCTACTTAAAATGATAATCTCTGCTTCTGGATATGAAGATAAACTGTTTGAAACGTATCTTGCTGTTGATCCTGAAACTTTAGAAAAAGAAGTAGGAAAAGGAGCTGAAGGAGTTCCTCTCGTAACAATCATTATCGCAATTATATCAACTGTAAGTGGAATATCAGTAGCCGCAGCAGCAGTAGTCCTATTGCGTAAAAGGAAACGAGCTAGTGAAGTTATATAATTTCTATTACTAATTTTTCTTTTTTAATTACTTTTTCTTCCCACGATCTTTTGTATTGCATAGTTATTGTAGCCTTCCCGCGCGTAAGAGATAAAAAACTGAAATGTTCTGTGCCGCCTCCACCCAGTTTTGGACTTAATGGCATATAGGATTTTTCCTTAAGCTCTACAAAACTAGTATCAAAATCTGCATCCCAACGATAACCTGTACTCGGATTGGAACCTAAAGAAACCTTAAAAACATCTCCAAGCTTTACTTTAATTATCTTTTGATTCATACTTAATTTCTATATAAAAATTATCAAATTTTAATTTGAAGACTAAAAAAATTTTTATGAGAATCTATACTTTATTCCAAAATTCGATTAACTAAAAAGACAGATATAATAGTAGAATCCTATGAAATATAAGGCTATTATTTTTGATCTATTCGGTACTCTTGTCGATAATTATTCAGTTCAGGGATACAACAGATTATTAACAGATATGGCTTCAGCTCTCGAATTACCTGGTAAAGATTTTTCAAAACTTTGGCGTGATACAACTTATGAGCGCGGAATTGGGACTTTTAAAACCACCGAAGAAAGTATAAGATATATTTGTAATATACTTGAAGTATCTGTAAGTGATGAAAAAATGAGGAAATGTGAACAGATCAGAATAGAAAGCATCCGCAAAGCTTTAACTCCTAAAAATGGAGCTATTGAAATTTTAAAAGGTCTAAGGGGATTAGGATATAAGATTGGATTAATAACTAATTGCTCTGCTGATGTACCTCTTTTTTGGAAAAATACAGAATTCTCTCATTTCTTTGATGTTACAATATTCTCCGCTTCAGTAGGTTTGAAAAAACCGGACTCTCAAATATATAATTTAGCATGTGAACAATTAGGAGTCGAACCAGACACATGCCTTTACATTGGAGATGGTGATAGCAATGAACTCTCGGGAGCTTCTCAGTTTGGTATGGATGCTGTTATGATCCGTGATCCAAATGAGATAGATCCCTATCATTTAGTTGAGATAAATTGGAATGGTCGAATAATTGAATCTTTCATGGAGATAATGGATCTGATTTAAAGACTAAAAATATTTTTATGAGATTCTATACTTTATTTTTTATCTTATTCGGGATTAAATTTAATTTTTAATTACGAATTAAGATTAATCATCTCAGCCAAGGTGGCGTAGCCCGGTATGCATTGGAGCTTTTCCACTGATGGGTAAGAACGCACCAGATCCATCGGATTTACCGAGAAAGGTGATACTGAAGATCTGGGTATCGAGAACTCTGGTTGTTTCAACCATTTTCGATAAGGTTCAAAGAAAAAGCCCAATTTTGAGTTTTTTTGGGACTCCCTCCCTTGGCAAGTTTTTTTCTCTTTTTTTAATAAAGTATGTAAAAATAAATGTCATCATAAAAGAAAAAAAGGATATCCTAATCGAAGATTAGTATCTTATTGATTTTAATTGTATAATTTTGGTCCTCATACATTATATTTACGAAGATATTAAATTATTAAAAACACTTAGAATGTTGTTCTAATAAATTTTTTAAGTGAATATTCAATGAAATCCAAATTAAAACAAATAATAGCTTTAATAGCTATAATATTGCTTATAACTTTTTCTTCAACAATTTATATAAATTTATATGCTTATATCGATAACACCAATAATAAATCGTCTACAAATCCAGATGAGAATATGTCCACATTAAGCAGTAGTTCAAAAAGTCTCATCTATCATGAAGATTTTAACGATACGTCGAGTTTTTGGGATCTGTATGATGTACCAAAGAGAACAATGGCTTTATCTTACCTTCCGAGTGATGATGCCTATACAAGTTCAGCAGATCCTTATGAGTATTACGGATCACAATCTCAATGTAAAGTAACTAATGAACCAGAATGGACTTTTTCTGGAGAATCATGGTTCATAGGTTCTCATTGGACATTTCCTCTCGATATTTTCTGGGATGGAAGTAATTGGTGGTTGCTAGATATTAATTATCGCATAGTAAAAAAATATTCTTCTTCATGGGGTTATACTGGGGTACATTATGATCTTAGTCCTCAAAATGATGCACCAGCAGATATTTTTTGGGATGGAGCTAATTGGTGGATGCTTTCATTCGATAATATTGTTTATAAGTATGATGCTTCTTGGGGTTATACTGGGATTTCTCATGATCTCAGTTCTGAAGAAGATAATGCCCAAACTTTCTTTTGGGACGGGAATAATTGGTGGACAGCAGGAGGCGGTAATCAAAGAATTTATAAATATGATTCTTCTTGGAGCTATACAGGAATTTCTTATGATATTAGCATCTTAGGTATAATACCCCAAGATATTTTTTGGTGGGATGGAGGTTATTGGTGGGTACTTGATAGTTCTATTTCCTATATATACTTGTTCGATTCTGATTGGGTCTATACTGCGATTTCTCATGATCTCAGCTCTCAAGATAATCACCCATTAAGTATATTTTGGGAAGGAACTAATTGGTGGATGGTTGGATCTAATGATATTATGGTCTATAAATACGATTATACACCATGGGACAATCATGAATGGATTTACACGGGAATTTCTTATGATTTTAATCCTATTTTTTATGAACCAATCGATGTTTTTTGGGGGTATGGGGATTGGTGGATACTTGGACTCGATAGCCAAAGTTATAACTGGAGAGCGTATAAATATTCTTCTTCATGGGAATTTACAGGAGATCAAATCAATCTTACTCCTATAGTTGAAGAGCCAATTGACTTTTTTTTTCATGATAGTGCTGTGATATATGTGATTGGATATAATAATTCACCCACTCCTGCAATTACCAGATTTTCATCCGACTGGGACGTATTTGATATTTCTTTTGAACTTTACGAAGATGGAGACCCAGAAAGTATATGTTGGGATGGAACTCATTGGTGGATGTTAGGAAGTGAGAATGATAGGGTTTATCAATATGAAGATCATTTTGATTATTGGATGTATACTGAAGTTACATATGACATAGGCACTCAAAATAGCAATCCAAGAGATATATTCTGGGATGGAACTAATTGGTGGATGTTAGGAGGCAATGGAAAAATTTATAAATATACATCTTCTTGGGATTATACTGGAATCTCTTTTCCTCTTAGTTCTCAAGATAGTGATCCAACAAGTATATGTTGGGATAATTGGTATAATCATTGGTGGATGCTTGGTGCTGATCAAGGTATGATGTTTAAATATTTGGAACCAAGGGGGGAAGAGTATAGTTTTATTAAAAAGGAATTTCCCTATCTCTATACGAATTATACACAAAATTCCAACTTACGATGTTACGTGAATGATGGTGTTTTTCCTTCAACTATTTACTCTTTTTCTACCTCAAATTTTAACGAAGCATCTATCATTTGGGATAATCAACCATCAGAAGTAGATTCTTTAGCAAGTTCAGTGGTTACAGGAACTGGTTGGGCTACAATAAATCTAAGCCACCCCTTTTATTATTATCTACTTAAATGTGATTCAAATTCTATAGAGTTTAGTTCTTCAGAAGCCTCCAGTAATCATCCCACGATAAATTACTATCTCAGCAAACATTACCAAGGAGGAGGAATATTGTATTGTCAGACAAATGAATCGGAGGTCTTAACTTTAAGAAGTCCAAATAGTTATAATTTTAATTTAAAAAAAGGAGATAGTATAGAAATTACATTTAACACGACTTCTTCAAATAAAATAGATTTTAATCTGAGATACACAGGAATAGAACAAAAGAGTTTTACGTTTTCAGAAATGGGAAATATAGATTTTACTACTCGAACAGTTGAGTTAATACTTGATGAAGATATGACTATTGATCAATTTGAAATTAGTGGATTGTTTGATGTGACAAAGAACTTGATTATCGATGAAATCAGAATATATACTCCTTCAATTTATATTGTCACTCCAGAAAATAAGACTTATACTGGACCGATAGATGGATATTATCCTGCTACTTATTCGTTTGATGAGGGTGCTCTAGGTGAAGACCCGATTAATTGGATAGTAGATGAGACAGGCGGAACTTGCAATGTTATAGGGGACATCGCTGGTCATAAGAGTGTAATTGAGCTTAATGATAAATCAGATCCTAATCAAGTTAGAGTAAGTAATTATTTCAATCCTCAGATTTCAGGAATCCTTGAATTTTGGTGGATGACCAATAATGTAACAAAAAATTCTTACTTCAGGTTAAATCAGGATAATATTATTGGAGTGAATTTGAGAATCTCTGATGGTTATTTCGGTTATTATGATTCAAGTCTGCATCAAATAAAAATAATTGAAAACAATAAATGGTATCATCATCAAGTTATATTTAACGCTTCAAAAGACAAGTATGATTGGTACATTGATGGGATCCTTGAAGTAAATGACGCTAATTTTGATAATCCAATAAATCTTCCAAATAGACTCTTATTTGAATCACATACTACTATGAATGATTATTGTACTTATTATGATGCGATTGGGTATTCATGGGACCCTAATTACAATATTGGCGATAATTTAATCGAGGGATTATTACTTAATTTTAAAAATTTAACTGCTTTAGAATGGATGGGATATTCATTGGACGGACAAGCCAATAAGACAATTTTAGGAAATGTTACCATTCCCTTACCCCACGATGGAATCCATACACTTCAGGTATTCGGGAATGATTCGATAGGAAATATACATGAATCAATAATAAGATATTTCACGGTTGATATTAATCCTCCTAAGATATTCATTAATCTCCCATATGAGAATGCTTTAATCAGTAGTAAATCTCCTAATTTTAACTTATCTATAGAGGGACTATACATTAATACAACATGGTATACATTAGATAATGGCATCACAAATATTCCATTTAAAGGGTTAGCAGGACCAATCAACCAAACAGAGTGGAGTAAAAGACCAGATGGCCCTGTTACTATTAAATTTTATGCAAATAATACATATGGGAAAGAAAACTCTTCAGAGGTTATAGTTAATAAAGATACAAGTATCCCAATAGTTACTATTATTTCACCAGAAATCGATGAATTCTTTGGGAGCGCTCCACCTACTTTTAATCTTTCAATTACAGAATTGAATCTAAACAAGACATGGTATACAATAGATAACGGAATTACTAACATCACTTTTAGTGGATTAACGGGAACTATTAATCAAGATGAATGGGATGGTAAAGTAGATGGACCAGTTACAATAAAATTCTATGCTAATGATTCTTTTGGATTTAAAGGATATGCAGAAAGAATTATTTATAAGGATACTACTAAACCAACTTCGCTAATATCTTTTATACCTCATAGCGAAACAATAAAAGTGAATAAATCAACGCTTTTTACAATAACAGTTGATGATGGATTAGGATCAGGGATTTCTTTAATTAGATATAAAATTAATGATTCTGCTTGGATAGATTATAGTGATCCCTTTGACTTATCTAACTATGAACCTGGTTATTATCTTATCACGTATTATTCTATTGATGTGGTAGGTAATATTGAAGCAGAAAATACAATTCTAGTAAAATTGGTGGGACTGCCTTCAAAAGAAGCGCCAGGAGGTATTCCAGGATATAACATTTATATCTTAATAAGTGTTTTTGGAGTTTCAATAATTCTACTTATAAAGCGTTATAGAAATTTTAAATAATTACTACTTTTTTTTATATTTAACATTTATAAGCTCTCTGAATTGTATCCCTTTTCCTTTCTTCTTGGATCTCTTATTATGAACTCGCGAAATACTTCGTTGTCATCATCAATAAACTCCCAAAACTCATTATATATATCTTGAAGGGTCATTTTCTTATTTTTTGAATTATTTTCTTTGCTTTGGTGTTGATTTTCTTGTTCTGATTTATTATATACTCTATAACTATTTTGCTGATTATTGATATTAGAATTTGCTTGTCGAGGTCTATATTCAAGATAATTACCTTCTAAAATTAAATTTTCGAATAGGTCTTTATCACTATTTTTGAAATTCTCGGAGTTAAGTTCGTTTCTTCTTGTTGTTGAATTCTCAAATTCGAAGTCTACTCGTTGATAGCCACGAACTGCGCAATTTTTATCAACAAATGCTTGAAATTGATGTTCACATACTAAACCTTTGGCAATTGACATTGTAGTTAGACCTTTTGCTTGAGTAATAACTGATCTTGGAAAATGTAGTATTTTCTCAGCTTTACAAACTGGACAGATGAACCTAATTTGAGTAGAATCATTCAAAGAAGTTGTATCTGCATTTTGAGTAGGTTTAGTAATAGCCATAATGACACCTTCTTTTAGTATTCAGAAATTACAAATAAAAACCCCTTTATAAATATGAAGAGACTGAAATGATAAGTAAAACGCTGATCGGGAGAAAATTTAGAAACTACGTGTTTTTGGGATCAAATTTTAAATTCATATTGGTTTTATCCAATTCAAAATTAATAATAAGATTAGATATCGAATCACTTTCTATCTTGAAAGAATGTTTACCTTTAGATAATAAATTAAGATTCTCTTCGTCTAACTTTATTAAAACACTAACTCTATCTCCTAATGCTATAGTTCTCCCGCTGAACTTACCCTTAAGGATATCATCCAATTTAAATGATTCTTCCTTATGGTAAATGGTGAAATGATCTTTAATCATTTCTAAATTTATAGATTCTTTAGAAATTTTAATTTGGATCTCATCTAGAAATAATTTTGTGTGTTCAGATAAATCAAAATTATCGATATCAAAGCTTTTTATATCAAAATCTCCAATTTCAATGTTTTCAGGGACTACAAAAGGGATCAGTAAATTAATCACTTTTATTTGTATCGAATCTACTTTTCCATCACCGGTGGTGTCGACGGTAAATACACATTTTTTAGGCGGGAAAAGTTTTTTAATTAATACTTTAAAAGAAGTTAAATCATATGGTATAAGCAATCACCCCGATGATTTTTTTTATTTAATTATATATCTACTTCAGAAATTTTTACAGGGCGATTATCTTCATATGATTTTTGAGCAGCTTTAGCTACGAGAACATCTTGCAGACCATCTTCCCCGTTTGGTAAAGGTTCTATATTTTTACGCAAGCATTCAAAGAAACTTTTCAATTCAGTTGCGTAAGATTCCATATATCTTTCTAAGAAAAAGTATGGAATCTTGTCTATATTGGTGCATTCTGCTGTGTAAATCCGAACGGTGTTAGTAGCCTCATTATCTGCTACTACGCATCCTTTAGATCCAAACACTTCAACCCGTTGATCGTATCCATAAACTGCTTGACGAGTATTATCAATTATTCCTATAGCGCCATTTTTAAATTTTAGAAGGGCAACAGCGGTATCTATATCTCCTACCTTACCAATTTCCGGATCAATAAGTACTGCACCAGTTGCATAGATTTCTTCTACCTCACTCCCGGCTTGAAATCGTGCCATATCCCAATCATGAATCGTCATATCTAAAAACATCCCACCCGAGACCTTTATATATTCTATTGGAGGGGGAGCAGGATCTCGAGAAGTAATTTTAACGATATGAGGTTCACCTATTTGACCAGAGGCAACTGATTCATGACACCTTATAAAATTACGATCAAAGCGTCGGTTAAACCCAACCATGAGTTTTATTCCCGATTTTTCAACAATTGAAAGTGTTTTTTTAATCCGTTTTATATCTGTATCGATAGGTTTCTCACAAAAGACATGTTTTTTTGCCTTGGCAGCTTCTTGAATAAATTTTGTATGTGTGTCTGTAGAAGAACAAATCACTACAACCTCAATTTTAGGATCATCAAAGATTTCATTTGGGTCCGAAGTGAGTTTTATCACACCCATTTCAGCCGCCCATTGTTTTAAGTCATCGTTTATTTTAATATCAGCTACAATTTTTAAATTAATATCAGATATCTTATGTAACAGATTTTCAGTATGTATTTTTCCGATTCTACCTGCTCCAATTACTCCAACGGTAAATTTTTTTACCATAATATATCACTTAAAAACCTTGAATAATTTGATTTCAGATTATTAGAGGAGATTACTAAACCTCAAATTTCTGATCAAAAATAATAGATTTATATTTATTTAAGTCTAAATTGATTTAATTAATTAAAAATTTACTATCAAATAATAAAAGTGTTAGCGTAATGACTGAAAAACCGTCTTTGGAAGAATCTCAAAAAATCTCACTAAAAAAGAAAATTGCTTTTGCATTTGGAGAAGTAGGAGATAATACCGCAATGCAAACATTTTCATTTCTGATTTTTACATTCTATTTTGCAATTGTAGGGTTACCCGTATTATGGATTGCTGCTGGTTTTATCCTATGGAGTGTGTGGAATAGTATAAATGATCCATTAATAGGATATCTATCTGATCGAACTAAAAGTAGGTGGGGGCGACGAATACCCTGGATGGTAGGCGCCACTATACCATTAGCAATTGTAATGATATTACTTTTTACACCTCCAATTGATCTTGACTCATCCTCAATTAACTTCATATATTTCTTTGTAATCCTCGTACTATTCGACACTACTTACACCGCATTTAATCTTAATTATAATGCTATTTTTTCAGAAATGTATGTCTCAATGAAAGCTCGTAGCTCTGTAGGAAAAATAAGGATAAGTTTTGTAATGCTTGCATTAATTTTTGCGTTTCTTCTTCCTACACTTATTATTAATAATATTCTAGGTGTTATACCAGATACAGATCCCCCCATATCAGATCCAAATACGCTAGGACAATATCAATTAACCGGAATTATAGCAGCAGTTATTATTGTTGTATCATATTTCATTATCTTGAAATGGGGAGTAAAAGAACCAAAGCATATTTCAAAAGACGCTGAAACTGCTATGTCCTTTACTAATACAATCAAATACACCTTTAAGAATAAATCATTTCAATGGTTTTTGATACCTGCATTAGGTACATGGATTGTTATTAATATTTTACCAACCTTAGCACCTCTTTTTATGACTCATGCCCTTGAAATTGAAGATACAGAATTAATTGGCCTTCTACTTGCGTTACAATTCATTGTAGCGGCACTCTCTACGCCACTGTGGGAAAAAATCCGAATTATGAAAGGAGCTCGTGCTGCAGGATTAATAGGAATACTAGTATGGATATTTCCTATTATAATTTTTGCTTTTTCGAGCAGTATTGAAATGGCTTTTATTGTGCAAATATTTAATGGTATCGGATTAGGAGGTGGGCTGTATTTTTATGATCAATGCATCGCGGAAATTATTGATGAGGATGAAATTACACACGGTACACGACGATCTGGTATATATTACGCAGTTCTTAATTTTCTAATTAGGATCTCAGCGATTATCAATTTCTTCATAATTGCTATTGTGTTTACTACAACAGATTGGTATACTTACTCACCAAATCCTGACGTAAATACAATTTTAGGGCTCCAAATTTTAATGGGTGTTTATCCTGCTATTGTTCTAGTAATTTCATGGATCGGAATGTATTTCTACCCTATTAAAGGAGAAAAATTAATAGAAAATAGAAAGAAATTGACAGAATTACATGAAAAAAAGCAAAAAATGCATAAATGAAATTAATTAATCACTTTTTTTTCTAATTTACAGAATTCATTAGATTTTCAATATTTAGTAAAACTTTATTTTCAAAATAGACTATTTTATTTAGATAAATATAAGGGTACAATCATATGAAAGCTGTAGAATTATCTGCAAAATGGGATCCAAAACCAGATTTTAAACTTGGATCCAAAGATATAGAAGGAAAATTAACTTATTTAGGTTCTCAAGTATGGCGTAATCCTGTCGTTAAGGTACGAGAAAAAGATAAACCTCAAATTAAACCAAATGAAGTATTGGTTAAAGTAAAAAGGTGCGGAATTTGTGGCTCAGATGTCCATATGGCTCAAACATATGAAGATGGTTACATTTATTACCCTGGTTTGACAGCTTTTCCTGTCACTCTTGGACATGAGTTTGCTGGGGAGATTATAGAAGTTGGAAAAAAAGCAATTAATAAGAGAACTGGAAAACTTTATAAAACAGGAGAACCAGTCACAGTAGAAGAGATGGTTTGGTGTGGCGAATGTAAACCTTGTTGTGATGGGTTTCCAAATCACTGTGAAAGATTACAAGAAATAGGATTTTCTATTGATGGTGCATACGCTGAATTTATTGCTGTTCCAGCAAAATTATGTTGGAGTTTGAAGAAGTTAGAACAGAAATATGAAGATGTTTTTAAAATTGGCAGTTTAGTAGAACCAACTTCAGTAGCATATAACGCAGTTATAGAAAGAGGTGGTGGAATTCGACCTGGTGAAAATGTCATTATATTAGGTGGAGGACCCATTGGCTTAGCAGCAACGAAGATTTTAAAAACTGCAGGAGCTGCTGTATGTATCGTTTCAGAACCAGAGGAGACTAGAGCTTCAATAGCTAAAAAATTAGGTGCTGACTATGTAATTAATCCCATTAAGGAAGATTTTGTTGAAAAAGTAAAAGAATATACTGATAACGAAGGAGCTACTCTCTATCTTGAAGCAACTGGATTACCAGATATTGTAACAGATGATATACAAAATACAATATGGGAATGTAAAACTGTTAATAGTACAGTAGTTATTGTAGCAAGAGCAGAACAAAGAATGCCCGTTTGTGGAGAATATTTCCAAGTTAGGAGAGCTCGCATCGTTGGTTCTCAAGGGCATTCTGGCCATGGTAATTTTCCAAACGTCATTAGTTGTATGGCCGCTGGCATGGATCTTATTCCGATGATTACAAAAGAGATAAGTCTTGATGAAGTCCCTGAAAATTTGAAATTATTACTATCCGATCGAGAAAATTGTAAAATATCTTCAGTAATAGGTTAAAAATGTAGTCAATAAAAATATTATATTTTTTTTTTAATTTTTTAAATAAAACTTAAATCCTAGATCTTTTTAAAGAATTTCTCTTATTAAAGGGAGGAACCGAATTAATACAATTTTTAAAAACTTCTTTCATTAAATTTTCACCTAAAGAGAGCATGAATGCTAGACCTTTACTACCATCTTTTCTAATAGTTTCTTTTTGACGAATTTCATATTTGATATCAAATTTTCCTTTAATATCCTCTAAGAATTTTTTGCTCCCACTTGTTATAAGAGTTTTTCCTTTCGACCCATCTCCGTCCCAATAACCAAGTAAAAACCCTAAATATATATTTAAGCTTGCTTTTAACTCTGGTAATCTTATATTAGAAGATTTGTTTTTCCCAACTATAAAACCAAGATTTTTCAAGTGTTGTACAAATTTTTTGCTTTTAAATTGAATCCTAATAGTGTCTTTAAATTCGAAATGCTCATCATAATTAAAATTAGAATCAATTATAGATACAATTCTAAAATGCGTAATTTTGTTAATTTTATGTATATCAAAACCAATATCCTTAGCAAACTTCAGTATGAGGTCTTGTGCATCATTGGACATTTCAATACCGAATATAACTTGATTAGAGTTTTTATCTAGAGTCATATATCCATCAGCGAAGATTAGTCCTAACCAATAACCTTTTAGTACAGAATTAATATTTTTAAAGTAATCCTCATTAAATTCTGATTGATGTCTTAAAATACCTTGGTTTGATTTTGGTAAGTCATTGAATTCACGATAACGGCTAAAAATATCTATTATAGTTGTTAAATCTAAATCCTGAAGCTTTCTTATTAAATTGTTTTCAAATTCTTGTAAAACATTTTCTGAAAACAGATAATGAGGATTATTATGAATATCGTATATACGGTCAGTTATATATGCGTTATATTTTCCAATTAGTCTACTCAGTGAATAATTTGTAATTTCAATTGATGCCTCTCTAAAAGTGATTATCTTTGTAATTTTTCGTTTTAGTTGCTCAATAAATTTCAACTGTTTACGAGGTGTAGTAAGTGTATTAAATAAATCTAAGCTATTCTTATAACTATAAGTTTCAATGAGATAGAAAATATTTTGACTTAATATTCCAAATCTTTGTTCTAAAGTTTTTTTCCATTTTTTTATTATTTTTTTTGAAATTTGAAAACTAGGATCATTATTAATTTTTAATTTTATATTTTGTGTAATATATTGATCAGAATATCCCAATATTCGACTTAATTCTTTATCAGTTAATTTAATAGACACCAAGGAGAGATGTACTATTCTTTCGATTTCGTGTTTTAAATCGTATATAAAATCTATCGTATTATAGCTAATATGTCTAATAGGCTTCTCAGAAAATTTACTGCTGCCAAAATATTTCCATTTAGAATGAAATACAAAAAAATCGGGATCTTCTTGATTGGCAATAATCTTTAACATTTTCTCTTAAAACTTTTTAAATTTTTTTCAATTATCTCTAAAACTATAGATTTTTAACCTAAAAAGCCGTGATTTAATTTTACAATCTCTCTCTTTTTATTAGATTCATTTTCGTGTATTATTAGTTATAATTTGCTTATGAATTTAAAAGAAAAGACTGTAAAATATTAGTAAAAAATAAAATATTAGTAAAACGATCACAAATTTGCCCCTATAGTGATAAAAGAAATAACATGACCCCAATGATAACAAAAGAAATCTCACTTGACAAAGTTCCCGAAAATCTTATACTTTTACAAATCGATAAGGAACAATGTAAAATTTCAATCAAACTTAGTTAAAAAATTAAGAATAATAATCTTCTATTAATTTTTAAAGATAAAGTAACTCTTAAGAATCATAACTTTTTTATATCATTTTCATCTATTTTTGTTATTCATAAATAATAAATTAGGAAGAGATCTGATAATATGAATGAAAATCATAATGAGGAAGAAGATATTGAATTAAATGAAGAAGTTGAAAGCGATAAACAAATTCTTGAAAATAAAAAAAAACAAGAAGAAATTGCTATAAAAAGAAGAGAGGTTTCTGATTTTAAAACTGAACATCCAGAATCTCTCGAAATTAGCGAAAGTGAACCTTTTTATAGAGCTCCATTAACTAATATTATAGAAGGCGAAGATGTATATTATATTCTCGTTGAATTACCAGGATTAAATAAAAAAAATGTAAAAATTTCTTTACAAGAAGGAATCTTAGAACTAGTTGGAGAAAAAGCAATAAAAGAGAAAGAAAAAAAAGACGAGAAGAAGGAGAAAGATAAAAAAGAAAAAAAAGATGAAAAGAAAGAAAAAGACAAGAAAAAAGAAAAAATAAAGGAAATTAAAGGGGACTTTTTAAGGAGAGAATTTCGAGTAGCTAACTTCTATAGATGCTTTCAGTTACCTGAAGATGTATCCACTGAAGATATTGATGCAAATTTTAAAAATGGTGTTCTACAATTAAAAATGATTAAAAAGACTGCTAAATTAAGAGAAAAGAAACTGATAGAAATCAAATAACTTCTATTTTTTATCGCAATTTTATATTTTATTCATTTAGTTCATTTTTATAAAACTGACCTTAGATATTCAGACGATTCTTGGGCAACTTCTTCAAAAGAAGGTTTCATGATAGTTTCTAATGAGGCAAAACCATTATAGCCTGATCTTTTAAAAATATTTAGAAATGTTCTGAAATCGAAATGTCCTGTTCCTGGAGCCCTTCGTGTGCAATCTGCTAAATGCAGATGAGAAACATAATGAGTTATTTCTTCTAAGTAGTCCCAAATAAACCCAGGATCTTCTTCTAAATAAGTGTGATAAGTATCAATTAATAGTTTTAAATTTTCATAGCCAATTTCTTCTATCAATTCTATTGATTCTGAGATTGTATTATAAGAATCAATTTCAAATCGGTTAATAGGTTCAAATAGTAATTCAACATTATAGTTTTCTGCTAATCTGCAACATTCTTTCAATGATGACTTGATGTTCATCTTCTCTTTTTTTTGATTACTCTCGAAATCATATCGACCCCTAATTAAACCTATAATAACTTTCGATTTAACCTTAGTAGCAAATTCTATATATTTTTCTATTCTCTCAATAGCTTTTTTTCTTATAGTTTCACTAATATGCCCTAATGAACAACCAAATCGTATAAAGGTGTTTCCTGTTCCTAATGCGGGGATTTCCATTTCATAAGAATCTTGAATTTCTTCAATCCTTTTCGCGTTAATTTTTTCTGGTTCTAATAAACTTAATTCAATTCCTTTATAATTTAGCGGTTTTAAAAACTCACATAGGGAAGTAAACTTTTTTATTACATCTTCTTGATTACGGTTGGATTCATCGAGAGCAGATACAATACTCAATCGCATATAATTCTTAATATCTAGGATTATTAAAAAGTTTAACATATATGACTAACTTTTATAATTAATACAACTTAATTTTAGAGGTTAAAATGAAAAAATGAGCAAATGGAATCTACCACCTAAAGATGTGGGACATATGGATAAACCAAATGGAATATACCTTCAAACAATGTCAATCCTTGAGATTAATGAACGTCTAAAAGAGAATGATGTGATTATAATACCAATAGGTTCTACAGAGAATCATGGATCAGCAGCATGTATAGGAGAAGATACTTTTTTAGTAACACGAATGGCAGAATTAATCGCTCAAAAAACAGGTTGCACTGTTGCGGAGCCAATTTGGTATGGGAGTCATCCTTATCATCATGTTGGAATGCCAGGTTCTATAATTGTTCCCGAAAAAATCTTTAAAGGTATAGTAAGAGCAGTTATTGCCGGATTGTGGAATATGGGTTTCAGAAAGCAAATATTACTAAATGGACACGGACAAGAATATGTAATTCCCTCAGCAATTCATGAGTGGGCTAAGAACTACCAACTCCCGGCATTGCTATGTAATGTTAACTGGTACCATGCCATTCCAAATCATTGTATGGATAAAGAACATGGAGGGCCATTTGAAACACCTTTTATTCATGCGGATGAGGCAGAAACCTCATTTTCGATGGCATTATTTCCTGAAATGATAAAATTAGAAAAAGCATGTGACAATGAGCCTGTTGGATGGATGCCAGAAGGTCATGTTGATAAGGCAGGGAATATATATCAAAGACCAATCAAATGGTATGGTCAAGTAGGATTTGGTCCAATAGAGGTTGCTGCTTATCCAGAAGGAAATGTTGGATGCCCAAGTAAGGCATCTTTAGAAAAAGGGTTACCAGGTATAGAAGCACTCTTAGATTATTTGGAAAAATTAGTTAATGACATACTAAAAACCTTCCCTCCTGGAAAATTACCACCAGTTGAAGGTATTACTCAACGAGATCCTAAAGAAGTTGAAAAGTATATCAAAGGAGCTCTTAAAGGTGGGAAGAGCATTTACGAATTAAGATATCCACCTTAAACTTTTATTTTTTGTTTTTTTATGAGAGTTTTAAGATTGAATAAAGCTTAATTTAAAATTGAAAAAAGAAAAAAAAAATTATATTTTCGCACCACAATAGGTACAATATTGAGCAGACTCTTTACTTATTGGTGTTCCACAATTAAAACAATATTTTCCACGTTCTTCAGTATTTACAGGCTCTTCTGGGATAGTTAAATGTTTAATTTGTCCTGTTTTTGTCGAAAACTTTCCTACCAGCTGACCAGAAGCTTTTAAATCTAAAATAATGGCTTGAACATCCTTTTCTGTTATTCCTGTACTCATACTCACATCTTCTATTGAAGCTTCAGGATTTGTTTGGAACTCTTGCAACACAACATTCCGTAATTTACTCCTATTAGCTATTGCTACGATTTGACTGGATAAAATAGCAGCACCAATCCCTATTGCTATAAATCCCCACCATGACCACCTATCCCACGGTATAAAACTTGTTATACCCCACCAGAAAAAAGCACCAGCTATTATAAAAGTACAAACTGAAACACTATCAGAATATTGATTTTTTTCATATTTCATCTAAATTACCTCACTTAGAGTGATATTTAATTGGAATATTAAATCAATATTTAAATGTTTTTAAGAGTCCAATTTCTAATTTGTTAAAAAAAAATACAAGCAGTCAGTGGATGAATAAAAAACCATTCAATTTGTGATTATACACTTATTTATTACTCCAAAGACCGATGAGAAATCAATTTGATCTTCCATTAACACGACAATGATTTTTCCTAAAATTTTAACTGAGAGAATGTAGAAATTGTCTGTGTGTATTAATGTGAAATCAGGGTTATGAACTCCTATTTCTGCTGCTATTTCTTCAGCTAACTCATATAACTGCGACATATTTAAACCTATTGAAGTTTTATTGAACTCTTGACTAATATATGACTTAATTACAACGCCATTCTCAGAAGTAATTAAAATAAAATATAATCCAGATTGTCCGAATTCTTTTATTAATCTATCTATGACTAAGTTAACTTCTAAAGTCGCAGTCATTATGTTATAATTAAACATCACTCTATTTAAGAATTTATGGTAAAACCTTTTATCTTGGTTCAAAATCCTGGATTATCTAAATAATTATAATTTATAAAGTGTTAGCAAATAATGGAAATCAATCAAAAGAAAAATACTGATCAATCACATTTTCAAAACTATGGAAAGGTGTTAAATCTCCCTTAAAATCTTTTACATACGATTCATAATATTTTTCTAAAAAATCGTTAAAAATAATATGGATATACTTATTTGTATCTTCTGTATAATTTTCTTTTTCGATAAAATAAGCAAAAATTACGCCATTTTTAGTATCGATATGCAGATCAACATTTTTTAGCTTTAATTCTATTTCTCTACTTCCAATAAAATCTTTCGAATAAATCATAATCGCTGATAAAAAACCAGCTATTTGAAAAATATTTTTAGTGATATTTGTTCTCTTCTTAGCTACTTTCGAGAAGAATAATAATCCTGTTTCATTTAATATTAAAATACCGACTAATTGACCTTTAACCCGAGGAATATCAACAACTCGACTACAAATGCTATTAATTTCTGTATTAGTAGTATCTAATCCCATTTTAAAAATAATCTTTTTGTGTTAAAAATTCTAATTTGTGTTAATAAAATAATCGAAATACAAATATTTAAATATGTTTTTGATAATAATTGTTTCTTTTTGACAACAAACAACAATCTATATATGTTGATTGTTGATAATTGAATATGATAAATTAATAAAAGGAAGAATTTTATAGTGGGCCTGGCAGGATTCGAACCTGCGACATCCCAGTCCGAAGCCGGGCACCCTTTCTGTTTTTTTCCTTATTGGAAAAAAATATCCAGACTAGATTACAGGCCCAATAAAAATTGGGATTGTAAATTATAATAACTATAATAGAATAAGCAAATTAAATTTTAACTATTTTGTTTTAGTGGTGTCATTCCTTAAATAATAATTATTATTATAATTTTTATCTTAAATTTAACGTCTCAAGTGATACATACCCATTAATACATAGGATTAAAAATAAATAGTGATAATATTTTTATCCTTTATTTCAAAAAAAGTTTTACAACAAGAATACTAATGAGTATTGTAAATTCAAACTAAATAGGAAAATCAATAGTAGTTTACTCTATTTTTTTAAAACCATTATTTATATATTTTAGAATTAACCTTAATAGTTTAATGAATCTTAAACCCTGAGTAAGATCACCATCAACTTTAATTATACCTTTCATATATGCTTCACTTCCACGCATTTCTCGCTTAAGAACTTTGATTATTATATCCTTTGTAAATTTCACCTGAAATGACGCATCTCTGTTAACTCCCTTTTTATAAATTATTGATTCCTTAGACACCTTAATCCAAAAATTAAATTTTATGTCTGTTATAAAAATCTGATAAATATAGTTATAATCATTGATTTCTTCTAAGAGTTCCTCTGTATTCATGACAATATTTATTCCCAAGTTTATAATCTTGCCTAAATTAGTAATAAACTCTTGGTTCTTATCCTCTAAATCGCTAATTACCGAATTGAAACTTTTTGAATCAAGCATATTAATTTGGGTCATATGCCACTATAAAAAATATTATTATACCTAAGTATTCCTTATTATCTACATCATCATAAAACAATATAAATCTTTCTATGAGGATGTATTAACATCCTATTCAGAATAAAATTTTTATATTTTCCTTTATTTCTTTGATTATATACTTATTTTTCTAAAGCCCACATAGTGTAGCCCGGTCCAGCATTCGGGACTGTCACTCCTGCGACGCGGGTTCAAAAAAAATATGGTTTCTCCGTGTTTTGGAACATCCCGCTGTGGGCGCCATTATAAATTTAGATTAACTCATTTTAATTGAATTTCTTATAAAAACTGTAATAAAAGTGTCAAATTTTTAGTTTCTGCAACATTATTACTATTAATTTAAGATTTAATTACTTAATATCTAAATTTAAAATGAGTAATCATTCAGATAATAAAGTTGAATTAATGGCACCTTTAAAGAATTTTAAATCTTTAAATGCCGCATTAAAAAATGCTAATGCGGTCTATTTTGGTGTTGAATCGCTAAATATGCGAATGTTTAGTGACAATTTTAAATTAGAGGATTTGAATAAAATTGTTTCATTATGCCATGAAAATAATGTGAAAGCGTATTTGACTACAAACGTAGTAATTTATGATAATGAAATTGAATTAACAGAAAAAATATTAAATAAGGCTTCTGAAGCAGAAATTGATGCTGTTATAATACATGATATTGGAGCAATAGAATTAGCAAAAAGTAAAGGATTAAAGTTCCATATTTCTACTCAAGCTAATGTATCTAATGCTCTGTCAGCTAAATTTTATGAAAACTTAGGAGCTGAAAGATTAATTCTAGCAAGGGAATTATCACTTGAGCAAATTAAAGAGATAAGAAAAAAAGTAAGTAAATGTGAACTTGAAATATTTATTCATGGAGCACAATGCACTTCTATTTCGGGCAGATGCTATTTTTCAGCTGAAATTTGTGAATCACAGGATTATTCAGCAAATCGAGGGAAGTGTATTCAACCATGTCGGAGAAGATGGAAAGTATATGATGATGAAAATAATGAATTCATTTATGACGGCGTTTTTTTTATAAACACTAAAGATCTTTGTATGATTGAACATATTCCTCTATTAATTCAAGCAAATATAGATGCTTTTAAGATAGAAGGGAGAATGAGAGACCCTATTTATATTGAGGAAGTTACTAAATGTTATCGTGAAGCTATAGATGCATATTACGAAAATACATTTACAAATCAAAAAGTTCAAGAATGGCTTACTCGCTTGAAAAGAGTATACAATCGAGGTTTTTCTACTGGATTTTATTTTGGATTTCCTAAAGGTAGCGAAATTGAAGGAGAACGAGAAGGAAATATTTCAGATTTCAGAAAAATTGAAATTGGGAAAGTAATATCTTATTTCCCCGAAAAATCCGCAGCAAAAATTATTTTAACTAAAGGAAAATTAAAATTGGGAGATGAAGTTTTTATTATTGGGACTCACACAGATACTTACTTGCATCAAAAAATTCAATCAATTCAAATTAAACAAAAAAAGAATCTAACTGAAACACCCATCGTGTCAAAAGGTAAACCAATAACAGTTGGGATACTAGTCGATAAACCTGTTAAAAAGAATGATAGAATTTTCAAATTAGAATCTATGAATAAAAATAATTAAATTAAACTTATAAAAAATTTAAAGAAAAAAAAAGAAATGATTATATAGAATGGGTTGATTTTAATGAGAACCTTTTATAAATCTTCAACTAAATCTTCATATGCTTCTAATGCTAATTCAATAATTTCCTGGAAAGCCATAGCATCTTGAAGATTTCCTTCTACAGTGATATCTCCTGCCATATATGCACTTGTTGCATCAACTTCGCCCATTAGAATTCCAGCACCAACTTCTAAAGTTGAAGACATAGTGAATGAAGGATTATCTACATCTCCATCACCAAAATCTAAATCGCCCTCTTTCACAGTTAGCCAAAATTTCTTGTCTGCGTCTGAAATTACCATTTGAATAGCGATATCCATGTCTTCAAGCTCTTCTTTAAGATCTTCATTCTCAGTTGAGATTTCTTTAATGAACGCAAAAACCTTCATCATATCGTCAACCACAGCTGCTCCAGCTCCCTTTTCCTGGGCCGCTTTTAAATCTTTTAATAATGATTCGTCAACCATTTTAATTTTCAACCTTCTTTTTTAGTTTTATACTATATTTTCAAAATTAATTGATTAATTAAATGTATAAAATTGCAATTAGTATTAAACCTTAATATTATAAAAAGGTTTTATTTCTTTTTTACGTCGTTAAGTTTTAAAACAAATAAAAAAGAATAGATAACAAATAATTATTTTTTTTTAAAAGGCTAAGAACAAAAGAAAATTGTCGTGATAAGCTTCAAGGAATTTATAAAATACTTAGGAGTATTTAAACTATCATTTCTTCGTCATTAAATAATACTCTTATATTATTGAGTCTTATTACCTAATTTAGTTAATTTTTCCTTGATAATGCCAAAAATTAAATCAGTGAACTTTTATTAATTTGTAAGAGATAAACGACTAATAATTATTATCAATAATTTTGCCAAGAAAAATGATGTTAGAACAGTTATATAATGCTACTGATAATTTAATTAACCAACAGTTTTATAAAGAAGGTCGCGATATTATCATAGGCAGAACACCTGAAGTTTCAGTAAAAATTAGCAATTCAGGGCAAATTATAAGAAGATTTAAAGATTTATTTAACCAGAATTTACATTTATTTTTAGAAGGTAAATATTTCAAATTTTTAAATCTTTTTAAGAAAATTAAGGGAGTAGATGATAATTATATTGGAGAAATTTATCAGGATCTTCAACTTAAATTAGAAAATTTAAAAGATACAGAAAATATTAATGTAATTGTTCTATATGCAATCGTATTAAACTCTATAATTTCAACAATAAGAGATCTTAACTTTGCAACAACCCTTAGAGAAATTAAGCTACGTGTGAACTATAGAATAACTATAAGTGAGAGGAAAATTCAAGATGAATTAGATAAACTATTTATGAGAAATGATAATAATGTTTCAATTTTATATAACATTTCATATCTTGACACATTAGCAGAATCATTTCATTATAAAAAAGTAGCTAGAACCTGCAAAATACAAAGAGGTAAATATATAAATCGTATTGTTAATTTAATTGTTGCTTCTAATAATTAGAGATAAAATAATAAATCTATATAACTTTACTTTTTATCATATTTTCAAGTAGAATTTTAGCTAGATTTTCCAATACTATAGTTCTCAAATTCTCATCAATCACTCGTATTCTATCTGAGAATTCGATTTGTATTGACTGTGAATTGTTAATTTGGGATGCACCATATTGTTCTGTTATATACCCCCCAGTTAAGACATATTCTTTTCTTCTCGGGTGACCTGGTGCAATCGGTATATTTAACTTTATAAATTTTTTTATAATGTCTCCGCGAATATTTTTATCCCAATCTTTCCTTGGGATTGGATGAGGGAAAAATGAATAAAGATTATTTGTTCCTAAAATTATATCAACATCTCTAAATCCTGAAGGTCGGTTATTTGCTTCAAATCCATGAATATCAATCAATAGGGAATAATTATATATTCTTAAATTATTCAAAATTAGATCTCTGATTTTATTATGATAAAACGTGTAAATCTCTCTAGCAAATAAAGAATTTTGGTTATAAGCATCATCTTTACCTCTATTTAAATCAATTTTACTTCGATGTATTTTTGAAATAATATAAGATGGGCTTTTAGAATCTAAAATTTCAAACTTTTCAATTAAATCTATAGTAAATTGTATTGTACCTTTATCTATCCCAAATATTCCACTTGACCTTTTAGGGATAAATGAGCACTTTGAAGTTCCCCCATGAGGTACAGATATGATTAAAGGAATATTACCTTGTTTAAATTCTATGTATTCCTTTGAATCAAACATTATATCTTTATATAAACATCCCTAAGTTATAAAATATTAATAAAAAGAGAATATAAAATAATGAGAATTTAAATTTGAAGGACTAAGTAAATAACATAAAATAAAATGAATGTCAGGGAATCAAATATATAAAACAATACAAACTCATATTTCTTAATTTTTTCATAAAGTAAATAAGCACATCCTAAACACATTAAACCCCCTAAACCAACCAAAATTATATCAAAAATGGCATTAACAATGCTATCTTGTCGATTCTGATACTTTAAGCCCCACTCATAAACGAGAGTATTTTCAATAAGTTCCCAAAATATTCCAAATATTATCGTACCAATGAGAAAGGCGAACCAATGGGACATTTTTACTTTAAAATTATTTGGGTCAATTAAATTTCTTAATGTTGATATTAGCGAGAGTAAAGCAAAAACCACAATTCCCATACAAATATGACCAAAACTGAAAAAATCAAATATAGATCGATTTATTTCACTTGGAAGCGTTGCCCATAGCCAGTTAAATAACATATTTCTCTCCTTTTGATAATTTATATATAATTTAAAATAATTTATTATAAATTTAATTTAGAAAGTAATGTAATTAGGTTATCATTTTTATTAAAACCGTTAAATAATATTAACGATTTTTATTAAAAAATGTTTACATGAAGTTTACGTTCAATGCCGTTTATTCATGAGGGCTAAAACCCGTAGCCTCTATCCGATGGCCAAAAGGCATCTCGGACTACTTAATCTTCTGAAAGATTATCATTCTAGTGCTATACTAGATGGGCTTTCAGCTACATGTCCTCCCGATTCGGGAGCAATTTTCTAAAAATGAGGGAAGTCCTCTGAGAATACAACTATAGTTCCAATGCAATGATACTATAAAAATAAATAATTCTTTCTTGGTTCACCTTTTATTTAAAACATTTAATTATTTTATTTCAATTAAAAAGAGATTCCTATTTAAATTGAATGAGTCATATGAATTTTGATATAATAATTGGATGTCTTGAGACATTAAAGCTAACAATAAACAAATTATATTAAAATTTTTTAATATGAATTAAGATTTTTAATATATTTTATGATTATATATAATCAGGATAATAATACTATCAAATTTATTTTGTGTTAATCTTTGCAGAAGAAAATTGCATTTGTTCTTTATTATAATAAAGATAATATTTATAGCTTAAACTCTATAGCTGCAGCTCTTGAGACTGGAGAATATTTTGAGGGTATAGAATTTTATTTTATTTTAAAAGAAAATGATCTTATACGAAATCTCCAGAATATTATTGATAATCATGATACTATTTTGGTAGGGATATCTTTTTTTACAACTCAACTATTTGATACTCATGATTTAATAAGAAGCCTTAAATCTAAATATGGAGATAAATGCTTATTCGTTGCCGGAGGACCCCATCCTACTGGGGATCCAATAGGAACTCTTGAAATGGGATTTGATTTAGTAGTAGTTGGCGAAGGAGAAGAAACAATTAAAGAGCTTATGAAGAACCTATTTCTTAATAAAAAATTAGATAATATTAAAGGAATAGCTTATTTGAATGAAAAAAATAATTATATTTATACAGGAAAAAGAGCACCAATTAACCTAGATGAATATCCTCCTTTTCCAATAAAAAATACTAGATTTGGAGCAATTGAAATAACAAGAGGTTGCCCATATGTATGCTACTTTTGTCAGATCCCTTATATTTCAGGAACAATCCCAAGGCATAGAAATATAGAGTCTATCTGTAAATCTGTAAAAATTTTACATGATTATTATGGTGATCTTACAGATATTAGATTTATAACTCCAAATGCTTTTTCTTATGGTTCTAAAGACGGAAAAAAAGTAAATCTGGCTAAACTTAAAGATTTACTTTTAAATATTAGAGAAATAATTGGTGAGAAAGCTAAAATTTTTTTTGGAACTTTTCCATCAGAAGTAAGACCTGAACATGTAAATCAAGATACTTTAGATTTAGTTTTAAAATATGCTGATAACGATAATATTACTATAGGTGCTCAATCTGGTAGTCAAAAGATATTGGAATTATGCCATAGAGATCATACTTCAGAAGATGTGTATAAAGCTGTTAATCTGGCATTAAAGTCAAAACTTAAGGTTAATGTAGATTTTATCTTTGGGTTACCTGGAGAAATAGAGGAAGATATTGCACTTACAATTAAAATGATGAGAAATTTATCAGAATTAGGAGCAAGAATTCATGCCCATTCATTTATTCCCTTACCACAGACACCGTTTGCTAAGCAACCTGTTAAGCATTTGAATGAAGCTTATAAAAAAGCAATAAAAAATTTAATATCAAAAGGATATGCGTTTGGAGATTGGAATAAACAAGAAAAGATAGCATTTAAAATTGCCCAATATTTAAAAAATAACATTTAAATAAAGTTAAATTTATTTAACAAGTCTGATCTTATTTTCTTCTTTCTTTATAAAACCTTCTTTTTCTAATTTATTAAGCACATTTTTAACTCTCTTTTGATCAAAATTGACGAATTTTTTTTCAAAGTCTAATTTATGGAGCGTTTTAGTCTTTATTAGAATTTTTAAAACTTCTCCTCTAAGTTGTCTGTTCGATCCTTTGAAAGAGGTTTGCTTTCGATAATGAGCACTCTTTTTATTTAATTCAGGGTGAGTTTTTTTTAACATAACTCCGTAATCCATAAGCGCATAATACCAGTCTCGTGGGTTTTTTTTATCAATTGTTTTCTCAACAAAAGGTGAAATTTCTTTGTCTTTTACGTGATTTTTGTTAGCAAAAAAGAAGTAGAGGTATACATTTCTGATATTAGTTTCAATAAAGATTGTAGGTTTATTAAACGCAAACGTAACAATTGAGGATGCTGTATTATGTCCTATTTGAGGAAATGATTTTAGAATCTCTATAGAATTAGGCATCTTACCATCATAATCATTTATTATAATATCAGCTATTTTTTTTAGTGCAACTGCTCTACGATTATACCCTAGTCCTTTCCATACCTTAAGAACCTTATCAAGTGGAGCTTTTGAGAGGGTAGAAAAATCAGGGAAACTTTCTAAAAACTCTAAAAACTTCTCTGAGACTCTCTTTGTTTGAGTTTGTTGTAGCATAATTTCTGAAATCAAAACTTTATAAGGTGTGATTTCCTCTCTGAAAGGAAAATCTCTTTTAAAATTTTTGTAATAGGAGTAAATAATTTTTTGGAATGATTGAACTAATTCAGATGTTAATCCAGATGTTTTATAAAGCTTATGAAAATCAGTAATAAGCATTTTTTTGATAATAAAGGAGTTAAATATACATTAATTGAATATTTGATAGAAATAAAGCTATAAATAAAAAGAATTTATGGATTTCAAAGTATAAAAGTTATTTGAAAATACCTTATTAAGAAAGATCAAATGCAAATACGGTTGTTCCATCTTCAATTTTCTTAAGTTTAAGAGAATATCCTGAGCTATTTATTATTTTTAACATAGCTTTATTTTCAAGTAAGATTGTCCCTCCAAATGTTTTATAATTAAGCTCTTTGCCAATTTTAACTAAATAATTTAATAAAAATTTTGTTATCCCAAATCCTCTCCAGTTTTTATGAACCACAAATGCTAATTCAGCAATTGAAGGTTGATATGCTTTAAAGAAAGCTCCCATTGCAACGATTTTTTCTTCACCATTTTCACTGAATTCTCCTACTAAAATCATATCTGTGGCGTAATCGATATTGACCATTGGTTGGATTCTTCTATGCCGAAAATCTTTCATGGGTGTAAAGAATCTTAGATACCTATCTTTTTCATCTAATGAATAATGGAGCTCTTGTATCATTCTTTCATCAGTAGGTTTAACAGGCCGGATCTTTATTTTTTTACCATTTTTAAGTTCTAAAACAGTCTCATACTTTTCTGGATAGACGCTTATTCTTCCATCAATAGAAAGGGGTAATTTTTGGTCTGTATAGATATATTTCCATTTTTTTGCATGTTCTAATAATTCTTCTCGAAAATCAGGATGAGCAATATTGATCATTTCAAGAACTCTTTCTCTGACGCTTTTTCCATAGAGGTATGCTATCCCCCATTCGGTAACTACATAATGAATATCTCCTCTTGTTATTACTACACCCGAACCGGGCTCAAGAAAAGGTGATATTCTCGACACTACAGTTCCATCTTTTAAAGTAGCAGTAGAGGGTAATACCATTATTGGTTTTCCTTCTTCAGCTCTCCCAGCACCTCTTACAAAATCAACTTGACCTCCTATTCCACTATAAAATCTATGTCCTAGTGAATCTGAATTTACTTGACCTGTTAAATCCACACTTAAAGCTGCATTTATCGCAACTTGCTTCTTATTTTTACTAATAATAAAAGGATCATTTGTATAATCACAGGGATGGAATTCTACCATTGGATTATCATGAACAAAATCATACAACTTTTTTGAACCCATTACAAATGAGCATATAATTTTATCTCGATGTATGCTCTTTTTTTTACAGGTAATAACACCTTCTTCTACAAGTTCAACTATTCCATCTGAAAATACTTCACTATGAACACCTAGATCTTTTTTATCAATTAATTCTCGTGTAACTGCATTTGGTATCTGTCCTATTCCCATTTGTATAGTAGATTCATCTTCAATTAAAGATGCTACAAATTTTGCTATTTTGATAGAAACATCATCAAGCTCACCATAATTGAATTCAATTATCTCATGATCACTTAAAACAAAAGCATCAATATCATCCATATGTATGAAAGAATCACCTAAAGTACGAGGCATATTAGGATTAATCTCAGCTACCACATTTTCAGCCGATTCTGCAATTGGTTTAACAATATCTACGTTAATCCCATAACTACAAAATCCATATCGATCTGGTGGACTAACTTGAATGAGTGCTGTATCCATATGCATCTTGCCAGATTTAAATAATTCTGGAATTTCTGAAAGCAACATTGGAGTATAGTCTGCTTGTCCTCTCTCAATATATTTCCGTAAGGACTTTCCTATGAAAAATGCATTATGTCTAAATAAATCCTCTATTCCTCCAGCAGTTTCATAATAATCAAGGTCACTAAGGCTTAGAAAATGCAATATCTCTACATCAGGTAGCTTACGACCATATTCAATTAATTTCTTTGTAAGATCTAAGGGTTCTGCGCAACCAGAATCAATAAAAATTCGGTCACTTGGTTTAATATAATTTCTAATTGCATCATCAAGAGAGACTTGCTTTTTATTATAATCTTTTATCAAACTAGAAATGTCTTGATTTGGAGTAAATGGCATTAAATCACTATATTTTTATATTAATTTCATTTAAATTAGTAGTTAAAGAATTTTAAATATATTTACATAAGATTATTAGAGTAAATTATAAGTCTAAATCCTTTTTCACAAATTTTCAAATATTATTCTAAATGTATATTAACATAATTATTATAAGCGCAATATTAAGAGAAATTAGCGAGAGTGTATTTAAAATGTGTATATTATTTCTTTTTAATATAATAAGTCTTGTTTTAATAATGCCCTTATATTTTTTATCTGTTGAGCATTTAAAACTTCAGGAGAAATACGGAAAGGAGAAAGGATTACAAATTACCAAGATTTGTGGATTAATTTCAGGATGGGGTTTTTTCTTATTTTTATTTGGGATTTGGATTTCACCCCAGCCAAGATTTAGAATCTCATTCTTCCAAATCGCTTTAACTTTAATTCCAATTATCGGGTTTTCTATTTCGATTTTCCAGTTAATTATATCAGTTCCGCTTATTTTTATTGGTGCTTGGTTTGGGATTGTAGGTGTAAAAGAAATTACATTAAAAGTAGCTGAAACTCATAGACCAGAAAAAGTTATAAGTACAGGAATTTATTCCAAGATTAGGCATCCACAATATTTTGGTGCAATTCTATCTCATATTGGAATTACATTCTTGCTTTCCTCCTTTTATTCACTATTGTCAACTCCTTTAATAGTTTTTATAATTTATCTTATGTCATGGAAGGAAGAAAAAGAATTAATAAGAGAATTTGGTAAAGAATACAAAAATTATAAAGAAAATGTGCCAATGTTAATACCAAGATTAAGAGTCAAAGAATCTAAAAAATAGAATTAAAATAATTGCATAATAATCAATAATAAAAAATTTAATATTTTTCTAAAATTTATAAAAATATACCCATTGATTTTCAAAGTTACATATGTCAAATGATAGAGTTGAAATCGCGGATTTAGAAGCATTTATCGATGGTTTAAAGGTTTCAATTGACACCTTAGAAGATGTTGATCCAAGTAAAGCTAAAGGGTTTCAAGCGCAACTAGCGAAAGCTATTTCTGATTTAAGAATAAAAAGAGCTGCTAAAATTGAACCGCTACCCGAACATATAGGTCATTTCACTAAGGAGGATCTAAAGAATTATTTATTAAAAGAATTAGAATCCTTGCAAGATCATTTGGATTCTACCGATTATAATTGGAGTAGAAAATTTGATTTGGTAAAAAAAATCGCTCTATTAAGAGAACAGATAAATTCAATGTAGTTTTTCTTTTTTTTAAAAGGTGTTTATTATGTTAATTGATATTCATTGTCATGCCAATCTATTCTTAGTTTTAGATGAGGTACTTAAAGAAGCTAAAAATGTAGGAGTAGAAAAGATAATTTCTGTTGGGATGAGCTTTACTAGTTTAGGAAGAATATTAGAAATATGTGACAAATATGATACAATTTATCCTGCGTTAGGAATCCATCCTGAAGAAGTGAAGATGAATAAAGATATTAAAAATCAATTAGATTTAATAGTGGATATTATAAAAAAAAATAATGAAAAAATCTGCGCTATAGGCGAGATCGGTTTAGATCATCATTTTGTTAAAGAAAAGGAGCTATATCCTCTTCAAGAGGATATCTTTAAGATTATGCTTAGATTAGCTCAAGAATTGAAGTTACCTATTAATTTACATACAAAGGGGGCAGAAAAATTAGTATTTGACATACTCCCCTCATATACTATCCCCCATATTAATATTCATTGGTATTCTGGACCTGAACAATTTTTAAATTTAGGAATTGATCGAGGATACTATTTTTCAATTACTCCTGCTATCAGTTATTCACCTGCAGTTAAAAATACTGTCTTAAAAGTTGATAAAGAATTCATTCTTCTCGAAAGTGATGGACCGGTAAAATATTCTGGAAAAATCGGCACTCCTGCAATGATTAAAGACGTGTTAAATACAATCTCTAAGTTAAAGAAAATTGATACTAAAGAATTAGAAAAGCAAATAGAAAATAATACGAAATTAGTTTTCCCCAAAATCTTTTAAGGAATAATTATAGTCATATCTCTTATTTTAATCAATTATTAAAATTATAGCATCTAATATTTTCTTGGAAAAATGTTTTTAATTCTTTTCTAATTTAGTATTTAATTAGTTAATTAGTTTTGTTGGCGATAATAAATACATGATATTCTGGTACAACTGGTTCATCAATTCCAACATATTTAGTTAAAATCACTTCAAATCCATATGATTTCAGAAGTTTTTCCCATTCTTTCACCTTAAGAAAATTGATAGGTATATTGATATCTTCGTCCCCAATTACTCGATTGTAAAACCAATCAAAAAAACTGTTAGTAATCCTAAATTCATCATCCTCAATATAAGCTTCTTTGATTAATAAGCGCTGTTTGGTTACTCTTGCTGCTTCTTCCAATAAATGTTTGGGATCGCTCGCGTGATGTAATACAGTATAGAGAATGGTAGTATCTACTTCCTCATCTGCTAGAGGTACTTTTCCCTTTGGATTGTATAAAATTAATGGTAGATCTGTATAATTATAATCTACAATATCAACTAGCACAACTTCTTTATTAAGTTGTTCTCTTACTTCTAAGGCTAAAAGCCCATTTCCTGCACCAAGATCAAGTATCTTATTTCCTACGATATAATTTTTTATTTTTTCAAACCTCTCTTTAGCATTTTTGAATTCTTTAGGCTTTAGATCTTTTTCATTATCTGCATGTTTTCTGATAAATTTTCTCAGTGTTTCTTCAACTTTAATAAGAGAAATTCCTTTTTTCAGACCTTTAGTAATGATTCTGTTCACATATAACCAAAAAATATGTCTTTTAAAATAATCCAAACCAGCATTTTTCATGGCAGATAAAAATAATGACCGAATTTCATTCCAATAATGCTTATCTTTTTCATTTTTCTTAGAAAATATTGGATATATGAGACTTTCCACAAGATCTATATCATTTTGATTAGTAGGTTGGTAAAATTTAATTGTTTCTTCTTGAATCATTTATTTTTCACATCCATTAAATTTTTAAATAAGTGAGTATTTACTCACTTATAAACTTTATGAGCAATTGCTCCTTTAATATTACTATAATGTCAAGTAAAAAATTTTCACGAAATAAAAAAGATAAAATTAACCTGATTTATGATACATTTTTTAAACTAATCTTAAAAAAGGGTTATCACAAAACCAGTACAAATCATATCGCAAAATCAGCTAAAGTTAGTATTGGTACGATCTATAGATATTTTCCGAAAGGGAAAGAAGATATTATAAGAAAATATTTTGAGGAATCGATGGGAAACTTTTTGGACAGTCAGGATTTAAGTATTGTGAATGATGAAAATATAAGAGATTTTCTCAATCGTTTTGTTTTAGATTTATATAAGAATCACGAAGAAAATAAAGGATATAATCTAGCTTTTAGATCTGCTATACAATCCGATAAAAAATTGTATAATTCACACAAAGAGAAAATTTTAATTTTTTTTAAAGATACAGTGCAGAAATTAAGGAAGACAAATAAAAACTTTAAACAAATACCTGAGGATAGATTGGTTGAAACATTTACCTTTATTTATAATCTTATAAATGCGATTTTATATCATCATTTATCTATAATGGAATTATTTGATACAGAGGATAAAATTGTCGAATATCTTTCAAATTTAGTAATTTTTTCATTGAAGTATTTACTTAATAATTAAAGATATATTAAAAAATTGTATCTATGATTTTTCTTCTCTTTCCATTATTTGAATAATTTCTTTAGGTAATTCTCCTCTGCTTTTCATTCGATCTAGCATATCTTTTATTTCAGAAAACGTATTACCATAAATATGAAGTGAATTGCTAAAATCTAAATAGTGACCCATCTCAACATCGAGCTCATCAGCAATACTCTTTTGAATTCTTATCATTCCATTAACATTGGCTTCCCAAGCTCGGAATAGGTCTCGGCTCCTCCAGGTTGTTTGCATAATTAGTTGTCCGTTTTTAATTCGCATAAATACTCTCTGAAGACAGGGAGGATCCACATGATATGGATCCACTAATGGTCGCCAGGTTATAGCTTGCGCTCTGCGTGAATAAGGCTTTTCTTTTAATTTCTGTATAATATATTCCATTTGATTAATTCTTGGAAAATTAAACACTGCGATAGGAATTTTCTCAAATCCTACTTGTTCAGAGATTTTTTTATCTAAATCAAATTCTACTCCATTTTTTAATTTCCAAATATTAGATTCAGCAGTGCTTCTAATTTTCTCCGCTTTTATCAATTTCTTATGAGTTTTTACAAAATCATTATCAACTAGTTCTAAATCATAATTTTTATGAATACTATCTTCAAGAGAAAAAGGAGAATAGTTAAAAACTCTATCATGGTAAGAATAAGGAAAACTTACATCAGAATCAAATAAAAAGTGATCATTCACACCTTCCATGATTTCTTCGATATAACCACTCTGTATTGAGCCTATTAAATATGTGTCTGCTATACAACCAAATACTTCATATGAATTACCAAATTTTGATCTAATTTTCATAATTTTATCCTTTCTCATTATTGGATCACTCATAGGGTAGTTAATCTCAATTAATACAGAAGCATCTTTAGAAGGAGGATCCTCTGGTTTATCATATTCTGTTTTTATATCATCTCCATTATATAATACTTGCCCTATAGCAGAAAGCCACGCGTCTCGAACATTAGGTTTTGAAATAAAAAAAACTTTAGCCACTTTTGAACACACTCATAAATTATTTTATGCTCACATTGATATAGAGATTCTTCTATTACAATAATTAGTATTTATCTGTTAAATAATTAATAACCCTTAGTCGAATTTTATAAAATTTTAATTAATATTTTTGTAATTAGTTTTTTGACAAACCTTCATCAAAATATTTATAAAACCTAAATTAACATTATTTTATTATAGGAATATATTGATTAACTTACAAATCTCATTCAAAAATTTAAATAATAAGAGTAAAATAATTAAATAAACTATAGGATGAAGTATAATGGGTGACGATGAGAAGAAAAAGAAAAAAGGTTTTGGAAAGTCATTAAAGAAAGGTTTTGCGAAAGGTTTAGGTAAAATAGTGGAAAGTGTTTCTGGCTCCGAAGCAGCAGGCGCTGGCGTTAAGAAAGCTGTCAAGAAAGGCAGTATTAAGAAAGGAATTAAAAAGGGTCTTAAAGAAGCCAAAGAAGATGATTAATTTATTCTAAATTGACCTACTAAATTATTATCTATTTTTATTTTTTATTAACAACAAATTTTTAATAATTATTTTGTTTTAAATTCTTAAGATAATCAAACTGATGGCTTTAATTATAATATGAAATTGCATCTTGAATTCTCTCCCCCATTTAATGAAGTTACTAAAAAGTTATTTGAAACATTTGAATTTGATAAAGAGTTAATTCTAAAAGAATTATTAGAATTCTTTCATGAGACGTATGGAAAAGCTTTTACTGATTTAGTCTGGGAAAAAGGAAAAAAAGGGGAATTTAATAAGCTTCTTTCTCTGATTATAAATGGACATAGTTATCGTCATGATAAATTTTTAAACACTATTTTAAAAGATGGTGATCAGATAGTCTTTATTTACATTTATTTTGGCGGTTAAACCTTTTTTTAAAGTTTATAAAATTATTATTAACCACATTCCAAATCCAGTTAACATTGGATTCAAAATATTATCAGAAATATAATTAGCAAATGCATCTACTAATAAAAATAAAGTTGTAGCCACTATCGCCATTAAGATGATTTTTTCTATGGATATAGGTATCCACGCATAATATATCATAGGAATAATAAGCACTATTAATAATGTTGCTAATCCACCTGCAATAAAACCCTCAACAGTCTTATCCGAATTCTTTCTTAAACTACGTTTTCCAAATTTTTTTCCTATTACACAAGCAGCAGCGTCAGCTCCGGTTGCTATTAAAGCAACCATTCCAAAAATAGGAAATGGCGCAAAGAGGAAGGGAGTAAATGATAATACTAATGCTGTAGAGGCGATAAAGGTACATTGCTCTTCCTGTCGCATAGACATATACCATCGCTTACTCCATTTAGGAAGTAAGTAGAATTTGTTTAGTCGTGCTAGATCTCCTATTTGAAACATAATAACGAAACCAAAACCCACAGTTATGATCAACCAATATGAAAAACTATAATTATCTAAACCCCATTGGGTCAGAAGTCCAAGATCATCAAGAACAAGTCCTAACGTCCAAAAGAAAAAGATTACAAAACATGTAAATAAATGTAAAAATTTCCTACCAAATTCATTTTTCAAATCATCTACCCAATTTTTGTTGAATTCTTCACAATATTTATTATAATCTCTCTCTGCCATAATTTCGGGATTTCTTTGAGAAATGATTCCATTATAAAGTAACATAATTACCCATATTCCCATCTCAACTATAAAAAAGGTTGATGTAAATAACCATAAATAATTCAATGAATTTTGACTTAAATCAGGTGAATGAAATTGATACATAAAAGGAAAAAGAACTCCAGCTATCAAAAATAGTAAAGCAATTAAAATTTCATTTATAATTAAATGATTTTCTATTTTGATTTTTCTGTTTTTAAATATGTAAATTAAAGTTAAAATTGAATACCCAATTAAAATGATGCTTGTAGGTAAATAATACATGATGTTAACCTTTAAAGTCTAATAATATAAAAATTTTTACTACTAAATATTAAATCCACGCTAAAATAATTGTATAGAAATCTAATTTAAAGAAGAATCGAACAAATATATAAAGTAACCCACATCCAATAGGGATTAATAAATTATCTGACAAGTTAATTGGTTTTCTGGTTAAGATATCAGAAATTAGGAAGGTAATAGAAAATATAATTGACCAGAAATGACCAACAAAGAAGAAACATATCGCATAAGTTGTTAATGTACCTGCTATTGTACCTTCCCAGGTCTTTCTTTCATTCCAAGAAATATGATGTTTCCCATAGCGTATTCCAATTTGGCTCGTCATTAAATCGGCAATTGAGCTTATACCTAATATTGCAAAAAATATCATTGGAGGGCAAATAAAAGCTACGAACATGTGTCCGATTGCATAATAAAGGTAAGTTCCATAATTTTCTTTTTCTTCTTCAGTTAGATAAATTTTGGGAAACATAGTAAAAGGGAAAGAAAAAAACCGAGATTTTCGGCTATATTCATTTGTAATCATTATTAAACATATCGTATAAAAAAAGAAAAATAGAAGATAATAAAACCATCCCAATGCATACATAACTTCAGCAATAGAATCTTGTTCGTTAAATATTTGCAAATATAATAAAAGCATATTATTTTCTTCAGGAATCATTCCTGCTGAGCTACCTGTATAAAATTGTACAACATATAACCCAATATACCAAACAATAAATAGAGCAACAAAAATTAATACGTGATTCAATTTCCGGAGTGTATCTTTCTTCGCTTTACTCAAATTCTTTTGTTTTAATTCTAATTTTTCTGAAAAATTGGAAAGATCTTTCTTTAAAACTCGTTTACATATTTGCTCTATTCCAGTAGAAATTATTAATAAAAATAGAACTACTAATAAAGGTATTCCAAGCGACAATAACCACAAAGGCATTATAGATGAACGGAGCTCAGTATCTTGATTCATTAATAATAAAAACAACAGAATATGGATAAATACCAAAAATAATGCACTAAATCCAAAAATATTATTAAGAATATCCTTCCTAAGTGAAAGATACATATAATTAAAGAGGATAACTAAATAAGAAAACAAAAAAAAAATAAACCAAAAAAAGAAATATTCCATAACTAAACTTGTTTATAAGTATATATTAAATATATGCATTTTCTCATAGACTTATATTATTAATTTCAGAATAAACTCTTTAATAAAATTTACAAAAAAATTAATCTTATAATTAGATAGTATAAAATTTCCTTCTCTATGGCATCAAAATTGAAGAAAATTATCTTAGCTTCGAAATCCGTTGATCGAAGTTGGCTCCTAAAACAAGCAGGAATTTCTTTTGAAGTAATTGCTACAAATATTGATGAAGAAGAATATAAAATAAATATTTCAGATCCTATTGAATTATCAAAAGAATTAGCTAAAGCTAAGGCTTTATTTGCTAAAAATTTATTAATAAAAGATGATTTTGATTGTGCTATTATCGCAGCAGACACAATTGTGGAACTTAATGGAGAGATAATTGGTAAAGCAGAAAATGAGGAGCATGCTTTTGAAATTCTTAAAAAATTAATTGGTAAATCTCATAATCTTATAACAGGAATTGCCATTACCGATACAATTACATCTAAGATTATTGTTGATTATGATATTACATCTGTAGAATTTCTTGCACTTTCTGATAAAGAAATTAGGGGATACATAAAAACTAATGAATGGAAAGGACGTGCTGGAGCCTATTCAATAAGAGATAAAGCAAGTTTATTTGTAAATAAAATAAATGGTTCTTCTTCGAATGTAATTGGTTTACCAATGCAAAAACTCTATAAAATCTTAAAAAAGGAATTTAATGTAAATTTATTTCAAAGGAATTAAATATATAATAATTATGAAGAAAATTCATATCTGTGTAGGGTCTTTAAATCCAACAAAAATTAATGCTACAAAAATAGCATTTGGTAAATATTATGATAATATTCAAATTTATAATGTTAAAGTAGATTCAAAAGTTTCAGATCAACCTATTGGTCTAAATTTAATTCTCGAAGGGGCAATTAATCGAGCTAAAAGTGCTTTAAATTTTCTTATTAACGAAAAAATGATTAATCAAGGAATTTTTGGGGTGGGAATTGAAGCTGGATTAGTTAATGTACCTTATTCTAACACAAATTATATGGATTTCCAATTTTGTGCTATTATAGATGAAAAGAAACAACTTTCTCTAGGTTCTGGAGTAGCATTTGAATACCCTCACTCTGTTATTGATCAAATTTTGAAAAATTCAAATAAAGAAATTGGTGAAATTATGGGAAAACTAGCAGGTAATATGAATTTGAAAAATGAAGCAGGTGCTATTAGTTTTTTAAGTAAAAATACTATAACTAGAACTGAAATTTTAACTCAATCAGTAATATGTGCTCTATTACCCTATATGAATAAAGGTTTATATCAATTTTATTAAAAAAAGAGGAGGAGGGTTTTTTAATTTACTTTTATAATTTTTTTATACTTTTTAAATCTTCATAGAACCTTAGTATTTTTTCAAATTTGCTAATCAAATTCTCATAATAATCTTCGTCAGCATATCTCATTTTAGATAACTCTCTTGCAACGGCGATTTCGTTTCTGTATCGTAGTATTTTTTCATCAATCACATAGTTTTTTCAAATAAGTTTTTATTTAAAATACAAAAATATCACAATATTATCACCTGAAAAACTAGCAATAAAAGAAGAGAATTTTGATATTTTTTTGTAATCGAAAAGTAATAGTCTTTTTTTTAAAACTTAAATGCTTATATAATGTAAAAACTTTATACAATTTAAAACACTAATTAAGAGGATATAAAATGGCTAAAACGCATTACAAAAACGAAGGAATTATGAAATTCCTAACTGTTATTGGAGGTTTAGTAGCATTAGCAAGTCAATTATTCGCAATTTTTGGAGGTCCATGGCCCATTCCTCAATGGGTTGGATTATATAGCATAATATATGCAATTATTGGAATTTTTATTTCAATTATAACAATTTATACAGCAATTAAGCCCGATAATCCTTTTCCGTTTCATTGGTTATTCTTATTTGTATTAGGTATATTACTTATAATCTTTGCTGGAGGAATAATAGCCTGCGTTCTACTAATTATTGCTGCATTAATTGGATTGATTGAATCCTTATAGAGAAAGAAAAACCAATCTTTTCAAAATTTAAATTATTATTTTTTATCTTTTTTCAATTATAAATTTCAAGTCTAAGAGTTTTCCAAGAAATAATTAACAATTTCTTCTGCTAAATTGATATCTGTGACTTTTTGTAATGCTGTGAATCCTGGAATAGAATTCACTTCTAAAACAAGATACCCTTTTTCACTTTCTAATATATCAACTCCAGCTATTTCAGTTTTAGTAACTTCTGCTGCTTTTATTGCTAATTTTTCCAATTCATTATTTATTTCAATTGGTTCTGCTCTAGCACCCATATAAATATTTGTTTTCCAACTATCACCAACCCTATACATACCAGCAACAACTTTATTACCTAAAACGAATATTCTAATATCTCGATTCTGATGTTTAATGAATTCTTGTAGATAAAACACTTCATTAAGTCGACCAAGAGAATATATGACGTTTTCAGCAAAACCTTTATTGTTTAATCTAGTTATACCTATACCCTTTGATCCAAAGAGTGGTTTTAAAACACAATCTTCTCCCAATTCTTCAAAAGATTCTAAAGCAGTGTGAGGATCTTCACAAATTATTGTTTTAGGTGTAGGGATGTTATGCTTTTCCAAAAAAATAGAAGTTAGAAATTTATCACTCGCAATTTCTAAAGACTCTCTTGAATTTATTAATTTAACATTATATTCTTCTATTGCTCTTAAAATATCTAACCTAAAAAATACTTTTTGGGTGATCCCTGCACCAAAACCTCTCACAAGAGCCGCTTTAGGCTCAAGATTAGTAAATTTGTCTTTAAATTTTTCTTTAAAAGAAATAGATAGTTTCACTGTAGAGGGAATGAAATATTGGATGTTATACCCTTTCTTTTCAAATTCCTTAGTTAATAATTGAACTTCAGGATCAGAAGGATTTGGAGTAATTATCATAGATTCCATTTTAGTTCTCCTTAAAAGTAAATTAGTTTATTAATCTATAGCACACTAATTTTTAAATAAATTTATTTTCTTATAAAACATATATGAAATCAATGGATCGTGAAGATAAAGACCGAGAAATAGAGAAATTATCTAAAATATTAAGCAAAATTCAAAATCTTTATTATAAAAAGAAAGAACAATTAGAAGAATTACAAATAGAGATAGATGAATTAAAGGAAGTGCTAAATTTCTTAAATTCTCTCATTTCAACCAAATCTTTCTTTAGTGCCGATGAAATTTATCAACAAACTCTAAAAGAAGAAAAGAAACCTATCGATGAAAAATATTTTATTGAAGAAATTCCAAAAGAAAAAGTTAAAGGAACAAATATTAAGAGAAAAATTTTTACTAAAGATAAAGATAAAGAACCAGATCTATTATGTGTGTTAAATTTTTATGATCTTAATTCAGTAGAAATTAAATTAATTAATCCTGAGAAACGGTCAATAAAAGAAACCTCTGAGGATTTTATACGAATTTTCTTGAAGGGGGCTCTTATAAAAATTAAGGAATCTAATTCTACTATGAATTTGGAATATCATCATTTTAAAAACACAGATCTAATCGAAATCATAAAAATTTCCAATTTAAATTCAATTTCTGAGTATGATTTAATAACTTCAAAGATAAGCGAATTGTTAGCAAAAGAAGTTATTAATTAACAAAATTGTGGTGTTGATATAGTTTAATTTAGACTTATTCTAATCATTTGCAAAATATTATATTAGCATAATATTATGTTTTATTAAAATAGGAAAAATTAATTATTCGAGAATTCTTATTTATTTTATCAAAATCAATATATTGAGTGTGTAATTTTGGCGAAGAAGAAATCATGGCTGCAAATGCCAAAGGTTCACTCCAAATTTCATGACCCGAAGTTAGAGAGTGTATTAATTAATAAATCTCTAGAATTTTTGACTGGTGATAAAGGTGAACCCCCTTCATTTTTATTCCTTTCAGGTGCATTTTTTGATGTCAAATCATTTGCATATTCAGGACTAAGAGCTTGGAAGGGCACTGTAAAACCCTCAGAGGATAATGGGGGGAGAAGACCAGTTCTAGAAGCCACATTCGCTTCTTTATCAGTATATTTAAGTTCTCTATTAGGATTTCAATCAGATTTTTATTTTGCTTATGATGAGATAAAAGATATCTTATTAGAGAAGAAAAGGGAAGATCTTTGGACAATCGTCTCAGAAAAATTACCCTTTATTTCTATACCACCAAAAGAAATGTATGGTACTCAAGTCTCTCCAATTTCTCCTTATTTTATAATTAAACAGGATGAAGATTTAACATTAGGAGAAATTTACCCCTCAGCTTATTTAACTCAAATCATAAAAAATATTAAAACAAGATTCTTTGTATTTTATCAATTTCAAGGATATTCAGCTTTTGGATTTTTTAATGCATTGCCTGAACTATCTAAATTTGGATTCGAGGAACATGCCAGAGATTTTATTGAAGATCCAACCTCAGAAAATTTAATAAAATATTCAAAGAATGCTAAAAATCTTAAAGAAATATTAGTAGCACTTATCAATGCGTATAATAACGCGTTTCTCGAACAATTCATAATACCAGACTACGAATTGCTCTTAAATAAATTATTAGAGGGAGAAGCATAATGGTGAATATTGGATTGTTGGGTGATGTTAGTGTTGGAAAGACAAGTATTCTTCGTCTTTTCGTTCGTTATTTAAAAAAAGGTGATATTGAAAAAGTAGAAGGAGGAGTAAAATGTTCTGTAGTTAAAGCAGATTTTTCTGGAGAAGCAACTGTTCCCGGAGGAAATAAGGAAAGTGCTCTGGACGAAAAAGAAACAAAAACCATCCATCCTAACCGAATTGTGTTTAGAGAAGATGCTAGCAATAAAGCACATACAATATTCGCACCTGGTGGCGATAGACGTCGTGCAGTTGTCAAAATGGGCATCATTACAATATCTCGTATAGCAACTCAAATAATAGCTGTGTTTTCATGTGATCGGGATTTAGTTCCTCAATTTGAATTCTTTAATGATGTAAGATTCTTCCCTGATCATATATATGTGTGCCTTAATAAAGTAGATCTGGTTGAAGGAGATAAAGAAAAGATAATTGAGGAGGTTACAAATAAAATAAAAGAATTTTTTGAAAAACGAAAAATTGAGATCAATGAGGTTTTTGTAACCTGTGGTGAAAAAGTTGAAAATTTTGATGAAGTTGAGAAATACAACAATCGTGTTCCAGAAATGATTTTAGAAATCACTACAAAACAGTAATATTTTTCTATTTTTTATGTTTTCACTAAATTCATATCTACAATTAGAAAAAAAATAGAAATTTTTTCTCTAACTTGAAGATAAATTATTAGTGAAGGTTTGCTTTTTTGATATTTTGGTATAAAAGTATAAAAAATAGAACGATGCTTGTTATTCCTAATATTATAAATGGTATAGATAATCCAAATACTATTCTAAAAATGAATATTTCTGGATTGGATATAATTAATCTATCTAGAAGAACACTTAATCCTATATATAAACAAAATATAGATGTCATAATCAATATACTTTTTATTGGTTGAGAGTAAACCCTCCGGATCTTAAATAGTGTATAAATTAATACTGGAAATAAAATTAGAAAGAAGATAGAATAAATAACCATTTCGTTAATTTGAAGTATTTGAGCAATCCAATATTCATCACCACCTTTATATATATTTAACATATTTGGAATATACTCAATTATTTTCATCATAGAATTTATAAATGAGAAGGAAATTCCAAATATTTTATACTTCTCAGTTTTTTCAACTAAAAAAATTCCAAAATAAGCTAGAATTATAGTGATTAGAGGTCCTATGAATTCAATAATTAAAATACTAGTATTATTTAATGGTGTAATAACTTCCCAAGAAAGATAATACATAGTGAATTCTCCTCCTTGAATTATGGTGGCAAAATAATGTCCTAATTCATGCAGAAAAAGAGACAAAACTAAGCAGGAAATAAAAATACATATAAAGAATTTAGTTATTAAAGTCTCGACTTTTTCAGTAGGATTGAAATCTTTAGAATTCATTTTTGTTGTTTTTAGTATATATTAGAATATAGGGATTCTCTATTAAATGAATTCTTTTTTCAGATCCTTCAGTTATTAGATCTATTTTTTTAATTTTAACGCTAATTTTATAAATAATTTTTCAAGATCAAGTTGATATCCTATAAGAGGGGATAATCTAACTTCTCCCAAATTTTTATTTAATTCTAAATATCCCATTTTTCTTAATTCATTTAAATCCTCAATAATACCTTTTTTTTTTCTTAATTCTTGAATCTCATGAATTTTACCAACCCCTAAATTCTTCAAACAACAAACTAAGGTACAAAATAAGGTTGCAGCTAATCTTGGTTTTCCTTCAAATGGATTTGCTGATATAAAATCCGAAACATCTGAATCAAAGCTAGTAAACCAACGAGAATTCAACGGATTAAATCGAATTTGAAGCCCTAATGGTTCAATGTAATTTGATAAATTAGTAATTAGATCTTGGAAATGAATTGATTTATTTTTATCTTTGATATTTAACGTATTTAAAATTTCTTCTTTTGTTGCTCCCATTTCAAATAAATTTAATTTATTACTTAATAATTGCATTAAAATTGTGATTTCATTCATTATTATTTATCAACTCTTCACAAGTATAAAAAATTACTTTCTTTCTGATATTTTATTTTTCCTAATTGGAGTAAATGTAAAATATAAACAAATTCTTCATAAATTATTATTTGATCATGTTCATCTTCAAAGATGTCATCAAAAGAGCAAGGAAGTTTATACTTGATAGCATTGAAAAAGTCCATCATTTTTTCAGTATATTTATGTGTTGGGACTTCTAGTAAAAAGTCTTCTTTTACTTTCAGTCTTTCTATTGCTTCAATACTAAATGAGTGTCTTTTAGCAGAACTTAGTTTATTTTTAGAACATTCAAGGAAATTGATAGAAAGAGGATTAATATTAAATGGTTGTCTCCAACAATCTTTAAACAAATCATTAATTTCTTTATCTTTTGGTTTTGATTTTAAAAATTCTAAGAAGACATTCTCATTATCTAAGTAATTCATTAAAATTTTAAATTCTTCAAATTTTTGCTTTAGAAGTGTAAAAGCACTTTGGTATGTTTTCGAATACTTTTCAATATTATATACATTTATTGAGTCCTTTAGATTTTCAAAAATAGGAACCAGTTCTATATCTAATAAAGAAAGATCTCCAGAAAGAACCTTAGTTCTGATATCCTCAATTCTTTTATTTAGTTCCTTAGAAAAATCTTTTTTCTCAATCATTTCAATTTTCTTATTTCTTTTTTATAATTTTCGGCTTAAAAACTGAAGAAACTTCATTTTTCCCAACCCTAGCGATTCCGATTACTTTTTCAGCAAGAAGAAATAATGAGGTGGAAGATTTCGGTAAAAACATGAATAATTGTATTGGGTTTTGTTCCAATGTTGCTTTTATTAATTGATACGCCACTTCAGAATTTTTTTCATCTAAAAACATCCCCGCTTCATCAAACATACAAAGTGGAGATGGTTTAATCTCTTGAAGAGATAAGATTAAGCAAATTGAAATTAAAGAAACTTGCCCTCCGCTTAATGCAGTAAAAGATTTTAGCTGCTCTTTTGAGGTAGCCGCTCTTATATTAACACCCAAGTCTTCAAAATTTCCTGAAAGTTCAAGAGAACAATAGGAATTAATCTGAGAATCCTCAAACTTTTGATTTACCTTAGTCTGGAGACTTTCAAGAACTACACTAAATTTATCATTATAAGTATTTTCTAATTTATTTTCTGCTTTAATAGCTGCTTTAATATCTTTTTCTAAATCTTTTTGATTTTTTGAGATTTCTTTTAATGAAGCTATAATTTGATCTCTTTCAACTACAATTGAATCATCAACATCGAAATAATTAAGTAATTTTTTATCGATTTGTAAGATATCTTTCTCAATTTCCTTGATTGAGCGAAGTTTTATAATTTGCTCAGAAATTAAAGGACCAATTTCAGAATTAATTCTTTTTAAATCATTCTTTTTAGATTCAAGATCTTGATTATACGAATTTAACTTAACATTCTCTTGTTCTAATTTTAATATAGTTTGCATGTTATTTTTCTCGATTTCGCTTTTTTCTTTTTGGAGTTGCATCCTTGTGGCTCTTAATTCTGAAATGGTTTGTTCTATTATATTAATTTCTTCTTCAATATCTTCTAATTGCCTGTAGGTATTAAAAGCAGATTTATCTGCTTTCCTGAAATCTTCTTTTTTCTTTTCATATTCCGATTTTAATATATTACATTTATTCTTATGCTCGGTTAATTTATCTTGTACTTCTTTTAAAATATCTAAGTTTTCTTTAAGTTTTAGATCCCACTTTTTCTTTTCTTCATTTAAAAAAGATAATTCATTAGGTATTTCTTTAACTCTATCATTCCATTTAAAAAATTTAGGATCAGTTTGGGATTGTAAATTTTTAATATTAAAATCTAATTCTTGAATCTCTTTTTTTAAGGATGATTTATCTTTTTCAAAATTATGCATTTTTTCATATAATTGATTCTTTTTTGTTGTTATTCTCTGTTTTTGATTGAAATTATATAAAAGGTCGTTGAATGCTTCTTTTTTTTTAAAAATTTCCTTTTGGTTATTGTCTAAGCTTGATTGTTTAACTTTTAATTCTGAGATCTCATCATTTAAACTCTTAACCTCTGATTCTAAAATGCTTGACTGTTCTTTTTGGGTTGCTGCACTTAATAATCCTTTCAATCTCTTAATATAAGGTGTTTCATAGACATACTTATAAGACACTATTTGTTCACCTTTTAAAGTAACACATTTCCCTCGGAAATTAAGCGAATTATAAAGATTTGTTCCAGAACGATAATCTCTTACAACAATACAATTTTTAACTTTAGAGTAAATAACTTTTTTAATATCTACATCATTATTTAAAATTTTTATTAATTCTGCTATGTACCCCACAACCCCCTCCGCAGAAATTTTCATTAAGGGTTGAATATTTATATTCTTTGGTAGATAGATGTTACAATATGCGCCATATTTCTCTTTTAATCTCTTTAATAAACTTAAAGTATCCCAATCCTTAGCAATGAAACTATAAAGTAATTTTTCACCTAAAACTGATTCTATAGCATAACTTAACTCATCATCATATTTAAGATAATCAATAATAGGACCTTTAACTCTTAACTCTCTTTTTTTTATCTCTTCCTTTAAAATAGAAATGGTTGATGGAAGAATAACTCGACGTTCTCTAAGCGAAACTTGTAAAATTTTTAATTTGTTTAGTCTTTTAGATTTTTCAATTTCTAATTTCTTTATTTCAGAATCAATTTCATAGATTTTTAATGAAGCTTCTCTTAATTGTTTATCAAGTTGTTCTAAAAGGTTTTTAGTAGGATTTTCCAAAAACCATTTATTTTTTTCTAATTTATGCTCTATATCCTTAAAACTCTGAAATAACTGATTGATTTCATCATTTATCGTTTTAATTGACTTTTCATTTTCTTTAACTTTACTGATTTTTTGAGTTTTTTCGGAAATCACTTGATTATATTCATCTAAAAAGAGGTTATTTTGTTTGATTTTCTTTACTAGTTGATTTTGCTCTTTTAGTAAATCATCGATTTGAATTTCAAGGTGTTTGATTTCATTCATTATTATTTTAATTTCATTATCTAAGCTCTCTTTCTGCTTTTCAAAGTTGATTACTAATTTTTCTATTTTATTGATATTTTGAGAATATGCATCTAATTCTTGTTTTACTAATATTTTCTCTTTTTGCCATTTCTTTATTTTTGCTATTAGGTCTTTTTGTTTATATTTTAGTTCACCAAATTTTTCTGAAAGTTTATTAATGTTTTGTTCCTCAGCATTAATTTCATTTACTAACTCTACTATTTTTTTATCATGCTTTCCTTTTTTCTTTTTAATCTCTTCAATAACAAGCGTGAGATTTTTAACTATTTCTTCAATTCTGATAATTTCTTTTTGCAATTTATCTCTATTTGCCCATAAAAGTTCATCATGAAACCTGTTTCTAATTACCAATAATTCATTTTTCTTCTTTAGTCGTTCTAATTTAGGTGTCAGAAATTCTAAACTAATATTTAATGTATTTTTCTTACTCATTAATGATTTAAGGTCATTATTCAAATTACTAACATTTGATTTTTGTTGTAATATCTCATTTCTCAAGTTCTTCAGCCCAATTCCTTCTTCAAGGAAAGCACATAACTCTGTTGGCTTTAAATTTTTAATAGCATCAATTTTTCCTTGACTTACAAAAGCAAATTGATTATCAGGATTAATATTTAAAGTTCTAATCAATTTTTGAATTTCATATACTTGGATTTTTTTAAATTCTTTATCTTCCTTTAGTTGTATTTTAAAATATGGAGATTGCCCTCTGATAACATATCTCCTTATTTTTATTATTTCTTCTTCATGTTGTATATGAATTTCAACCATAGCATGATTTTGACCATTCCTAATGAAATCTGACCATTTAGTATACCTTTCATCTCTTTCATTGCTTCCTAAAGCAAATTTAATCGCTTGAAAGATCGATGTTTTTCCACTCCAATTAGGACCAACAATTATTACAAATTTGGCATCTCCAAAATCCACTTCATCTTTTTGAAAGGATAGAAAATTTTCTAAAATGACTTTGTCGATGAAAATCTTCCGATTTTCTGTAAAATTCAATTCTTTTTTTCTTGGATTATATCTTGATTGAGAAGCCAAAATTTCCACATCTTGTTATATTTTATTTACCAAAGGCTTGTTTTATACGATCGACTCTTTTCTTCGCTTTTTCTAAATTAATTTGTGTCATATTTGGAGAATCATTTAAGATGAAGGGATATTTTGCTAATAACTTCCTATCATTTTCTTCTAATGGGTCATTTTTATTCAATTTATCAATAATAATAATAAGTTCATTATAATTTTTTGAAGCAGCATTTTCATATAATTGGTTTAACATAAATTCTGAAATACGCATTTCTCGGATATCATCAACAAAATTATCAATATTTTTTATCTGATCGACACTTTCTTTTACTTTTTTTGGATAAACATTTTCACTTTCAACCCCTTCCTCCCTGATATCTTTAACATTTGTAATTTCTAAAGACTTAGTAGATATGGAGGGTAAATATTCACCTGATTTAATTAAATTAAGTAAACTGTCTGTAATTTCATTGCTTGTATTATTTAACTCATAATTTAAAAAATGCCTTAAAATTCCAACTTTTAACAATTGCTTAATATCTTTTACTTCCCAATTCTCTGTATTATTTACAATAGCACTAATATCAAATACGACCTTTGGGTTATTTTCTAAGAAATCTCGAAGAACTGTCTCTCGTTCAATTTTATTTAACATATTGATTTTAATAAAAAGATCAAATGTATTATATAAATTATTTAAAAGTCCTTTAATTTCTTGAAGATTATAATTAATCCACACTAAAATTATGCCTAATTCATTACAATTAAATGAAATCTTATTAGTGTGTTGTGCTCTTATAAAAATATCTAATAAATTCTTCTCTTTGAAATTTTGATTATGAAACAGCTTCTGGTCAATTAAAAATAATCGTTTTTCATTAATTGTGTCTGCTTTTTCTTCTAAATTATCTCTTAATAGCCTAGAAATTGAATTTAAACTTTTGAAAAAATCATCAGGAGTTTTTATTACATCTTTTTTATTAAATTCAATGAAGTCTATATAATAATTGATTGAAATTAGTCTTAAAAAATCTAAAATGTCTGTTCCAGGATTTACATTAATCAAAATAGCGCCTTTTGGCTCTATATAACCCTTCAAAGTTATATCTTGATTTTTTGTCAATATTAGCTTAATATAATTTATAATGTCATTATATTTATCTCGATAGAATATGTCTTCCTTATTAATATTGATTTCGGAAGGAGAAACCGCTCGAAAATACTTTGAAAATTCTGGAACATTATTTAAACCACTCATAGAAGACCTCTATTTATATGATCAGTGAAATTTATGAACACTATTTACATACCAATTTATACATAAATATTTAGCGGTAATTGTATTTAGCGATAAAAACATCACCGACAAAAACCACAAAATATAAATAATAGTATTTTTTTTTATAAACTTTAAAATAATTAATCACACTTTATTTCTTCTTCACATCTAATAGTTAAATCTTTTTTTTAAATATTTAAATAAAATTCTTAGAGAAAAATTACTTTCTATTCTATATTATAATGTTCTATTGATCTACTTACTTGAATATCTTCTTATTACGAAAATCGAAATCTTAATTTTTAAATAACAAATTATTTTATTATGGGTGCTATTAACACACCACGCGAATTGCATGGATCAAGACTTTTAGGGTATGCAATAGGTCAATTTGGTTTAATTTTGACAAATATGTTTGTTAGCGTGTTTATTTTCCAGTTTTATGTTTATACAATTAATTTAGATTCCATACTTACTTCAATCGGGATTTCCATCCAACTTATTTTTTCAGCATTCTCATCAATTTTTTTGGGATTGTAGCAGATAATAAAAAACCTGGAAAATTTGGGAAACGAAGACCATTTATGCTTTATGGATTACCCCTCTGGATTTTCACAAGCATTATTATATGGTTTCCCCCAAAATGTCCTGAAACGAACCAATTATATCTACCTACAGCAATTTTCTTATGGGGGATTTTAATTTTAAAAACGATTTCAGGATCATCGATATTAACAGTACATCTATCAATGCTTACAGAACAATCTCAAACTCATAAGAATAGAGAAAAGATAGCAGCTGTAACTACTATTTTTAGAATAATCTCATCGATTTTTGCTTTATTATTACCATTAATGGTTCAAAGCTTTTTACCAGATCCTGAAAATGTGAAATGGTGGGAACCTTCGGGAAAAATTATTCTTTCTTATATACCATATGTAGGGATTGGATTTACACTTTTTGGATTAACTGCCATTATTATTACTTTCTTCTCAATAGATGAAAGTTTTCATGACATTTCTACTCCTTTTGCAGAGAAAAAAAGTTTTAAATCTCTTTTTCCACAAATGACTGTACCTTTAAAAGATAAAAAATATAGAAAATTTCTTGCTGTACGACTATTTAATGCGATGGCAGGTAGAATACTAGGAGTTATCGTTATACCCTTTTTGACCTATACGCTTCTTTTTAGAGGGAATAGTTTTTATATTTATGTATTAGTCTCAGTAACAAGTAAATTTATAGGTTTTGTTATTTGGCGTAGAATCCTTAAAAAACACGCGGTAATAAAAACTTATACAATTTGTATTTTAGCTTCTGCTGTTTCTTCGTTATTAGATTTAATCTTTCTAATTAATAATCTTCCAGCTAGTTTTGAAATAGTTTTATTCATAATATCTATCGGTACAATTTTAGGTTCTATGTATGGTTTTGGTCTTTTTAATCCCCCATTAGCTAGCGCATTAGTTTATGAAGCTGCTGAAAATAAAAGAGAATTTACATTAGATGAAGCTGTTTCTAATATCTCAGGTGCATATTTTGGATTAAATTCTTTTATTTTATCAATAGGACAGTCAATATCTTCTCTCCTTATTGGTTTTATTCTTACTGGGGCTAACGCAGAAAACTCAACAATAATAACTCTTACCTTATCATCTATGGGTATATTCTATTTAATTAGTTTATATTTTCTTAGAAAACTCAAATTAAAGAAATAGAATAGTAAAATACAAGGAGTAAAAAAAAAATAAAAATTTTTCAAATTACTTTTGTTCCCATGGCATACAGAAAAATCCCTTTTCTAATTCGTATTTTGAGAACAATCCGCAACCGAAACAACTACAACCCTTATTTTTCACTTGATCTCTGGGTTTAGTTGTTTGACCTCTTGAACAAAATAGGGCATGCGGCTCAAATTCATTGAGTTGATTTGGTTTGAATGAAGGACAAGGTCCACAGAATTTTCTGCATTCATTCATTGACTCTTCAGTATCTGGTACTGGTTTTGGCATTATTTTTCACTTCTCTTTTAAGATTTTAAATTATTTTTTCTATTTTTTTTTCAATTTCCGAAATTAATTTAATACCAATTTCGAATTAAGAAAAAGATAAGTAGGTATTCTTTTAAATTTAATAATTATAAACTATTAATTTTGAAAAAAAGTATATTTTAAAATCTAAGTTTATATTAATTCTTGATTTAATAAATCGAAATATGAATCAATTTGTTCTTTTACAATGTCATAATGAGTAAATTTACCTTTTTTCCATCCTCTAATTAATCCTGCATTTTCGAGGATTTTTAAATGATGTGATATTGATGGTTGAGATTCATCCAAGACAGCTTCTAATTCGCACACGCATCGATCTTTTTCTCTTAAGATGTTTATTATCATAAGACGCTTTATATTTGATAATGCATTCAAAAACGTAATTAAATCTTCAAAATGGGTATCTTGAATTAATCCATCCCCTAGTTCACGTAATTTTTTGAAGTGAAGATCTGGATTCTTAACATCTTCACATTTTATCAATTTAGCCTTAATTTCTTCCTCATGCTCGATATTCATTTAGAACACTATTCAATATTTAAATTTTTAATTATTCAATAATTATAAAGATAAACAAATTTATATTAGTTTATTCAAATCAATAAACTTTTATTTGAATAAAAATTTTATTATTTAAGATTGCACATAAATTTCTAAAAATTAACAGATAAAGATTGAAATATCATGAGTGAAGAGGAAGGTAAAACTATCAGCTTTTTCGATAAGTTTCTACCATTATGGGTGGCGCTTTGTATCTTTATTGGAATTATTTTTTCTTTGATTATCCCCGGAATAAGTGAAGCTATTAACTCTTTTAGCATTGGGCAGATTTCCATACCAATTGGTATTTGCTTATTTTTAATGATGTATCCTGCAATGTTGAATCTACAAGTTTCAGAATTAAAAAAATTAGGAAAAAATCCTAAACCTATAATACTAACAATCGTATCTAATTGGTTAATTGCTCCATTTATAGGATTACTTATGGCCCGCATATTTTTACAAGGTTATGAGCAGTTGATAGTAGCAATTATTTTATTATCTAGTTCTCCGTGTACTGCAATGGTTTTAGTATGGGGGTGGATGGCAAAAGGTAACCAAGAGCAAAATGTGATGAATACAAGCCTTAACACAATAACAATAATATTTGGCTATGTTCCGATGGTAACTTTACTTACAGGGATTCAAAATATACCTATAGATTGGTTATTATTATTGATTTCGACATTAGTATTCATAGGGCTTCCATTATTATTTGGTATAATTAGTAAAAAATTGTTGATCCGCTCTAAAGGAGAGGATTGGTTCAACGAAACTTATCGTCCAATTGTTGGAAAGGTATCAATTATTGCTCTCTTAACAACTTTAGTTGTCCTTTTTTCATTGAATGGAGATGTGCTGATAAATAATCCCGATTTATTATTATTAGTATCAATTCCTCTCTTAGTTGGGTTTGGTATTGTCGTTGGATATAATATATTGATTACAAAACTCACTAAATTGAAATACCGAGAAGCCATTATTACAACAATCATCGGATCTTCAAGTCATTTTGAAATTGCTATTGCCACAGCTATTGCAATCTATGGGATCGGTTCAGTTGCGGCTTTAGGAACAACAATGGGGTTGTTTTGGGAGGTTCCAGTGATGCTTTCAATTGTCTATTTAGGGAGGTTTCTAAGAAAAAAGGGATTTTGGAAATCTTAATATTTTTAATTGTTAAAAAGTTTACAATTTTGGGGTGATTTAAAAAATTAAGAATATCACGTTTAAGATAAGTATAAATTTGAGTGGTTTACAACAAGGTAAGGAATTTATTGTTCAAGTAAAAGACGATGCTAATTTTGTTGAAACCTTAGTCATGGTTGATAAATATATATTTAAAAATCCACATGAGTCGATATTTCCTATATTTGAAGGTTATATTCATAATTATTTACAACTCTTTTGGAATCCTGAAGAAAATAAAGTCTACGAGGATATAGGGCTAATGCCTTATGGTCCTGATGAAGAAGGTAATTTAAGGAGATTTATGCCAATTCGAGATGATATCAATTTTATATTATTTCCTGATAGTGTAATAGATTTACAACCAGATTCTGGATGTTGATGAGAAAAAGTGAGAAACCGATTAGATATAGCCAAGTTTAAACATATCTTAAGAAAAAGATATGGAAAAGATAACGAAACATTTGCACATTACTTTAAATCTAACGAAAAATAAGAATTGGATGAGATCTTTTAATAAATGTTAGTAAAAGATTGACGATAGGATTGTTTCCTATGATTTAATAATTATATCAGAATTAAAAAACTTAAACAATTTAAAATTAAAAATGGATATTTTCACACATATAATTATAGGAATTTTAGCATATTTTCCCCTAATACTGACGTTATCTTCAGAAGCAGTTCTTTTTCTGGCTGCTATGGCTATCTTTCCTGATATTGATCTATTCTTTGAACCAATCTCGAGAAAATATAAATTATATTACTTATCACATAGAGCAGGCACTCACTCATATATCTTTGGTTTATTTTTTACGGGTATTCTTAGTTTGATCATATCGATATTAAGAAATGGGTTATTTCTTGAGATTTGGATTGCTGGCTTCATTGGGTATAGTATTCATGTGTCACTAGATCTCTTTACTGCTTCAAAAATTCCAATTTTTTATCCAATTTCAAAAAAAGAATTTAGATTAACCGCTGATAGGGCGGTAAATCCTTTATTATTCCTTTTTTCAAGCATCAATTTTTTAATTTTATTTTCTTTTTTTCATACAAATCCAAATTACTATTTTTTTAGAACTCTTACCTCAATTTACTCTTACATCTATTTAGGTTATTTTGGAGTGCGAGTAATTTTAAGAATATTAGTACAAGTGAGACTACAAAAACATCAACACTATGTTCCAGGCATTTTACCTTTATTTTACTTTGTTTATGAAAAAATCATAAATGAGGAAGGTATTACTTTTAAATTGAAGAAAAAATTTGTGTTTTCCTCAAAAAGAAAAGAAATTTTGAACCATAAAATTATAAAAGAATCAGAGAATATGTTATACTATGAATTAGCTGAGAAAGTAAGTCAAGAATACAGATTCTTTCATAAATGGAACTCAATTATACCTTTTTTCCAAGAAAGTGAAAATTCTATTCATTTTGTGCTAATCTTAGCCGAAAGTTATTCAAATAAATCTTCTTATTTTCTTTCAATAATTTTTGATAAAGATACCAAACAAATTAAATTTAAAAAGGAAGGATTCGGTTCTTTTAAAAAATGGAAAAATGATAATTTTTAGATCAGATCTTTTAAAGCTCCAGCTATATCAGGAGTTATAAAATGTTCTATTTTACAACAAAGTGTATCTAAAAATGCATTATCTTCTAATTTCAAAATCTCCTTAAAAAATATTTTTAAATTTTCATAACTTTCGAGAGTATTTTTTGCAATTCCGCGCCCTTTTGGAGTTAACCTAATCTTTTGCCTTGGTTTCCAACTAACTAAACCTCTTTTATTCAATTTATAGAGCATATCAGTAACAGAAGAAGGTTTAACTTGGAGATATTTAGAAATATTTGTATTTGAAACCCATCCTCCTTTATTTCTTTTTGAAAGTAGATATATTGTTTTCAGATAATTTTCATAGCTTTCATTTAATCTATTTTTCATTCTATGACATTATGCTTGTTATGAATTGTCTTAAACTAAATAAGGACATACCAATTATGAAAAATAATATCAACATTAAACTAAAAATTAAAACTTTCTTCAAACCTTGCTCCAAAATTTTAACATTTCTAGAATTTTCCATTCTTACACACACACAAATTTTCATTAAATTTTGTTCTAAGTGACTATAACAGATCAACACTATATAAATTTTATTGTGTCGATGACAATTCGACATATCATTTAAATAAGATGAAAACTATAATTTAATTAATGCCGAATGTAAATAAAGAAGAAAAATTTATTCGAGCATTAGAAAAATCAGGTTTAAATTATAATGAAGCATTAGTCTACTTCTCCCTTATAAAATTAGGCCAAAAAGGCGCAACAGTATACGAATTAGATCATCATTTTACCCCTTTTCTTAAAAGAACTACAATATATTCTGTCTTGCGGAAATTAATTGAATTAGGATGTGTAAGAGAAGGTGAGCAGAAACAAGGTTCCAGAAAGGTAACACTCTTTATTGCCAATAAGCCAGAAGAATATTATGATAGAATTATCTTAGAAAAAGAAAAGGAGCTTGATATCCTTAAAGACTTAAAGGAGAAATATTCAGATTATTTTGATATTATTTATCAAGAAGGCATGGAATATGTTCTTGAGGAACTCGATGAACTTATTCAACCTTATCTTAGACCGTTAGTAGAAAAGGGCTGGAGAATTACTTCATATTTAATTAAGAAGGAAGTTCCTTTATTTGAATATACAGTTTATGACTGCATGTTAAAATCACCAAATGCTAAATATCTTAAAGAAAATAGCTTTCACCTGTTTTTATTTGATGATAACATAGAAAAAGATACAACTTCATTGCAATTTTTTATAAAAGGATTGAAAAATAAAACATACGAGATTGTATCTTATTTTAGTGATATTAAAGAGTATAAACTTGAAGAAAAAATGTTGGAATTCTACAATAAAACTTATCCTGGTTTTAACTTAAGAGTTAAACTTGAGGATTTAAAAAATTCAAAGTTTTTTGATGAAGTTATAGATGGTATAAGATCATATTGGAAAAAAGGAGATATAGGAGAACATTTAGCCACAAAATCAAAAGATCTTCAGGAACAAGTTGATATTCATGAAAAAGAATTCTTAACTGATAATTCACTCGATATTTGGAAAGCTGTAATAATTCCAATACAAAATAAATTGTTTTTTCTATGGGCAGAATCTTATGAGATTTTAGAAGAAATGGTAGAGCCGATCTTTATTATAGAGAAAATTCCTTTTAATACAAAATAACCAAATAGTTAAGCTATAATTTAACATAATAGAGATGGAAGAGGTAAAATTTAAAGAATTAAGAAAATCACATAAAGGGGTCACTAAACTTTCTTATGAAGTTACTCAGATATTAGAAAGTGATCCAAATAGATCTCCTCTATATGCTTTAATGTACGCGATTGAAAAGGGAGAAAATACTCGAGAGAAAATATATAGCTATTTTAAATATTTTTATGTTAATGAATTTGCATATATTAGGCTAAAACAACCTGAATTAGATGATTTACTATTAAAAGGAATTCATAAAAATTTAATTCAAAAAGAAAATCATATATTTTCTTTAACAGAAAAAGGAAATGAAGTTTTAGTTAAATCTAAAAAAGTAAATTTAGTCACAAATAAAGCATTAGGATTTTTTTTTAGCAAAAAAGTCATATTGATTTTCTCTTTAATTTGCCTAATCTTCATGAGCTCTCTTAAAATAATTACTGGATTGAATTCTGGAAGTGACGCATTATTTAATGAGGGTATTGAGAATTTTACAGATATAATTAAGATATTTATAATAACCTTAAGTATTAAATTAAAGAAAGATAGATTAGGCGCAATTGTAATAATTTTATTGATGCTAATAACAGGAATAAATTTGATAATTACTTCTGTATTTTCATTGATTGAAGCCAATATTGTTACTCCATCATACTTTTCATTCATATTGATGTTTATCTCGATTTTAATAAACTTAATGTTATTGGTTTTAAAGAACTTCGTTGGAAAATTACAAGCCAATTTTGCTTTGCTTTCTGATGCTAAGGATAATGTAAATAACATCAGATTATCATTAGGGGTAATAGTTGGATTAATATTTGCATTATTCGGAATTTATGTGGTAGATTCTATTATTGGTATACTTATTGCTTCTTTACTGATACTTGATGGTGGTGGAACTTTAGTTGAGTTAGTTAAATCAGGAGATGATATTGATATTGACAGTTTTAAATTGAGCTTAGATAAGGCTTTTGAATTTAAAATAGCACATTGGATACTATTAGTTATACAAGAAGAGAACTTGTCACAAACGCAACTGAATAATAAATTTATAGAAGCAATCGAGAAAGGATATGACACTTTTGGTGTTTGGGCGATATTTGGACTTGCTAATATTGAAAAATTTAACGTTCAAAAAATTTTAAGCCTTATGAAAAAAAGAGTTCTATTTAGTGAACAAAATAATAAAACTTATCTTACAGATAAGGGAAAAGAACAGTATCATAATGTTTTATCTCAAGAGATAGCAAGAGTTTCAAGAGATAAGAAAAAATATAAGGATTGGAAACCTCCAAGTACAAAAGTAAAAGTTTTGTGGGGATTATTTGGAGTTCTTGTTCCACTTATCTTAGTTTTGTTGATAATTTTTGTTGGGCCAATTATTTATGAATTTATCATTAATGTAATAAAATGACAGAACTCTAATGCTAGATAACAGATTTATTTCAAAAGTAAGGAAATTTGCTATTGAAAATTCTGAAAAAGATGATATTCATGGATTTAAACATGTTGAACGAGTTTATGATATATGTATTAAAATAGGAAAAAAATTAAATGCTAACATAGATTTACTGAAAATTTCTGTTCTTCTTCACGATATTGGTAGAATAGATGAAAAAAAAGATAATTTAAAAAGAAATCATGCAGAAATTTCCGCTGAAAAAGCTTTTAAATTCCTTACTTCTCAGGATTTTAATATTTCCATGGATGAAATTGATAAGATTATTCATTGTATAAAAGCTCATTCTTTCTCAAATAATTTAGTTCCAGAAACACTTGAAGCAAAAATTTTATCAGATGCTGATAAATTAGATGCCCTTGGAGCCATAGGCTTATACAGAACTATTGGATTTACAATCAAAAACAAAGGTGGTCTTGATCAAGTTATTGAACATTTAGAAAACAAAATTCTAAAACTAAAAAACCAATTGTATTTAGATATTTCAAAAAAAATAGCTGAAGAACGCGAACTAATTATTTATGATTTTTATAAAAAAATATTAAAACAGAAATAAATTTCATAGAAAAAAATGTAAATTCAGACTAATTGATGAAATTTTTCAGCATAAATAATAATCTCTTTTATAATTTGAAAGTTTTTATCCTCTCCATGAATTAAAAATAATTTTTAAAAATACAAATAGTGATAACATAGAGACTTTGTTTAAATTAATGTCTTCACATAGAATCAGAAATAATCATATAATCATATATTCTACAATAAGATCTAAAAGATTTTCCATAATTTCAGGGAACTTTTTCCTTCCAATATATTCTATAGTCTCATCATCTAATCCAATTGTAAATATAGATTTTAATATACCTGCTAAAATTTCAGGATCTTTATTAATCATAATGTCCTGTTTTTGCCACATTTTAATAAGTTGGGGAAGATATTCATATGTTTGTAGTTTTTGTTGTAATATCGGATTATTATATAATTTTCTAATAAGATATTCTCTTATATTTTTATCAGCTATTTGTTGTATGATTGGATTATCTTTTGGCGCTTGTATATGAAATTTCAAAAATTTTTTAAAAGTCTCTTTTGGACTAGTTTTCATTTTTTGTAAAAGATACTGCATTTCATTGATAAATTTTTTTTCTGCTTGATCGAGTACATCTAAAAAAAGTTCTTCTTTAGAATTATAAAAGGAGTAGAAAGAACCTTTTGAGATCCCTACAGCATTCGTTAGATCTTCAACATTTGTCCTTTTTAATCCATATGATCCAAAAAATTCTGCACCTTTTTCAATTAGACTATTTCTTATGATCTTTTTCTCTTCAGTCGTAAAAGCTTTTGGCATTATAATAATAATAAGGATTTTCAAACTTAAAAATTTATGACTAAATGACCTAATGACTCACTGACCCAAACATTTAAATAGTCATATAAATTATAATATCTTAACAAAAAGAAAAAGTGATAATTAAGTGTTTATTGAAAAATTAGGTTTAGCAAGGAATTCACTTTCTAATAAAGTTGCGGTTATTACAGGAGCAGGTAGAGGAATTGGCAAAGAACTTGCAAGAGCTTTAGCTTGGTTGGGAGCAAAAGTAGTTATTGCTGAAATTAATAATTATGGTAAAGATGTTGAAACTTTAATTCGGTCAGAAGGTGGAACTGCTTTATTTGTAAAAACTGACATTTCTAATGAAGAAGATATCAAGTTTTTAGAGAAAAAAGTTATTGAATCTTATGGAAAAGTAGATATTCTGATCAATAACGCCTACGCTACTTCAGTGGGTACTCTATTGGAAATTTCAATAGAAGATTGGGATAAAATATATAATGTAAATATTCGAGGCGCTGTTTATGCAATCAAAACTTTTTTACCCTATATGATTAAACAAAATGAAGGAGTAATCAACACTCTTACCTCTGCGGAAGGATGGCCATATATGGCACCTTATTTTGCTACTAAAACTGCTCTAACATCAATTGCTAGATCTTTAGCGGCCGAATTAGATGATATAAATATTTCTGTATTTGTATTTGGTCCTGGAATGATTGATACACCGGGATTACAGGAGTATAGTCGTATTTTAGCACCAAAATATGGTATGACTGAGGAAGAATTTAAAAATCAAGGAATTAACCCAGGATATGATGGATTAATGCCAGCAGATCATTGTGCAGCAGGCTGGGCATATACCATAGTACATGCTAAAGAATATCATGGACAAATAGCTGAACCATTCTCTCCTCTCTTAAAATTGGGACTAATTAAGACTAAAAATAATGAAGTTACTTTTAAAAAAAGAATAATAAAAACTCAAGATGAATTGAATAGTTATATCTCAGAAACTATTGGAAATTCAAAAATTGCACTTAAAATTGTAGAAAAACTTCAACAAGAAACAATTGAATTAGGTTTGTTAGCAAGAAAATGGATGAATCGCACTTTTGCAAATAGATGTGGAATGAAAATTAATAAATGCGTTGAAATAATATCGGAACTTAACAATGAACTACAAAAATTACCAAATAATGTGCACAATAACAAAATTGATAATTCATTGCCCGTATTAAAAAAAATGTCTTGGTTTATTCAAGTATTAAAAAATCTAGCAAGTCACTTTCAAAATTGCAAAGATGATGCTAAGGGATGGATAAAAGATCCTGAAGAATTAAAAATTGCCTTAGAAGCACTGGATATTAGAGAACATTCAATGCTAAATTTAATTTCGAATCTTATCCAAATTGAAAGTCAAATTTGAACTTCTTTTAATTTTAATAGAATTTTTTTGCTTTTTTTTTTCGGAATATAAAGCATTTTCATATTTTTATTATTAACGGATACTTGATTTGATTTTTTACCAATAATCCTTAACTATATTGCTAAAAAAGTTAATAGAATTAATTTACTTAACTCTCAATAGAATAAGGATAATTTTATACGAAATAACAGTGCTGGGGGAATTTTAATCAGATCTAAAAGGAAAATATGAATTAAAAGCTGATCTTTTTGATCTATTAGTTTATAATAAAATTTAATCTAAAAATTGGGTAAAAATATGCCACAAATTGTAAAGGGAGGAAAATACTTATTTGGATGGTCAAGAGTGGGAAATCAAGGTAAAATTAAAATTCCTCCCGAAGCTTATGAGGAGTATAATTTAAAAAAGGATAAATATGCCATCTTATTTTCAGGTAGCAAAACTTCAGGTGGATTTGGGTTAAGTTCTGTGAGGATTTTAAAAAATTCTAATTTGAAAGAATTAATTGACAAAAATACTTTATTAGCTAATTATAAGATACCTAAGGGAGAAGTCATCGAATTAAAAAATAAAAAGTACTGTTGGTTAAAAATCTATGAAGATAAAAGTATAACTCTGCCAGATAGAGCTTTAAAGGCTTTTGGAATAAAAGAAAATGATAGTTTGCTTTCTGGAAGAGGTAGTCATTTAGCTATAGGATTTATCGCAAAAGGTCCCATTTTTAATGAAGCGAAGAATCATCCTGAAATTGAAATTTTTGAATAAAGATAGGCAATACATTTAAATAGTATGATTCGTATGATCATATTAATATGATCATACTAATATGATCATACCAATATGAATTATGAAAGGTGATTAAAATAACTGAATTTCCTGGTAAAAAAGGAAACTACTTTTTTGGCTCAGTAAAGGTTGGTGAACGAGGTCAAATTGTTATTCCCCTTAAAGCAAGAGAAATCTTTGGAATTGAAGCTAAAGATGACGTATATATTTTTGGGGAATTAAATAAAGGTTTAGGTCTTACTAAAAGTTTAAAAATTGATACAAAAGAACTAGAGAAACATGAATATTATTTTGGTACTGCTAAAGTCGGTGAGAAAGGACAGATTGTCATTCCACAAGATGCTCGAGAGACTTTTAAAATAAACTTTGGAGATTTAATCCTCGTATTTGGAGATATTGAAAAAGGACTTGGCTTTATGAAATCAACCAAATTGAAAAATTTTGCTGTCAAACTGTTTCAAGCATTTGGAGGAGGTTTACAGGATATTCAGGAAAATAATAGAGGTGATATAAATGAAGAAGAATAAAAAACAATCAAATATCGATTTTAGGTTTATGTCATTTTTCTTTAAAATTCGTGATAAGTTTCACCCTCCTATAAATAAGATTAGAAACGCTAATATTAGAGATGGAGAAATAGTTTTAGATTATGGGTGTGGATCAGGAAGCTATACAATTGCTACTGCACAGAATATAGGATCAAGTGGTAAGATCATTGCTGCAGATATTCATCCATTAGCATTAAAAAAGATTAGAAAAAAGGCAGAGAAAATGGGTTATATTAATATTGAGACAATTCAAACAGATTGTGCTACGGGATTAGATGATGAGAGCATCGATAAAATAATTTGTTTTGATGTACTTCATAATATTCCTAATAAAAATAAAATATTAAAGGAGTTTCATAGAGTATTAAAGCCAAATGCGATGCTCTCTTTTGATGATCATCATATGAATGAAGAGGAGATTAAAGAGTTCATAACTTCTAAAGGGCTCTTCGAATTATCTGAGAAGAAAGATAAACAGTATAATTTTATTAAAACATAGTTGCATAAAAGATATAGAACAAATTTCTGAATATGGATTAAAACTGAAGTATTAAATTGAGTTTTTATCTCTTTTTTTTATGATACTTTATAATTTTTTAGTTTTGATTCAACTCTTGGAATCTGAAAAACAATTGTAGAAAAATATACGAATAATTTAAGGAATTTTTTTCTTTTTGATAATTTACGAAATCACAGTGCTTAGGGAATTGTGAGTAAGAATAAATCCGAATGAATAATAATTTATCTTGATATTCTTTCAACATTAAATATAGCATATACCATCTCCTTCACAAATTCGTATGTTTCAGCCCATAGAAAAAAAATCTTATCTCCTATTGGTAAAATAACCGATTTTGTTAATTCTTGGAAATCTTTTGTATTCTCCCATAAAAATTCTGTTTTAAATGAGTGATACATGTTATCATAAAATTCAATTTTACTATCTGAAATTTTGAGATCTTTAACACCAATATCTTTATTTAATACTTGCTCTTTTCCAATTCTTTTTAGTAAATTGATAATGAAATTTAGAGTATCTATATCTTTTTCTACTATATGATCAAATTTTATAATTATAAATCCGCAATCTTTTACAAATTTAGCATTGGGTATTAGAAGTGCACAATCATAAATGTCAAACATATAATTCATTCTACTTTTTTCTATGGTGTGTTCAATTACTTTCCATCCTTTATCCATCAAGGGTTTAAAATAAGGTTGAAGAAACTCATCAATATCTTTAAAAGAGTATTCCATACTCTCCAAATATACACTTTCTAATTTATTTGCTAAATTAGATCTTATATCTTCAATTATTTTAAGTTCCTTTTTTTTCTTCCTTATTGTTTCATCAATAAATACGGATGGACTTGTAGCTACAAAAATCTTAGCTTTTTTTGGTGCATCAGATTTTTCAGCTATTTTTACGCATTTTTTCTCAATTAATCTATTTAAAATTGAATAAATTGTGGTTCGTTTCAATGGAATATGATAAACTAAGTCTTTTACATAAGTGCCTTTTTTGCCATGACGTGTAAGTGTAAAATAGACTAAACTTTCATCATCTGTTAAACCAATTTTCTTTAATCCTTCAATATATTCTTCCGTTATTTTATCTATCATTAATAATTATATTGTATTAATTATTTAAAAATCTGACGGAAGGTCATGACACAATAACATTTATAAAGTCATAACACTTAGTCACATTAATAAAATAATAATCAAAAATTAAATAAAGATAAAGAAAAATGAATAAAGAAGAACCTAAGTATGGATGGTATGTGAAGAATCTAATTATTGGATTCAATATTGTAGGATTATTAGGGTTGTCTGCATTTGTTTACGGATTTTTAATAGATGGTGTCGTAAAAATAATTCTAATAATTTCAGGATTAGGTGTTATTTTAGTATTTTTATGGCCAGGTATTGGAATGATAATAATGCATCTACTTTTATTGAGAAAAATGCCAAAAATAGATTTAATGGCTAGAATGAAAGCATTAGATGAAATTGATAATCCACAGATTTTAGACGTAGGATGTGGAACTGGAAGAACCGCAATTAGGATTGCTAAAGCATTAATGAATGGAGGACATTTATTTGGAATTGATATTTATTCGAAATTAGCAATTCCGGGAAACTCTTTAGATACTGTACAAAATAATGCTATAATTGAAAAAGTCGAAGACAAAACTACGTTTCAGTATGGATCTGCTACAGATATCCCATTCGAAGAAAATAGATTTGATATTGTTAATGCTTCTTCAGTACTTCATGAAGTGCATGACCCAAACGGTCAAGATAAAGCAATGCAAGAGCTTTATCGTGTTTTAAAACCGGAGGGATATCTGTACTTAAGCGAGTGGAACCGAACATCTTGGCAATGTATAGCATTTTGTGGGTTATGTTGTTATGCTTTTAAGAAGAAAGAATATTGGGATAAACTACTGAAAGAAAATAATTTGAAAGATATAACCTATGAGAATATCACAGGTTTCGGGATTTTTTCTGCGAGAAAATAAATTTTTTTTATCCTATTTTTTTATATTTAAAAATAATGCCTTCTTCAATCCAACTCCAATGAAACATTGGTCGTTTAAATTGCTCTTTAAATTCAAAACCAGCTTTTTTTATTTGTGCTTGGACTTTGTTTAAATGAATTCCATAAGAACCTATATGAGTAGCAAAATAAGACAGAATCCCATAATTGCTCTTTAAAACTCGATATATCTCGTCCAATAATTTAATTCGATCGTCCTTGTCAAGTAAATGATAAACATCATACATTAATACTACATCTAGAGAATTGGATTTCAATGGAATCGATATTTTTTTCGAAGTTTTTATGATTTCAATATTCTTAATATTTTGAGTTTTAATTTTGTCAGACAATTCCTCTAAAGGATCTTCATCATAATCAAGAGCATAAATTTTACCAGTATTTCCTACAATTCGTGAAGCAATTACTGAATATACCCCTGTTCCACATCCAAAATCTAAGATTTTTTGTCCACTTTTTATACCAAACTCTCTAAGTATAATTTCTCCCTTTGAATTTAGCCATTCTTCCATGTTTATTTCTACTTTTTATTATTTATTAAAACAAGGGTTATACCAAATTTCTATAATAAAAAAAAATTAATATATATTTAAATACATTACAAACAGTGGAAAAAATGCTAAAAGATATTGTTGGAGTGTACTTTGATCTTTTTGGTACATTAATCGATTCATATCATACTCTGACTATTATTTGGTCTCGAATTGCTAAGAGGCTAGGTACAGACATTACTCCTGAAGACCCACGTATATGGGAAGGTATATTGAGACAAATTAAAGAAGCAAAACGATTAACTAAACCTTGGGTGGTTCTGTCTAGTAAGGAAATGCACAAATTAAACATTAATGTTCTGGATGCTATGGGAGTCGATCGAAAGGCATCAAAAGTGATAATCGCCGGAGAATTTGAACGTGAATTTCGCAATGGTACGACCTTTCGCTTAAATCCAGGGTGTAAAAAAACATTGGAGAAAATTTATAATTTGAATATGAAAACTGGAGTTCTCACAAACGCTTCCTCTATGCTTTGTAAAGCTAGAATGGATGAATTAGGAATTATAGAATTCTTTGATCTCTTTATCCATGCTGATGAAGTTGGTTATAATAAGTCTCATATAGAAATTTATGAAATTGCCTTGGAAGCAATGAGTACTAAGTATCCAGAGAAAGTATTACATATTGGTGATGATCCACTTATGGATGCCCTAATGGCACAAAAAGTAGGAATGACTCCAATTCTTTTAGATCCATACAATCTGCATTCATTAGATAATGTTATTAAAATTAGAAAATTACCAGAATTATTGCTTTATCTCCAATAGAACTCTATAATGAACCCAATGATGATATTACTTTATATTGATCTCCTGATATTTTATCTTTTATTACCTCAAAAAGTTATAGAAGCACATTGTCAGGAGCTGCTGCCATTACATACTTTAATGGACCAAAACTCTTTATTTTGTTGATAAATTGAAACCCCTTACTTTTCATGTGTGCTACTAGAACCTCTATATCGTCTGTTTCAATACCCAAATGATGAATTGATCCACGCCTTTGGTCTTTAGGTGGTTGATCATAAAAATTAATCTTTGATGATCCAATTGCGATCATTACATTTCGAGCCCCTGCCATCTCTAAATCAAAAAGCACTTTAGCACCAAACATTTCACGATAGAATTGAATACTTTCTTCTATGTTTGAAGCAAACAGATGAGCATGATGGAGTGAAGTTTTCATAATTCTTTCCCATTTAACTTTATTTTTATTTATAAGTTTTTATTTCTACAGGTTAATTCTTTTTTTTTGGTCTAATTAGGATAATATGAATAGAAACTGCGACAGCTATACAAATTAACAAAATTTGGACCCATAATAAATCCATTAGAAATAAAATTGAGATGGCAATCGTTATCCATAACAATAGCAATGTGATTACTTTAATTTTTAATGGCATTCCTTTACCTTCCTTATAATTTCTAATGTAAGATCCAAGTATCTTATTGTTTAATAGCCATCTATTAAATTTTTTTGATGATTTGGCAAAAGCAGCTGAAGCAAGTAGCAAAAAAGGCGTTGTGGGAAGGATTGGTAAAACAATGCCTATTATTCCTAAAATTAGCGATATAAAACCTCCTAAGAAAATTAAACGCTTAACAAATCTTTTTTCCTGAACATCCTCATTTTCGTTAGCTTTTTGCTTACTTTCTTTGTTATTTTTCATTATATCAAAACATTATATTAAACTTATAAATAAATATCATGGAAGTATAGATGCCATTTTATTTACAATCTTCACATTCATAATAAATATCAATACGTTGTCCTTTAGGTTTAATTCCTAAATCTGATATAATAACGTTCCATAGCTCTTTGACATTAGCAGCCTTGTAATCATATATTTTTCCACATTTAGAACATACCATATTTATATGAAGTTCCATATCTGGATCATACCTTATACTTCCTTCATTGAAACCAAGTTCTTGTACTAATCCTAATTCTTTTAATAAATGTAAGGTCTTATAAATTGTTCCTAAACTTATCGTTGGATATTCATTGCTTAACCCTTGATATATTTGTTCCGCAGATGGGTGATCCTTTCGTGATAATATAAATTTACATATTGCTAATCGTTGAGCTGTCACCTTATATCCATTTTTTCGAAAAGTTTTGATTATCTCTTGAATATCCAAATTAATCACCATTTTAAGCGTTTTTAATATGAATTATTATGTTTTTTTAAAATACTTTTATAATAAAAGCATAAGTATTTTTAAGGATGGTAACAATTTTACAATGATTCTTATTTAATAATGATTCTTAGATATTTAAATAAATACTCAATAATCTATAAGAAAAATTGTTAAATATGAATTTAATCGAATTATCATGCCAAATCAATAAATTATTATAAAACTAAGAGTCTGAACTATAATGAAAGAAAAAGATAAAGATAAGAAAATACTAACGATGGCAGGTGGCGCCCCTATAGCAGATAATCAAAATACTATAACTGCCGGGGAAAGAGGACCAGTACTCATGCAAGATGTACATTTACTAGAAAAATTAGCCACTTTTGCTAGAGAGCGTATACCTGAACGAGTCGTTCATGCTAAAGGAGCAGGTGCATATGGTACTTTCACGGTAACTCATGATATTACAAAGTATACTAAAGCTAAGATTTTTTCAAAAATAGGAAAAAAAACAGAGCTTATTGTTCGTTTTTCAACTGTAGCTGGTGAAAGAGGTTCAGCTGACACAGTTAGAGATGTAAGAGGCTTTGCAATAAAGTTTTATACGGAAGAGGGTAATTGGGATTTAGTAGGCAATAATACTCCCGTGTTTTTTGTCAGAGATCCACTAAAATTTAGTGATTTTATCCACACTCAAAAGCGGATGCCTCAAACAAACCTTCGATCTCAAACAATGTGGTGGGATTTTTGGTCATTAGTTCCTGAATCGTTACATCAAGTAACTATACTTTTTTCTGATAGAGGTATACCACGAGGGTTCCCCCATATGAATGGTTATGGAAGTCATACCTATAGTTTTATTAATGCAGATGACGAGCGTTTTTGGGTAAAATTCCATTTTAAAACAATGCAAGGTATTAAAAACTTTATGCAAGAAGAAGCAGATAAAATTGCTGGTACTGATCCAGATTGGGCAACACGTGATCTTTTCGAGAGAATTGAAAAGGGTGATTTCCCAAAGTGGGAATTATCCGTACAAATCATGCCTGAACTAGAAGCTGAATCATATCGTTGGAATCCATTTGATTTAACTAAAGTGTGGCCTCATGGAGATTATCCATTAATTAAAGTTGGTGTAATGGAACTTAATCGAAATCCTACAAACTATTTTGCTGAAGTGGAGCAAGCTGCTTTTGATCCTTCCAATAGAGTTCCAGGAATCTCTTATTCACCTGATAAGATGCTGCAGGGTAGACTTTTTTCATATGCTGATGCACATCGATATCGACTTGGAGTTAATTATCAATCATTGCCCGTGAATCGACCTAAAGTTGCAGAAGTTAATACATATCATCGTGATGGTTTTATGCGATTTGATGGTAATGCTGGAAACGCAGTTGTCTATGAACCAAACAGTTTTGGGGGACCTAAAGAAAATCCTGCCTTTAAAGAACCTCCATTAAAGATTTCTGGAGATGCAGATGCATATGACCAACCTACAACTGATGATGATTTTATTCAACCAGGAAATCTGTACAGATTGATGCCTCCTAACGAGCAAGATAGACTTATTAAAAATTTTGTTAATAGTTTAAAAACCGTACCTGAATTCATTCAAGAACGAATGATAAAACACTTCTTTAAAGCAGATCAAACTTGGGGCGAAAGAGTTGCAAAAGAATTAGATTTAGAGATTTCTCCAGCAGTAGCTGCTAAATGAAGCAATTCAATTTTAAATATTTAATTTATTCTTTTTTTTATTATTTCTTCCAAAGTAATTTTCAAGTTAATGTCAATATCGCTTCATCTTTTTAGAATATTGTTGAAAAGGTGTTCTAGGTTCTAGACTAAACCAGTCTGTATTCTTATCTAAATGAGAGAATGTTCTCAATAAATCAAAGGTTAACCATCGAGATGCTTGAGGATATAAAGAACATTCCCACATGCCATATTCACCTTGTTCTCCTTTGACAAAATCAACCAATTCTGAAATCCTTTCATCGTCTAAAGAAGCACCAATTTTCCAACAGAGACTTAAAATGTGAGCTGCATCCATTTTAGGATAATATGTTCTCCATCCTCTTGATTCCTCTAATCCTATAAGACGAGAAATTACGAAACCCAGTAAATTTTTTTGCTTCGTTTCACATCCTAAGATCAAATCAAGTGCTCTTTTAGCCGCACTACTTCTTCTTCTCTTTGGATGATAAGCCAAACAATTTAGCACCGCAATTGTAGATGATCTGCAGCCCCAACGAGAGTGTGCAATTCTACGATAACCGGCAACTCTTCCGTAAACACCTGAAGCAGTCCCTGTAGCCCATGCTCCATCATCAAGTCGTTGATCCATTAACCAATCATAAGCTTTTTCAGCTCGTTTATTGGTGGAATATCCACAAGCTGCTAATCCTTCTAATGGGGTTGCAACCTGCAAAGGTATCATATCATATCCATGAATTTCTTCAGATGGTCCTTGTTTAATAGTTGGAATTGGCCATGTATAATCTTCTTCTTGTTTCGAAAACATATAATCAGCAGCTTTTCTGACAAATTTATGATCTTTATCAAATCCAAGATACCCTAATCTCACTAATGCTTGAGAAGTTGCCTGAAGGTTTCCCGTATTTGATATTTTACCTGAAAGATCTACACTACTCCAAGAGCCATCATGTAGCTGAGTTTTAATGAGCGATTCGACAATTGGGTCTTTATCACGTAAGATGAGTAATTCTCGTACTTCTTCATCATCCTCCGAGCGGTTTAATAACTTCTTTAATACAAGTAATCTTAAGTTTGGTGAAGGATCAGTTAATAATAATGGTATCCAAGTCATGCAATCTCCTCCAAGACTTCTTTTATGTAAGGTGCTGTTGGCGTTTTCCCCGCTGCAATCATTTCAGGCGTGCCAGTTGCAATTAATCTTCCACCATCATCACCAGCACCTGGACCAAGTTCTATTAACCAATCACATGCTGCCAACAAGTGAGGGTGATGCTCAATAACTACTACAGTATGGCTATTTTCAACTAATTTATGTAATACATTAATAAGAAGAGAAACATCTTCCATATGTTGTCCTACGGTTGGCTCATCCAAAATATACATCGATTTCTTTATACTCTTTTTACTCAGTTCCTTAGCAACTTTGAGTCTCTGTACTTCTCCGCCAGATAATGTGTATGCAGGTTGGTTTAAAACTAAATATCCTAAACCGACATCCTTTACGAACTTCAATTTTCTTTCAATAGATTCTTCTTCCTTGAACAACTCATAAATCTCATCAATAGTCTTATCATTTAATTCAGGAAGTGATACACCTTTAACTTTGACTCTCCAAGCATCCATGGAGTAGCCGGTTCCGTTACACACTTCGCACACATCGTAGATGTTTGGTAAGAACCCCATATCCGTCTTTATTGTACCATCTCCTTTGCAGACAGTACATTTCTTATTAAGAACTTTTTCACTTAAACCTAATGATATTGCATCTTCACTTTCAGCAAATATCTTGAAGAAATTTTTTCTTAAACCAAGGTAATTCATTGGGCTTGTAACACTGGCTCTGGTTTGGTCAATGATTATGGTTTGAGATAATTCACCTTCGATTTTATTATATTTTCCTGGTTTGATGGGCTCTCTTGCCATTGATGTAGTATGTTTTTTTGGAGATAGTACCCTTCCAATCGTATCTATCAATAGCGTAGATTTACCCGAGCCTGATACACCGCATATTCCTACTAGAAAACCGTGGGGGATTTCTATTGTTTCTCCTTTCAGATTGTTTTCTTTCGCACCATATATTTTTAACCATTTCTTAGGAATTCTCTCTTGCTTAATGAAATTAAATTTTTTTTTACCATTCAACCAATTTGCTGTTATTGTGGTTTTCTTTTTAAAATCTATCGGTGAGCCTGTCGCAACTATTTTACCACCCTCAATTCCAGCTTTTGGACCTAAATCAACAATGTAATCTGCTGATTTAATAAGAAACATATCATGTTCCACCATTAGGATAGTATTACCCACATCTCGTAATTCCTCAAGTGCTTCCAATAATGCTTCAAGTTCTGAAGGGTGTAATCCTCTCGAAGGTTCATCCAAAATAATTGTAAGAGAAGTAAGACCACTACCCAAAACTCCTGCTAATCTGACCCGCTGAGCTTCGCCTGCTGAAAGAGATGCTGCTATTCTATTCAAATGTACATATCCTAACCCTGTTTTGATTAAGAACTTTAAACGATCTAGGACAGTTTTATGACTATTTTGAATTATAGCGGAAATCTCATGATTTACAGAAATGTCTTCTATGACTTTTAACAAATCTACAAAAGGAATTTCACTCAATTGATGCATATTATAACCATTTAAAATGAAAGCTAGAAATTCCGGTCGAAGTTTAGCACCTTTACAACTGTCACATGTTTTTATATCAGTATATGTGCCACCAATGTCCCATTCACTTACCCATCCATGGTAAAATCCAATAAATTTCCCTATTCTGGTATATTTTTCTCCTTTACGGTTCTCATAATGTATTTCCAATGGCTCATCACATCCGTATAAAAATACATCTTGAGCTTCCTTAGATATTTTATTCCAAGGTGTATTAGCTGGATCAAAATTATAACGTCTTGCAAGTGCTTGAAGAACATAGTATCCCCCATTGAATGGTTTACATAAATATCCCTGTGGAAAAAATCCGGGGGAATACATTGCACCCTTACACAATGGTTTTTCCGGATGAATAATTAACTTATCTGGTTTTGGGACATTAATAGTTCCTATACCATGACACTTTCGACAGGCTGCTTGATATGATGAAGGATCAAAGTGAACAGGTTTTGGTATTGGTAACCTAATATTACATTTTTCACAAATCCACTCAGTCTTTTTTATCATTGAAGCACCACATTCTGGACATATACACTTACCTAGATATGCCAATAAATTCGCAATATGATGGGTAATTTCTGTGGCCTTTCCAATTGTGTTTCTTATGTTGAAATTGCGTGAATGCATAGCTTTAGTTGATATAACATGAGAAGTAACACCAAGCCCAGATATTTCGTCTACCATTACTTCAGGACCTTCACGGATCCCCTGACGCTCATACATGGATAAAGTTTCAAAGAAGCGACGTTTTGCTTCAGCTTCGATTATATCGCTTACTAAACTAGACTTTCCACTTCCAGAAACTCCTGTGACCACGTTAATTGAATTTTTCGGGAATTCGACATCAATTCCTTTTAAATTGTGAATGTGAGCATTTTTGATGGTGATTTTTTTTGATATTTTATTTTTTCCTTTTTTTGAGCTTGGTATTATTGATTCATCCAATTTCAAGGCTTTGGCTGTTTGTGAATCTTCACACTCCAATAATCCGTCAACTGGACCGGAATAAATTACGTGACCTCCTTCATCACCTGCTCCAGGACCAAGATCAATAACCCAATCTGCTGTTTTGATAACATCCAAATTATGTTCCACAATAATAACCGTCGCCCTTGCTCTAACTAATCTATCCAAGATTTTTAATAAACCCTTCAAATCCTGAGGATGAAGTCCCGTGCTTGGTTCATCTAATATAATAATCTGGCTTTTTAGGGACGATTTTCCTAAATATTTTGATAATTTGAGACGTTGAGCTTCTCCTCCAGATAGAGAGGGTGAAGGTTGCCCAAGAGATAAGTATCCTAAACCTATATCTTTAAGAGTTCTTATCATTTCTTTTAAATTTTCTAAATCATTTAATGACAAACGGTTTTCTTTTTCCATTAAGTCAGCTATTTCAGATATAGATAGATCATAGATTTCAGCGATAGAATAAGATTTATCATCAAAATCAACTTTAGCGCCAATAATTTCTTCCTTAAATCTTGCTTGTTTGCAGTCTGGACAAGGAACCCAAGATGATGGCAAGTGACGCATTTTTATTTCCAGAGCACCCATTCCCTTACAAGTTGGGCAAGCACCTTCAGGTCTATTAAATGAAAAATGCGACATACTTAGCCCCGTTTCTTTCGCATATAGTTTTCTTAAGATTTCCGATATTTTTGTATAGGTAGCAGGATTTGAACGGGGATTTTTTCCAATAGGACTTTGATCAACGATTACTGATTTTAAAGAGGGTCCGATAATTTTCTTACAACCAATAGGTTTTTTCTTTTTTAGTGAGGCATGAAGAACTTCTTCGATCAAAGTGCTTTTTCCTGACCCTGAAACTCCCGTTATCACAGTTAATCGATTTAAAGGAATTTGAACATTTATCTTTTTTAAATTGTGCTTATTTGCTCCTTGGATTTTTAAGAAGAGATTAGTTTTTGATCTTAATTTAGGCGTGATAACTTTTTTTCTTAAACTAAAAAATTCTCCTGTAGGAGTATTGGATTCCCATAATTCTGAAGGTAAACCTTTAAAAACAATTGATCCACCACTAGATCCCGCTCCAGGTCCTAAATCAATCGCATAATCCGCAGCTGCAGCTGCAATTCTATCATGTTCTACAAAAATTACAGGTCCAGGTAATTTGTGAAAAATTGGTAAGAATTTAGTAACATTTGTAACATGTTGACCGATCGTTGGTTCATCGAGTACATGCAAAACATCTTCCAATTGGTTAATTAAAGTGAGTGCAATCCGTACTCTTTGTGATTCCCCTCGGGATAAAGTAGGAGATGATCGATCTAGCGTTAAATAATCGAGTCCTACTTCTTTTAACGCGGTTAATCGTTTTGTTATTTCAGAAAGCAAACGATTCGTAGAAGCTGATAATTTGATATTTTCGAAAAGCTTTAGAGCAGCTTTTACTGAATATCTTAAGAATTCGGTTATAAGTAGCCCTGAAAAATACACAGAAGAAGCCAATGGATGTAACCCTGTATTATTGCAGTGCTTACAACCCTTTCTTTTACAGAATGGGCAGCCCATATGAAAATGTTTAGGTTCAACCTGCTTTAACCATGTACCGCATTCCGCGCAAGATGAGATTCCTGTAATCTTCTCGATTCTTTTACCAATCTTTATTTGAAGTATATTCGAGCCTAATGCTTGACTTTTTATAGTAATATCTCGTATATATTCAATTGACGTTGAACTATCCACTTGAGCTATTTTAATTAATAATTTATGGTGATCATGCGGATTGAGTTCAATACCATCCCATTTTTTACCATCTATGTATAAATTCTCTAAAAGAAATTGTTTTGATAAAAGTTTGAGCAAGGTTTTATGGCTTCCAAACACATTATTTAGCAGTTGACAATAAACAACAACAGAATTTTTAATAGCCAAATTATGAAGATAATCAACTATTTCATCTTGGGTTAAGATAACTACATTAGCACCACAATTTGGACATTTTCTTATTCCAAATCGTGCATAAAGCAGTCTAAGTAAAGGATGTAACCCTGATGCTGTAGCTAAAGTAGAATTTGGATTTCTATTTAGCAAATTCTGTCCAACAGCAACCGCGGGACCTAATCCTGTTATTGAAGCTACTTTTGCAGGAGCTAGCTTATAAGAAGATCTCTGACTTGACCATTTTCGACTATAACCGAATAATTCAACTAATCGACGATTTGATTCATGATATAATGTATCGAAAACAAGTGACGATTTCCCTGAACCAGAAATTCCAGTGACAACAGTTAAACCATCTCTGAAGGTGACATCGATGTTTTTTAAGTTATTTTCTCTCGCTCCTTTAATCTCTATTTCCATTTATTGTCTTGATAATTTTTATGGATACTAACTTAAATATTTTTTAAAATACATAAATTAATTTAAATAAAACCCCGTATTGGAATTTTGATTGTTTTTGATTTCTTCAGGAGTTCCACTCGCAATTACTTCTCCTCCCTTTGGTCCTCCTTCAGGACCTAATTCTATAAGATAATCACAATAAAACAAGATATCGGGGTCGTGTTCTATGATTATCACACTATTTCCATCTTGTACTAGTTGTTCAAGTAATTCCATCAGTTTTACAGCATCAAAAAATGATAAACCAACTGTAGGTTCATCTAGAATATACAAGGAATTTCCCTTACGTGCCTTTCCTAATTCCTTTGCCAATTTTACACGCTGGGCTTCACCTCCACTCAAAGTTGGAGCAGGTTGTCCAAGCGTCATATATCCCATACCGATCTCATCAAGGATTTTTAATACTATTGATATATTTGGGTGGGATTTAAATAGTTCTAATGCTTCACTTACTGTCATATCTAAAACCTCTGAAATTGTATGATCTTTATATTTAACCTCTAAGATTTCTGGTTTATACCTTAGACCTTTACATTCTTTACAAAGGATAGTAAAACTACTGAGAAATGAAATTTGCAAATCTTGTTCACCAGTACCTTTACAATTAGGACACCTACCATTATCGGAATTATAAGAAAAATGTCCCGCCTTATAGTTTCTCTTTTTAGCTTCAGGTGTTTTGGCAAATAAATTTCTAATTTTATCCCAAATACCAATGAAAGAGCATGGCGTCGATGTTTTTACTCTAGATATTGGTTTTTGATTAACTACAATAACCTCATCCACATATTCCCATCCTTCTATAATCCCAGAATATTCTAAAAGGTCTTCGCCATTTTCTTCTTCTTCCTCATTGGTATTGTCCTTCTTTTTTTGTTCTTTTTTTGTTCCTCTTTTAAAGTGAGGTTTTAATAAAGGAACCAATGTATCTAATATGAGAGAACTTTTACCGGAGCCTGATACACCTGCGATCCCTATCATTACTCCTAAGGGTATTTTTACAGTAATATCTTTTAAATTATTAGTATTAGCATTTCTTAAGATTAAGTAATTGGTTGTTTTATCGATGATTCGTCGTGTTTCAGTTTCTTTATTTGGTAATTTAATATTCCCCGCTAGAAATTGACCCGTATATGAATTTTTTACTTTTACAATCCCTTCAAGTGAACCTTGATACACTATTTCTCCACCGTTCACACCTGCGCCTGGACCAATATCAATCACCTCCTCAGCAATATTTATAAAATGCTTATCATGCTCAACAATAATGACAGTATTTCCTAAATCTTTCAATTTTTTTAATATATTAATTAATGATTCCTTTTCTTGTTCATGTAAACTCATACTGGGTTCATCTAATATATAAATAAGGGAATCAAGACCACTATCTAAATGTATCATGAGCGATAATCGCTGAAGTTCCCCACCACTCAATGTAGGTAAGGAACGATGTAAATGTAGATAGGAAAGACCAACATTTATCATACTTTTTAAACTTTCTAATAGACTATCTAACATTGATTTACCTTGTGGACTTTTCACATGCTTTTCATCTATGTTTTCTAAAAATTCTTTCAATTCATCAATAGTCATCATTGCTAGTTCTCCTATGTGTTTATCTCCAATTTTTATCTCTCTTGCTTGATCATTTATACGATACCCATCACATTCGTCACATTTTTGCTTTACCATGAAATTTTTATGGATCTTATTTTGTCTATAAGTACTTTTACTTTCGATTAAAGCCCTTTTAATATGTGGAATAATTCCCTCAAATACACGTTCCAACTCTCCACTAAAGGTTTTTGATTCCCATTGAAATTTAAGCTTTCTTCCACTTCCATATAAAAAAACTCGCTTAACATCCTCAGGTAAATCCTTATAGGATATGTTAATATCAAAATTATAAAATCTCGGTAATTGTTCGACAAATCGAATTTGATCTGCAAATACTCCTGATCCTGCTCTCGTAATTTGTATAAGATTTCTATTATAATCTTGCACTATCATTTCTTCTGTAATATTTAAAGTATAACCCCTCCCTTTACAATTCAAACACATGCCAGAAGGTTCATTAAATGAAAAATGTTTAATTTGCTTTCTTTCTATAATCATTCCACATAAATCACACTCTAAATTATCATTAACAGGTTCTTTACAAATCGGACAGATTAAGACTCCTTCAGTAGCATATAGCATTCTCAGTAGTCCATAAATCCCTGTTTTAGTTCCAACAGTAGAACGTGGATTAAATACACGTGTGGTTCTCTGTTCCACTGCAACTGTTGGACTTAATCCTTCAATCATATCAAATGGTTTCTCATCCTCAAATTTTGGGGGAAACCCAATTGATTGAAGATATCTGTTCATCCCTTCATCGAATATAATATCAAATGCCAAACTAGATTTACCCGAACCTGAGACCCCAGTAATAAGTATTATTTTTCCTTTAGGTATATTTACGTTGATATTCTTAAGATTATGGATCCTTGCGCCTATAACTTTAATTTCATCCATTTTTTCATACTTCTCTTCTACTATTTGATTTTTTGCAATATGTAAGTTACACAATCAAATCCCGCAGGATCTTTCTTGACCATTTCTATTTCCATTACATGACGTTTAATTTCTTCAATATCATCGAGATTATCATACTTTTTACGTAAAATATTAATCTTTTCCTCCAAGGGGGAATAATATTGCATCCACCAGCATTCTCTTTCCCAAGGTATTTGCTTGATGAGCTTGAAGCCAAATTTAGGGAAATGCTTGAGCTTCCTATTTGCCCAGTTATTCGCTTCACCTGTAACCATAAAACCATTCAATTTCAGGACCCTATTACATTCTGTTAAGGCTCTTGTGAGATCAAGTAAATGTATAACTCCTTCCTCCCAAATGATATCAAAACTCCCATCCTCAAATTTTGTATCATATACTGAACGATTATACACTTTGACCCTGTCTGAAAGACCTTCTTGCTTAATCTTAAGATTTAGTTTATCCAAGGCTCCTTGATCAATATCAATTCCAGTTACCTCACCATTACTTAACTTCGCTAACTCTAAAGTAGGCATTCCCGTACCGCATCCAATATCGAGGATACGAGGTTTGTTTCTCTCTGGAATACTTTCAAATGCTTTTCTCGTATATTTGAGAAAAACTGAGCGAAATCCTTCAGCATCAAGTTCCCTTAATATTTCTTCAGACATTTTCTCTTCATTCTTCCTTTATAATATTATAAATTTTCCACTTGTTCCACATATTTTTAATATTAATATGTTTTATTTGGATTAATTCTCTTACTACAATTATAGCATTCCATATCGTGAACGCAAATTTCTCCCCCACATTCAGGGCAAGTATAGAGATCTACTTGCTCTTTTAACCATTTTTCGGTCCCTATCTCTTCAATTCTTTTTAAGTTATTAATCATATTAACATTATATTTTTCTTGATAATGAAAATTAATTTTTTTTAAATTTTGACAAGGAAATTTATTACATTCATAGCAAAACTCAATTTGCTTGTTTCTTAAAAGTGAACAATCTCTTCTGATAAAAGCACAGTTTTTATTTCTGATTCTACATCCTTTACATCCTATTTTATAACCTCTCTCTTCAAGCAAATCCTTTTTCCAGAGAAGATATTGTCTACAAGCTCCACAATATATTCCACATGGAGCTAATAAATTATTATCTACCATCTTAACCTCATTTAAATCTTTATTTTTGATAATATTTTGAATAAATCTTCTTCTTTTGAGAGAATGTTGAGGGCTATATTATGTAATTCACTCAAATCTACATGGTTTAAACAATCGTCTTTGTATTCATACGCGGCATATTTTAAAGTTTCTGCGATCAAAGACCAATTTTTAGCTGAATCATCAATAATGGGAATAGTATCTTCGACAATCTTGAATTCGTCAATTGTCCACGCTCTTGAGCCTTCTTTTAACTCTGGATGGGTCAATAATTCTTCAAGGTATTTTTTATATAAATTTCTAAATAATGCACCCCCAGTCCCCCAAGTTTCAATATAACCATGTATCAATTCAAACATTAATCTTGCACGCGAGATTGTGTTCCCTTCTGGATCCATCGTTTCACCTTGTAATTTGATTTTCCATTCTGGAATTGAACGTGTTAATAATTTTAACCCTTGAATACCGTTATTATTCATTGAGGGACGCAACATATTATTTACTACTTTTTGTATTGCAAGTTTAACCCCTGCAGCTAAAGGAGGATGCTTTCCATCTGCTCTTTTTTGCATAGAAAATTGAGTGTTTTTCGGGTGCATAAATTTTGGTCCATATTCAGAACTTCGACCTCTCTTTAATTGCTCTATCGTAACCTCTTTCAATCCTTCAAATTCAGAATCTCCTACAAAGACAATCCCTTTTTCCTCATCATATCCAGCCAATGTGATTGCATGTCCACCGAAGTGAAAATTTCCTTCTTGTTCGAAATAAGGTAAATATCCTAAGTCAATTTGAATAATTAATGGTATATCTTGATTAAGTAATTTTTTTGATTCTTCCCATGCTTTATTAGCACTAGAAAAAGACTGTTTTCTTAATATAATTCCTAGTAAACGGCATGCTAATGAGTTAGGTTCAATAGTACCTTGCTTACCTCCCAAGAAAAAAGGTACATCTGATTCTGGAATAAAAGATACGCTACTTGTAGTATCCAAAAAACCAAATCCCAATGTGGCATCTAAACCAAATACCATTTGTTCTGACATTGGAAAGCTATAAAATTCAAAAAGATCTCTCATTGAGGAAGATTCACAATGATTTCCAACTCGGTGGACAAATCTATTTATCTTGTGTTTTTGAACCAATATTACCCTCTTCTTTTTTAATTTCTCCTAACACCCAATTCAAAAATTCAATGTCGATTCCTAATATTTTAATAGGATGTACAAAAAGACCTCTTACGTTTAACGGCATATGGGAATTTTTTTCTAACATATCTTCTAATTCCTTTTTATGCTTCTTTATTTTATTTAAAGAACTATTAATTGCTTCAATTTGCTGTTCATTAGTTAATATAGGGAGCAAGGAAAACGCAACGTAAAAGTCTTCGTCTTTCTTTCCTATAAAATCTTTAAGAATATTGTAGACATTCTCCTTAAGAGTTTTAAATCCATTTTCCGAAATTGAATATACTTTACGAATTCTATTATCAACTTCTTCTCTATAGGACTCAACTAATCCATTTTTTTCTAAATTATTCAAATCATTATATATTGATGATTTTCCAATACTAGTCCAATCTCTCATTCCTCTTTCATCAATTCTTTGATTAATACTGTAAGCATGACTGGGATATTCTGCTATCAGACCTAAAACAACAAATTCGCGATGATTTAATTCATAAATTTCTTCTGAAGCCATCTTTATTTAAATTTATTTTTGAATAATTATCCAATATTCCATATATAGAATATTATCTAATAGGAATATTATTGAACGAGAATATTTAAATGTTTTTGAATTGTAAAAATTAATAATTACAAACGTATAATTACTGATTTCTAGAAATTTATAATTATATCTTATTTGTTGAAAAGTATAGATAAATTTAAAATTCCTTATTCCAAAGTTAACGAAAATAGGCTTTTATTGATAAAAGCAAAATGTTATTAACAAATTTGTATTAAATTCTTTAGAGATATTGAATAAATCGTTTTTTAAGCCAATTTAAGGAACTAAATTATGGATACTGAAGCAGAAAAAATCTTAGTTAGCATCGCTGAGAGAGCACAGTTAGCTGAAGGCATCGAAGGTATTCGTTCAATTTTATTAACAATGTATCGCTTCCCTTCCCTTAAAAATAAGATCTTAGCTCAAAAAACTGGAATTGCAATTCCCACAATTGCCGCTGTTAGAAGTGAATTAGTCAAAGCTGACATTATTGAAAAGAGAAATTTTCTTGGAATAAAAGGAAGAGAATGGGTAAGAACAAAATTAAAGTTGATTTTTGATTATGATCCCCTTCCAGGAAACTTCGATAGTGTCATAAAAGAAATACCAGAAGAATTTTCTTATTTAAATAAAATTAAAGAATTTATTAATAACCGTCCAACTCCAGAATTTTCTCTTGACCAATCCCATGCAGATTTCCCTACAATTATAAAAAAAACGTTATATCTACTTAAAAAAGGAGATATTGAGGGAAGAAGGATTATTTTCTTAGGCGATGATGACGTTATTTCATTAGCAGTAGGTATGACTAAATTAGCGAAAGAAATAACAGTACTAGACTTAGACAATAGAGTTTTAGATTTCATCTCCCAATCGGCTGAAGAACTCTCTTTAAATAATTTTAATGCTCTATCTCATGATCTAAGAGAACCAAGTCCTAGTACTATTATTAACAAATATGATCTGGTTGTAACGGATCCCCCTTATACTAATGAGGGATTAAGATTATTTTTAAAAAGAGCTAGAGAAGTTTTAAAATCGAATGTTAGTATTGATAGTAAAACCTATCCTATAATAGGCAAGAAATGCCTTCTCAGTTTTGGAAATAAACCACCCGAAGAAATGCAGAAATTACAAATGTCAATATTAGATCATGATTTCATAATTAATGAAATGATCCCTGATTTCAATCATTACGAGGGTGCAAGTATAATTGGCAAATTTAGTCATCTTTATTACCTACAATCAGTAATGAATCCAAACAGTAGGTACACACTTAACCTTACTTCATACCCTATCTACACTTCTGAAATAAAAAATAAAAGTGAATCACTATTTCGTCCTATTGGATATCACTTTGTAGGAGAAATGCGTTTTAATAATCAAAAATCACTTTTAGAGAATAAACGAATTCAAAAGATATTTTTGGATTCTCTTATTGATGCAGATTTAATAATACTTGATGTATACCATCATAATTACCATCCTTTTGGCTATAGTATTATTGCTATATTAGAAACTAGTCATGCTGCCCTTCATACGTGGCCAGAGCATGGCTATATTAGTATAGATATTTTTATATGTGATGAATATTCAAAAGGTTTGAAAGTTATTAATTATTTAAAAAATCAATTTAATCCTATTAAATCTGACTTTTTCTATATGGAACGTGGTAAAAAATCGAAGATTACATTTGAACCAATCGAAATGCAATGATATTTTTCTTGAATCTTGAATCTTATTCATTTTTACAAATAAATAAGCAACTTCTATAGATTCTAGTTTAAAAAAAATAAGTTTGGAAAATCATAGATATAACGATATTACCTTCTTTTTAATTAAACATTTCAATATTTATTACAGTATTTATAATCTATTTTTAACTATGCCAAATCATATTGGAACATTACATGAAAGTTCTCTTCATGCTGCTTTAAAACAGTGGTATAAAGAACCATTTGATCAACTTGAAATGCCAATTGATAATTTTGTAATAGATATTGTTCGAAATAACCTTTTAATTGAGATCCAAACAAAAAATTTTTCAATGATTAGAAGAAAACTTGAAAAATTAATACAAAATCATAAAGTTCGTTTAATATATCCTATTATCCAAGATAAGTGGATTATAAATATAGATTCACAGTGGAATATAATTCGAAGGAGATTGTCACCAAAGCATTGTACCTATATGAATATTTTTAAGGAATTGATTAGAATTCCTAATTTGATTTCTAATCCGAACTTCACAATTGAGGTAATTTTAGTTCAAACAGAAGAAATTCGTAAAAATGATGGTAAAGGAAGTTGGAGAAGAAATGGTTGGAGTATTTATGATCAGAAATTAGTAAACATATTAGACAGAATGGAATTTTGTAATCCGAATGATTTTCTTATGCTTATACCTAAAAAACTGTCTAATCCCTTCACTAATCTTGAATTAGCAAAATGTATCAAAAAACCAATAAGTTTAGCTCGAAAAATGAGCTATTGCTTAAGAAAGATGGAATTACTTAAAGTTGTCGGTAAGAAGGGAAAAACTTTACTTTTTGAATTTGAAGAATGAATCAAAATCAATTAAATTTTTAGTAAATAACTCAGGAACTTCATATATCACTTATAGCAACAATTTTTTAATATTTTTAGTTTAAAAGTAATTATTTAGAAATTGAGAGCGATAAGTATTTTAAGATAATTATCATAGTATAATTATGCGAGTTTTAGGAATTATCGGTAGTCCACGTGTAGGTGGAAACACCGAAATTTTAGTAAATGAAGTGTTAACTGGAGCTGAAGAAGCTGGTGCATCAACTGAAAAAGTTTTTTTAAATAAATTGGATATTAAACCATGTCAAGCATGCAATAGTTGTTATAAAACAGGACATTGTGCTCAAAAAGATGATATGGAACCTTTACTTGAAAAGATGGAACAAAGTGATTTATGGATCTTAGGAACACCAATATACTGGTGGGGTCCAACAGCACAATTTAAAGCTTTTTTAGATCGATGGTACCACCCAAAACACCAGAATTTCAAGGGAAAACATGTTATTATTGTTATACCATTAGGAGGAGGACATGAAAGATATGCTCGCCATACAGTTGGTCTACTCGAGGATGTCTTAAATTACTTAAGTATAGAATTAGTTGAAACTGTACTTGCTCCTGGTTTTAATCGCCGTGGCGAGGTAAGGAATGACACTGATTTATTAATTATTGCTCACAATGCTGGAAAAGACGCAATAGAAAATAGTATTTAATGTTTTATTAAATCACCAATTGAAAGATAATTACATAAAAATTTTTTATTATGGGAATAAAGATAGCAAGTGAAAACGATAAACGAAAATTAATTGTGGTATGTTAATTTCATTATAAATTAAGTGAAATAAATTTATATAATAAGATTGAATTTTTCATCTTTAACATTTAAAATTTCTTATAAACTTATAAGGTTGAATTAAAAATGAGTAAAACTGAAAAAAGAGATTCAAACGAATTATTAAATTTCTTAATGATTATAATCGGGCTTCTTTTTATCCTTAAAGCGGTTATGGAATTTTTAGCTTGGGCCGGTATTTATACCCCATCATGGTTGGAAGATCCTGATTTAGCTGATGCGTTAAGTATTTTTGGCGGGAAGGCTGTAGTTTCAATCCTTTTAGGATTCTGGAGTCTAGTCTCTGGAATTGGTATGTTTAAAGAAGAGGAGTATGCAATGGGCATGGGATTAGTGGTGCTAAGTATTATGGCGGCAGCAGGTATCATGGCAATTGTTGGCTGGATTACAACTCCAGGAACTTTTGATGCCGCATATTGGCCAAACTATGTTGTAATCGTCGCAACTATCGTGGGTGTTCTAGGATTTTTCTGGTTACTCTTCACATATAGAAGATACGACTAAATTGAATTTTTATTCTTTATTTTTAATTAAAATTTTTTTTCTTTTTTTCTCAGAAGAACAATTTTAGAAGAATATTAGATTAAGTATTTATAATATTGGTCTATACTATAAATAAAGATTTAAAGAGCCTACCAATATGCTGAGAAGAAAGAAGAAAGAGATTCCTTCCGATAATTTTTGTATAATTTGCGGAAGATATACTAACGATAAAAAATTTCCTCATGATAATTGGACTAACCAATTTTTCGTGTGTCATACATGTAAAAAAGTTTGGTGTGGATCCTGCATGGGACAAATTACAGGTCACGGTCCTAGAAAAACTTTTAATCTGGGGAAAAAAGGGAAAGTGTCATGTCCAGATTGCGGAAATTTTGCCGCAATGGTTAAATTACCTGAAAATTTACCGTTTAAACAAACTAAACCTCAAGAATTAGCTTTAATGAACTCTGAAAAGACTGTAAGTAAAAATTATTGTAAATTTTGCGGTGAAGGCATTCCAGAAAATGCTGATTATTGTCAAGTATGTGGTGCCAAACAGAATTAAAATTATTTTTAAATTTATTATATTATAAATTGAACTCTATTAATGGATAATTAATGCCTTTTTTTTGAACGATAAATTATAAAGAAAAAGATTCTCCCATTTTTAAAGCTAAGATTTCGATATCCGAACAGGATTCTAGAGTATCTTTAAGAAGTTAATTTCCCTTCTTCATAAGGAACTTTTCAGGATCTTTTATAATTAGTACACCTGCTATTATGTTTAATCCTGCCATTTTAAACTTATGAAAGATCAATGGAAATATGATAAAATGGAATAAAACCAGTATTTTTAACTCTGGTTTTTTTATCATGGGGATTTTTTGAAAAATTAAAGGAGATCATCCTTCTTGACAATGGGGACGATAAAAAACTTGCCCTCTTCCTACTCTAAGTTTCTCTATACCCGAATCACAATCAGAACAAGTCTTTCCTTTCATATTGGATCTCATAGCGGGTACATATTGACATTTTTTACCGTACAAATCAACAAACTGATATTTACTCCTTATTCTTATCCGTAAAAATGCCTAAAAAAAGAATAATTAAAAATTTTTTAATTTCATTGAAAAAACGTAAAAGAGATGGTCATTTTTCCAGTTTATTTTTGATATGTACAGCGATCACAGACACCTTTGTTAAATACATATTTAATATTTTAATCTAAGCCTTCCACATCTAATGGTGCACGTGGCGTAGTCCTGATGTATTTGATTGCTGGATAGCCTAATGTCATCGCTCCTAGCACGAGTCCTTTAATTCCTAATATCTCTAATATTTCTTCCTTTTTTACAGATATAGCTCCTAAAAGAACGTTCATCCAACAAGTTCCTAAACCAAGACTCTCTGCGGCAAGTCTACCATATGTAATAGCGATACCAGTATCAACTCCCCATATAGCATACATAGTATTATTTGGAATTTTTCTTTCTAAATAGAGAATTATAACAATCGGGGCTTTATTAAATATATCTTGTCTACCCATAGAATCAAAATATTTCTTTGCTTGTTCATATGAATTAAATCCCCAATATCGATACATTGTTCTTGATATAACATCACCTAATTCTTTGATTTTTTCTGGATTGGAAAGAACTTTATATTTCCATAATCTTGCGTTACCAGCACTTGGGGCATATCTCATTGCATTAAATACTTTATCAATTAATTCTCTTGGAACATCCTTCTTTTTATAATTTCTGGTTGAGCGGTTCATTCTTAATAACTGCAATGTCTTTTCATAAGAGACGATCTGTTCTGAATATGTCTCTACATCATCTTCCCAGTTAAAATTGCGTTTTATTGCATCTTCAGGACAAGCAGCAATACAATGTCCACAAAAAATACAGCGATCGGTGAGATTTTTATATACAATATTCCCAGATGAATCCTCTTGAAAATACCTTCTATCACATACTTTTAAGCAGATTTTGCATTTTGAACATAATTCTTGATTGATCCCTGCAATTAACATAGTTATTATAGAACTCATAAGAATATAAAATTATTTTTCAAATTTCTGATTTTTCAAATCAAGGTTTATATAGAAAAAAAGGTATCAAATCTTACTTAGTCGATAGAGGATATAAATGAAAAGATCAATAAATCTAAATAGTTTTTTTTTTAATTTAGATAAATCCCGATCTGTCAATTATTTATAACACATTAAGCAATCCGACATAGAGGTTTAATCTCATGTGATGGAGTCTCCTTGTTAAAAAATTCTAAGATTTAGGTTAATAGTTCAATTTCATTAAATTATAATCAATTAACTATTAAGTCATCAATCCATTATTTTTATAATAATTTAAAATTTGATGACAATGGCTGTAAAAAAAGGAGAATGGATAAAAGTCGAATACATAGGGACTTTTGATGATGGGACAATGTTCGATAGTACAAAATTAAACGGAGGGAATCCTTTAAAATTTCAAGCAGGAATGGGACAATTAATTAATGGATTCGATGACTCTGTTATAGGTAAAAATCTTAATGAAGAATATGCGATTAGACTTGAACCATCCGAAGCCTATGGTGAATATAAGGAAGATATCACTCAAGAAATTCCAAAAGATCAATTTCCTAAAGGTCCTGAGCTCCAACCAGGTTTGATGTTGATGATTATGGGACCACAAGGTCCAATGCCTGCCACAATAAAGTCAATTGAAAAGGATCATGTTGTTATTGATCTAAATCATCCAATGGCAGGTAAGGTTTTAAATTTTAAAGTTAAAATTATTGACACCAATTGTGAGCCTGATCCACCCAACACATGTGATTGTGGGCACGATCATAACCATGAACATGGTGGATGTTGTTAATTTTTTTAGGAATTCAAATTTTTAGCATTACATTTTTTTTGTTTTTTATTATTTATTCTGATTCTATTCAGGTAAACCTTTAAGGAAATCGTCCATCTTTTGTCTATAATCTCGAAATGCATTTCTACCTTCATTCGTTAGACTAAGGAGAGTGCGAGTCTTCTTACCAACAAATTCCTTTTTAACATTTACATACCCAGCATCTTCGAGCTTAGTAATATGGGAAGATAAATTTCCCCAAGTCATACCAGTTTGATTTTTCAAGAAAATAAAATCAGCTCCTTCAACTACATAGAGATAAGACATAATCATCAAGCGAGCAGGCTCATGTATTATCTTATCTATTTCTACAGGATAAGGAATATCATCGCTAATTTTTTTTGCGTCCTTAGCCATCTGTCACCTCCTGTTTTGGTATGTCTTTTGGTAAAGGAAATTGTTTTAAGAAACGAATAAAATAAATTAAACCAATTATAAGTATTACTCCTCCAATGCCGCCAAAGATGAGAATAGTATTCAAAGGATTACCTAAGGTCGGTTCTAGTAAGTAAGTCAAAAACAGTCCTATTCCTAATGAGAAAGCATAATAATATAATCTTGTGAAATCCAAAAAGTATGCTACTACGCAAAAAGGAAACGTGAAAAATCCAAATCCTAATAAAAGAAATATAATATATTGTTCGATTTGAATATAGCTTGTTATCCCCGAAAAAGGCAGAATGAATAAGATAATGTTTACAATAAATACAATAAATAGAAACAATTTCAATTTTTTTTGTTTTGCCTTGCGCTTTGGTCCAAATTTTACAAATCCAATACGTGGGACTGTGATGTATTTTTTACCAAAATAGAATATCAGAAAAGCAAGAATATTCACTCCTAAAGCTGGAATAATATCATTCCAAGGATCTGGTATATTGAGAAGTAAGCTAAATAATGGTGCAACTCCTATACTTAAAATAATCAATGAAAGAAATATGTCCCAAAGACCATCTTCAAAATAACGTTGGTACACTTTTTTCTCGAGTACTTTTAAATCAATATCTTCTGTCATGATCTATGCCATCTCCTCTTTTAGTAGTGGATATTTTTTAAGAAAACGCACAAAAATTACTAACCCCATAAAAAAAATGATACATCCAATGATTCCAAATGAGAAAAGCCATCTAATTCTATAATCAGTGGAAGTATAAAATAGTTCATTGATGAAAATAGCAACCCATATTAGCATTCCTATTAAATATAATCTTGGATATTTAAGTAAATAAGCGATTATAATGAAAATAGGCATAAAAAATAAGCCTATAAGTAATATAAAAATAATTCCTCCTACTTGTATTCCAGAACCTATACCTATAAATGGTAAAATAAAGATAATTAATAAAAGTATAAAATGTATTAAAACAACTACGAATATTTTCTTTCTAATAGATCTTAGTGTGGGACCAGGTTTGGCAAACCCCATTCTTGGTTGTATAATGTATTTAACAACAGTGAAAACTAATATATTAGCTATAATAATAAGGATTAGTGGCCATAGAAAATATTTATATGGTGCAGGTAAACTCTCACGGAAAATAGGACCAAACGCCATTCCTCCAACAACAAAACCGATTATCATATCAAAAAAACCGTGTTGGTGAGCTGTTTTAAGTACGTTTTTCTCAATAGTCTTCAAATCAATATGTTCTGACATCTATTCAGTCATCTCCTCTTTTGGTAATGGATATTTTCGAATAAATTTAATCAAAAATACAACTCCTAAGAATATAACAATACCACCTATAGTACCGAAGGTTATTATCGTGTCTAAAGGTTCTGGTATAAAAATTGCTAATAATTCAGACAAAAAGAAACTTATCCCAAACAAAATCGCGTAAAAATATAATCGGGGATATTGCAAGAAATAAGCAACAAAGAATAAAGGAGCTGTTATAAATAATAAGCCAATTATTAATCCATCTAAAATTCCTGGAAACCTAAGTATTGAATCTGGATTTGTAAACCTTATTAAATTAATAATTAATAAAACAATAAAATTGATCGCTAATATAATAATAGTCTTTATCTTGCGAACTTTTTGTTGGAATCCAAATTTAACAAATCCAAGTCGAGGTTGGGTAATATACTTTTTCCCTAGAATAAAGAAGGTTAACCCAATTCCAAGAAAAATTGCTACTATTATAAAATCTAAAGGATCAGGTAAAATATGACTTAAGGTCATGCCCATACCAATTCCTAAAATTACTATACCAAAATAAATGTCTAAAATTCCATCTTCAAGTGTAGATCTCCATGTTTTTTTCTCAATTTCCTTTAAATCAATATTTTTTTCTATTTTTTTTCACCTTTGAATTAACACTAGGATATTCATTTCAAATACAGCATAAGAAACATTACAAAAGTTGATATAAATATAATGATTATAATGAATCTAATGAGTAAATCCTTATCCTCTTTTCTCCTCCCTTTCATTTATTTTTTTTTATTCTTTAATTGATAACATATCAGAAAAAAAAAAGAAAAAAAAATGTATATATTTTTCAGCTTAGATTTTATTATTCCAATTTATTCAATTTTTTCATGCCAACGTACATCAGTGGAATGCCAATACCAAGATTATAGAGAAATACAGGTCCTAATAGAATAAGTCTAGCTAGCACCATTGAATTTGGATGAAATACAATTAGCAGAAATATAGGCGCAAATATTACAGGTTGCATTATAAGCATTGAAATCATTGCATTTCCTTTCATATTCGAATCTTTTTCTCCAAAGGCAGGTGATCTACATTGTAGACCTACTGCTTGAAGCATGCAAATTTCCATGTTTGCCAAGAATAGGAAAAAGAAAATCAAGGTCTCTATAATATCAATAGTAATGAAGAATGAACGTAATACCGTTATGAATATAGTTATAATAATACTAAGTATGAAAATGCTTATTAAGTAGGAATAGACAGCTCCTTTTATACCTCGTGGTGATCTCTTGTAAACCCAGACGATATCCTTTGAATCTATGAATATAAGATGTCCTAAGATTATGCTTGCCATTGCCCCTCCTATTATTATTAACATTGATGACCTCATCATTAATGCTCCTACATCCTCATCCATTCTTGACATAAACCAGGTCATAAATCCAAGAAGACCAACTACGTAAGCAATTCTAGCAATATTCGACTTTTTCCTGAAAAACCTCTTTAATTGCATGACGGTTAAGCCTCCATATTTACGACCAGATATTTTTCTTATGAATCTGTACAATATATTTTCAGGTTTAACAATCGTTATGCTACTCTTTTCAATACTACCTTCTAAAGTATAAAAAGATTCAGCTTTTTTATATGAAATGTATAATGTAGCGACAGGGACGCCAATTGCCAGTAATATATTAATCCATATATTTAAAATGAAGGGTTCAATCAAAGCTGCATCGATACTATATAAGATAATATTTGAAAACCAAAGAGATGGGTAAAATGCCAACCAATTTTTTAGTTCTGGATGTGCCATTAATTCATTCAGGAAAAATATCACTGCGTACATTGTTGCTACCATAGCAATTGTTATAATCCATATTAATATCTTCCCTAGCTCCCTTGCTTTTTCGCTTTTAGAAATTTTATGTTCAATCCAACTTACCATAATTGAGCCGACTAAATTAGCAAAATATACAAAGCCAAAAATAGTCCCATAAATTATAAGGTATTGAACAAATGTTAAACCAACGATAGGATTTATCATTCCAATTACAATTGGAGCAAAAATTAAAACAGCTATCGTATAAATAGGAGCCTTTCCTAAAAACTCGCCAAGGAATATATCATTCATTTTAACAGGTGTAGCTAACAATGTTTCTTTGGATCCTAATTCTTCTTCCCCTTTATATACATTGTTTAAAGGATATACTATCAGTATTAAAAACAATGTCATCATGAAAGACTCGATGAGTATTGCGACAACAGGTTTGAAAACATCGGAGAATTGAGCGGCTAATGTTGGTATAAATAAATCAAAAAGAAGGGGAGCAAAGATGAAAGCCCACAAAGCTAGGATGCCATATAACACAACGAAAAATAATATTCTATGATTTCTAGTCCAACTTGTTCTAAGCCTAATCTCATTCTTAGCAATTACCTTCCATAGACTCTTTTCCATAGACTTTGTCTCAATTAATTTGTCCTCCACAATCTCTTTAACAGATGACTCAAATCTTTTTTCAGTTGTTAAAACTGTCATTTTAAATCTACCTCGATTTTTTGGTTTTCTTTTTTCTTTTTGTTTGCTCTTTATTGTTATATTCGTAATTATTAGAGTTTCCATTTCTCCAAGCTAATAAATCATCGATATGAGACGCCCCAGTAATTTTCAAATATGCATCTTCCAAATCTTTCGCACCAACCGAATCGATTATTTCTCTTGGAGTACCTTCAGCTTTTAATTCACCATTAATGATAATACCGATTATATCACAGAGTTCTTCAGCTGTATCGAGAAGGTGGGTGCAAATGAAAACAGTTTTGTCTGCCTTTTTAACAAGTTCCGAGATAAGATCTTTTACCATTCTGGCTGCAGCAGGGTCTAAATTTGATGTGGGCTCATCCAAAAAGAGTATATCTGGATCTTGAATCAATGCCGCGCATAAACAGACTTTCTGCTTCATACCTCTGGAATAACCTTCTAAAAGATCGTTTTCTCGACCCTCTAAATCAAATATCTCTAATAATTCATCAATACGAGTTGAAATCACATTTTTTGGCAAATAATATAACTCTCCGATAAACTCTAAGAATTCTCGTGCTGTGAGTTTAGAATACAAACCAGGTGATTCCGGTAAAAACCCACAAATCATCTTTACTTTCTGACTTTCTGCTACAATATCATACCCTCCTACCGATGCATTTCCTGAAGTTTTAGAAATTATAGCATTAAGCATCCTGACAGTTGTAGTTTTCCCAGCACCATTTGGTCCTAATAACCCATAAGTTTTTCCATAAGGAATTTGTAAATTTAATCTATTCACTGCGTGAATATTACCAAAATTCTTGCTAAGATTTTGAGCCTTAATTGCGTATGCTTTACTCATATTTTTTTACCTCTTTTTTTTTTGTTTTTCTAAATTTTTGTATTATTTTTTTTTTAGATTATGATTAAAATTTTGATTTTTTTCTTTAGAATATATAATTAAATATGTTAAATTTGTAGTAAGAGAAAGCCCAGTAAAAAGACCTTCAAAAAAATCCATGATTGGCAATTCTAAATTAATTATTCTTAATATCAACATAATTACGAGTGAAAACGTGCCGATGGCAAGCATGATTTCTTTTCGTCCTTTAACCAGCATTTTATTGTACCTCCTCCATTTGTCTTTTTAATTCCTTTTGTCTCATTTTTTCATCTAATCTTTTCTGAGAGATAATAGGAATACATATTACAGCCCAACTTGGGATAAAAATAACAAACGGAAAATCCGGGTCAATAATTCCAGCAATAATAGCTATAAGATATATGACACTCGACAATACAGCTATTATAATTATGGCTAATATCAGCCTTTCATATTTATCCATATTTTTCATCACTCCTTTTATTTAAACCTAAATTGAACTAATCCATATATTTTTAAATTTTATTATTTTGGTTCCTTTGGGGCTTTCCTGAGCCCCAATATTAAAATAGGTTACTTAGTATTTAAACTTTGCGATACAAAGTTGTGCCTATAACAAAGTAAAATTCAATACAAAGTATAATAATTTCATTTTAAATCAACAAATTTACCATTAAACCTTAATTTTAGATTTAATTATTTTATAATATGAGTGATAATGTTTATATTATAGGAGTCGGTCACATCAAATTCGGTAAGAACCCTGACAAAACTATGAAAAGCATGACTGGTGAATCAGTTGAGTTAGCGTTAAAAGATTGTGAGCTGGATAAAAAAGAAATTCAGGCGGCATGGTTTAGTAATTCTGGTTGGGGTCAATCAGAATTCCAACATTGCATACGTGGGCAAGTTGCTTTAAGTGCAAATGGTATTGACAGAATCCCAATAATCAACGTGGAAAATGCTTGTGCGGGGGGGACTACTGCATTCCATGGGGCATGGACAGGAATTAAAGCAGGATTATATGATCTTACCTTAGCAGTCGGAACAGAAAAAATGTATTTTGAAAAACCTCCTTTAGGTGCTCGTGCTAGTGGAGGTGGACCTTTAGGTGGTCGAATGAGTGGATTTATATCCGGAACAGATGTTGAAGCCACTTTAAAAATGATAGAGCAATTGAAAAAGCAAATTGCAGAGGGGAATAAGCAAGCTACAAAGGAAAAAGCTGGAAAAGATGAGAAATCAAAAAAGAAGGATCACAGTATTTTTATGGATTTCTATGCAATGGGCGCTCGACATCATATGCAAACATATGGAACTACTCAACGACAAATTGCAATCATTGCAGCGAAAAATCATAATAATTCTACAATGAATCCCTTAGCGCAATATACATTCCCTCAAACTGTAGAACAAGTTATGAATGATTATGAAGTAGCTTATCCTTTAACAAGAGCCATGTGTGCTCCCATTGGTGATGGATCTGCTGCGGCTATACTATGTTCTGCGAAATACTTAGAAGAGAATCCACATTATAAAGAAAGAGCTGTTAAAGTACGTGCTTCTATTTTGAGATCTGGTTCATGGCAAAGATATGATGCAGTCAAACTTGCTTCTACTGCTGCTTATGAAATGGCTGGTCTTGGACCAGAAGATATAAATGTAGCAGAAGTTCATGATGCTACAGCTTATGCAGAACTAGATTTAATTGAAAGGTTAGGGTTCTGTCCAGTTGGGAAAGGGGGTCCATTTGTAGAAAGTGGTGCAACTGAATTAGATGGAAAAATTCCTGTTAATACTAGTGGTGGTTTATTAGCTCGGGGACATCCAATTGGAGCTTCTGGTCTTGCTCAAATATATGAAATGATTACGCAGCTACGTGGAGAAGCTGGTAAGAGGCAAGTTAAAGATCCTAAAATAGCTTTAACTCATAATGGAGGAGGTAATTTAGGTCCTGGAGAAGCAGCACTTTGTGTCCATATTTTTGAGAAACTCTAAGTAATTTCTTTTTTATTCTTTTATATCTAATTTTACGAATTTTATCTATTTAAAAACTGAAAATAATTTTTCATGTATCTTGTTTCTAATTCTTAATACTTACCAAGAAACTCTGTATTATTTAAAAGGTAGTTATGTTCGAGCAATAGGAACCAATAATTTCTTTTCTTTTTTACTTCTAATTTTTTTCCCTAAGAAGGGTAATACTTCTTTTTGAAGTATATATAAATAAGGAGTCCCTTGATTGAATAAGAAGAATAACTCAAAAACAAAATATATTAATCCCATTGGGCGTATTTGAAAGATGTAAAGTGGTAATACCATGAATAATGATTCAAGGAAACCAATTAAGAAAACATAACCAAACAGCTTGTAATCTCTCTTTCTTAACTTTCCACTTCCATATATTATAAAAAATAAAATATAACCTGCAATAACGTTTACAATCCACGCGATGATCTGGGTGTCCATATATCTGATAGTATACACTTCTGTATCATTGATGGGAAATAATTTTGAAAGTAGAGGTATAAGCATCCAAGAACCAAAGAATAAACTTGTATATAAAGCCATCTCCTTGTAATTTTTCTTATCATAGTTCTCAAACATTATCCAGACCCATCCAAAAGCAAAAAACGAATAAGAAAAGCACATCATGAAATCTGCCCCAAATTTTACCCAGAAATATTCCCCAATAGGGTGAGGCATCTTAATATCTCCGATCCAGTATTCTCGAATTGTAGTACCTGGAGGATAATTAGGTCCAGCAGGAGCATTCCACCAAATTATGACATCTATAAAGTAAACAATAATACCAGTGAAAATACCATATTTAATTGGATTCCATTTTTTCTGCTTTATAAGAACGCTTAGCCAAATTGCAAGAAAGATCGCATCAAAATAAATATAATCATATTCGAATTTTCTTGACGCTTGATTTAAAGATTCAAGAAGAGTATTTAGTATGATACTATCATCCTTCTCTTTTTATAAGGCGATAGATTGAATAAATATTAAAACTATATAAAATATATGAATTTTAAAATAAAATGAAAACTAGCTTTTATATCGCTTTTATCTTTCTTTTATAATAAGTTAAATTAGAAATAGAGTAAAAAAATTTTTAATTTCTTTAAACGTAAGCTTTTAATTCTTTTTTTAGCTTGTAGAAAATTTTCCTAATCTTTAAAAATTAAGATTTTCTCAGACTATATAAAAATAAAAATCAAATCAATTTAATTAAATGATCAACAATAATTAATTAGAGAATTAAGTTTTGTTTTAATTCTCATTTATTACCAAAATAGGATTAAATAATGCATTTCAAAAAAAGGCATGATTTTAGACACAAGGTTTTCAAGAATCCCCCTATAATTGAAGCTCTATTTGAACTTAGATGGAAAGTCAGAGAAGAAGGAGAACCTCCAATTATGTTAATAGATAAAAAATTTAAGTTTTTTCCTGGAAGATTCTACGAATATATTAAAAATGATTATCCAGAAGTTGAGGTTCTTCAAAATTCTAGAATACCTGATGATGTAGATGAATTTTTACCACGATTTAGATTCAGAAAAAAACCAAACTCATATCCTTTGATACAAATTGGACCTGGTATAATTACTATTAATTTTGATAAAAACTTTACTCAAGAACGGTTTTTTAACACTTGTCTGGAAGTATTAAAAATTCTTTTTGAAGTTTTAACAGACATTGAATTAAAGGAGGTCATTTTACATTATATTGATGGTTTTATATTTGATTATGAAAGAAATAATGCTTTTCATTATCTCGAAGAAAATTTGTCAACTTACTTTAAATTTAATGAAGATTTATTCGAAAACACTAAAATTAATTCAATACCCATCAAGTTTCATCTTGAAGCTAATTTCCATGTAGAAGAACCTCCTGGATATTTTATGTGTCAATTTAGAAGTGGAAAGAAAAGAATTGAAAAAGAAAAAATTCTATTAATGGATACAATCTTCCGAAGTTTTGGTGAAGATCTTCCAAAAAAAGAAGAGCTTGATAATTGGTTATATAATGCTGATGAATTAATCCATAATTGGTTTTTAAAAATGATTGATAAAATTAAATATAAATTTGAATGAAAAATGAATAGTCCATTGTTGAAAATATCGGATGAAGGAAAAACCGTCTGGGATACAACAACCAGTGAATTTGAAGAACCGAAAGAAGATATATCTTGGATAAAATCTAGTTATGTCCTAAAAGATCTTATTGAAAATTGGGAACTAATCAATGAATTTAAAGAATCGAAAGAAGATATATCCTGGATAGGAACTAGTTATATCTTAAAGGATCTTATCGAAGATCGGAAGCCATTCAGGATCAATAAAGAAATCTTAAAATTTGCTTGTATACTGCTTACATCTTCATTTGTTGCTCTTGGATTTGAAGATGACGCTTTTCAAACATTAGTAAAAGAAAATCCTTTAAAGAATGTATTACCTAAAATTATACCTACTCAAATTGCATTAATTAAAATCAAGGCATATAAAGAAGAGGTCAAAAAAAAAATAGAAAAACGAAATAAAGAAGAATACGAAAAACTTGAAAAATTATCATTAAAACCTTTTGATGTTTAAAATGGTATATGATTCGGTATCATTAGAAGATAATTTAAGACAAGGTGACATATTTTGGAATCTACCTTATGTATATTTTAATTTGGATGAATTATTCGTATTTTATAATGAATCTTTGTTTGAGGAAACTTCTTGGATAGATTTGAAAAAAGAAGAGGTTCAAATTTTAGCTAGTGCTGAAAGAACCTATGCAATAATCTTATCCCAAGATTGTGATTGCATAAGAGAAGAATTTATCTCATTATTTATAGTCTCAGATTGGGACAAAGCATATACATCTAGTAAAAAATGGATGCTAGAAATTATCAATCTTAATAGATCGAGCCCTTCAAAAATGTATTTACCACATGACAAGAATTTTAATATTGAAAAAAAAATGCATATTGATTTTTGTCAGATTTTTCAAATAAAACGAGAAAATCTTGAAAATCTTAAGAATCTAAGGATTTGTCGGTTAAATGAGGAAGCTATGGAACATTTTCGTGAAAAAGTAGCATATTATTTTCATAGGTATGCTTTTGATGAATATTATCCATTAGATAAGAATGAAATGGATAAATATGAGAAATGGCGAAATGAGAAATGTGAAAGAAGAATATATCAAAAATAAAATTATATTTATTTTAACTGATACCAATTGTGTTTGTCTTTAATTAATATTCTATTTCTAAGAGTAGATTATTAGTTTTACTCAAATATAATACATTTTCCTTAATATTTAAGAGATATCGAGTTAAATATTTAATATTCTAACTTCTCTAATTATTTTAGAGTCAAATTACATAAAGGATCAATAGAATCTCCAAAATGGGGGTCTAGGATTAATAACTCTTAAATTAACCAACCAATTTTTTATATGTTCTATTTGTTTCTATTTATCTTATCTTCTCTAAGATTAAAAATTTTTTTTATCGTTTTTTAACTTTTTTTACACTTTTAGCTCTTTCTTCTCAAAAATTAACTAATTTTATTAAATCAGAGTAGAGATTTTGAATCTCTTTTTTATTAAAACCGAGTTATCTTAGGATTAACTCATCCATTTTTAACCTATTTTCATTATTAATTTCATCTTCAATATTTTTTGGCTTATCTTTAAATAATTCGTCAATAACTTCAAGAAAATCTTGTAAAATACCATCTTTTTCTAAATTTTTTTGAAGCCATATTGGATCTATAATGGGTACTTTTTCATTTTATTTTCAAGAAATTGAAATATTAATTCTAAATATTTCCTTGATTCCCTAAATATACCCCATTTGCCAAAAATTTCTTCAATTTTTATCAATAAATCACCGAATTTGTAAAAGGTTATTTAGAATTAACTGAGGATATGGCCTTTGGTCTCTTGGTTATAAGTACACAAATCTCTCAAATGCGTAATATACCACTAGAATAATATTTAATCTCAAAATAAGCTCATAAAGGATTAAAACACTACAATAATTCTTCTTTATTTAGATTCTGATTTTAATTTGCTCCTATTATTCTATTGATTGGTAGTACTATAGATTATTTTATATAAATGTATATACTAATTATAATAAAAGATAAAAAACTTACATTTTTGTTTAGTCAAATTGGTTAAGTTATTTATAAATATTATAACAAGAATGTCCAGACAAATTGAAATGCAATTATCAAATGACCAAAAATTACTTCTTCCCGTCGAGTTAAGATACTTATTAGACAACCATGTTCAGGAAATAATAAGATTTTATGAAATCATCGAAAAAAATCCTAGGACAAAATGAATGTTAATTATTTATAAAAAAAAGGGAAACAAAATATGAGAAATGAAGCTGAAAGGTGTTTTGAAGAAGGGCTCGTTTATATTGAACAAGAGGAATATAACAGTGCTATCTCAAGTTTATGTAAAGCTGTTGAGATAAATCCAAATTTTTTCGAAGCTTGGTTTAGGCTTGGGGTTGCCTATAAATATAAAAGAGACTATGAAAAAGCACTGATATGTAATATAAAAGGCTGGGAAATAAATCAAAATTCGCCTATTGAAAATGATATTTTTGAATGTTATAATGAACTAATAGAATTAAACTCGAAGAATTTTAAAGTTTGGTATAAAATGGGGGATTTTCAATCTAAAATAGGAATGTATGAGAAAGCAATTGAGTCTTATGATAGAACTATAGATATATTAAGACGATCAAATAGTTCAATTAAACTTAATAAGATACATACAAAGAAGGGAATTGCTTTTTATAATATTGGAGAACTTGATTCTGCTATTAATTGTTATAATAGAGCACTAGAAATAGATAGTACTGATGATATTGCTCGCAAATATAAAATAGAACTACTTAAAGAACTAAAGAAAAAGAAAAGATGTTCTAAATGTGGAGCACCATTAAACTTTAAGGTTGGACAGTTAGTTGGCAAACGATTGTATGTAATCATGGATATTGATGATTTAAGATTTTTAATGCTGAAAGTGAAAAGTACCGTGGATTCTAAACCTTCCTACGAATACGAGAAATTTAAAAAGATTGAGGAAAAGTACAAAAAAATAAATGATGAAGTGTATTGAGATGAGTGAAACTACATTTTATTTTATTCTTGGGGGAATCATTTTTGTAGTATTTTTCATACTTATAGCTTTTGGATTAAATAAGCTAAAAAAATTTCTAATAAAAAAAGGAAAAATTAAACGTCCGACGAGTTTTATATGTATTGATGGAGATAAAGTTAGGTCTAAAGGAGAATTAATTATAGACAATCACCTTCATCGATTAGGTATCCAACACATTTACGAAGGAAAAATAAAAGTCCGTGGAAACCCTATTAAATACGACTGGTATTTACCAGATTATAAAGTATATATCGAATACTGGGGTTTTTATGGTAAATTATATCAGAGAAGAAAACAAGAAAAAATGAAATTATATCAGAAAGGAAAACTTAACTTAGTTTCTATTGAAGATATTATGTTTACTGATATTTACCCAAATTTAGAAAATGAGCTAAAGAAACATATAAACTTGAAAGAAATTAACATACGGCATTGTCCAAATTGTGGAGAACAATTAGATGAAAGATTTTAAGTACCGAATTTTATCCGAACGATAAAATCGAGTGATTACACAGAAAAAAATAATCTTTATATTTATATCAATATACTAACAATATAATTTATTTTACAAAAAAGGCGAAGACAAAATGGTATGGTATTATTGCGAATTTTGTAATAGAAATGTAAATATACCTTCAAATCGGCCTCCCACTTGCAAGGATTGTGGCACATTTTTAAGCAGATTTACCATTACTAAAGAAGAAAAAAAGATAAAACAAAAAGAAAGAACAACTTATTGCAATAATTGTAATATGATGGTATTTAGTGTTCCAATTCATTTAATATGCGACACTCTTACTAAAGGATCACAATTACAAATCTCTACTATTCTCACACGCCCTAAAACAGTTTACTTTAAGGAAGATAGACGTTATAAATCAGGATATAAAATGACCGCTGAAGGTCAAGAGCAGTGTTTTAAATATTGTCTCTATACGTTTTTAGTTATTATAACCTTTGGAATTGCCCTTATTCCAATCCTTTATTATAGTAGCAAACAAAGAAAAAAAAGGGAACAGGCAGCTCAAGGCATTTATGAAGTTACTCAAAAATCTATAAATACCTTTCTAGCATTACAACAACAAGGATTTCAATTTGTTTGCAGACGTTGTTACAATGGAGTAAAATTAGGGAAAAAATATCCATCTGATATTATAGAAAGCGAAAAACCAGAGGCAGAAGTTCTTATTTGTGAATTTTGTGGAACTCAAATTAAAAAAGATGCAAAATTTTGTATTGGATGCGGAGCTCGTTTTTTTACCAATTAGGTACTTAAAAAGTTTTTCAAAAAAACCTGATCCTTTCCCTCTTATTTTTAATTAATGAGACTGGAATCTTAAATATTCAAGTATTCTGACAAAAATATAGAATCTTATAACGAATTATTAAAAATGCCTAGAATCTAAACACTTCAGTATAAAGAATTGGAAATTCCTGTGAGTTTTAAGAAATTTTCTCGAGACACATTATATGGAAAAAGTACAGTAGAAAAGAGGGGAGAGGGAAATTATATCATGTGGACATGATATAACATCATGCAAGTCATGCCAATAGGACATCAATTCTATATATCTTTCTATCTATTAAATAATGAAAATTCTTATTTTTTTTTTATATAAAAATTTGAAAACCAAGACCCTCTGCTATTTAAATATAACTCTCGATTTTTAATATTTCACTCAATATTATCTTAATTTAAGGTTAAGTGCACATTTTTATATATAGAGAATAATATATTAAATTGTAATTTAAAATTCATTAGATAATATATTACAATTATCGAATTAATACATAGAATCATAAGATTTAAATATTAAAAAAATGAATTATTTAATTAAATATTTAACAAAAGAGTACAATTCATAATGTCGACAAGGAATTTTATCGAATTTTATAGGGAAAAGCGTGACTATCATAAATATCAACTTGAAATTAACAATTATCTTAATAAAATAGTCCATGAATTCACCATAGCTTATAAAGGAATCACAAATTGTCGAATACGTGAAGTATTCTGGGATTTAGTCGATAATAGAATTAATTATGACCCACGAAATTGGTATCATGTGTTCGCGAATCTCATGGGAAAATTGACTGTTTTTGAAATATTATTTGTTGAAAAAAAAATAAATAAATTTCATAAAGATGCCCGTAATGAATGGGTAGGATACTTAGCAAAATTACTCATACCATACGAACCTATGATACCCAATAAATTCTTCGTTGACTTAATTCAGAACATGCCCATCCCTGATTATGAATCCGTGATAGAATTATATGAGGAGGGAATGATCTTGTTTAATGAAAATCTTAAAGAAATATTGTCTGATCCAGTTATTTCACCTCATGAAAAGATCTTGAAATTTAAAGCATATTTTATGAATTTATTTGATGTTTTCTTAGGGAAGTGTTCATTTCTTGATCTAGAATTATCCAGACATGGAGAGACTACTCACATAAACAGTCTACATGAAATTTTTCAATTAAATAACTCTAATAAAAGAACACCACCTAAATTATTAAGCGAAATGTTAATTGTGTTGAATCACATTAGAAATGCCATTTCACATGGATCTAAGGCAGGGATTGTACATTTTAAGGAAAAAGGAGTAAGAGTAAAGGATTTCAAGAGAAATGGAAAATTATCATTTGAGCACTTTTTTTCATTTGAAGAATTGTATGACTATTATTACCTTCTATTAATTTTTTTAATGGAATTCGAATTAATAGCATTGATGCTGTCTTTGCATAGAGTTATAAGAGAGTTGAATATTAAATATAATAAAAGATTTAAATGTAGTAAATGTGGCTATGAAAATGTGGTCTTTGTGTACCCCAATAGGACAAATGTAGTCTGTGATAAATGTAAAACACGTTATCGCATCATTGATAATGATAAAGAAATTAAAGTACCAGAAGAAGAATTAGGAGGCATAACAAAGTAAGGTTTGTTTAAGTTAAAATTTTAGATTACCGTATATATCTAATTAAAAAGTCCTTAATTTTTTTTATTAATTCATCTCTACATTTAGGATTAGACCATTCTTCTGCTTTGAATAGATTCTCTTCTTCTGCTTTTATGTGGAGCCATAAATGAGCAAGTACGACATACGTCCTACTTCTAAGATCGCTAAAGTTCCGCGTCCTACAAATTTTATTGAGAGTTTGTTGGATTAACTCCCTTCTGGCTTGTTCACACTTATAGCTTTTACTAACCATCAAGTGTATCTAATATTTTAACATGATTTAAATTAGATGGGTATTGTAAATTATGAATAAAAACGGGATCTAAATTTATTAATTCAAATCCTTCCTTTTTTAGAGAAGTATGAATGAATAGTATTCCCGCTTGGACAGATCATGTCAATTATATTCTTTAATATTTTGATGTAAGCATATTCTCTTTTAATCGGAAAAGGTGACTCCTATCAGCAAGACCTAATGGAAGGTCCAAACTAACATAGGGGGAGTAGGGCGAAATCAGCGTGTAAGAATTTACACTACCAAAAGACAAAAATCCAGGGTGTCTGATAGGAGTCATGGATTTGGGTTTTATCTCTCCTATTACAAAAACGTAACTTATTTTATATTTAAACTTTTTTGTGATAGTTAAATTTGGAATATTTAAAGAAAAAAGAAAATATAACATACCAATTATAATAAAATTGAGATGAGATGGGATTTAAAACATATTCTGAAAATGATATATATCAAAAGGCCATAAGTGAACAGTGGAGCGGAAAAGGAACATCAGAAGATCCTTTTATAATCGAATCCTCTCACTCCTTTCCGCACCAAACACTTCTCAAAGATTCTGCGCTCTTTATATTAGTGAAAAATTGTACATTTAAATATTTAGCGTTAAAAAGATGTAAACATGTGAGGTTTGAAGGGTGCGTTTTTGCTGTATTACAACTATTAAAATGTTCTGAAATCATTATTACAAATTGTACGTTTAAAATGAGGTTAGATCTTATCACTAGTCACGATTCATATATTCGAGATTCTCTTATTCCATTTCTACGGTTTGGTAAGTCTTATAAAAATCATTTTAAAGCATGTACAATTACTCAAATCGCTAATCATTTTAGCAGGGCAAATATATTCGAAGATATTAATACACCTATGCAAGATTTTAATAATATTATGAGTGAAACACCGTACAAATATTATTTACGGCACATAGGTTTTATAGGAGGCGGAGTGATCTCTTTAATCTCAGCTTTTTCGTTGTCTTTTAATAGTTATTCCGATTTAATTTATTGGTCGTTAATACCAGGTCTATTTGTTATGGCTTTTGTTTTTTTTGTTAGTGCCACAGCTATTTTCTACGATTATAAAAAAATGGCGCGTTATCCAGATAATCAAATAAAAGAAAAAATTTAATTAAAGCTAATCATCAAAAACCATTTAAGTTAAAGTTCTAATTTCAAAATTTAATACAGTAGAAATGACTAAATTTCAACGGTCCTTAAATATAAATAGTATAACGGGTTATATAATTATTAAATAAAGGGTATAAAAAGACAAAGATGCTAGACAACAACAATAATGAAGAATTTGTATTATATAAAGAGGAGAGAATTGCAGTAAAAAACGGGGAATTAGAACTCCCATTTCATTTGGAACGATTTGATGAAATTGAAGGGCTTGATAAGCTTACAAATTTGAAGAAATTACATTATGAGGGATTCGAGCTAAAAAAAATAGACCATATTGACCCCCTAACAAATTTAGAATCCTTAACGCTTCTTGGCAGTCATCAACTCAGCAAAATTGAGAATCTTGACAGCCTTACAAAGTTAAGGGTACTCGACCTTTCCGATAGCAATATTGCGGAAATAGAAAATCTGGTAGCGCTTACGAACTTGGAAGTTTTGCGATTAGGAAAATTTTATGAATTGTCCGAAAATCGCATTACAAGGATCAAGGGACTCGGAAATTTAAGCAAGTTGAAGGAATTAAACCTTGAACACAATCAAATCACGGTTATTGAGGGACTTGAGGCGCTTACCAACCTTAAAATCCTGAATCTTTCATATAATCAAATTAAAGAAATTGAAGGGCTTGACAATTTAAGTAATTTAGAAGAATTACATCTGAGAGGTAATAACATAACAGAGATTAAGGGACTTGACAATTTAAGTAAATTAGAAGCTTTAAATCTTGAACAAAATAACATAACAGAGATTAAGGGACTTGACAATTTAAGTAATTTAAAGGAATTATGGATTAGAAATAATGGCCCTTTTAAATCCGATTCCATCAAAATCTTAGAAAGTATGAAAAAAAGTGGTATTAGAGTTATATTTTATTTCAAGATGATGGAACACTAAAAATCTTTACTGTTATCTCGAAGATAATTAAATATTTAAATCCATAAAAAGTTACATTAAAAATAGAGTAAAAAAATTCTTTAATTTCTTTAAGCGTAAGCTTTTAACTCTTTTTTTAGCTTATAAGCTTCTTTTTCCTGAACATAATTTGGGTTCAGTTCAAGTTTATCTTTTAGCTCTTTCATTTTACGCTTACTTATCTCAGGTTTGAACATATTAAATAATGACATTTTTTTTATTCACATCTTTTTTTGTGTACTAAATTATATAAGTATAAATTGATGTATAAACTTTGTGTTTATAGTATATATACAAAAAGAAAAGTATATATTATTTTAATCTATATTTTAATTATGGAGAGAACGTATAGAAAACTGCAAAAGATAGGAGGCTCATTAGTTATAAGTTTACCTAAAAAATGGACTGAGCATTATACGTTAAAAGCGGGCTCAACCGCAGCTATTGAGGTTCGAGATGATGGTACGCTGTTAATTTTGCCAAAAATGGAAGCAGTAAGCGATAAAATAAGTAAGGATGAGGTAATCTTAGAAGCAAATGAGTATGTAATCTGGGAATTATTAAAAAAAAGTCTTGCAGGTCAAACAAATATAACCATATTATCTGATACAAATACAGAAATTAACAAAGTCTTGAGAAATTATATTAGGAAATATGTTAATAGACTTCCAAATACAGAGATAATTGAGGAGACTAACCACAAAATAATTATCCAAAACTTTGGGTACAAAGAAATACCTACTAAAAAATTAATCCAACGTTTATTATATTTAGTGGCAAATATGTTTGAAGATTTAAAAAATAAATCAATTGATGATTTAAATGATAATTTCGAGCAACTAAGGAAGTTTTATTTTATTCTGGTTATCCATATTAGAACTTATCTCAGAACAGGAGTCTATATTTCATCAAGTAGTGAATTTACTCCTCTTGAAGCAATGGATTATAGAATGTTCTGCGAAAAGATTGAAGAAATAGGTGAGATCTTAAAAGACCTAAGTTTAAACAATAAAGTATTAAATTTTTACAATGAGGTTCAGCAATATTTTAATGAGGTTATGAATGCCTTTTTACAAAAAGATGATAAATTAGCATTTATTGTATGGATAAAAAAAGATAAACTCTTCAGTAAAGCAAATCATTTGCTGAACAATCTAAATTATAATGATAAGGACAACATTAGAAAAATAATGAGAATAGCTCAGCATTGTAAGGACATGGCTGCATTAATTTAATACTTTTACACTTTTATAAATGGTTTTTATTCTTAGACTTACCATTAGATTTATTTCGAATTTATCATCGAAAATGGTCTTTCCCACAATAAATAAGCTATATTTATTTACCTTATTTCTCCAATCATTTTCAAAGATGTAGGTACTAAACTTCATGGTATCAGAAGTATAGAACATTTCAAGTTCTTTTACATAAGGTGATTGATACAACAATATTTCAGAAGAAAAAGGATTGCTTCTATAGCATTCTATATACAATGACGGAACTATCATTAGGATAACTTTCCTAATTTCATGTAAAAAACTTTATTAATTATGTTGAAGAAAATAGACTCATCTTATTGTTGGCTATTGTGTAAAAAACTAATAATGTTAAAAGTGAAAATTAATGAGCGAATTTATTGAAAAAATAGTAGATTTAGAAGAAAGTGCTGTAGCAGATCTCTTACAAAAGAAGCTTGAAAGTAACGAAGATCCTTTGAAAATAATGGATGAAATTAAAGAAGCGATGAAAAAAATAGGTGACAAATTTCAAAATAAAGAATATTTTTTACCAGATTTGATTTTATCTGGAGAAATCTTACGAAATGTGTTTGAAAAAATATCCCCATTGCTTAAAGAACAGCAAAAAACAGAAGTGAAAAAAGGAAAAGTTCTTTTAGGGACTGTGGCAGGAGATATTCACGATATAGGAAAAGATGTTGTAAAATTTATGCTTGATGCAAATGGTTATGAAGTAATGGATTTAGGTGTTGATGTATCAAGTGATGCATTCGTAGAAAAAATAAAAGAATTTCAACCTAAAGTTGTTGCGTTGAGTGGATTTTTAACTCTTGCATTTGATTCAATGAAGGAAGTGATTCAAAAACTAAAGGATGCGGGAATAAGGGATAATATAAAAATTATGATCGGCGGAGGGACTGTCGACGAGAGCATAGTAGAATATGTAGGAGCAGACGCATATGGAGAGAGTGCGGTTGATGCTGTTAATTTAACTAATAAATGGATGGAGGTTTAAAGAAAATGAGCGAAAAATCGAGTCAAGAACTATATAAAGAACGATTAAATAGAGTCTTGAATGCGGTAAGTTTAAAGGAACCCGATAGAGTGCCTATTACACCCATGTCAATGCATTATGCAGCAGTTCAAGCAGGATTAACTAAAAAAGAAGCCATGTACGAACCAATGAAACTCGCAAAGGCATTTAAAGATGTTTTCGCACCGATGAATTGGGATATGGTGCCTCCCCTATTAGGCGTGTTTCCTGCGGCAGTTTGGGATGGATTGGGGACTCAAACTTTCAAATGGCCAGGGGCTGCCGAAAAAAAACAAAGATTAGACGATAATATTCACTTTCAATGGGTAGAAGGAGAATATATGAAAGAAAACGAGTATGAAGCATTTCTAACAGATCCTTCTGGATACTGCTTAAATACTCTCATGCCTCGCCATCATAAAAAACTAGGGGGATTTTCATTCTTTCCTAGCTTAATTAATTTAGTGCATTCCTATGGTTCTTTTATGAGTATTCCACCTTTCTTTGCTATGCCCCCAAATCAAGAAATGCTTAAAAATATTGGTCAAGCAGCAGGAAAGTTATTTGAATATTTAGGAGCTACGGAGAATTATACTAAAGAAATGGCACAACTTGGATATCCAATTGGTTTTAATTTCTTTGTTCAAGCACCATATGATGTTTGGTCAGAAAGCGTGCGAGGAATGAGGGGGGTAATGTTAGATATGTATAGGCAACCTGAAGAATTGAAGGAAGCATTAAATAGATTAGTTCCTTCAAGCATTGCCAGTACCGTTGCTATGTCACATATGATTCCTTCAGATAATCCAATCGTGTTTATACCATTACATAGAGGTGCTGATGGTTTTATGAGCCGAGATCAATTTAAAGAATTCTATTGGCCTACTTTAACGGCAACAATGGAAGGTTTAATTCAAAATAACTTAATTCCTTGTCCATTTTACGAAGGAGGGTATAATGAACGGTTGGACTATTTAACGGAATTTGCTAAAAAGCACAGAGGTAAGCTTATTTATTGGTTCGATAGAACAGATATAATTAAAGCAAAAGAAATGTTTGGTGAATATGCCACAATTAGGGGTAATGTTCCCGGATCATTGATGGCAACTGGTACTCCACAACAAATGGAGGAGTATGTAAAGAAGATTATCGAGGGATGTAAAGCAGGCGGAGGGCTAATAATCGACGGAGGTGTTTCTGGAATTGTTGATGAGGCTAAACCAGAAAATGTAAAAGCGATGACCGATGCAGTATTTAAATACGGTATGTATTAGAAAGATTATATTAGAAAAATCTAATTCGTTTTAAATTTGGAATTAAATCCCCTTTTCTTTTTTTTTTCCTAGCTTTAAAAGTACATGAAATATCTTGCGACTTCTTTTTTATATTATAAATAATATTCTTTTATAATACAGAGATTAGTAGACAATATGATAATAATCTGAAATTAATATTTAATATATGAAAGTATATTAATTTCAACTGCCAATTATGTTATGCTTCATATGTCTATAAATTCACTAAATTTATAATATTGGGGATAATAGTAACCATAATTAATAATTACCATAAAAAATGAAATCACATGTTTAGTTTTATTTTAGGGATTATTTTCGCTACATGGTGTTTGGTTAACAGGTTTAGTAAGGATGGCAAAGTAGAAGGGCAACCTCTTGGAATGCCCCGTGGTACAGTAAGAGCTTTGATTACAGTTATGATTGTAGCCTTTCCATTTGGATTTATATTGACAGGAAAAGAAATTCCTGGTTTAATAGTCAATGCGATTTTTATAGCTGTTGCTTTTTACTTTGAAGCAAGAAAAAGTGAACGTGAAAAACTAAAAGAAATTGTTGATGAGATAAAAAGTCCGGGAACTAGTTGAAATAGATTTAAGAAAGGAGAAAAAGCCATTATACTTGCCAAAGTATAGCGTAAGATTTCTATTAGTTTTTATGTTGATTTTATTTTTAGTAACTAATTACTTTGGACCGCAAGTCCCATTTCAAGGCACTAACACTATCTTTGATTTACTGATTATCATAGTTCTTTTTCTTATTGGTGTTTCTTTCAGATCTATTCTAAACTCAAGGGAAAGGAAAAAGATTAAAGAGCGAATAAAAAATATGGATGCTTCACTCTCTGATGTTCAAATAATTGAAAAAGTAATGCTTGAAGAGTCTAGTTGGTGGAAGCGAGAAGGGAAAAGTCTTCTCTCAATAATAATGCTAATAATAGTAGTTGGAGCATTAATCTGTTATACTTTTGAATGGGATTATACATTAATTTCTTTATCTGATTATACTTTATCAGTAGTTGGGATTTTATTACTCTTAACAAATGCTTATTATGGCTTCAGAGATTAAGTATTTAATTAAGCAAATAACTAACTCAATTTTTTTATATTTTTAATTAGATGATTCGATCCTATTAAAATCTAATTTAAATAAACACAAGGTTATTAATATTATAAATATTTTTTATTCAAATGATAACGTTCGAAAAGAATAGTTATGTTTTTAGTTATAGGGTTGTCGGGGTAGCTATTCATGATAATAAGGTACTAGTACATCGAAGCATCATTGATGATTTCTGGTCATTACCTGGAGGACGATGTGAATTTTTAGAAATCTCTAAAGATGCGCTTATAAGAGAAATGAAAGAAGAAATCGGTATAAGCATAAATATAACTAGACCTCTTTATTTCGTGGAAAATTTTTTTAATTCCGAGGGAAAAGATTATCATGAAATTTCTATTTTCTACCTATTGGAATTTCCTGAAGATTCTAAATTGGTTTTTAAAAATGAACCTTTCTATGGAATAGAAGATGAACTTGAATTAATCTTTAAATGGGTTGATATAAATACTCTAGAAACATTAAGATTGTATCCATTATTCTTACGTAAAGCGCTAAAAAATATTAAACCCTTCCCAGAACATATAATAAATCGGGATGATTAAAGGGATACAATAAATATATCTAAAGAGGAGATTCTTTTCCTATAACAACTAGATTTTTTTATTGACTAATGAAGAAAATAAAAGAAAAATAAATAATTATAAATGGAATTCCGTACCAACAACTCCTAAAGTATGAGATGGGTGTCCTCTTGCGCTCATTATTTTGTTAAATTCAAAACCAGTGCAATGCATTCCACAGGTTATTTCAGGATTTAAATTTTCTATAAATTTTACTGATTCTTCAATATCTTCAGATTTCTCCCATTCTTTATGGAAACCCCCAATTATAGCATAAATTTTATTAATGCCAGTTATTTTTTGTCCGTGTTTAATCGTGTTTACAATTCCAGTATGTCCACATCCTGTAAGAACTACAAGCCCTTTATCCTTAACATTAATATAGATTGAAATTTCGTCTCTAAACGTATTTTTTGCAAATTCCTTCCTACTTTTCATTAGGTACATACCTTTAGTAACTTCATTTTCATCAAATATTTCTATTTCTCCGCTTGTTGTAATACCATTTGTTAATTTTATTGGTTCAGTAATTTCAACTATTTTAAGATTATTTTGATTTACTAAATTTTCGAATATATTTCTATTTAAGACTGGAATTTTTAAATTAAAAAGAAAAGCCTTTTCTTTTAGTAATTCACGATATTTTTCATTTAATATATCGGAAGAGAAATATTCTTGACCTGATTTTGGTACTAAGATAATATTTTGATTATAGAAATTGGGTGATAAAATTATCTCACATCCTTCTCTTAATTTTGGAATTACATTCAAAAGGCCTCCAAAATGGTCTGTATGCCCATGACTCAAGATTAATTTATTATATTCCTCAAAGTTAATACCCAATGCTTCAGTATTTGGTAATATTGCATTTCTAGGACCCCCTGTATCAAAAAGAAATTTTTTCTTAATTTCATTATGGTTTATTTCAATACTCACAGCAAATCCATGTTCAGCATATAATTTACTAGCATTGGCATGGGGATGTATTACTTTACCTTTGAATTTTTCATCTGTTAGTAAAGATAAAAGAACTGTATTTGCTGTTAAAACTCTAATAATTAAATTACCACTATCTATTCCATCAGAAATATCTACTTTCAATTTTTATTTAACCTCATAAATTTTAATAGAAAAATCTATATTTTAGATATTTGATTCATCATGTTTTAAGATTATTAATCGGTTCTTAGTTAAAATTTTTTAAAAAAATATTGATAATGAAGGTTACCCCCTTTTTTTCCTATATTAATAAAGAATTTAAAAAAAGAAAATTACACTATAATTATTCACATGTGAATCAAATAAAATAAAGATGAATAAGACATGGCTGATATAAGTTTAGATCAAGATAATGATATTTATAGGAAGTTACAGCAACATTTAGATAAAATGCCTGTAGGGTTCCCTTCTGTGAAGTCTGGCGCAGATATACGCTTATTAAAGCATCTTTTTACACCAGAAGAAGCTAAAGTAGCAATGTTTTTAAAATTCGGATGGGAGAGAGATTTAGAACCATTAAAAGTGATTTATAACCGTGCAGAAAAGACGGGAATCCCTCTTAAAGAGTTAGAAGAGATTCTAGATCGGATGGTATCAAAAGGATCTATCATGTTTAAAAAAGAAGGGGATAAAAAATATTATGGAAACGCGCTCCTTATGGTTGGAATGTTTGAGTTTCAAGTAAACAAACTTACAAAAGAATTCATTAAAGATTATCATGATTATAGTGTACAAGGTTGGTTTCCAGAAGCTTTTAGGGTGAAATCAGCCCAATTACGAACAATTCCAGTAGAAAAAAGTATAGAATTCGAACATAATGTTAGTCCTTTTGATGATGTTGGAAAGTGTCTAGATAGTTATGATGGACCAATAGCAATCATAAATTGTGTATGTAAACAAGTAAAGGATATTTTAGGAGATCCATGCAAAGTTACTGACAGAAGAGAAGTTTGTATGGGATTCGGAGTTCTAGCTCAAATGTGTATTGATCAAGGATGGGGTCGTTCGATAACTAAAGAAGAAGCCCATGAAATATTACGAAAAAATCAAGAAGAGGGGTTAGTAATACAACCAGATAATTCCCAGAAATTATCATTTATCTGTAGCTGTTGTAGTTGTTGTTGCGAAAATTTATCAAAATATGCATTATTGCCTAACCCTGCTAGTGTAGTAATAGCAAACTATTATGCAGAAGTAGATCCTGATTTATGTATAGGCTGCGGAACATGTGTTGAGATATGTCCAATGAACGCAATTTCGCTTAAGGATGAGTTATCTTCAATAAAGAGAAAACGTTGTATTGGATGTGGAAATTGTGTTGCGAAATGCCCTGAAGAAGCGATTTCACTCTATAAAAGAGAAAGACAATTCACTCCTTTTCCAACGATGGATGAATTATTTGATAAAGTTATGGAAAGAAAAACTAGATTAAAAGAAAATTAGAGCTAAAAAAAAATAAACATTGTTTATAAAACTAATTCAGATGGTGAAAAATAAATTTTGATGGAAGATAATTATCGAAAATTGCAAGAACATCTTGATAAAATGCCCATTGGATTTCCTCCTGCAGAATCAGGTTCGGATATACGTTTATTAAAACATCTATTTACACCTGAAGAAGCAAAAATAGCTCAATATTTAAGATTTGGATGGGATAAAGATCTTGAGCCACTAGAGAAAATATACGGAAGAGCAAAAGAATCTGGAATTTCTCTTAAACAATTAGAAGAAAAATTAGATGTCATGGCTAAAAAAGGCTCCATCACGTCAAAAAGAGAAGGGGAACAAAAATTTTATGGGAATGCAGCGTTAATCGTTGGTATATACGAATATCAAGTGAATAAACTCACGAAAGAATTTTTAAAGGACTTAGAAGAGTATATTATTGAAATTTGGGGTAAAGAAGCTAACCCTACGGATTACCATCAACTACGTATTATTCCAGTTGATATAAGTATTAAACCAGAGCATAATATTTCCCCTTATGATAATGTAAAAAAAATTATAGAAGATAGTAAAGGTCCATTTGTAAAAATCAACTGTATTTGTCGTCAAGAAATGGATATTCATGGAGACCCTTGTAAAATGACTAAAAATAAAGAAAATTGTCTTGGAATTGGAACTATGGCCCAAAATTATATTGATCAGGGATGGGGGACTCAAATTACTAAAGAAGAAACTCTTAAAATTTTGCTCCAAAATCAAGAAGAAGGCTTAATATTTCGACCGAATAATGCCCAAAATATTGATTTTATTTGTAGTTGTTGTTATTGCTGTGATGGAGGGATCTCTAGCTTATTGAAGATACCAAATCCCGCTAATTATGTTGATTCTAATTTTTATTCACAAATAGATCATGAATTATGTACAGGGTGTGGTACTTGTATTGAACGTTGTCAACTTAAAGCTATATCTCTTACTGAGGATGTAGCTTCAATTGATAGAAAAAGATGTATTGGTTGTGGAAATTGTGTTGCAGTTTGTCCTTCAGATGCGATCACACTTCAGAAAAAAGAAGATGAGTATATTCCTCCACCAACTATGGATGATTTATACGATTTGATTTTAGAAGCAAAAACCAAATTAAAAAAATAAAAATCAAGAGAAAGTAGATAATTAAAATTTTTATTCTAATTTTATTTTAATATATTTTTCTTGTAGTTTTAACATCTCTTCTAGTATTTTTTTTGCCTGCCAATAAGTTTCCACTACTGGATCAGCGAGTAATGCCTGTAATGCAAGTTTCTTAGATCTTGTTAGTATAGCCTCAACTACTAAATCCTGAACTGAAGCTTGAGTGTTTAACAGTGCCGCAAGCCCTTTAGGATATTCTCCAAGTTTAATACCATGAATACCATTTTTATTTATAATTGCAGGACATTCAACAACTAGATCTCGTGGCAAATTGGTAATAATACTATCGTTGGGAATATTTACTGAAGGTTCTTTATTGTCAGTATCACTTAAAATACCTTCAATAATAGGTATAGCCCTCTCTTCATCAGGCACTATCAATATAGTGCTCTTTCCCCTTTTTATTAATTTTTTTAGTCTTTCAAAATTATTTTTTAAATAAGCTTCATAATCTCTATGAAATTTACGGACTGAAGGTATATCTGCTTTTTCCCATGCCCATTGTACATATTCACCATAATGGGAGTCTGTAGTATATGGTAAGTATCTATACGTTTCTAAAATAAAAGCAATTAAACCGTAGCCATTATCGAGATAAGGGCCATTTACTATTGATCTAAGTATTTTTGGTCCATTTTTTCGTATATCTGGATATGCATCCTTATCTGTATCTTTATATTTAATGTCTAATATAACACCAAAATGATTTAAGCCTCCTGCTATAATCTCTAAATTTGAAATTGATGTTCCAAGAATTCTCTTTAATATCGGGTAGAAATCATGGAGTTCATGGCAAAGTCCAACAAATTTTAAGGAAGGGTATTTTCTTTTAATTGCTAAACAAATTGTACTCATTGGATTAGAATAATTAATTATTAAAGCATTTGGACAGAATTTCTTAATATCTTCACATATATCTAAAATTGGAGGTATAATTCTAAGAGAATGAAAAAATCCTCCTGGTCCTCCATTTTCACCAAAAATTTGTTTATTTCCATATTGTAGAGGTATCTGATAATCCATATCTAATAACTCAAATCTAGGAGTAATTTCTATAGAATTAATAATATAAGTAGCATTTTTTAATGCATCTTGTCTAATTAAAGTAGATTCTAAAGTGAAATCTAACTTCCTCTCATCAATTGCAGATTGGCATGCTCTGAACGCTAAATCAAGAGTTACAGCATTTATATCATGCAAACAGATAGTAGAACCTTGTAAAATTTCACTGCTTAGAGTCGAACCAACTGTTCCCAACCCGAACTGAAGAGATCCTGCTCCTATTAATACAATTTTTTGTTTTGTCATTTTAATTTACCCGATTTATTAAAGTCAACTAAGTTTTTAAATGATAATGATTCATTACTTAATAGGATTTCTTTAAAGGAAAATATGAATATTTCAATAGATATAATAATTAAATTAAGCAAACAAAAATTAGAATTTGAAAAGATTACAAAAAATTAAAAAAAAGAAGGTTCATAATATAGATTTTTAGGTTTGAGTTAAATAATCTTTTTTCTCTATCCTTGAAATCTCTTTTCTAGAGTTTTTTGATGTAAGGTAATAGCTAAGAAGAGGAACCCAAAGCCAAATACTAGCAAAACTCCAAAATCAATCAACAGTCCAAATGTTCCAAATGCACTAACATCTCCTAATCCAACATTTATTATATCTATGAAATATGTAAGTGGAGATATAACAGCAATTGGAAGTGTAGAAATTGGCATAAAAAGGGGGCTTATAAATAACAGAGGAAATTTTATCAATACAGTCAAAATCATTGTATTAGCAGGAGTAGTAGTAGGTGGAACTGATAATATAAGACTAAAACTTGCGAAGGATAATGCAGAAATTATCATTCCCACAATTAAAAGAATCAAATTTATCGAAATTGGCAAAGATAAAAAGAAAAATCCTAAAATAAGAGGTATCGATGAAAATATCATGCCAAATAGAAATGAGCTCCATAAACTACCGAGTAAAATTGTTTTAATTGAAAGTGGACATGTAATTAATCTTTCTAATGTTTTTTGCCTAGTTTCCCATGGAAATATAATTGGACCGATGGATGTTGTTGATAAAAATAGAACCATTGCCATTAACCCGGAAACTAAATAAAGAGGTGATATATTTCTTCCTATGGTAAAGGCGAAAAATAATATAACCGGAAATAATATGCCTTGAATTAACACAGGAGGCTTGTTATAATATATTTTGAAATCCTTTTTAGAAATTATTAAAGATCTCCTCATTTGGGTTTTGAATCTGTTAAATCTAGACTTTTTAATTAATGAATATTCTTCGCTAATTCTTATCACCTCTTTCAACTATTTTTAAAAAAGCCTCTTCTAATTTTGGTTCATGTGTGTTTATTTGTTTTATAATCAAATTATTTGATTTTATATACTCAATAATTTCAAAGATAGCATTGTGAATATCTTCTACAATTATATGAAACCCTCCTTTTACTTCTTGAACTTCTTTTACTGTTCTTAAATTCTGAATTTCAGACTTGCTTGCTCTATTAATGAAATAAAAATCGATAGCTTGATATTCTTGAGTTAAATCTTTTAAGTTTTCTGGAGTATCTAAACTTATGATTTTACCATGATTAATAATTGCTATTCGATGGCATAATTCATTAGCAACTTCCATATCATGAGTTGTAAGAAATATCGTCATACCCTTTTCATTATACTCTTTAATTAACTTTTTAATTATTCGTGCAGATTGAACATCTAATCCGCTTGTTGGCTCATCTAAGAATAAAATTTCTGGATTACTCATAAGTGCCATACATAATAATAATCTTTGTTTCATTCCCTTTGAATATTTCATCGATTTCAAATTGCGTTTATCAAATAATTCAAATTTTTTTAATAGCATTTCAGCCCTCGCAACTCGGTTTTTCTTATCAACTCCGTAAATTTCTCCGATAAAAATTAGGTTTTGCCAACCAGTAAGGTCCAAATATACATTTGCTTCTTCTGGAACATTTCCTGTAATTTGTTTTACAGCGATTGTATTTTTCCAAACATCTTGTTTAAATATAGAAATTTTTCCATTAGTAGGCTTTAATACTCCTGTCATCATCCTAATTGTGGTTGTTTTCCCTGCCCCATTAGGGCCTAGAAAGCCAAAAATCTCTCCTTTTTCTACTTCAAAACTGATATCATCAACAGCACGAATAATCTTTCGACTATTTTGTTGAACCCTTTTTCTTTCTTTACCCTTACCTCCATATTTAGATGGACTAAAAAATTTAGATAAATTCTTTACTACAATTGCTTCCATAATTTATACCTCATAATTAAAAATATAAAAAAAAATAAAAGATTATTTAATATTATTCTTCCTTATTTTCTAATTCTAAATGTCTTAATAGCTTTGAAAGGGGTTGATCACCATGACATTTAATAATTTGATTTAAGGAACAACCACTTGGATGTTTTTCTTTAATTTCTGGGTATGAACAAATACTAGTTTCTTCTTTTATTTTCATTTTTAGCCACTTAACGTCTTATTTCTTAATTTTCACTTATTCAATAAAATTTTTAATTAGTTAAATATTAAACTTAACTAATCAAAAGTTATATTTAAATATTTCCTATTTTATATTATAATCATATAGAATGGAAAATTGGGATGTTATGAAAGAAATTGACCTTTCAGAAATAGGCGATTATGTTCGAGCGCTACATTGCGGGATACGGTGGAAGATAATTGAATTTCTAAGAGATAGTCCAAAATCTTCTGATGAAATTTTTAATCATTTAGTTGAGTTAAGCGAAGAAGTATCAGAAGACATGAATAATTGTAAAGGAGAATGTAAAAACGTAATTAAAAAGAATTTGAAAAAACCTACTCTCTATTATCATTTAAGGGAATTAGAATCAGTTGGGATAATAAAATTAGATGAATACAAACCTAGCGAACAAAAGAGAGCACCAGAAAAAGTATGGAAGCTAAATATGGAGAAATTGACCATAAACTTAAAATAGAATTTTCTGCTTTTTCTTTTTAGGTTATTAAGGATTTACGAATAGAATTATGAAACAATGCAATAAATATTTTTTATTGTTAAAATTCTAGATAAATATGTTTGCAAAATGTAAAGAATGTGGAATGATAAGATCTGTGAAGGATCTTGTTTTGTTAGAAGATGGAAATCACATGTGTTTCTCATGTTGGAATCAGTACTTTAAGGAGAGAAAAGAAAACTCTCATAACTAAATTTTGTTAACCTTTTTATTTTTTAATATGCACACAGATAAGTATATTTTTCCAGGTCAAACTTTTTTATTTTAATCTCTTCTTCTAAACCTTTTTTAGGAATCAGAGGCATTTTAACAACTATTTTATAATTTTCTAAATAGATATTATTGTAAAACACATTCCTAAATTTATCCCAATCGATGAACCTTTGAATTTCTTTTTCCTCTTTCTTCACTGTTGGGACTAATGACACAATTTTCAATTATTTCTCTGTATAACTTAATTATAATTCAAAAATAACTTAAAATTTTTCTACTTATTATTATTAAAAAGCTAGATTTATTCTTATTTTTTGTATAGATGATTAATTCTTATAGATAAGGTTGAATTTATATCATCAATATTATAATAAATGGCATATTTAAATGTTTCTTTAATCTATTTAAAGAAAATCTACACTTTAAATAAGGATTTAAAATTTTTAATCCAAGAATTCACATAAAAAATTAAATTATTTAATAAAAAAGACTCTTATACGATTATTAAAATACTTATTCTGAAAATTCCAAATATTATTAATTTATAATTCACTTCTCGATTATGAATTTAAATAGAATAGACTATAATTTAAAGAAATCAAGACAATTAATATGGGAACAGGGTTCTTTGGTAAAATTCTATGGGTTAATCTTACTGAAGGGACTTTCAAGGAAGAATCGCTACCCGAAATGATGTATCGTCAATATTTAGGGGGATATGGGTTAGCTGTAAAAATAATTTACGACAATATGCCTGCTAAAATTGATCCTTTAAGTTCTGAATCAATTTTCGGTTTTTTTCCGGGATTATTAACAGGGACAGCAGCACCATTTTCAGGAAGATATATGGTTGCTGGAAAATCTCCATTGACAGGGACATGGGGAGATTCTAATTCTGGAGGAACATTTGGTCCTGAAATAAAAAAGTGCGGGTATGATGCTATATTAATAATAGGCTCTGCATCAAAACCTAAATATATTTCAATAATAGGAGAAGATAAGGAAATATTAGATGCTACAGATATATGGGGTTTAGATATTATTGAAGCTGAAGAAAAACTTAAAAGAAAACATGGGAAATTCATTAAAACTGCTGGAATAGGACAAGCTGGAGAGAAGATATCTCTAATTTCTGGAATCGCCAACGATAAAGGTCGAATTGCAGCTCGCTCTGGCTTTGGAGCAATAATGGGTTCAAAAAAATTAAAAATGCTCGTTTTATCTGGAAAAAATAAACTATCTTTTAATAATAGAAAAAGATTTTTAGATTCTGTAAAGATTTATAATGAAGGAAGTATAAAAGGAGAACCTGGTAAATTTATTAAGTCAATTTTAAAAAATGTTCCAAATTTAGCAAAGACCATTCGAAGATTTAAAATAAAATTTGCAGGACCACCAAATATGATAAGACAAATATATCGAACTTTTGGGACAAGTGTTGGAAATACCCTTTCCTCAGAAACAAATGATTCTCCCATAAAAAATTGGAGTGGGATTGGAATGTACGATTTTCCATTTAAAAAATCTAAAAGTCTCTCAGCAACGAAGATTAAAAAGTTTAAAATAAGGGAATTTGGATGTTTTGGCTGTCCAGTTCAATGTGGTGGCATTTTAAGTGTTCCAGAATTAAATTTAGAAGAAACTCATCAACCAGAATATGAAACATGTTGCGCCTTTGGGGCTCTTTTACTAAATAATGATTTATTATCAATTTTTGAGATAAATGATCTCTGTAATCGAGCAGCAATAGATACTATCTCCACAGGTGCTACTATTGCTTTTGCTATAGAATGCTTTGAAAATGGCATCTTAACTAAAGAAAATACTGAAGGTTTAGAGCTAACGTGGGGAAATTCAAAAGCGATTATTGAATTAGTGAAAAAAATAATTGATCGCGATGGAATCGGAGATATCTTAGCTGATGGAAGTAAAATTGCTGCTGAGAGAATAGGGAAAGATTCGTTCAAATATTCTATGACCTCCTTAGGTTCAGAAATAGCAATGCATAACCCAAGAGTATTTCCATCTTTAGCTTTTACTTATAATTATGATCCTACTCCGGGAAGGCACACTGCAGCAAGTATTGATTTCATGGATATTGGTCCAATCAATAAATTTCAGAAAGGATTCAAATTACCAAAAGGATGGAACAAAAATGAGATAAAGAAACAAAAAGCACAAAAATTAGTCACTGCTTTCCACCAAGTATTAAGTAGTTCTGGTTTATGCTCATTTTCAACTTTATTCGGATCTTATCCGTTCCTTGATCTTATAAATTCTCTAACTGGCTGGGGTATAAATATTGACGAAATCATAAAAATAGGATTAAGAATTCAAACATTAAGACAAGCTTTCACTTTACGTGAAGGGATAGATATTGCAAAAAATAACTTACCCGGAAGAGTAATTGGAGATCCCCCAGATATAAAGGGGCCAACAAAAGGTATAACTGTAGAATATGAAGATTTTTATAAAGGGTATTGTTATGAAATGGGATGGAATCCTGATAATGGATATCCTTTAAAAGATACATTGAAAGAGCTTGACTTAGAATTTGTTATAAAAGATTTATATTAAAAATCTATCCTATTTAATAGTTAAATTAATCCGATTAATATATTACAAAAAGATAAAAAATGGAGAATTCGAACCTGAAAGAATTGAAACTGTTTATAGAAAAAAATGTAATTAAAAATATGAAGAAAGTAAGAGGAAAACATGCGCCAATTGCTGAAATTATAGATAATAAGTTTTACAATTTATCAGTGAAATCAATTTATGATTTAAAAGAAAAATATAAGAATCTATTCCTATTTATTGTTAAAAATTACTCTAAAACCCCAAAATTAAGGTATTTTTTAGTAATTTCTTTAGCTAATAATAGCTCTGATTTTTTAGTTCAATTAGCAAAAGACTTAGCTATTAAAAATGATTTAAAGTTAATTCAGTATTCAATTTTCCCAAAAAATTTGAGAATTCAATTACTTTTAATAAAACAAATTAATCAGATTGAAGATTACTATAATTTTATTGAAAGATTAAAATTCTTTCGAATGGAATTTCGAAATAAATTAGAAAAAATTAAGAATTTAGTAGAAAATAAATAATTTTTAAGGATAAACATAATAATAATATTAATCATTGTATTGTTATATCTCCAAGTGAAAATACTGTATAAACCAACTTAAAATTTATAGAAAAGGGATGATAATATTGTTTAGACAGTTTAGACAGAACACTGTAAAAGTTACAGCGACCTTAGGTCCAGCTTCGAGTTCAAAGGTAATGCTTAAAAATTTAATTGATGCTGGGGTCGATATATTTCGATTGAATTTTTCACATGGTACACATGATGAGAAAAGAGAATTGGTAAAAAGAATAAGAGAGATTGATCGATATGTTGGAATCTTAGCCGATATCCAAGGTCCAAAAATACGAGTTGGGAAATTTAGGGATGATAAGGCATATAATCTAAATATTGGGCAAGAAATAAAAGTTTTTGAGAAAGAAATTGAAGGAGATCAAGGTCAATTCTCAATACCTTTAAATGGATTTCTAAAATCTGTAAGAAAAGGAGATATCTTTTTTATAAATGATGGAATTATCAAAATTCAAGTAAAAAATAAAGCAGAAGACCATATTATAGGGGAAGTATTAGCAGGTGGAATGATAAGTAATAGAAAAGGAGTGAATATCCCTACAGGGGAATTACAGCAAAGAGTTCCTACTGAAAAAGATATTAAAGATTTAAAAATTATTGCTGAATTAGACCCAGAATATGTAGCAATTTCTTTTGTCTCTGATAGCAGTGATGTTCTTCATGTCAGAAAAATTCTTGAAAATTATGGTAATGATAAAATCAAATTAATTTCGAAAATTGAAAGACCCATTGCTTTAGATAATTTTGATGCGATACTTGAAGTAAGCGATGGAATTATGGTTGCAAGAGGAGACTTGGGGGTGGAAATTGACCCTGATAAAGTACCTTTATGGCAAAAAGATATGATTTATAAAAGTAATAAGGAAGGAAAACCAATTATTGTTGCTACTCAAATGTTAGAATCTATGATAAACGCACCTATCCCTACACGAGCAGAAGCTAATGATGTATTTAATGCGGTTTTTGATGGAAGTGATGCTGTAATGCTCTCTGGAGAAACTGCCGTAGGGCAATATCCCATTAATGCTGTACGATATATGAATCAGATAGCGAAAACAGCAACTGAGAATATGCCAATGAGGATTCCAGATGAATATGATTCTGAGAGACTAACTCATACACAGACCCTTGGACATGCTATTCATTCATTAGCATCAGAGATGCAAGAATTAAATTTCAGAGGAAAAATCTTAGTAATTACTCGAAGAGGGTATGGAGTGAGAATGATCGCAAAATATCGTCCTCCTTTACCGATTATAGCAATTACACCAATTGAACGGACAGCGAGAGAGTTGGGGCTTGTATGGGGCGTACAACCAATACATATAGAAAATATTGATTTTTTCAGTTTAAATGCTGAGGAAATAATAGAACAATCTGTAAAACATGCGGTTGAAATAAAAATACTTGATGAGAATGAACACGTGATAATTTTATTAGTTTCAAGGAAGTTTGAAAGAAGAGGGAATCTAGTAGGTTTTTATTATGTTGGAGAAATATTAGAAAATAGTTCTTAAAATTTATAATTAGAAATAAAAAATCCTTAGTCTTTTAGTATTTATATATTTCGCACTTCTTTTTGAATTATGTTATAGTACTAAATCGATAATTGTGATTCAAAAATGTATAATTCACTCAAGGTACACAACAAAAAACTATATACGGGTATGAGAGTAGGAAGTTCTCATTATTGGAATTATAATAATGGTAAATGGTATGAAACTAAAGAAGCCCCGGATAAATGGAGTTTTCAATTCAATTCTTTAAAAACAAGAGTTAATCCTGCTCCAAATAATACAGGTGCAAGTCTTAATACAAAATATCATTGGTATATTATTGCTGATCAAATAGCAACAAAAAGAGATAATGACTCATATATGACTTCCATGAAAGGTGTAAAATTTAAAATTGGCCATAAGCGTCCTTATTGGAAAACTTTTAGTTACAATTACCCAGAACAGATTTCATACAAAGAGAGGGTAATTACTATATTAGAAGAAATTATTACAAAATTAAAAGCAGAATAGTTCTTATGAATTTGACTTAATTTCCTATTCTAAATCAACATAGGGTTGATACTTAGTTTTAAAACAATAGCAATGACAGCAGTAGAATTCTATATATTTACTATTCCAGATTTTTATGAAATATTCTTCAGATTTAGGATCACAATTCTTAATGAAACTTTCAAAATCTAAAACCTTGCCACACCTGAAACATTTTCTTTCTCTCATAATTGAGCTTAATCTAGTGTAGATCAAAAAAGATAATAATTGAAATTTAAAATTTTTCATAATGCACTATTTTTTCAATTGGCTTACGGTCTGTTACTTCACCCTTAGATTTAGTAGAATATCCTAAAGGTGTTAAATCCATGACTTTATATTTGTTTGGAATTCCTAATATCGCTTTTATCTTGTTTTCATTAAACCAACCAATCCAACAAGTTGCAAGTCCTTCTGCTGTTGCAGCTAATATTAAATGTTCAAAACAAATACCAAAATCAACACCATAATATTTTTCTCCATTTTTATTGGTGCCTGAACTTGTTTCAGCTATAATGCCAACGATAAACATAGGAGCATTCCCAAATTTCTGATCTTGACCGATTGCTTGCCAAATTGCTCTTACATTTTCTGGTTCTTGAACAACAATATAATGTACTCCCTGCATATTAGCCCAAGTAGGCGCAAGCCTTGCAGCTTCTAAAATTCTTTCTATTTTATCTTTTTCGGGCATATCAGGTTTGTAAACTCGATAACTTCTCCTTTTCCTAACTACTTCATAAAAATCCATAATATAAACACTCTTATTTTTTTCAATCGTTTTAGGTAGTTAGTTAATTTTGAATTTTTAACTTTACTATCAATTTGACATTTGCAGTAAAACTAAAAGTTTGCTATCCAACTTTATCAAACCTTCTTAAGCATTGTTTATTTATATCCGTATTGGCATTATCCAAAATTATTATCAGAAAATCTTTCGTTAAGTAAAATCTAGGGACAATAAAACTTACCTTAGTTTTTTGCACCTAAACAAAAATATAAAAGTAGATTCTTTTATGTTCTAAGTAAATAATACCTCTAGGTATAAGATTAATATTTTATTACCACTTCAAAGGTGATTCAATATGAGAAAATTTAAAATAAAAAATGTGCTCTTATCGATCTTTCTCCTTACCAGCCCTATATTTACACTTTTTGGCACGTTATTGATTAATGCGAAAGCAGATATCCCTGTTCCAGAACCTCATCCAAAGAATGCATGGGCTTGGAAAGTTAATTTGGGAGATACATTATGGTTTGAATTTGAAGTCGAACAATATGATGAATATTCTCACGACAAAATTCACATGTTTAAAAATAGTCTAGGAATTAATATACTAGGAGAGTATATAACTCCAATGAATTTCTCAGGAGAACTCTACGATGTATCAGTAATTGATGCTGACAGTGTTAGGTTTAATAATGTAACTGGAATGGTTGAACCTGATTTTAATTCAGGTCCAATTGCCCACTTTGGATTTAATATTTCTTCATCACCTCACGAGTTCTATCAAGGCACTTTATTTACGCCTTTTTATCAGAAATTTGGGTGTGTCCCTGTGATCCTACCAATTAATGTGACTAGTGGAATTTTAGATGTTGAGTATTTGGGTAATATAATAAATATTACTTATTTAGATCCACTCTATTCAGATGGAAAAATCAATTATTTTGATTATTTTGAGTTTGATAACATTGAAAGAAGACTCTATTTTGAAAACAGTTTTGAGGGTTATTTTATTGACGCGACATACGACGTTAATGGGACACTCGAAACAGTAGAATATTTTATTCTTCAAGAATGGTGGCCAGGATATAAAGTAGAGGTACAAGAAAAAATCTATAGAATATTTGATCCAGATATAACTAATGAAGTTGAATGGGGAGTTGATATTGGCTATGTCCTATATTTTGGTGAAAATAGTTATGATAAGAAGTTTGTTGAAAAAAAAATCGAAATAACTGGATTTAGCATTGGGAATTATGAAGGATATTGGGATTTTGATCCAGGTAATGGACTCTTACCAATGTCTTTTAAGGAAGTATGGGCTAATATCTCTGTGTGGGATCCCTCCATGGAAGAATTTAGGTTTCAAAGTCAAGAAGTTGTAGGGATTGCAAATAATTTTTATCCTTCATTACCCTGGCAAGCTACTTTTCCATTTATGCCTTACATATTTGATCAAAATGCGACAATGGAGGAACTTAAATTTATGCAAAATAAGTTCACTTGTAGATATGTCCATCTAGATGATTTTCATATGGATTTTGATGGTAAATTCTTGCATTTTGAAGGGATGAATTACTCACAATCACAAACTATCAGAGGAATTGTTGATATGGAAAGTGGTACAATGAAGCTAATGCAATTTCTTAGATATGATAATCTAGAATCCATAATGTTTGAAAAGAATTTCGTACCCCTTTTCTCAGGATATAATAACCTAATGCTTATGTCTGAATTTATACATGAGTTAAGTTTTCGTACCCAAATTACGACAACAACTGGTGGTGTTAATCTTCTTTATGCCATATTACCAGTATCTCCCGTACCTCAGAGAATACCTTATGGAGAACTATTATTCTATACCGATATGATGGTGACCAATCACTTTTCAGTGAATTCCATGTCAATGACTATCACGTTACCATGGGACATTAATTTAAATTCAAGCAGGTTGCTCTTTTTTAGATGGGATTCTTATGATGGATTTCATGGAAATTGGCATGAAATGTCCGAAGAAGAAATTAACAAAACAGTGACTTTTGATTATGACTCCAATTCAGTAACAATAGAATTTGATATGAATGAACCTTTTTCTAATGTTTTTGCATTGGGATATGAATCAAAATATGATGATGAATATGGCAATGGCGACGATGAATATTATGAAGAAATTCCCGGATATGACTTATTAATTCTAATAGGAATAATTAGTTTTACATCTTTAGCATTAATTAAAATAATCCGAAAATCAAGGGTAAAGATTTTCAAAAAATAAACAACATTTTTTTATTTTATTTTTTAACCCTTTATAAAGTTTCAATTGGAATTCATTCAGTTTCAAATCTAACTATTGTCTCATTTTTAATAAAAAATATCTTAAAAAAATTTTTAATAAGTTAAATTGTTAAAATAAGTAATTAAGATAATAAATCTTCTAATAAATGGTGACCTCATATCTCTGAAATAATTATATTATCACAAGAAGAGGTTAAAAACTGTCTCCCAATGAGTATGGCAATTCAAGCTGTAAGGGAAGCCTATATTGCATTTACTAAAGGGCGAGTAAAAATGCCACCAGTTATGCATTTAGATTTATCTCAGTTTCATGGTGAAATAGATATTAAATCTGGTTATGTGGAGGACTTAGGACTCATTGGTACTAAAATTGCTAGTGGATTCTATGATAACTATAAATTAGGATTACCTCCCGGAGTAGCAATAATTGTGTTAATGGATCTCAAAACTAGTATTCCGCTTGCAATCATGGATGGGACTTATGTTACAGCTTATAGGACAGGAGCAGCTGGAGCTGTGGCAGCAAATGTTCTTGCAAAGAAAGATTCAGAAACTGTAGGGGTTATTGGTACTGGCACCCAAGCAAGAATGCAGGTAATTGCATTAATGGAAATTTTCCCTTTGAAAAAAATTAAAGTATGGGGGCGTAATAAAGCATCAAGAAATATATACTCTAAGGAAATGTCAGAAAAACTTGGAGTTACAATACAAGGTGTAGATAACATCAAACAAGCGGTAGATGGAGTAGATATTATTGTAACCGTTACGCCGTCTAAAAAATCTTTAGTCAATGAAGAATGGATTGATGAAGGAGTTCATATAAATGCCATCGGTGCAGATGCACCAGGAAAGCAAGAAATTGACCCTAAAATAATCAAAAAGGCAAATAAAATTGTTGTTGATAGCTTTAGCCAATGTCGAGTTATTGGAGAAATCCAACATGCCCTTTCCGAAGGATTAATAAAAGAAGATGATATATATGCTGAAATTGGTGAAATTCTCATTGGAGAAAAGAAAGGGAGAGAATCGGAAAAAGAAATCACACTATTTGATTCAACTGGTCTTGCAGCTCAAGATATAGCAGCTGCAAATATAGTTTATAAACAAGCAAAAGAAAAAAATATGGGAAAAATGGTGTCTCTTTTAGATATAAGAAGTAGAGGAATATAAAAGGTGCAAGGATGAGTAATATAAGTCTTGAAACAATCAAAAATGCTCAGAATCGAATAGTTGATTTTATTAAGAAAACACCTCTTCTTCATTCGGAATTTCTGAGTAAATTGTGTAAAGGAACAGTCTACTTAAAGTTGGAAAATCAACAACTTACAAACTCATTTAAAATAAGAGGAGCTTTTAACCGAATGTTACAATTAAATGAAGAAGAGATGAGACGTGGAGTTATCACTGCTTCGTCGGGAAACCATGCTCAGGGAGTTGCCTTAGCAGCAAAACATTTAGGCATTTCTACTAAAATTGTGGTTCCAAAGGAGATTTCAAAAGCTAAATTGGATAAGATAAAAAAATTTGATGTTTCAATTGTTCAAGAGGGAAATTACGATGAGGTTGAATCCAAAGCAAAGAAGTTATCTATCAATGAAGGTTTAACTTATATTAGTCCATATAATGATAGAGAAATTATAGTAGGTCAAGGTACAATCGGTCTTGAGATCTATGAAGAACTCGGTCATGTTGATTCTATTGTGGTTCCAATAGGAGGAGGTGGTCTGGTGTCTGGAATTTCTGTTGCGATAAAATCTATAGATCCTACTACCACTATTATAGGGGTTCAAACAAAAGGAGCTTCTACTATGTATGAATCGTGGAAAAAGGGTAAAGTGGTTTCGATAAAAGAATCTTACACCCTAGCGGAAGGGCTTTCAGGTGGACTTGAGCCTAATGCACTAACTTTTGAAATAATAAAAAAAAATGTTGAAAAGATAAAAATAGTTAAAGAACGCAATATTAAAAAAGCAATTACTCTTCTCTGGAAAAAAGAAGAACAAGTTGTTGAAGGTGCTGGTGCTACCTCTGTTGCTCATATCATTGAAAATAAAAAGGAATTTAAAGATAAAATTATAGTTGCTGTGATAAGTGGAGGTAATATTGAGGAATCATTATTTCAAAAGATTATAAAAAAAAGATTGAATCATTAAGATGATAATCATATTTGAGCTTTAAGGACTTTAAAAATATAATTAGCACCTTTTACGTAATAAATCGTCATTATATATAGCGTTTAGATTAATTCCTAGTGTCTCATATTTCGAGTCTAATCATTTCCTAAGAAGGAATTATTATGTATATAAATTAATTTCATAAATCTCTCCAGTTACAGAAGATTTATGGAGTAATTTACAGAAAAATATTTAAATTATTAATATAAGTGTTTATGTAGATAATCATTTTCAATAGTATAGATTATTATTCATCCTTATGTCGATCTTACTATCAAATAAGTCTAAAGAATATCTAAAAAAAAGTAATACATCTAACTTTTTAGTTGATATTGACTTTATTGAGGAGCCATGTACTCAAATATACAATCCAACAATAGAAAAAATTAAAGATGTTGATTTAGAAAAATATAATGATTTTGAAAAAGTATCTAAAGATAATTTAATATTATTTTTATCTGATTGGTTTATTAAAATTTATGGAAAATTAGAAGAATACGAGTTAGATTTAAATGGATTTTTAAAAAAAAGATTAACGATTAAAAATATTGATCCAATTATTAAAAATACTTGTAAGGTTAATTGATAAATACATATAAACAATATATCAAAACTATAGGTAAAATTAATGAAATTGCCTAAAGAAATAAAAGAAAAGAAAAAACAAAAATTAAAAACAAAAAAATCAAGAAGAACAAAGAAGAAGAAATATAGTCCTAAAACGATTAAATCGGAGAGATACGCTTCTAAACCTAAAAAGAAGTTTAAAGATACTTTTGCTCCTTATCTAATTATAATTGGAGTGGTTTTTGTGATTATAATAGTTTTTATAACAATTTCTTTTGAAAATAAGGAGGGAGGCGGAGATAATTCAAATCCTTATAAGACCAATATAACATTTAAAACTATTGATGGTTATACGATTAAATTAGCAGATCATCAAGGAAAAATTGTTATTTTATTTTTTTTTGATTTAGACTGTCCACCTTGCGGTCCTGAAGCAAATGTTATAAGTGATATTGATGATGATTATTCGAACAGCCAAGTATATATACTTCTAATAACGGTACATTATTGGGACTCAAATGATGGTTTAAACCAATTTAAAGAAGATCATAATTTAAATCGACATATAGTTCGTGATGATAATTCTAATACTCATGGGTCATTTTTCAATATTGCATATACACCAACAACTTTAATATTGGATAAGGATGGTGGTGAGGTTGAAAGACTTATAGGGCATGATTCTAATCATTATGACCAAATAAAGGATGAGATTAATGGGTTGTAAAATAAAAATAAAAATTAATTATAAATTTGTAACATAAAGAAAACATTTTTCTAAAGAATGATTGATATAGTTCTCTTTTTTTTAGCTATTTTTGGCGGTTTAATATCTTTTTTAACACCATGTAATGTAGTTACACTTCCATCGTTTATGCTTTATTTAGCAAGTCAAACCAATACTCCAAAAAAGGCTTTGTTAATGAGTTTATTTTTCTCATTAGGATTTATTTTGATGTTTTCATTAATTGCTACCTTATACATTATTATTTCTGGTTTCATAAGATTTACCTTTTGGTTAAAATTGTTCTCCGGTTTGATAATAATCATTTTATCAGTTTATATTTATTTTGCAAAGCAATTTACGAGAACTGCACAGATTTTAAGTCCAGCCCAGAATCATAATAATAACCAAAACGAGTTAGAATACAATGAAAAAGAAACTAATTCAAATACAGTCGATGCAAGTACTTTTGATCATGAATTAATGAAGTATGAAGGGTATAGCGGGTCATTCATGCTTGGATTTTCAATGGGATTTTCATGGATTGGATGTATAACTCCAATTTATCTGTCAATAGTTTTAATTGTGTCTGATCAAGCAGATTTTGTTACAGGGATTATTTTATTTACATGCTATGCTTTAGGAATTATGATTCCTTACTTACTTATTGGAGCCTCAATAGGAAAAATTAAACAAGTATTTTTTGTTAAATTAATTAAGATTGGTTCCAAACTCCAAAAAATATTCGCAATAGTTTTATTATACATCGGAATTGAGATAACTTTAGCTGCATTTGGAATTCCTGGTTTATTACCTTTTATTTGATTAATTAAAATAATGTTATTTAGAGTGAAAGCCCTCATATATTCCAATTCTCTTTTAGTTGGGAATAGTATTTTATATTACTCCTCTTTATTCAAGTCTGATATGCATGTATAAACAATGTCCGTTGGGGATTTTGGTTTTAATTCGTCAAGAATTACTATTTGAGTTCTATGTCCTCGATGTGTTTTCTCAAATTGCTGTAATAATTGTATAGCTTTATAATTATTAACATTAATAATGCAATATACATGGCAATCGAAACAAGCTCTCGCTCTTGTTTTTTTTAATTTATTATTAATTGATTCATTCAGATCCAATTTCATCATTCTCTTTTTTATGGTTTTCTAATGTATCACATATCAACAGTATAAGTATGGTAAGTATGAAACTCCATATTAATAGAAATATCATCTCTTGAAGTGATAATGATTCTAGGAAACAAAATATAACCCAATATAACATATAAAGCACGATACCAATCTAATATATTGTAAACCATCTCATAAGGTTTCATACTCATTTAAAAAAATCATTTATTTTTTTTATTATACCTTTACTCTTTATTTTTTCATATCTTTTTTCAAGTTCATTAGGAATTTCATAGACTCCCTTATTATGAGCAATTTCCTTTAATTTATCTATTAATTACAGAGAATAAATATTCGGTAAAATATAAAGAAGGAACTAAAGACGTTGATATAGGTTTTTTAAAAGCATGTGATGCGTTTTTGATTAGTATTTTAAAAACAATATATTCGGTTGTATCATACTTTTTTTACTCAAATGTTGAGATACCTTCTAACAAGTCGAATGTAAAACCTATAATTATATAGATTCCATTTATCACATGCTTTGGGTAAATTTTCATTTGCTACAATATCGGCTCTCATTTTGGATAATTTTCCAGCCTTAGTCAATGATGAATCCCAAAAAGATTGTACAACAGCTAAATCAATGACAGAATTTCCAATTAAAGCCAAAACATCAGCAGCATCGCCCGAAGAACCTAATTCTATAAATTCATCAGGATTTAATGTTTTTCTTGTTGATATTTAAAATGTTTTTGCATATCTTCATATATATTTCGAATACTTGGGCGGGATAAAGCAAGCATAATTAATTCTGGTGTTTTGAACTCTAATCGAAATATTTTTCTAATTCAGGTATTAAATTATTCTGAATTTTATTCATAGTATCTAAAAGGTGATTTAACTCGTCTAAAAATCCCTGAAGTTTTTGGTGCTTTTTTGAATTAGTAGAGGATTCATTCTCTTTTTCTTGCATAATTTTTTCTTGTAAAATTTTCGTCTTTAATTCTAATCCAATAGCATTCCATTTTAATCGTTTATGCAATTTTTTCCCCCATAGTAATAATTCTAATTTTTTTTTTCATGTGTAGGTACTGTTAAGTTCTTTTAAAAAATTATTATAATTTCTGATATTTTCTTCAAATGTATGTTTAGATTTAATAATTTTTTCAATTTGGGCAAAATTTTCTGATTTTTCATACTTATTAATTAGAAAATCTTTAAATTGTTCAAAATCTAATTTATTAAAGTTTTTAGGAGAAAAATTATCGTGGTCTTTATAATAGTAAGTTAAGAGCTCAAAAGGATATAAAGCAAATTGATCTAGCGGAATAAAATTATATTGAAATATAAAATTCTCAGAACCTGCTTTAAATTTTAACTCATGTGATTTTAGAACATAAGTCAGTTCACTCTCTTCTTTAAATAAATTTAATTGCTTTTTACTAATTTTTATATCAATTTTGGAGATCAATTTTGGAGATATTATTTATTAGTCAAGATTATCAGCATGATTGCAAGTGTATTGAAGCTCTTGAAGATTTCTATATGGTTATTTCTAGGAGCCAATATCCAGAAGGTTATAATATAGCCACAGGAGCGGCTGGTCCCCATGTGCGAGAAGAAATAAGTGGGCATGCGTTAAAGCGTATGAAGGAGGCATTAGATACTTTGATTTCTAATGGTTTTTCCAGAGCTGACCTAGCTTTCTATTTGAAGCTAGGGAACGAGGCTCGTGTTGATAAATTGATACAGAATGCCTATGAAGGCAAGAAATTTACAGTAGTCCAGAGGGAATTAATAGAGGGTAAGATATTCGATTTAGTGGAAATAGGTTATGTAACGCCCGGAGACCTTTTTCCATATTTCAAGGGCTTTACTCCAAACGAACTCTTTAGCTTTATAGTAAAGAGTGAGAAGGGTAGAAGATATATGAAGGCCCTAGTAGCTTCTTTAATTAGCAAGTATGGAATCGATAGATACGCAGGTTTATTGGAACATCTAGGTATGCAACCTACAAGGCTTTATAGGGCTATTCCTGGTAGCCTACAAGCACTCGTTAAAGATATGGGTGGGTTGAGGAATATTATATACGAGAATTATCTAACCCCTCTTGCTATTCGAATGCTAGAAAGTTCTAAAAATGCGCATGATTTATTGATAAAGATAGGATGGGATATTCCTACAGGTCCAACATACAGATTAACTAGTGGTAAGCCAAGTAAGACAGGAATTCGTATAATTGAAGATAGGATCTTTAAACTATTTGGCATGTCATATGAGGAAGCGAAGGTTAGGTATTTCAATGGTTATTTGGGAGATCACTAACAGCTTTATTTTTAACTTAATTTTTATTTCAATATAATAGAATATTTAGTATTTCTAAGAAATTCAGGAATTTCTTTTATTTTATTTTTTCTTATATTTAAGAATTTTAGAGAGTTTAGATTATTTATTGTTCTTGGTAATTCTGAAATATAATTATAATCTAAAGCAAGAGTCTTAAGTGATTTCATATCTTCTATTGACTCTGGAATAGATGAAATAAAATTATAGTCTAATCCTAAAACTTCTATGGAGGGTAATCTGATTATTGATTCTGGAATATGCTTGAATAAGTTATGGTTCAGATTAAGGTATGTTAATGATGATAAATTTAAAAGTGAAGAGGGTAAAGTTGTTATTTCATTATATTCTAAATTTAAATACTTTAATGACTGTAATTCTGAAATATCTATTGGGATATTAGTTATTTGGTTAAATTCTAGACTTAATGATTCTAATTTTTTCAATTCATATATTTCTTCAGGGATAGTCTTTAGATTCCAGCCATCTAGTTTGATATGTCTAATTTTATCGATCTCCCCTGATTTTAATGCGTTTTTGAAATCTTTAACCCCAAAAATAGCTTCTGAGAGGTTTAGATTACCAAAATATTTTAGTTTTACTGGACGAAACTTTAGATTTGGTCTATGAGTTTTGATTTTTTCCCTAAAATCTTTAAGACAAATCTTCCTTTCAGGTACAAAATAATTTGCCCAAATTCCGTCTTCATGTTCCCATTTTGCGGCTTCTAATATTTCAGAGCGTAGATCCTCAGGCATTCTGGATCCTGTTATGAGAATGAAGTATCCGAAAACAAAATAAGGTGCTCTTCGAAAAGAACGACTGTCAATCATTTTCTTGAGAAATTTAAAGTTTTTTTCGAAGTTTTCTCTTGTCAAAATTCTTTCATCCAAATAAAAATCAGTGTAATCTATACCACACGCATCTAACATAAAGGTAGCTAAGTCGATTTCTTCGTCGTCAACCAAAATCTGAGCAGAGCCTCGTGCCATGATTTTTTTCTCAGAAAATATTGATTTTAATCTATTATTATAATAATCTTTTTAATCCTATTTATAATTATGTTTTCATAGATTAACAATTTACTGGTCTAATCTGTTTATGAAAATTAAACGAAAGATTTATATATGCTAATTCACATAGTTTTATTGTCAACCGAGAGTTGACAATGAACAGTTATATTGAATAAAAAATGGGGTTTTAAAAATAAAACCTTAATATATGATATGAATGTTAGAAAAAGAGAAGGAAAATATGAAAAATATGATATTTGAGGATTATTTTGATAAATTTTTAAACGAGCGAGGATATAAAGGGAGATCGACAAATTCAATTTCAATTTCTAAAGATGAATATCAGACCCTCAAGACGAAAGCTGAAAAATTTGAAGCACTTGTCGAAGAACATAAGAAAGTGAAAACATGGAATGATCAATTGCTTAAGGAGCTTGATGATATGAAGGAGGATGCGAGAAAGTTTAAGAAATTAGAGGAAGAAAAAGAAAAGTTTTTGAAGTCACTTTTACGTGTGCGTGCAGATTTTGAAAATTACAAGAAACATAATGAGCGTGAAAATGCTAAGTATAAAGAGTATGCATTAGAGGGTATCTTGAAAAAATTAATTAATCATTATGATGATTTGGTTCGGGCATTGAACTTAATTAAGATGCTAGAGGGTATGGATGGAATAGAAAAGGGATTTGCAATTGTTGTTAAAAATTTTAAGAAAATACTTGAAGAAGAGGGTGTTAAGCCGATGATTTCAGAGGGTGAAAAATTTGATCCATATAGGCATGAAGCAATAATGGTTGAGGAGGGTAGAGATGGTCTTCCTGAGAACACAATAATAGAAGATTTAGAGAAGGGTTATTATTTTAATAACAAAATATTACGACCTGCGAAGGTCAAGATATCAAAAAAATCAAAATTAGAAAATTTAAATAAAAAACAAGAAATAATTTAGAAAAATTAAAATTAAAAAATAAAAAAATAGAAAGGAGTGAAAGAAATGGGAAAAATAATAGGAATTGACCTTGGAACCTCGAACTCAGCAGCCGCTGTATTGATTGGAGGGAAACCTACAATTATTCCAAGTGCTGAAGGTTTAACATTAGGAGGAAAAGCATTTCCTTCAGTTATAGCCTTTACAAAAGACGGCCAAAGACTTGTTGGAGAACCAGCAAGAAGACAAGCAATTTCTAATCCAGATCGTACAATTACAGCAATTAAGCGGAAAATGGGCACTTCGTATACAATTAAAATTGATGGCAAGGAATATACACCACAAGAGATTTCAGCTATGATTTTAAGGAAAATTAAAGAAGATGCGAGTGCCTATTTAGGAGAGGAAGTTACTGAAGTGATAATCACTGTACCTGCATACTTTAATGATAACCAGAGACAAGCTACGAAGGACGCGGGAAGGATCGCGGGATTAGATGTTAAACGTTTAATTAACGAACCCACTGCCGCAGCTGTAGCTTATGGCTTGGATAAGAAAGATATAAGAATAAAAATTGCTGTGTTGGATCTTGGTGGTGGTACATTTGATGTGACGATAATGGAAATGGAGGGTGGTGTTTTTGAGGTAATTTCTACCGCAGGAGATACGCAATTAGGTGGAACAGATATGGATAAGATTCTTGTTGAATATCTTGTTGGAGAATTCAAGAAAGAAGAGGGAGTTGATTTAACTAAAGATTCAATGGCAATGCAGAGAGTTAGAGAGGCTGCTGAAAAAGCAAAAATAGAACTTTCTACGTCAATCACAACAGATATAAATTTACCTTATATTACAGCAACTGATGCTGGTCCAAAACATCTTAACGTGACACTCACACGAGCTAAGTTAGAGCAATTAATCGATCCTGTATTGAAAAGACTAGATGCACCTATTTTGAAGGCACTTAGAGATGCGGGTATGGCAAGAGGAGTAGTTGATAAAATAATTTTAGTCGGAGGACCAACAAGAATGCCAATAATTCAGAAGAAATTTGAAGATTTACTAGGGAAAACACCTGAACGTAGTATTGATCCAATGGAGTGTGTGGCTATGGGTGCTTCCGTCCAAGGTGGTGTATTAACTGGTGAGGTAGAAGATTTATTACTACTCGATGTTACTCCGTTATCTTTAGGCGTTGAAACTTTAGGCGGTGTATTTACTAAATTAATTGAAAGAAATACCACAATTCCAACAGAAAAAAAACAGACTTTTAGTACAGCAGCAGATAATCAACCAGCAGTAGAGATTCATGTATTACAAGGTGAACGACCGAGAGCAGATGATAATATTACATTAGGAAGATTTCATTTGACAGGAATCCCCCCAGCACCTCGAGGAGTTCCTCAAATCGAAGTGAAATTTGATATTGATCAAAATGGGATTTTAAATGTATCAGCAGTTGATAAAGGAACTGGACGAAGTCAATCAATAACTATCACAGCATCCACAAAAATGGCTGAGGATGACATTGAACAAAAAATTCGCGAAGCTGAAATAAATGCTGAAGAGGATAAAAAATTTAAAGAGTTAACTGAAGCTAAAAATCATGCAGAAGCCTTAATTTATCAAACTGAGAAATTATTAAAAGAAAATGAAGCAGTTATCGGAGATTTAAAGTCTAGAATTTTAGATAAAATTTCTAACTTGAGAAGTGCCGTGGAATCCAATGATGTAGTTAGAATCAAGAGTGCTATGGATGAATTACAAAATTCTTTACATGAAGTTTCATCTCGAATTTATGGACAGCAGCAAGGAGCTCATCAAGGAGCACCACCCGGGGGAATGGGAGATGTTCCTCCTGGAGCAACATATGGTTATCAAGGAAAAACTCAAGATGAAATTGAAGAAGAGCAATTCAGAAAGGCAACAGGTCAAGATGATAATGTAGTTGATGCTGAGTATGAGTAAGTTTGATCTTTTTTTTTTTTTAACTTTTTTAAGAATTCATAATTATACAATTTTTATTCATGATTATTAAAAGAGGTTGTAATGTATGGCAAAAGATTATTATAAAACACTAGGAATAAATAAAGGAGCTTCAAAGGAAGAAATTAAAAGAGCATTTCGAAAAATGGCTCGAAAGTATCATCCAGATGTGAATCCAGATGAGCTTAAATCAGGGGAAAAGTTTAAAGAAATTAATGAAGCGTATAATATTTTAAATGATGATAAAAAGAGAGAAATGTATGATAAGTTTGGTGTTGTAGAAGGTGATGCATCAACATATCAGCAGTGGGGAGGGGCTCCTAGAGATTCAAGAGGATATAGTAGTCCAGACGGAACAACCTATTATTATTCAACATCAGGTTCACCGGGTGGATTTGATTTTAACGAAATTTTTGGAAATCGTAATAATTCGAGAAGTAGTTTTGGTGGATTTGATTTTTTTAATGATTTAGGAGATATTTTTGATGTGTTCTCGAGAAGAGGTAATGGGAGCACAAGAGCAAGATCTCCTAATTATAACAATTCTCCTAGAGAAGGAGATGATTTAAGATACGATATGGAAATTGATTTTATGGATGCGTTTTATGGAGGAAAGAAAAAAGTTCAATATAAAGATCCCATAACTGGACAAATGAAAACATTAAATGTTAATATCCCAAAAGGAATTAAGGATGATCAAAAATTACGTCTAAAAGGAAAGGGTATGCCAGGAGAGAATGGAGGTCCTCCAGGTGATTTATATATTGCCATACATATTAAAAAAGACCCTAGATTTGAAAGAAAGGATGATGATATTTATATAGAACAAGAAGTTCCATTTACTACAGCGGTGCTTGGAGGAAAAATTCAAGTGCAAGGAATTGAGAAAAATCTCAATGTTTCTATTCCTCTAAGAACTAATGATTCTTCTTTATTAAGATTAAAAAACCAAGGATTTTATAAAATTAATTCTAGTCAAAGAGGTAATCTATTAGTTAAAATTAAAATTAAAATTCCTAAAAAATTAAATAAGAACCAGAAAGAACTATTAGAAAGATTAAAAGAATCTGGTTTATAAAAATGAGGGATATTTTGGAGGTTTAAAAGTTAGAAATGATTGCAAATAGAAGTAAATATTCAAATCTTTGTTCAGAATGTGGAGGTTCAATTCTTTTCATAGAAGAAAAAGGGGAAACCGTTTGTGGGCAATGTGGTTTAATTATAAATGATCGAATTGTAGATTTTTCTCATAGTGGAAAGAGGGCATATACTAATCAAGAAAAAATTAATAGAGAGCAGACAGGATCCCCAATTTCAATTTTAATGCCCGATATGGGTTTAAGTACGGTAATAAACAAGGAAAAAATTAATAATCCTGATTTAAAAAGAGCAGCTAAATGGAATACTAGAATAACCTGGAAAAAAAGGAATTTGTTAATTGCGTCTACCGAATTAAAAAGAATTGCCAGTAATTTAAACTTACCTAATCATATTAAAGAGGATGCTATGCGTCTTTATATAGAAGCATTTAAGAGAAAATTACTACGAGGACGTTCTATAAATGCTATGGTCGCAGCTTGTTTATATTTAGCTTGTAGAAGAGAAGAATTTCCGAGAACACTTCAAGAAATTTTAGATGAAGCTTCTGCTAGTGCTAAAGACGTAAGAAGAAGTTTTAGTGTATTAATAAGAGAATTAAATTTAAAGACTAATTCCACTGATCCTATTTCTTTAATTCCAAGATATATTACTGAATTGGGATTGGATGCTGAAATAGAAAGAATAACTATTAAAATTTTAAAAAGATATGGTTTGAAATATTCTATAAGTGGAAAAGATCCAAAAGGGTTATGTGCTGGAGCAATATATCTTGCATGCAAAATAAAAAGTTTGAGTCTTACTCAACAGCAAATTGCTAATTCAGTTGGAATTACTGAAGTTACACTTCGCTCTAGATATAAAGAATTGAAAACTAAACTAAATATAACTGTATAAGTCATTTATAACTAATACTTAAAAAGCAACTACACTTTTTTTTCATTATTTTTTTTTTTCAAGTTAAACTGAATTCTTAAATTTTATTTATATCTGAAACATAAAGGTTATTTTTAATTTCCCTTCATGAAATTAAAATTGTATTCTATATTTAATTTCAGCTATGAAATCGTAATAGAATATGGGTGTAACCCTACACCCTCTATCCCATCTGCCGATATGGCTTTTGGGACTGCTTTTTTAAGGATATTATATGCTCCATTCACATCGGCATTGATAATGATCCCTTCTTGACTGCGAAATAACCCTCTACAAATACGCTTTCCCCGATATTCTACATGCCTTTTAATAGATTCATTATCTAAGAAACTGCATCTCGAAGTGAAAGATTCTGTCTCTAAAATAACATCAATCCCGGCTAACTCTGATTTGTATTTAATTTGGGACACTAATTTGAAAAAGGGAATCTGGACAAAGTTCTGGTTATTACGCCTCCCAATTTTTATCTTGTATTTCCAAGTTTATTTATAACCGATGATTATTGTTCCAAAATCATGTTCAATGCAATATTCAATCACTTCTCTCGAAATTTTATGAAAAATATCATTTATTTTATTGTTTCGTTTTCTAGTAAGTTGTTGCATTCTTTTTGTTTTAGAACTAATCCCTTGCTTATCCTTTATACTTTTATATTTGGCAAGTTGTTTGTTGTAGAATTGATTAATAGATTTGACAATACCACCTTTAATAATAGCAGGTTGTAACCCCGCATTATTTACTATAGTTATGATATTGTTCAACCCTAAATCAATTCCAATAACTCTCTCTTTATCCAAATTCAAATCTTTTGCTTCTTTTTGATAAATAATTTCTAATACATAATACAATCTTTTTGGAATAATTCTGACGTGGTGTAATTTACTTTTTATACGTGTTTTAATAGGGGGTAATTGAGTTTTTTTAGGAAAATAAAGAAAACCTCCCTTGATCCTGCATTGTTGATTCGTGAAAACAACCATACAACCACCATCTTTCTTCTTATAACGTGGCGGTTTTGGAGTTCCTACATATCTCTCCGGATGCTTTTTATGGGTTTTAAGAGACAGAAAAAATGATTTCCAATTTTTATCCACGATTTTTAAAGTTTGCTGAGCAGTCTGTGAAGGGAGTTTTTTATATGGTTCTTTCTCTTTTAGCATATACCATAAATCGTAATATCTCAACCAATTTCCTAAATAAAAATATTCTTGTCTCACACAAAAGTTAGCAAAATTGTAGAGATTTTTTGATAAATGACATAAATAAGATAATTGTGCAGTGTTCTTTAATTGAATTTGTTCTGTCAGTCTCATTCCCATAATATTGAAGGAGAGTATCAGATTTAAAAGAAAAGAGACTGAAGATTTATATTTGATAAAAGAAAATTAAAAATAAAAGGAAATTAAAAATACTCCTTAGTTATAAAAATTAACATATTAAAAAGTAGTAGACGATTAAATTGGTATCATATAAAGAATTAGGGTTATCTAGTACAAAAAAGATGTTTGAAGTCGCTTTAGAAAGGAAATTTGCAGTTCCGGGATATAATTTTAGCAATTTAGAGCAATTACAAGCGATAGTTATTGGATGTGGAGAAGTTAATTCTCCAGTCATTCTTCAAAATAGCCCATCAGCTCGAAAATATGCAAATCAAACTATAGTTCGATACTTAGCACAAGGAGTGGTTGAGATGGCAAGAAATCAAAACTATGATATACCAATTGCTTTACATTTAGATCATGGGAATTCATTTGAATTAGCTAAATCATGCATTGATACTGGTTTTTCCAGTGTTATGTTTGATGGAAGTCATATGAAATATGAAGAAAATATAGAAATTACCAAAAAAATTGTGGAATATGCTCATGAAAGAGATGTTAGTGTAGAAGCAGAATTAGGTGTAATTGCTGGTATCGAAGGACATGTAAAAGCAGATAAACATTTCTATACGGATCCAGATCAAGTAGAAGATTTTGTAAATAGAACTAGTTGCGATTCATTAGCTATCGCTATTGGAACATCCCATGGCGCATATAAATTTAAAGTAGAAAAAGAAGAAGATATACCTGAATTACGATTTGATATTCTTCAAGAAGTAAGAAAGCGATTAGGTAAATTTCCAATTGTCTTACACGGTTCATCTTCTATACCCCAAAAATATGTGAATATAATAAATCAATATGGGGGTACAGTAGCTAAAGCTTTTGGAATTCCAGAAACTCAATTAAAAAAAGCAACCCAATATGGTGTGTGTAAAATTAATATAGCAACTGATTTTAGATTAATCTTTACTGCAATGATACGAAAATTCTTATCAGAACATTCAGATCAAATTGGACCAAGACAATATTTAGGTTTAGCTCGTCAAGAGTCGATCGAGATGATAAAAGAAAGAAATTTAAAAGTTTTAGGTTCTGCTGGTCAAGCGAAATATATTTAGTATTATTTTCAAAATTAAATTAAGCCTATCTCTTCAGGTGTGAGATTGCGAAGTCTTATATACTCCCCAGATTGTAACTTTTGAAAAAATATAATAGTTCAATATCATATGCATGTGGCGTAAAAAGCATACTAGTAATAGGATTTTTAGAACTTTTCATTACTCTTTATCCTTTAATGAGTTTAAAAGTATGAATGGGATTTTAACCTTTTTCAATTACTATCCCTGTTCCTCCTTCAGGATATTGGAATTGAATTGCCCCAGTATCACAAACTTGATAACAAGCTGCACATTCTAAACATTTAGACTGGTAATCATCTACAATCCGAATTATTCCATCTTTTTTTCGCCATAAATTCATTATGCATATAATTAAACAACGTTCACAGTTATTGCATTTATTATAATCTATTGATATAAAGTCTCCTGTACCGGGTATTCGTTTAGTTAGCCCGTCTAATTCAATATTCAATTTTATTTAACACCTCTTTTCTTTTTTTTCTGCGGTAACATATCTAAAAGTTTAGGTAGAACTCTCATAATCTTCTTTGGATCCATTATCTTATCTACATCATCTTCAAAAATCTTAGCAACCAGAGGAAATACATATGCCATTATAAATGGTGTTGCTTTTGGCATATATGATTTAACATGACTCACAATTTGTCGTATACGTTTTGCGTGGGGTTGGGACCAATCAAAAATTCCACCAAGAATTTCCATAATCATTGGAACAAACCATGACATAGTTTCTTTTGGACTGAATGGTAAGGCTTTCCAAATAGTCCATAACTCTTTCCCTGCTTCAAATTCTTCTCCTATACTTGTTTTTTGCCATTCTTCATCAAACTTTTTTAATGCCATTTTAGAAACATCACCAGAAGAAATCGTTTCGGCAGCTATTTCTGCAGCAATTTTTCCAGTTACCATCGCAGGATAAATTCCTTCCGCCTCAAGAGGACATGGAAAACCACCAGCATCTCCAATCAATATTACCCCATTAGTATGAGTATTATGAGGATAATCTAACCAAGGTAGTAAGTGAGCTTGCAGTTCACGTGGTCTAGCTTCGAGGATTTTTAACAATCTTTGATAATATTTTAGATTAATGACACGATTTAAATAATACAATGGATTGTTATCCCACCAATTCATCCAGTTTCCCAATCCTTGATGAAAACCATCATTAAAAAAGACTTGATATGAAGCTGGAAAATTTGACCCCCACCAAACTGCTAATGTTTCATCACCCATAATATCATCGATTTTATCCGAAGATGCGTGAAAATCGTACTGTAGTGTTAATGTAATTTGTTTTTGAGCCCATTTATTTCTTAATCCAGATTTCTGTGCTACAATTGATATGGCTCCATCTGCGCCAATAACAAGTGGTGCTCTATATTTTTCACCTTTTTCATCAATTACACCACATACTTTTCCCTCATCTTTTATTAGATCAATAACCAGAGTTGATGTCTTTAATTCAGCGCCAACATCAGTCGCAAATTTAGCAATCCATGGATCAAACTCACTACGATAAACATTCATAGTAATCCAACTTTTTGCGGGTTCATATGAAACAGATTCAGTCGGACGGGCCATTATATAACCCGCTACTATATCATCTTTATTAACAAAATAGTTACGGGCCGCAGTACCTGCTCTCATTGAGGGACATTTTTCTGGAGTTAGTTCTTTCATCATCTCAGGAAAATCTCTGAACATTCTTGGTCCTAATCCACAACCAGAAGAATTTTTTTCACCAGGTTTCCGACCGCGCTCAAAAAAAATTGTTTTAAGACCTTTTTCTGCAGCGGTTTTAGCAGCAACAGAGCCTCCAGGGCCAGCGCCAACTATGATTATATCATAAGTTTTCATTTGAATTTCCTATTTTATTTCTTTTTGAAAAATATATTTGTTTTATATTTTTTGTATTATTAATGTTCTTTTATCCAATATAAATCTTCAGTCTCTTTTCTTTTAAATTTGATACTCTCCTTAAATCTTATTGGAATGAGGCTGACAGAACAGATTCAATTAAAAAACACTACACAATTATCTTATCTGTGTCATTTATCTAAAAATCTCTATAATCTTGCCAATTATTATGTGAGACAAGAATATTTTTATTTAGGAAATTGGTTGAGATATTACGATTTATGGTATATGCTAAAAGAAAAAGAACCATATAAAAAGCTCCCTTCACAAACTGCTCAGCAAACTTTAAAACTCTTGGATAAAAATTGGAAATCATTTTTTCAATCTCTTAAAACCTATAAAAAGCATCCAGAGAGGTATTTAGGAGCTCCAAAACTACCGCGGTATAAAAAGAAAGATGGTGAGTGTTTGATTGTTTTTACGAATCAGCAATGCAGGATCAATGGTAGTTTTCTTTTTTTCCCGAAAAAAACTCAATTACCTCCTGTTAAAACACGTATAAAATTTAAATTACACCAAGTCAGAATTATTCCGAAAGGATTGTGTTATATTTTAGAAATAATTTACCAAAAAGATGTAAATAATTTAAATTTGGATAAAGAAAGAGTCATTGGAATTGATTTGGGGTTGGACAATATCATAACTATGGTAAATAATGCTAGGCTTCAACCTGCTATTATTAAAGGTGGTATTGTTAAATCTATTAATCAATTCTATAATAAACAACTTGCCAGATATAAAAGCATAAAGGATAAGCAAGGGATTGGGTCTAAAACAAAAAGAATGCAAAGACTAATCCAGAAAAGAAACAACAAAATAAATGATATCTTCCATAAAATTTCGAGAGCAGTGATTAATTATTGTATTAACCACGATTTTGGAACGATAATCATTGGGTATAACAAAACTTGGAAACATAAAATAAAAATTGGAAAGCGTAATAACCAGAACTTTGTCCAAATTCCTTTTTCCAAATTAGTATCCCAAATTAAATATAAATCACAGTTAATCGGGATTGATGTTATTTTAGAGACGGAACATTTCACTTCGAGATGTAGTTTTTTAGATAATGAATCAATTGAAAAACATGAAACATATCAGGGAAAGCGTATTTGCAGAGGTTTATATTACAGTCAACAAGGGATCATTATCAATGCGGATGTGAACGGAGCATATAATATCTTAAAAAAAGCAATCCCAAAAGTCATATCGGTAGATGGGATAGAGGGTGTAGGGTTACACCCATATTCTATTAAGATTTCGTAGCTGTAATCAGATATAGAATACAATTTTAATTTCGTGAAGATAAATTAAAAATAACCTAATACTTATCATTTATAAAAAATTTAGTTTTTTCAACACCAAACACCTTAATAGATAGTAATATTTTAAGAAGAAAGCACCTGTTATTCATATAAATTAACTATGACTAAAGAGCAGATATATCAAAAACTAGTTAGAATCTGTGGTTCTAAAAATATTTCAGACAGTCCTACAATTATTAAGGATTATTCAAAAGATCTAAGCTTTTTTCCCGAGAAATCACCTTTATATGTTATCAGGCTTAAAAATAGAGATAAAATTCAAAAGGTTTTGAAATTAGCTAACTCTTTAAATTTTTCTGTTATTTCTGTAAGTTCTAATTCGGGTCCTCGGCACCATGGAGATACAATCCCTCGAAATGATAATTGTATTATAATGAATCTTTCTAAATTAAGAAAAATTCGTAATATTGACAAGAAAAATAGAGTAATTATGGTGGAACCTGGAGTGACATTTGGTGAATTAATTCCTAATCTCCAGAAAAAGGGATTAAGATTAATGATTCCTCTACACCCTAGGGCATCAAAATCTGTTCTTACAGCAGCTCTTGAAAGAGTGCCTATTACTATACCTCGTTATATGTGGGATAGCTCTGATCCTTTATTATGTACTGAAGTTTTTTTTGGAAATAGCGAAAGGTTTAGAACGGGGACTGCTGCAGGTCCTGGAAGTATAAAGCAACAGAAAAAATCAGGGCAAGCTCAAATAAATCCTATGGGCCCCACCCAATTTAGTCCTTTTAGGGTGATACAAGGAGCTCAGGGAAGTATAGGGATTGTAACATGGGCTACATTAAAATTAGAATTGCTTCCTTCGATTCAAGAAGTATTTCATATCTATTCAGATAATATTCAAGAGTTATTGGACCTTCAATATGAATTATTAAAATATCGTTTATGTGATGAATTACTAATTCTAAATAATTTAAATTTAGCTTGCTTAGTTAAACAAGAATCAAGTGATATCATACAATTAACTAATAATTTACCTAAATGGAATTTAATTTATGTATTATCAGGAAGGAGTAAATTTGCGAAAGACAAAATATCATATTTAAAAGAAGATATTAGCGATATAATGAAAGAAAAGAATTTATTACATCTAAAAAGAGCTAATATCATTAATAATGATACTATTTTAAATTTTCTAACTCAAGCTGATATGAATCCTTGGAAGTTAAGATTAACTGGAGGATATCAAGATATATTCTTTATAACTAACTTTGAAAAAATTCCAGAATTTATCTCAATTATAGAAAAACTAATCCCCCTTAATTTAGGAGTATATATCCAAGCAATCAATCAAGGAACTTCATATCACTGTGAATTTGATATTTTTTATAATCCTTTTGATAAACAAGAAACTATGAGTGTTAAAGAGAAATTCTTAGAAGCTAGTATTAAATTAATGGATTCTGGTGCTTTTTTTAATAGACCCTATGGTATTTGGGCAAAAGAAGTCTTTAAAAGACATCAAGATTCAACACAAATAGCTCTGAAAAAAGTAAAAAGGATTTTTGACCCTAATAATGTATTAAATCCCGGAGTTTTATGTTTTGACAATTAATATAATTCTTAAAAGATACAATTTTATTCTATTAAAAATTTAGGAAACATAATTTTTATAAATTTGGATAAATTATATTAATTATGGAACCTCAAAAATTAATTTCCTTAACCAAATCATTACTTAAGGAAATCAGGAACAATGATAACAATATCAGAGAATATTATTTAACAAAAATTAAACATCGAAAGATTAAAACTCAAGTCCATTATTTAATTTGTTTAAAACATCTATTCGATATAACAGGTAAAACAAGTGAAAAATTATTAGAAAAAGAAGATATATTAAAAATTTGGGAAAGTGAGTGGTATAATTCTTTAGCAGAATCATCAAAAGTAATATATCTTTTCAGATTCAAAGATTATTTGAAATTTTCTAAGAGAAAAGATTTAATAGAATATTTTCCCCAGAAACTAAAATTAGAAGAAAGATACATAAATAAGAATGAATTAGTTTCAAGAGATAATTTAAATCTTCTACTTGAAAATACATCACCCAAATTAAAAGCTTTAATAATTGTTTTATATGAAGGAGCATTGAGAAAAGGTGAATTATTAAATATTCGTTTACGCGATATAGTATTTTCCGATGATTTAGTTGAAATTGAAATCAGAAAATCCAAAACAAAGAAAAGAAGAATAACATTAATAGAATAAGTTCCATATCTTAGAGAATGGATAAGAAACAAAGGAATTAGAGAAAACGACTATATTTTTCAATACCAAAACGAATCAGGTTTAAATGCCACTTTTAATCAAATAAATAAATATATGAAAAGAAAATATCCAAAAAAATGGAAACTCGAAAAACTTTATCCACATTTATTTAGACATTCAAGATTAACGTGTTAATGATCAGTATGTTGGAGCATTCTGGGAAGAATTATGTGAAAATGAGGGGACAATTCGTTCAGCAACAATAGCTTTATGTAATGACTATGGTCATAATTGGAATCTTGGTGATGAATGGAAAATTATGGGAGACCAATATGCTACACTTCTATAAACAATATAATAGATGAAAAACCAACATAAATAAATCCTTTTTTTTTATAAAAATATTTAATACAATAAATTTACTCAAAAAATGAATGATTCAAAGAAATTAAGACCGAAATTTATAGCTTTAATAGAAAAGTTAACTTTTTGGATATGTTCAGTAATATCATGTCTCCCATTAGTAGTGGGAATTCTTGTTCCAATGGTAATTATGATTCCATTAGCTTATATTTCATGGTATATCTTTTCTTTTTGGACAGGAGGCTATTGGTTTGATGTCTGGATTTCAGTTTCTCCAGATTATCCAATTAGGTTTTTATTAGTGATTATTATTGAAATTTCAATTTTTATTGGAGGATCTTTACTGTTTATAACAGGGTTGTATCATCTTGTTAAAGGTAAAAAAAGTGGACAAAATATTATTCAGACAGGTCCATATAGACTAATTCGGCATCCTCAAAATTTTGGTATACTTTTAATCGCTTTACCCTTTGCTCTTTATATTCCTGGACTCAATGATTTAGGAATTCGAATAGGTGAAATATTATCATGGACCTTATTCGGTCTAATTTTAATTATCTATTCTGACATTGAAGAGTACAAACTAAGTAAGAAATTTCCTGAAGAATTTAGTAATTATCAGGTAAAAACTGGTTTTTTTTATCCAAAACTAAATTTTCGAAAAAGTAAGAATGATAAACCAATCTATTATCGTAAAAGGTATTTATTTTTATTACTTGGTTATATACTACTGGTTTTTACAGTCTTTATTTTAACTAACTTTTTAACGACTTTAGGTATATTTATTATTTATTTATAATAGTACAATTTTTTCCGGTTCAAGATAAAAATTTAAAAATAAAAAATTTATAAATTTAGAGTTTCTAAGGAGACAAAAGAAAGAATTAAAAAAAAAGCAGATAAAATAATGATTTTTTTTAATTTTTTTCTGGAGATAATAAATGTTATTAATAAATGTTATAACTCTACAAAGAAAAAAATTTGAAAAAATTATTTTGGTATTTTTGAAAATACCAATAAAACTAAGGAAAGAGGTAGGAGAATATGAACATATCATTTGAAATGATTATGAATTACATTTTAGATTACCTATTAAAGGAAAAAGAAATAATTCCAACAGAAGAATTAGCAAATAGATTAAAGAGATATTTTATTAAACAGTTTGAGCTTACAGAAGAAGAATTGAATAATGTGAGGAATCAATCTTTTGATAAAAAACTTAAAATAAGAATGAGAAAAGTCTGTAAATATTTTGAGGAATATGGCTTAGTTCTTCAATTGGATTCAGATTGTTTTAGGGTTACTGAATTAGCTTCTAAACTCAAAGAAGAAAATAATACTATTGATAAAAATGCTATTATAAGAAATAGAGATCTACATCATAATCTATATGCCAAAATAACTGGAGATGAAAAATATTTATATGAAGATGATGTTGTTAGCCTTTTAGATATGGATGTTGTTGAAGAAGAGGAACCAATCATAAAAGAAAAAAAGAACGATACAATTCCATTAATATAATTTTTTCATATTTTTTTCTTTAAAATTGAAGTCAAAATGAATTATATTAATATTTAGATTATGTAAATATGAAACTCTTAATGGAAAATGATGGGATTTTTAAAATTGGAGTTTTTGAAATTATTAAAATTAAAAAATCAAATTTATTTGTTCTCTTATATTTTGTTGAATTTAATTTTTAACAAATAGAATATTATCAATAACAAGTGAAAATTAAAAAAATAAAAATTATGTTCACTAAATTTTATTCTATTAAAAATTACTTTATTTCACTAAGATTAATTGAATTATCATTTAAATCTAAAATATTATAATAAATAAAGGGGATCTTTTATTCTTTGAATGAAGAAGAATACAAACAGATGATTAAACGCTGTCTCCGTTGTTCTATATGCAAGTGGATTCCGCAGCTACAAATCAAAAGCCAAAAGTATGCAACAATATGCCCGTCCATAGATTTGTTTAATTATCATGCATATAGTGCAGGAGGTCGTATTATTTTAGCTTTAGCTTTAGAAATGGGAAGACTAAAACCCTCACCAGAATTACGGGATATTGTGTATAAATGTACTGCATGTGGTGGCTGTGATGTTGCTTGTAAGTTTTTGAATACTTTAGAACCACTAGAAATCATCATGAAACTAAGAGAAAGATTAGTCAATGCTGGATATGGTCCTATGCCCAAACAACAGCAATATATCGAAGCTGTAAAAAAATTTAATAATCCCTATAATGAACCTCATGAAAAGAGAATGAATTGGCTCCCTGATGATATCAAGCTTGATCCAAACGCAAAAATTCTGTATTTTGTAGGCTGTACTTCATCTTATAGAAGGAAAGAAATAGCTGTAGCAACTACTAAGATTATGCAAGCTGTGGGAGTCTCTTTCAATATTATACAACATGAAGAATATTGTTGTGGTAGCCCTGTTTTAAGAACTGGAGATGTTAAGACTTTTAAAGAATATCTTAACAAAAATCTTGATGTGATTGAATCAAAAGGAATAGAAACGGTAGTTTTTAGTTGTGCTGGGTGTTATGATACATTTAAAGTCGATTATCCTCTCTATAGAAAATATAATTTTCGCGTCCTTCATACAGTAGAATTTTTTAATGAATTACTTGAGAAGGAGCATTTACACTTTACAAAAGAGGTGCCTTTAACAGTCACATATCACGATCCATGCCATTTAGGTAGAAATGCTGAAAAGTATGAGGAATGGGATGGTGATACCGTAAATTTAATGTCGCTGGTGTCTATTAATATTCCACCTAAACCTAAACGGACGGGTTCACAAGGTATCTATGATGTTCCACGAAATATTTTGAAAAAAATACCTGGATTAAATTTTGTTGAGATGGAAAGAATCAAAGAATACTCTTATTGTTGTGGAGCGGGTGCTGGAGTTAAATCTGCTTTTCCAGACTTTGCACTTAAAACAGCTAAAATTAGAATAGAAGAAGCACAAGATACAGGAGCAGAAGTCATTATATCAGCATGTCCCTTTTGTTCAACAAATTTACAAGATGCAATTAAAGAAAGTGGCTCCAAATTAAAATTTTATGATATCAGTGAATTAATCCTAATGGCTCTCAAATTTGATATTAAAACTTCTAAACAAATAGCAGAGGAGGTAACATAGATGGTTCTTAAGAAGGAGATTTACAAGGATTTCGAAAAAATCGTTGGGACTGAAAATATAAATGATGGTGAAGTAATGACTAATGTCTATGCATATAATTGGTGCATGGAAATCTTCAATTATATGGATGATAAAGAACCAATTCCCTTTTCCCCCGTTCCAAAAGCAATTATTTTGCCATCAACAACAGAGGAAGTTCAAAACATTGTAAAATTATGTAACAAATATGGAATCCAATTTAAAGTCCAATCTACGGGTCTTGGGCCTTGGAACCAGCCCTCTACTGATAATTGCATCATTTTTGATATGCGTAGGATGAATAAAATCGTTAAAATTGACGAAAAAAACCTTTATGCCGTAATAGAACCATATGTGAGTGGTGCACAACTACAGGCAGAACTAATGAAATATAATCTTAATTGCCACATGCCTGGTGCTGGACCTATGGTTTCTCCATTAGCAAGTCATACTTCGATGAATGGTCCTGGTTTTACTTCTCCTCAAACAGGACATTCTGCTCGTAATGTGTTAGGTGTCGAATGGGTATTACCTGATGGAGAGATTTTAAGATTAGGTTCTCTTGGTCTTAAAAATGGATCTGATTGGTATTATGGTGATGGTCCAGGTCCTAGTTTAAGGGGGATCATGCGGGGTTGGGCAGGTGCGAAATCTGGTATTGGTGTGTTCACTCGAGTAGCTATAAAATTATTTCCCTATCCTTGTAGTACAGAATATAATATTAAAGGATGTTCTCCTGATTATGATTTTGATATCCCTAATTTTATGAAATTATATGTAATGGATTGCGGGAACTTTAAGAAGCTCGAATCCACTATGCTAAGAGTGGAAGAGGAGGAAATTTCATTAATGTGTAGTTATTTAAGTGGTTTTGCGGTAATGGCCATTTTTTCAAATTCTATTGAGAGTTTAATGGATAAACTGACTATCGGAAGGATGAAAACCCCTATTGTAGTGTTAATCACTGGTCGCACAAAAAGAGAATTTGAATATAAACAAAAAGTTATGGAACAAATTTTACAAGAGTTTAAGTTAAAGAACATAATTGGAAAAATTTATACACCCAAACCAATTTTTTATGCTGAAGCTTTACGCTCTAATCTAGGATTGCATGGATTCATAGCTACGGGAGGTTTTCAGTCATCTAAAGGGGGAGCAGATACAGCAGCGGTATGCCTTCGCAGCACGAAAATGAATATTCCTTTGAAGAAAAAATATATTAAAAAAGGAGCACTCGCCAATGATTTAGGAGAAGGCACATGGATGACTTCTTACGAATCTGGACACTATTTCCATATGGAATCACCCACTATGTTTGATCAAACAGATGAAAATAGTGTTAAAGGAATGGCAGAATATATGGAAGAAAGTAATCAATTAGACCTACTTAAGCATCTAGGTGCTCCATTTTTCGTAGAAGGAACGCGAATGCATGATTTATTTGGACCCCATATGTCTAATTATCATATATGGCTTAGAAAGATTAAAGAAGTATTTGATCCAAATAATATTGCGGATTCTGGATTTTATATTTCACCAAAGAATTAATAAGTTAGTAATATGTCAGAATTGAAAGTAGAAAATAAAAAAGTAAGAGGTTTTGCGGGGCTAGTTAAAAATATGCTTGCCCCTTTAAATGAAAATGAGAAATTCAAGGAAAAATTTCAAAATATTGATGTGAAAATTCTCATAAACGCAGTAAATGTAAATTTTGCAGCATTAATTATCATTGATAATGGAAAATTAACAGTAGAGAGTATCCCAAATAAACCAAAAGAAAATTTAAGAAAGAAAAATACGGGTTGGAGTGCATTCATAGAGATGGATACACAGATTTTTCTTGCATTTGTTATGAATCGAATTTCTTTATTTGGAATAGCTAAAAAATGGGTAACTCGCAAAATAAGACTGAAGGGAATCATGAAATTACTCAATTTATTGAAATTGTTGAGACTATTAATAAAAAACAATAAATAGATTATGTTTTGTAAAAACTAAGAAATAAGAGAGAATATTATTATGAGTGAAAAGATTAAAGAAAAATGGTTGGGGCCTGGTCGAAAAGATGGAGAAATAAAGCCTATCCGACCAAAAGATGATGCATTACATATAGATATGAAAAAGAGAGGTACTATAGAATGGTGGTATTTTGATGCTCGCCTTGAAAATGGATATACAATTGTTGGTTTTTTTCGTGCAAAACACGAAAGAACAGGGAAGACTGGGGTAGAAATAACGGTTTATAAACCAAATGGTGAAAAAATCCAGAAAATTTTCGATTATAGCCATTCTGATTTTAATGCTTCTCAAGATTTAGCTGAAGTTCAAATTGGCAAAAATTATATAAAGGTTGGTTATTCTAACGAAAGTTTTCCTGTATATAAAGTGTTTATAGATGAAGGTGAATATGGTTTTCACTTAAAGTATACTGCATTAGTTCACGGCTGGAAACCTGGAACTGGATACATTGAGTTTGGTAAATCAAATTATTTTGGATGGTGCATAGCTCTTCCTCGAGCAAGTGTAGAAGGAATTATTAAAGTTCACAATCAAACAATTCAAGTAAAAGGAATTGGATATCACGATCATAATTGGTTAAATTTTAATTTTGCTTTAATAATAGATTATTGGTATTGGGGACGGATATACTCTGAAAATTTCACAGTTGTTTTTGCATATATTAAATGCAATAAAAAAATGCATAATTATCCAATTAAAGTGCTTATGATTGCTAAAAATGAAAATATTATCCTTAGTACAGGAGAATATGAGTTGATCCAAGATAATTTTAACTACAATGATAGGGCTGGGAATAAATATCCAAATCTTCTAAAGATCATTGTTCCTCAACAGCATGAAATTATTCTTAATGTTCAAGAGATTATTGATGCTGATAATTTGCTTTTTGAATTAAATCCCATCACACGTTTTATAGCAAAAAACCTCTTAAAATTAAAACCTGGGTATTTTAGGTTAAATTCTAACTTCATACTTAATATAACACATGAGGGGAAATCATATAGAGAAACAGGAAGCACACTGCACGAAATGGTTATTACAAAATAAGCTGATGCTATTTTATATAAATTTTAAAAAACAACTAACTTTCTTTTCTTTATTTTTCGTCTAAAGCTTTTTTAGGAAATAATCGCTCTTTTAATTTAACTGTACTTGTTTCCATATCATAATCTACAAGTCCGACTTTCGCTAATTCCTGAACAGCCCTTAAAACAAACGCACCAGAAATTCCAGTAGTGTTCTTTATTTCCTCTCGCGACATAGATTCTTTATCACCGTGGAGAATTTTTAAAATACGATAATGTGGCTGGCCCTCCCAGATTTCTGATACTAAAACTGTATAAATTGAGAGTAAAGCGCGTACTCGTTCAAAATTAAATTCAGCTTCTTCAGCTTCTTCAGCTACCTTCATAAATTTCTCTAATTCAACCTTCACTTTTTTATATTCATCTAATAATTTTATTTGTTCTTCTGTTAAAGAGCCAATTTTTTGATCTCTCTCTTGTTTTTCTAATTCAAGTTTCTTTGTCTCTTCCTCTAATTTTTTCTTATCGATCTCTAATTGTTGCTTTTCATTTTCCAACTTACTTTTTGCTTCTTCTAATTGTATTTTCTCGGTTTCAAGTTTCTCCTTAATTTTACTTAACTCTACTTTATCGGTTTCAAGTTTAATTAATGCAGTTCTAGAGGTTTCCAAAATATCTATAAATTCTTTAAAACTTGATTCAGCAGCTTGAATTGTTTCATCAATAATATTTAAGGTCTTATCTTTATCTGACATTGGAATCACATTTATTATTTTTTATTAATACTAATAAAGATTCATTGTCTAATTAAAAAGTTATATAAAATAATTATACCTCATATTAAGAACTTAATTTTATTTCTTATTCTATAACCTCATTATATAGTTCCTTAAGATATTCTTTAATTTTCTCAAAATGATTTTTCCCCAATTCTGTAATAGAGTAATATTTTCGAATTCTTCCACTTACATTTCGTTTTTCTAAAGATAAAAAACCTGAAAATGTTAATCTATTTAACCATGGATACAATGTCCCATCTGAAATATTATATTCATGCACAGTTAACTCATTTTTTAACCATGAACCATAAAACGGTTCTTTACTAGCATGATATAAAATGTGTACTAAGATCGAACCTTTTTGAAATCTTCTTAAAGGATTTATTGACTTCATTTCAAGAGTCACAATTTTTTACTTTTTAGTCAATTATAATCGAAAATTCAATAATATTAATAAAAAATAATATATATTTAATATTATCGAAAATCGATATCGTTAATCGATATTAATGGAATTTAATATAATAATATAGTCATAATACTAATTGAAAATGTCTGAAAATAATGAATCAAATGAAAAGACTGGTCAAAAACAGAAAATGGTTTTAGGAGTCTCAATACCTGTTTTCATTATGGGACTCGTTTCATTTTTTACTGATGTATCATCAGAGATGATTCAAGCGATTTTGCCTTTATTTATTGTTTCTATTGGTGGAACTGTGTTAATTTTAGGGCTGATTTCAGGAGTTACTACTGCACTCTCAAATATTATGAAGGGACTTTCAGGCTGGTTGAGTGATAAAATCAACAAGAGAAAGCCATTTGTTGTTGCAGGATATTCTATCTCTAATCTTTCTAAACCTTTTATTGGTTTTAGTCCTTCATGGCAATATATTCTGGGATTAAAAGCAACAGATCGCTTTGGTAAAGGCTTACGAACATCTGCAAGAGATACGCTAATTTCTTATTATGCTGTTGAGAGAGGTAAAGCTTTTGGAATACATCGCGCGATGGATACTTTTGGAGCTGTGGTTGGTTCTCTCTTAGCATCTATATTCCTGCTTTGGGCATGGGCTTATTCACAAATAATCTTTTTTTCAATTTTCCCTGGTTTATTTGCGATTTTTTTTATTTTAATAGTAAAAGATGTTGATCCAACTAAATTAGACGAAACCAAGTTTAAGTATTATGGAGTACCAAAAGTAGATAAAATAGACAGAAATTTTATAAAATTAATTATCATTTTAGGAGTAATAGAATTTGCAAGCTTAGATATTGCATTCCTTATTATTAGATCATGTGATTATGTTGGATCACTACTTTTCATAATACCACTGTTATATCTCCTTAGTAATGTAGTTTATATGCTTCTTTCACCTATAACAGGGACAATCTCAGATAAGATCGGACGCAAGTCTGTCATTGTTGTCGGTTTATCAGTATTATTATTTTCTTGTATTTTATTGGCATTTTCTATTGAAGTTTCATTGTTTTCCTTAATATTGATTATTATAATTTACATATTGTATGGCTTCTATCTGTCTTCTGTAGATCCAATTTCGAGAGCGTATATCGCCGACTTAGCAGGTAAAAATAAGCGAGGTAGAGCCTACGGATATTATTATTTATCTGTTGGACTTATATCTATGGTAGAGTCTTTGATTTTTGGGTTAATTTACGATTTGTTTTCGTTTAGTTGGGCCTTCATTTACATTTCAATTTTGTTGTTCTTTTGTATAATAGTATTTATTATAACTGATTTCTCGAAGATTATTCAAAAGAAAGATTAAATTAATAAAATAAAATTTAATATTTGCTTTTATGAATAATAAATATTGTTTAACCTCTGAAGATGTTATAAATGTTGCAATTGAGTCTTCTGGGAAAAGTAAAAAGGATTTTGAAGTTGATCCTAATATTTTCTTAATATTTTCAAGTTCTTTATTAGAATTTTTAACGGAAAAAGCTAAATTAGAACCTTCTGAATGGTTAATGCCATTTCACCCCTATGCAGGTCCAGAAAAAATCTTTAGAGGTAAATATCATGATATCCCCATTACTGTGTTAATTCCACCAATGGGTGCTTCGCCAATAGCTTCAATCGCAGAAGATTTAATTCAATGTGGAGCAAAAGTCATTCTTCTTGTATGTGGTTCTTGGGGCATTGGCAAAGAAGTAAAAGTGCTTGATTACTTAATACCAACTCATGGCTTAGGTCCTGATGGAACATCAATCCATTACGGAAGAAAAATAGAAGAAGAAATAGAGATTGATAAAGATATAAAGGATATTCTTGCTGTAGAAACTCAGAAAAGAACTGAAAAATACCACATTGGGAAAAATTACTCAAAAGAAGCATTCTATACAATAACACAAGAGGAAGTTTACAATCTTCAAGAAAGAGGATGCATCTCGATGGAAAATGGGGAACTAAATGTACTAGCAACAATATGCAAAAAAAAAAATGTAAAATTTGGTGCTATTTTTTATAGTTATTACAATCCTCTTGAAGGATGGAGAATTCCATGGATTGAAGATCAGTATAAAAACTGTGTACATATTGAAGGAGAAATTGCTCTAGCAACGCTGGAAAAAATCATTAGCTGAATATCTTTATTATTGTGTCCATAATTCAGCTAAATATATTAGCACCTCAGCGGCTTTTTGTAAAGCCAAAGTAGGTATATACTCTTTTCTAGAGTGAAATAATTCTCCTCCAGTAAAAATATTAGGTGTAGGAATTCCTTTAGCACTGAGTTGAGCCCCATCAGTACCTCCTCTAATAGCGTGAATTTTAACTTCTAGTCCAGCTAGTTCTATTGCTTTTTGAGCTAAATCTATGACTTTTTGTTCTTTCTCTAAATATCTAAACATATTTTCATATTGATGTTCAAAATTTAATTCAATTTCTAAGCCAGGATACCGAATTTCATATAGATTTTTCATAGTTTTGAGATAATCCAGTCGCCTTTGATTTCTTTTTATATCAAAATCTCTAATCAATAGTCTTGCTGTAGCCTCTTCTGCTTTTCCTTGAAGTTTGGTTAAATGAAAAAATCCTTCCTTTTCTTCTGTATGTTCTGGTGATTCAGATTCAGGTAATTCACTAAAGAATCTGCAAGCAATATGTATTGCATTTAACATTTTATTCTTTGCATATCCGGGATGAACACTTAGACCTTTAAACTTAAACGTTGCCAACCAAGCGTCAAAACATTCGAATTCTAATTCACCCATTTCACCTCCATCTAAAGTATAACATATTTTAGGAAGCCTTTTCTCATCAACCTTAAGAATTGAATGTTTTCCTGTTTCTTCATCGGTTGTAAAACAAATTGTTATTGGTCCATGCTTTAATTCTGAATATTTTTTCCAAGAAGCACACGCTGCCATAATTTCTGCAATGCCTGCTTTGTCGTCAGCACCAAGTAGTGTATCACCTTGTGAAGTAATTATATCAAGACCAATATAATTTTCTAAATTAGGGGAATCTGTAATTGTTAAACTTAAATCTTTATTTTGGACGTATTTTATTTCACTTACATCATAATTTTTATGAATAACAGGTTTTACATCTTTACCATTTACAGCAGAGGAGGTATCTAAATGTGCTAATAACCCTATAGTTTTAACCTGCTCACAACCTTGACTTGGTGGAAGATCAGCATATACAAATCCCAAATCATCTTGAATAACATTTTCTAACCCAAGTTGCTTTAATTCTTCTACTAATATTTTTCCTAATTCAAATTGATTATCTGTTGATGGAAAAGAAGAGGAACTCTCATCCGAGGTCGTCCAAATCTTAACATATCGTAAAAATCTTTCTAATGCATCATTTAATAAAAATTCTTGAATCTCTTTCGATATAGCCATTATAATTCATTCTTAACTTTTTAGTTATTATTAAGAAATTTTTATCTTCCTTTAAATTTAGGATCTCGTTTTTTAATAAAAGATTTCATTCCCTCTCCAAAGTCATAAGTCCTAATGTTTTTCAAGTATAACATAAATTCATACTGTAAGGAGGGAAATAACTCATTAAATTGTGAATAGTTTAACATAGCTTTATTATATCCAAGACATTTTGTTGGCAATTCTGCTACTTTTTGAATGAATTCTAAGGCTTTTTTTTTAAATTCTGAAGTAGGATAAATCTTATTTATCAATCCTATCTTTAAAGCCTCCTTTGCATCAAGATGTCTCCCAGTTAAAATTATCTCTGTAGCACGACTAAATCCTACTATTCGTGGAAGAAACCAACTCATACCACTCATAACACATTGAGCTATAGAAGCCCGATGATCTCCAATTTTCAAATCATCTGCTGCTAATCGAAAATCACAGGCAAGTGCCAATTCAAAACCTGCTCCTAAGCAATATCCGTGTAGTAATGCTATGACAGGTTTTTGAATTTCTCGTATTAAACGTACAACTTTATGATGTGGTAATCTTGACCCATCCTCTAATGGAGCAAATCGTGCACCTTCTGGTCCCAAGTTTATCAGATCATCTCCAGAGCAGAAACTTCTTCCTGCCCCTTTAATAACAAGGACTCGGACTAGCTTTTTTTTCTTCACATACTCTAACACATCTACAACTTCCATTAATAAAGGATATTGTAAAGCATTGAGTTTATCAGGACGATTTAAAGTAATAGTGGCAATACCATTCTCGAAATTGTATATAATGCATTTATAATTTTTACTAATTATGATAATCCTCTCTTGATTAGATGAATTAAATTATCAAATAATAATAGATTATTTTAATATAGTAGTATGTAGTATAAATTTCTTTAATTTATCTTGAAATACTCTTAAATGTGCACTAATAGAAAAAAAAAGAAATTAAAAAAAAATTACCAAATCTCAAATTTTTGGTCTATTTTTGTTCCAAATACGATAAAATATGGAATCACTAAATCCCATACACTTGTCAACGCATTAAGTAAAATTACTATAAATATCCAATATTCTAATCCTGTTGAGCCGTAAAAAGCCAAATAAACGATAATGTTTAAAATAACCATCACGATTATTCTGAATGCAACACCTTGTAATCCATAAATTATGTAAGTCTTCGGATCTTTTAATTTTTGACTCAATCTTCCCCCTCCTCGTTTCTTATACCAGTATAACATCAATATTGGAACAATTATTAATGAAAAGGTAGCAGAAAACTTCATAAGAGGACCAATAGGTGTAAAGGGATCAAATGGAAAAAGCGTAGCCATACCAATTATACAACATAAAATCCCTGCTAATGGACCAAATATTAGGAAACAAGTGACCCAAATAATCGAAACAGGATCGAAATAAGCAAAACCCTCGGGAGTCCTTGGCAAAAATGGAACTACAAACAATGATAATACTAAAGACAATGCCCCAAAAATAGCCGCTCCTACAATTTCTAATGTTAAACGTGCTTTTGGAGACATAGATACTTCTTTTTCCTCATAAATTTCTACATCAGAAGTTTTGATATCAGACATTTTCTATACTTTAATTTTATATTATAATTATGGGGGAAAATAAACATTTATTTAAATCATTTATGAGGAATAAATTATTTCAAATTAAAGAATTGAAACATCTAAAAATAGTGAAAAATTTTTCTATTATTAAAATTGAAGTATTTAATGAATAATTAATTAAGAAATCAACAATTATATCAATACAATTATCTTAGCATTTCAAATTTTTAAAAATTCAATCTACCCATTTTTGGAGATATAGAAAAGATTTAATTAGAGAAGGAATAATTTGATATATGCTATTTTTACTGAATTTCAATTCTTATAAAATTAAAAAATTTAATAATAAGGTCGAAAATCAATGATTAGTAAAGAAATGGAAAATTTAATTAATTTATTAAAGCAAAATCAGGGAGATCCATCTGAACAGAGCGTAGAAGCATTACGAGAGAGTTTTGAACAAATAGGAAATATGACTATAATACCTAAAGATGCAAAATGTGAGCCTTTAGATGCCGCAGGAGTCCCTGCTGAATGGATTTCTGTCCCAGAGTCGGTAAATGATCATGTTGTGCTATATTTTCATGGTGGTGGTTATGTTGCAGGGTCTATCAATTCCCATCGTGAAATGTGTGTCCGATTAGCTCGAGCGTCAAAAACTCGAGTTTTATTGATTGATTATCGACGGGCTCCTGAACATCCTTTTCCTGCAGCGTTAGAAGACGCAACAAAAGTATATCAATGGCTCATTTCTTCTGAGGAAATTAAGCCAAAAAATATAATAATAGCGGGAGAATCTGCTGGAGGAGGTTTAACAATAGCAACTCTTATAAAATTACGAAACGATAAAATAGACTTACCTACAATTGGGTAATTCTTTCATCTTTCATGGATCTGGCAGTTACAGGCGATTCAGTAAAAACTAAGGCAGAGATCGACCCGCTCGTCACCCGAGAAAATCTTGAATTTTGTGCAAAAACATACTTAGGAGATGAAGATAATAAAAATCCTTTAGCATCACCTCTATATGCAGACCTTCAAGGTTTGCCTCCTCTATACATCCAAGTTGGAACATCAGAATTACTACTTGATGATTCAGTTCGCTTTGCAGATCGCGCTAAAGCTGCTGGCGTTGAGGTTACACTTGATATATGGGATGATATGATTCATATGTTTCAAGTTTTCGCTTTTTTTGCACTAGAAGGTCAAGAAGCAATTAATAAGATTGGTGCTTTCATCCAAAAATCTCTACATTAGCTCTTTATTTTAATAACTTTTTTTCTTTAGCATCTAAATCTAACCAATCACTAACATTTTTGAGCTGTTTTCTTGATGTTCCACATAAAATCTTTAAGAAGGGAAGGAAATTTTGTATAAATTCAATAGGAGAGATCTCGTATTTTATTCTAATCTTCTTCATAAACTCTTTCTCATTACTACTTAAAGAAAAATAAGCTCCGGTAGTATATCTAGGAAATGCAACGTTTCGGAAACCTTTAGCTATGGGAGTTTCTTTGCGAGATAAAGCAACGCCTCCAGCAAAAAGGTCAAAAAAATAAGGTAATAACCCCCAATATTGATTAATTCGGATCCTGCCAAAAATTTCATCCGCTAATGAGAGATTTTCGTATGCCTCGGCGATCTCTCTATTAGATTTTATAAACTTAGGGAGATTTTCATTTATCCATTTATATAAAAAATTATAATCTACATCAGATTTATCTGTTAAGTTCCGAGCTTCTCTTAACGAGGAGACTTGGAACAAATCTCGTATTAAAGAAAAAATTTCTTCTAATCTATCTCGATGTAAACTAAGGATTAACTTTTTAGTATCTTCTTCAACTTTTCCTTGACCAATTCCTTGAAGGTCATTAATAATTCCTCGTAAATCTCCATTATTCTTTTCAATAAGTAGTTCTAAATCTTCTTCTTTAATACTTGTAATCTTTTCTTTCTTGAGAATTTTATGTACAATTTTAGTTACTTCTTTTTTAGGTAAGGGTTTTACCTCAAATCTTCTAATTTTATTATATATTGGTTGAAGATTTGTTTTGTATTCGTTAGAACACATAATAATAGGAAATTGAGTATTTTGAATTAAATCAATAACTGTTGGAATTGCTCCTCTATCTTGCACCCCATAAATCCCATCAATCTCATCAATCAAAATTAACTTTTCTTTAGATTGAGTTATAAAATCCATTATACCTCGAGTTTTAGTTGTTTCTTTTAATTTTCTCTCTAGTGCAGCTCTAGTTCTAGTATCAGAAGCATTAGTCTCAATCACTTCCATGTTTAGATCATTAGCAAGTGCATATACAATCGATGTTTTGCCGATTCCAGGAGGACCTTCTAATAGAACAGCTGCTTTTTCAGGAGAAATCTTAATTTCTTCTTTTTGCTCCTTTTCGATTGCGGTCCTGTTAAAATTTCTAATTTTAGTATTTTCTTTATTTATTTGATTTCTCTCTCTAAAGAAAGTTACAACAAAATTTTTTAATTCCTCACCCAAATTTACTCTTTGACCACTAACTCTCGCTGTAGGTAATGCCATTTCTTTTAGACTTTTTGGTCGATATTTCTCTACCCATGGGATTTTAGCAACATTACTCATTTGATTCACCTATAAATATTCGCTAAATAAACAAATTTTAGATAGTAAACCAGAAATTTGAATATCAGTATCTCTAGCAGCAAGTGCTCGAAAATCAGAATCTGCAATATAATTAATTAATTTAATTCTTGTGTATTTACTTAAAGGTAATTTATGTAATTCATCAAGAAGTAGCTTAAAGAGCTCATGAGAATTATATTTATAATTTGATAGAATTTTACGTGCTAATTCTCTGGTTTTTGGAAAATCTCCTTTTAAAGCCATCATTAAAAGACTTTTTATTAAATCATTTTGAAACATCTGAGAATTTTCATACAGTTTATTCTTGTCAATAATATTCCCAGTAATACTACTTAATTGTAAAAGATCTATTGCTCGAGTGAATTTCCCTCCAGAAATTTTATATAAAGTCTCAATTGTTTCATCAGAAATCTGTAATGATTCCTTTTCAGCGATATCAAGGATTAAATTTTTGAAACTCTTTAATTTAACGCGTGGGATCAAAAATATCTGACATCGACTAACAATTGGATCAATTATACTTGAAATTTTAGTCGTTATTAGAATCATCCTGCAATTAGTTCCGTATATCTCCATCAATCTTCTAAAACCCTGTTGGTTTGTTCCTAAAGCTTCAAAATTCTTTACAATTAAAATTTTGAAAGGAGTATCTCCTAATACTTTTAATTGCACAAAAGGTTTTACCTTAACTTGAATAAATGCAGGAGTAGTTATTCTTTTTCCTGCTAAGCTTCCAATTTTACTAGTTGAGATATATGCTTCAGATCTTGCTTGTTTTCTTTCCTCATCACTCAGGGGAACATTTGCATAGACTAACTTTAAATTGGCATCAAAAGTTTTCCCAAGAAACTTTTTTGAAAATAAATATGAAATAGTTCTTTTGCCAATACCCTCAGATCCTACAAACAATAAATGTGGAAAATTTTTTAGTTTAATAGTTTGATTCAGCCTTTCTATAATTTCTTTTCTTCCACAAATTTGGTCAAGATTCTTAGGATGATATTTAATTCGCCAAATTGGAATATCTTCGCTCAAATTTGTATTCTCTCTATTAATATGGTTAATAAATATTATAATGATTATGATTTTATATTCTCCAAAATATTTGCTAAAAGAGCTGAAACTTGGATATTCTCATCAGCACCTTGACTTATTCGGTAGTCTATCTCTCCAATATAGGATCGTATTTCTATTATCTTTTCAGGTTCAATTTTTAATTGTGGTAATACTTCTAATAATTGTCTTATAAAATTTCGGCTGTCAAATGATTCAATTGTGTCCACAATCTCTCTTGCTTCTATAAAATCTTTCTTTTTAAGAGCTTGTATTAAATCATTCAAGGTTTTTTTGTCTAAAAATCCAGATATTTTTAAAATTTCATCCAAATCTAAGTTTTCTAATAATTCAAGAGATACTGACATTTGAAGAGTATTTATCCCTTTTCTTAGATCTCCTCCTGAAATAAAAAATAATAAATTAAAAAATTCTTCTGATATTTCAGGAGCAATCTTTAATTTTTCCTTTTCAGCGATGAATTTTAACCTTTCTACAATATTTTCCTTAGCTAAATTCACAAATCTAAATACAGCGCATCTTGAAATAATTGGATCTATTATTCTATTTATATAATTACATAATAAGATAAATTTAACATTATAAGATGCTTTCTCAATAATTCTTCTAAGAGCTTGTTGAACTTGTCCAGGGATATTATCAGATTCATCTAGGATCACGAATTTTAAAGACCCATTTTTAATTAGATTTTGATTAACAAAATTTTTCAAAACATTTCTTACAAAATCTATTCGTACTGTATCAGAAGCATTTAATTCTAATAGGTTTGTGTCTAAATCTTTTGTTTCTAAGAAATTTTTTGCTATTATTAAAGCAGTACTAGTTTTTCCGGTTCCCGCGGGTCCAGTGAAAATCATATGAGGCATATTGGGGGTTTTCAAAAACTCTCTTAGACGATTTATCGCGATACTCTGGCTCACTATTTCATCAAATGATTTTGGACGATATTTCTCAACCCAAGGAATGTCTAAACTCATTTTTTTTATTATAATTATTTAACTTTTGGGTTTTTCTTTTGTTAAATCTAATTCTAAAACCTCATAAACCCTTTTAAAATTCATCTTTTCATAAAGACTTGAGGCATCTACTGCTCTTTCTTTAATATTAACTTTTATCTTTTCCACTTTTATTTTTTTTAAATGTTCAAGCGCTTTTTCTAGTAAAAGATGCCCAGTACCTCTTTTCCTATATTTTTCCTTTAAGAAGAATTGTTTAATATACCCTTCAGATGATCCAAATGGGTCTATTCGTAGCTCAGCAATAATCATTCCAACCACTGTATTATCATCTTCATCAAAAGCAATGAGTATGCCATGACGTTGGAGTGGATCATAAAGTCGACGACGAATACCCCAATCAAAACGCTTTGGATCAAATTCTTGTCCAAGTCCTTCCACCAATAGCTTAGTCAAATTCTTTAAATCCTCGATCTGCTCAGGGGAGGCTATTTCTACCTTTATATTGGTCATATCTAACCATTGTAAAATTATTATTTATAGAATTATTATTGATTCTTTATAATTAAAACTTTTTTGACTTATATTTAATAAAGAACTTAAAATATGTTAATTTAATCAAAGCTGATTAACTTTTAACTTTACACAGTTCCTAAATTATTTGAATTTATGAAGTTAGAAATTTATTTATTAAAATATTAAAAAATAAAGCATCTATTAAAAAAACTTCTGTTAAAAATGACGAGCGGATGTTCCGTCCCAAGCTTTTACATCATTATTTACCCATCCACATTTAGGACATTTATCTGGAAGCTCCCAAGCCTCAAGAGCGGGATGTATGCGACAATATAAACCTCCACAATTAGCACAGACCAAATATTTTGCTCCACACCCAGAACACATTTTAAGCTGACCTTGCTCTACAAAAAGAAATGCTCTTCTCATCCACTCATCATGAGCAAGGGAGAATTGCTCTTTTCCACAAACTATGCAATGAACACCATCCTCCTTTGACATACCTTTACTTCAGCTCTTTCTTTTAGTTATTTTTTTAAATAGATTAGTTAAATCGTTTTTCTAATAATAGAATATTCTAATTGAATTTTATAATTACTATTTTATAATAATAAATAAATTATGCAATTAAAAATTAAGCAATACTAATTTTTTTTTAATTATCTTATTATTAGTAACAGTTTAAAGAAGTCTAAAATTTAAAATAGAAGAAAAAAACAAAAATAATTTTACATTTTCAATTTTTTAGTTGCGCCATTAGCGGATACTTTTGGGTTAACTTTTTCTATTTCTCCGATTAATTGAAATGTTTTGTCATCGTTTAAAGCTTCACCAAATTTAATGAGTATTTCCTTATTACCAACAAATAATCCTTTTCTTTTTAGTGGCTTACCATCCTCTTTTAAAGGATTTATTTCTAAAAATAACAATGCAGGTCTTGTTTTTGTTGCAGGAACTTTAACAACACTAACACCTTCAACAGGAGTCTCCATTTTTTCCCAATCTTTTCCATTCTTTAAATGTTCTTTTAATTGAATTTCAATATCTGCCATGATTATTCAATTTCCATTTGTTTTTTTTATATGATAATTATAATCCATAATAAAAATTGTGAGTGTGTTACATGTAACATATAAGATACATATAAAAATTTTTGTATAATAGTTATTTCAAATAATTCGGTAAAAGTATTGAATTGTTACATATAAACTAATATCTCCCCTTTCTTAGCTCAAATTTATAAATAAAGGATGAAAGAGCTTTCTGTCGGACTTCTAGAGGTCAATTTCGATTGAAAAATTTAAATATAACCGAGGTGATATCTAGTGTATTGATTTATAAATATCACTAATAGAAAATAAATTTGGAGTGTATATCAATGAAATTGATATCTGTAAATTTACCTGAATCCTATTTAAAAGTGTTAGAAATCTTAGTATCGGAAGCAAAATTTCCAAATCGTTCAGAAGCGATTCGCGTGGCAATTAGAGACTTAATTAAAACAGAATATCTGATAGAAGAATCTATTGAAAGAAATATTTCTCCTAGTTTACTAAAATCTGAAATTTCAAATGAATTAGACGAAAAACTTTTAACTTAATTAATTTTTATCCTTTTTTCTTTTTCTTTTTGAACTTGATTTTATAATTAAGAACTAATCGTAGTTTAAAATAAATAAAAAGGGTGAAAATTAGACTTTTTTAGAAAAAGAATAACTATATAAATTCTACTACTTTTTTAATAACTCTAATACCCTTTTCTTTCTTTCTTCTCTTCTCGCAGCAATTCTCGCTTTAAGGCGCTCCATTTCATCATCTTCGGCATCTTCTTCCATTTCAGGTTTTTTCCCCAGCTTTTTTCTAAATTCATTAATTTTATTATCAATTTCCTTAATGAATTTCTTATCTATTCTAACATTCTTGAGATTAAATTTAGCCTCAGTTAATTCTGAAATTGCTTTCATGAAACGATTATTTGATAAGGAAATTTGAGCGTTATCTAATGCTTTATATGCTGATTCATATTTTTCATATTTTTCAATCTCAGAGAAATCTTCTAATGTAATTAATGGAATCTGTGCTTGAGCAATAATGTTATTAATTTGGTTAGAAATTTTTTCAATTTCATCTTCATTTCCTAATTTCTTCAATCTTGTGACTTCTTGTTTAAATAATAGTATTGCTTCATTATATCTGAAATTTTCGATGAATTTTTCAGCTTTTCTCAACCTGATCTTTATCTTTTTGCCAACTTCTTCCTTTTTAAGTTTACGCTTATCTTCTATTTTCTGTTTTTCAAGTTCTCTGCGTTTTCTCTCAGCTTCTTCTTTTAGTTTCTCCATTTCCACTTCATCCTCAGCTTTTTTCATTTTGAAATCTTCGAGAATTTCAAATTTTTTCATTTCTCTTTTGAGTTTAAACAACAGTTCATTGTTTATCCTAGAGACCTCTCGTTTCCATGAAATTTTATTAAACAATTTTCGTGCTTCAATATACTTTTCATAAGCTTCATCAAACTTATTACGTTCTAGTAAAGCAGTACCTTGTTCCAGAAGCTCGTAAGCCTCTCCTGAGACTTCTCTTTCCCATTCTTTCTCCCTTTGAATTTTTAAGAATTCTTTTCTCTTTTCTTCTTGATACAATTTCCTCAAATCTTCAGCTTTAGCTAATTTCTCTTCTAATTTTTCTTCTATTTTTACTTTTTCAACTCTTCTTTCTTCTATGGTTTTCTGTTCAAGCCCAAGTGCTTCCTTTCTTTTTTTAATCATTATAATTGAATCATTGACCATTTTAATTCCCTCTCGCCAATCTATATCAGAGAATATTTCTTCGCTTGCCTTGTAAAGTTCAATAGCTTTTTCAAATTTATTTTCTTGTAATTCTTTCTTAGCGAGATCCATTAGATTAAATGCCCTATCCTTTGCTGATTCAAATTCGCTTACCTTTTCCTTTTGTAAAAGGATAGCTTCTTCTTTTTGTTTCAGAAATCTTTCTTGTTCCTCTCTTGCTTGTTCAAGTAATTTTTGTTGGATTAAAAGTTCTTGTTCTCGTTTCTCTTCCTTTTTAATCTCCAAGGCACGCAATTTTTTATCTTTATCTAACTTTTCTTTATAAAATTGTATTGTATTGATAAGTTTCATTGATTCTTCCATCCAACCAATTTCTTCAAAATCTTTTCTAGCATCACGATATATTTTAAGAATATCTTCATATGGCGCCTCTTGATCAAAAACACCCTCTTTTATTTTTATCTCGTATTCTTGTGCCATTCTTTCTGCTTTGTGTATTTTATTGAATATCTTTTCTGCTAATTTAGCCTTATCTTTCTTTCTTTTTTCAAATTCTAAAATCTTCTCTTCTCTTGCAAGTAATTCTTTTTCAGTATCAACTTTTGCTGTTATTAATTCTGTTTGTGGCTCCTCTAATTTCTTTTTCTCGATTTCTCTTAATTTTTCATCTTTATCTTTCTTTTCTCTGTAGAATTTAATAGTATTAATTAAACGATTAGCTTCATCATTCCAGCCAATTTTTTGGAATAATTTTTGAGCTTCTTCATAATTTGCAATAGCTTTGTTGTAAGGGCTTTCATACAGTAAAACATCTGTTTTAATATTTAATTCATAATTTTTAACTAACTTTTCAGCTCCGTCTATAAGATTCATAGCTTGGTCCAATAATATATCTTCTTCCTTATATCCAACTTCAATTTCTTTTATTTTTTCAGGCTTATAAGGTTTAACTTCTCTTTTCCCTACTTTACGCATTTCTTCTAATTGTTTGTCTCTCTCTCTTTTCTGAGCTTCTACTTCGAGTAATTTTTCATAATTCTCTAATTTATCTTGATATATTTTTATTTGGTTAGCATAAATTTTTGCTTGTTCTCCCCAACCTTTCTCTAATACTTTTTTTCTAATTTCGTTATAAATATCTATGATTTCAGCATAAGGGGTTTGCTCAATTATCTTACCTTTTTTCATAGCTTTTTTCATAGCACGTTCATAATCTCTTTCCATCCTTTCAGCCTTATTAATCAAATCAGAAATAAGTGTCTCAAATTCTTCCTCTCCCCTTTTTCTTTCAATAGCTTTTAGTCTACTTTCATCCATTTCTGACTTTCGCTCTACCTTGTAGATTTGTTCTACTTGTTTTTCTCTCTCCACCTTCTGAGCTTCTACTTCAAGTAATTTTTCATGGTTCTCTAATTTATCTTGATATATTTTTATTTGGTTAGTATATATTATTGATTGCTCTGTCCACCCTCTTTCCAACACTAAATCTTTGATTTGCTTGTAAATCTCAATGATTTCGAGATAAGGGGTTTGCTCAATTATCTTACCTTTTTTCATAGCTTTTTTCATAGCACGTTCATAATCTCTTTCCATCCTTTCAGCCTTATTAATTAAATCAGAAATAGATTTCTCAAATTCCTCTTCTTCCTTTTTTCTTTCCATAACTTTTAGTCTTCCTTCATCCATTTCTGACTTTCGCTCTACCTTGTACATTTGTTCTACTTGTTTTTCTCTTTCTCCTTTCTGAGCTTCTACTTCGAGTAATCTATCATATTTATTTAATTTCTCTTGATACAATTTTATTTGATTAGTATATATTATTGATTGCTCTGTCCACCCTCTTTCCAACACTAAATCCTTGATTTGCTTGTAAATCTCAATGATTTCGAGGTAAGGAATGTGTTCAATTATCTCTCCTTTTTTCATAGCTACTTTCATAGCCCTTTCAAAATCTTTTTCCATCCTTTCAGCCTTATTAATCATTTCAGAAATAAGTGTCTCAAATTCCTCTTCTTCCTTTTTTCTTTCTATAACTTTTAGTCTTCCTTCATCAATTTCTGACTTTCGCTCTACCTTGTACATTTGTTCTACTTGTTTTTCTCTCTCTCCTTTCTGAGCTTCTACTTCAAGTAATTTTTCATGTTTCTCTAATTTGTCTTGATATATTTTAATTTGATTAGCGTATATCCTAGCTTGATCCTCCCATCCTTTTGCTAATACTTTATCATTTATTTTTTTATATATGGTAATTGCTTCCGCATATGGGGTTTCTTCTATTACTTCTCCTTCTCTCAGAGCCTTTCTCATTGCTATTTCGTGATCCCGCACTAACTTTTCTGCTTTATCAACCATATTCGATATGAATTTTTCAAATTCTTCCTCTTCCTTTTTCCTTTCTATAACTTTTAGGCTTCCTTCATCAATTACTGATTTTCGTTCTACCTTATGCATTTGTTCTACTTGTTTTTCTCTCTCTGCTTTCTGAGCTTCTGCTTCTAGTAATTTTTCATGTTTCTCTAATTTATCTTGATATATTTTAATTTGATTAGAATATACCCTAGCTTGATCCTCCCATCCTCTTTCTATTACTTTATTATATATTTTTTTATATATAGCAATTACTTCCGTATACGGGGTTTCTTCTATTACTTCTCCTTCTCTCAGAGCCTTTCTCATTGCTATTTCGTGATCCCGCACTAACTTTTCTGCTTTGTCAACCATATTCGATATGAATTCTTTAAATTCTTCTTCTTCTTTTTTTCTTTCAATAACTTTTGACTTTTCTTTACTAATTTTAACTTTTTTACCAACTTTATGCATTTCTTCTATTTCTTTTTGCTTTTCTACTTTTTGTGCTTCAATCTCTCGTAATTTTTGATCTTTTTCTAATCTTTCAGAAAATACAAGAATTTGATTTGTGTAGATTGCAGCTTCCTCATTTCTTCCTTTTGTTAATACCATCTGTTTTGCTCTTTCATAAATCCTAATAATTTCTTCAAATGGAGGATTTTCTGCCAATGTTCCTTCCCTTACTGCCTTTTTCATTGCTAGATCATATTCTCTAGCCATTTTTTCAGCTTTATTAATCATACTATTGATTAAATCATTAAACTCTTCTTCCTCTTCTTTTATTCTTTTCTGTTCTTCAATTCTTCTTAATTTTTCTTCGTCTAATTGAATTTTCTCTTCTTTTTTTACTTTTGATATCTCTTCAGGTTCTATTTCTCTTTTTCTTTTCTCAGCTTCAATTTGTCTCAGTTTTTTGTCTTTCTCTAACTTTTCGTTGTATGACTGAATTTGACTTAATAATATTGCGGCATCTGTCTCCCACCCTCTTTCAAATGCTATCTGTCTTGCGTCTTTGTAAATGTTTATAATTTCTGGATATGGACATTTTAATTCAAATCTTCCTTTCCTTAGTGCAACTTCATACTCCCTAGCTACTTTTTCTGCTCGATTAGTCATCTCATCCACATTTTCTTTGATCCTTTTAATCTCAATTTCTTTTCTACGTTGTTCTTCCAATGCTCTTATTTTTTCTTCGCTTAAAGTTGGTACTTGTTCCTCTTTTGAAACTTTTAACATTTCTTCAGCTTCTTTCTGTTTTTTTACTTTATCAGCTTCAATCTTTCTAATTTTTTTATCTTGGTCAAATTTCTGAATGTATATATTAATTGTCTCCTCATAAATTGTCGCTTCGCTTCTCCACCCTTTATCAATTAATAATTCTTTAATTCTTTTATAAATCTCAATAACTTTTGGATAAATACATTCTTCAATCATTTCTCCCTTTTTTATTGCCTTCTGCATAGCCAATTCATATTCACGGGCCATACGAGCAGCTTCTGTGACCATATTGTCAATTTGTGCCTTGAAAAACTCATTTTCCATCTTCTGAAATTCTATTCCTCTTAATCTTTCTATTTTCGCAACCCTTTCTTGTTCCTCTTTTTCCTTTACATCTAACTTGATTTTTTCAACTGGTTGCTTTTGGGTCTCAATCTCTTTTCTTTTCTCTATTTTTTGTTTTTCACGTTCCTTTAAATAGGTAGCCTTTTGCTGTTCTAATAGAGCTATAGTATCTTCGACTTTTTTAACTTCATATGTCCAATTTAATTGTTTGAAAAGATTAGCTCCTTCTATATATAATTGTACTGCTTGATCATATTGATAACTTCTCGCAAACTCCGCTGCTTTTCCCAATAATTCATATGCTTGGGATGAAATTTCTTCCTCCTGTTTTTTAGAAACAAGATATTGCTGTAGTTTTTCTTCCTTTAATTCTTCGTCCCGTGGTAGAGCTTCTTGCTCTCTTTCAGTCTCCGTTTCAACTTTGGGAGATTCCTTTTTAATACTACGTAAATAATCAGCCTTTTTATTATAACATTCTTCGATTAATTTATAAACTCTTTCTACATCATCTGGTTTTTTCATATCTTCATAAATTCCAATTGTTTCATCATATTTATCAAGAGCCTCTTCAAATTCGCCCCTATCTATTAATTCATTAGCTTTTTCTAATAATATGTTTACCTTATCAGTCAAATCCACTTCAACCTTTTCGTGAACCGGTTCAACTTCAGTTTCAAAAATTTTTACTTCTTCTTCGACTCTCTCTTTTTCTAACTCATCAGTTTTTATTTCAGTGGTAATTTCACTTTCTCTAAATACTTGTTCTTTGAGAAGATAAATCTCAGAAATTTTATTGTTTATAGCTTTAATTTCCTCTTCTCTATTTATCTGAGTGTATATACCAATCGCTTGGCGTAAGACTTCTATTGCATCATCATAAAATTGTGTTTCTATTAGCTCCATGGCGTGTTCAGCTAATGCATAAGCTTCAGAAGCAATATCCTCTTCCATTTCCATTAAATCTGAAAAGAAAGCTTCTTTAGTTGGATCAAATCCATCCTCATCAATTTCTTTCTCAAATTCTCCTTCTTTTTGCTCATCCATAAGATTCATCTATTTTTAAAAAAAATTAAGAATAAAATTATCCAATAATAATTATAGTCTAAGATAAATGCATTTTTTTACCATAACTAGAATTCATTAATCAATAATAAAAATTTATTTGATTATAGTTCTAACTTTCCTAAACTAACCGATTAAGAAAATCATCGCAAATTTTTCCTCCCTCACTCGTTAGAGTCCACCCATTAGTTTCCCGTTTTACTAGATTTAAATTTTCGACACTCTTCAATATTTCATGAACTTCAGAATCTTCTTTACGAATATTAAAATCGACTCTTAAACTAAATACAATCTCATCAATTGGCACAGGTCCGCCAAGTTCATCTTCCATAACACCTAATGCTGCAATAATTTGGTTCTGTTCCACCATCCCAGCATCCATAGTGTTTGACATTTCATCAAGTAGCCATGGATTTTTTTTTAGCATTTTTTTAATTGCTTTCTCATCGCCTATCTTGAAAATTGCTTGAAATTCCTCTCTAATCTTCTTCTTTTTAGCCATTTTTAATCTCCATGCGGATTAAAAAAAAAATTTGTGATAAAATATTACTATCTAGATATAAATTCAGATAATAAAATCTTTTAGCAAATAAAAAATCTAAAAAAAGTCTATGTTAATAAATTTAAATATTTCTCTACATCATCTTTTGAGCACATATAAAACTTTTTATCTTCACCTTTCACCCATGCGAGACGAATATTATCTCTAGTTGCGTCTTCATCAATCGACTCTTTGAGCGCATTTAAGGTTAATTTAACTAACTCTTCAAAAGTTAAATTTTCTTTATAATTATCAGTGAGGTATTCTCTAGCGGTTGCTTCTCCGCTACCCAAAGCATATGCTTTAAATGAGCGGTAAATGCCACTAGGGGATGTTGTATAAATTTGTGGGCTGATAGCATCAATTCCTATGAAAAAAAGAGCACAACCCCATGGACGAACGCCCCCAAACTGAGTATATTGCTGTTTTAGATCTGCTATCGCTTTTGTCAACATATTAAGGCGAACAGGTTCATCATATGTTAATCTAAATGATTGTGCTTGTACTCTAGCATAATTAATTAATGCTCGTGAGTCTGCATGTAATCCTGAAATAGCCACTCCTATATGATCATCTATTTGAAAAATCTTATCTATTGAATCAGGATCCATCAACACAGAGGCTATTTTAATCTGAGCAGCTAAACATACATCTTCATTTGATTTAACCGCTATCGCAAGTGTTCCTCGCCTTACGGCTTCTAACGCATACTCAACCTGAAATAGGCGTCCCTCCGGACTAAACACAGTAAGTGCGCGATCATACGCTCTACCTGCACCACCAAACATACAAATTCTTACCTTCTTTATTCTTTAATTGATAATAGATTGAATTTAGTATTTTAAAATAATTTAAAGAATTTTAACTTATTGTTTATAGCAAATAAAAAATCAAAAATTTATAGCAAATTAAAATTTAAATCTTTTGAGTGTTCTTGAGAATTGCTAAAGTAATGTCTTTAAATACAGGATTAACCAGAAGATCTTCTTTCGCACTCGTTTCATAATATCCAAACGCCTTTATTTCATCCTTTAACGCTTCCCCATCTCCTTCTCCAACTTCTCGATTTCCTTGCTCTGCTAAATCAATTTTATTTCCAACCAAAACACTCGGCTTACCATTACCAATTACTTTTTCTACTTCTAGTTTCCATTCTAATATGTTTTGAAATGAACTCCTTCTGGTTAGATCGAAGACATATACGATTCCAGTCGCTCCCCGATAAAAAGGGGGCCGCACAAAGCTGAAGTGCTTCTGTCCTGCGAGATCCCATAATTGAAGCTTAACGAGAAAGTTCGGATACTCTTCAAGCTCTACTTGTTTTGTTGAAAAATTTGATCCAATAGTCATAATATAGTTTTCTTTAAAACTATTTTCGCAATATTGTAGAACTATTGAAGTTTTTCCTACTCCTCCGTCACCAACAACTACAACCTTATAGATGAAACTCCTTGTAGCAGCCATTTACTTTTACACCATTCTCAATACAGAGAATATTGGAATTTAATTTACGGAAGTTAATATTAATACACTAATTAAAACGACAATCTTTCTTAATTATCGTTATTTTAATGTATAATATTATATTATATTCAATAAATAAAAATAATCCCTATTAATATTTTGTCTGATTTACATTTTTGGAGTATTATATAAATGAGTGAGATAGAGGAAAAAATCGAAAGACTTGCGAGGTTAATCCTTGAATCAAAAAATATCGTAGTATTAACAGGCGCAGGGATGTCCACTGAAAGTGGTATTGCTGATTTTAGGAGTCCCAGTACAGGTTTATGGGAAAAAGTCGATCCCTATGAATTTGCATCAATTGACTCATATCGTGCGCATCCAGCTAAAAATTTGGAAGTTATGTTAGAAACAGGGAGAGCAATTTTTAGTGCACGACCAAATAAAGGTCATAAAGCTTTAACCAGACTTCAAAAACTCGGTAAATTGAAAGGGATTCTTACTCAAAATATTGACAGATTACATCATAAAGCTAAAACACAGAATATTGTTGAATTTCATGGTAATGTCATGGAAGCCAAATGCTTACAATGTCGAAGAATTTTTCCAATAACAGATATGGTTAATCAAGCCTTGCAGGGAAAAGTTCCTATTTGTGAAGTATGTAATGGAATGTTGAAACCAAATGCTATTTTTTTTGGAGAACCTTTAGAATTGGACAAGTTAGCTGCAGCTGATGATATGCTTGTTGATTGTGATTTATTAGTCGTTCTTGGCTCTTCACTTGTGGTTTACCCTGTGGCATGGTATCCTCAAAAAGCATTATCAATGGGTGCAAAACTAGCTATTATAAACATCCAAGAAACAGATATGGACTCTTTAGCAGAAGTAGTAATTCATGAGAAAATTGGAAATGTCTTTCCAAAGGTAGTTTCTATTGTGGAAGAAAAAATCAATTAGAATTTATAATATATTTACAATTAATATCTATTTAGAAGGGTTATAGAGATAAGGAATGAATAAATCTAATCATCGAAGAATTTCAAAAGATAATTATTTTATGAAGATGGCTGAAGTAGCTTCCTTACGTTCAACTTGCATAAAAAGAAAAGTTGGAGCGGTTCTGGTTAAAGATGATCATATCTTATCAACAGGATATAATGGTGCACCTTCGGGATTGCCACATTGTACACCAGACATCTGCGTTCGAAAGCATCTTAAACCCGGCGAAAAACCAGAGTTATGCAGGGGTGTGCATGCTGAAATTAATTGTATAATTCAAGCAGCACTCCATGGAACTGCAATAGAGGGTAATACTTCTCTCTATACAACAACATTTCCGTGTATGAGCTGTCTAAAATTAATAATTAATGCAAAAATTAAGCGATTAATTTACAAGGAAGGATATAATATGGAAAATATGGTAAAAGCTGATCTATTAAAAAATTCTAATATACAAATTGTTAAATTAATGATAAAACAAGATTTCTAAAAGCAAAATTAAATTTTTAAATCAGATTGACTTTAAACCTTTCATAGACTATGATAGAGTTAATCAAGTTTTTTACCATAACCTTTATTTTGAAGAGAATAAATTCTTCCTAAAACTCCCAATGGTTCGTTTGGTTGGAAAAGAATCATTTAAAAGTAATGATAAGCTCACAATAATAGAGAATAAAAATAAAAGTTAAGCGGATTTAAGATGGGAAAAGTTTAACTTAACAAAATCAGTCTATCTATTGAGTTATAACGATTGAAAAAAAAATTATAAAGATATTATTAAAAATTCATTTTTTTTAGCTTTTCTTAAAAACTTACTAACATCAAGCCATTTACGACCTGTAGAGTGAGCAATATGAGTAAAATATAACCTAAATATAAATGACTTTTTCTAAGTTTCTTTCGATCTTTTATTAGGAGGCTTAGTGAAACTTGGATTATAACTATGATTAAAGCAAAAACTGCTATCCAACCATGTATTCCTAATATTATAGATTCTCCTGAAAAAAAAGGGGGTAAAATCATAAAAATAAAAGTAAAAACTACAAAAATCCCCGTTATAATCCCCGAATATTTATGAAATTTATAGAGTTCCTTATGGCCCCTTGAATCTCCTATTCTACCAATAAACATTGCTCCCAATAAAACCGTAATTACACATAAAAGCAGTGCAGTCGTTCCAAATATAATATGATACAAAAAAGCGGGAAATGCCATTAACTAAATCACATATGATTATTGACTATTTTAAATAAATTATTTGATTATTTTATGTATACTCTCCAATTTAAGATTTTATATCATAAAAAATGTGTATCTTATAAAAATCGCATATTAAACATTTGTAAAAACAACCTATTAGTATAATTTAAAGGAAGTCGTGTCTTTTAGCAGAAATAGGAAATTGAGCCGTAAACAAGATGATTGGGTTATTTCTTTGATATTAATTTTATGAATTCACTTCACCTTATTAAATTATTATACATTATAAAGGAAATGGAAACTTATCTAGGAATAATAGTTAAAGTTAAAATCAGTCGTGCTTTGTTCGTAAATGCTTGAAAATGTATGCAGGATACAATATGGAAAATATGGTAAAATTTGAATTATTAAAAAATTCTAATATTGAAATTATTAGATTATAATAAAACAACAATTGATTTGACTTAAACAAAAAACTTTTTGACTAGAACGGCCAATTTTTTGCCCATTTACTCATAAAAATCAAAGAGAGAATTTTAAAATAAAACCTATAAATATTAAATTATCAAAATTTTTAACTATTAAGTAAAAATTAGTAAAATTATATTCCAATTATTAAATTTAAGGATAATAAGTAAAAATAATATCTAAAAACAATAAAGCTAATGAATACTTAATATGGATGAAACAAAAAATATTATTGACGAATTGGGAATTATTGCGCTAGAGACTAACATAAAAATTGCTGGAGTAGCAGTTGTGTCTGATTCGGGAAAAATAGTTTACCAGACAGATAATTGGGATCTGACCACTCAAACGAACATTATATTGAATGTTATTAAAGGAGACCGCTCATTTGTTTTAAATGATGTAGAATTTTCGGTTGTTGAAACTACTACTGAAGGAATTATTGGAACCAATGATAATGGAATGGGGCATGTAATATTCGTTCCTTTTCAAGGAGGCGTGCTTGTATCATATGCCATGCCTCGAGCAGATCCACCTAAAACATTAGCATTTCTCAAAACTTTTGCGATGAGATTGAGTGAGAAGGTGTAATTGTTTGAATGTTTAGATGAAGAATTAAGTTAAGAAAATAGATTTTTATTAAATCAATAAAAAAAAAAAGAGTTAAAATTAAAAAATGTTATTGTTCTCTCAATAACTTTTTATCTACTTTACCTACAGAAGTAACTGGTAATTCATCAGTAAATTCAATGAATTTGGGAACTTCATAAGGTGAACAATTTTCTTTGGCGAAAGCAGTTATTTCTTCTGTTAGTTTCTCTTCATTTCCATCAAATTTATAATCAGGATCTAACTGGATGAAAGCTTTAACAAGTTCAGATCCAGGTCTATCAGGGTTAGGTAATCCAATTACGGCAACCATACCTATTGCAGGATGTTTAGTTAATGTATCTTCTAGTTTAGTTGAAAATACTTTATATCCTCCTACAATAATCATATCTTTTGTCCGATCTGCGATTCTCAGATAGCCTTCATCATCCATTATTCCAATGTCTCCTGTGTGCATAAACCCATCAGAATCAATTGCTTTCTTCGTCTCTTCTGGTTTATTGTGATACCCTTGCATAACCATAGGACCTTTAACACAAATTTCTCCAGGTTCCCCTAGAGGCATTTCTTTACCTGTATCAGGGTCAACTAGTTTTAACTCTACATTAGGGAAAGGTAAGCCAATATGTCCCAATTTCTTCTTTCCTCTTGAAGGATTACCAACTGTTAATGGTGATGTTTCACTCATCCCATATAACTCTATAAGTTTTCCTTCACCAATAACACTTTCAAAAATTTCTTGTGATTCTTTCGGAAAAGGAGCTGCAGCGGATATTGCGAAATTTATCATATCTCTATCAATTTTTGTGAATTTAGGATTTTTCAATAACATTTGGTATAATGTAGGCACATTTGCTAATACAGTAGGTCGATATTTTAACATTTCTTTAATGATATGGGTTGTATCTCTGGGATTTGGGATTAATATTTGACTCCAGCCTAACATTATAGCATTCGCGCAAGTAAATAATCCTGCGATATGGAAATATGGAAATCCTGATAAAACTAATCCTGTTCCAAATTCCCAGCTAAGCCAATGTTGAAATATTTTCACATCCGCAACAAAATTTCTATGACTTAACAATGCTCCTTTAGGTGGTCCTGTTGTTCCTCCCGTATATTGAATAAAAGCTATATCCTTTGGTCCCAGTGTAATATTTGGCATGGTGCCAGAATACTTACTTTTAACACTTTTATGATACTCAAGAACTATTAATCCTTCTAATGGCTTAACCTTACCTTTCGGAATTTTTCCTACTAATTTACCCATAGTCCCTAAGAATTTAGGCATAAATCCTGCAACACTCGTAGTAACAACAAGTTTCAATGATGGAATCTTTGTATAAATTTTCGTGATATGACCTGCAAAAACAGCGTCTAAAGTGAGCAATGCGACTTGTTTTCCACCAGATCCTAAATCATTTAATTGATATTCTATTTGGACAGCTGAAAGGAGGGGAGAAACGCCAGAAATGATCAAACCTGCTTTTAATCCTCCCAAAAATGCGATGATATACTCAGGAATATTGACAATATTAATTCCTAGCACATCTCCTTTCTTAAATCCATTTTCAATCAACATATTAGCGAATTCATTTGAAAGCTTATCTAATTTTTCAAATGTGACTTCTGTACCATAAAAAAAGAAAGCAGCTTTTTCGGGGAGTTCTTCAAACGTTTTTCTTATTGCTCGAGTAAAAGATGTTTCAAATTCTTTAGGATCCAGATCCTTTATGTTTGGGTCCCAATTTGACTTCCAGAATCTATCTTTATATGACATTTTAATACTTTAGTTTTTTTAATTTTAAAATTACAGGAATGATAATATATTATTTAACGTGACTTATTATAAAGTTTAATTCAGCCGAAAAAAAAAGAACAATATTTCTGTTATGAACTTTATAAATTAAGAATGATGCTCTTATTCTATTTATCGATGCTCTAAAAATTTTAGATTCAATAGATACAATTTTTTTGTAATGTTCTTCTCCTAATTGCATTCTATTGTCTTGAGCTTTTTGTCGGACACCTTTTATCAATTTAGAATTAAACACAATTTATTTTTACTTTTACTCTCCCCCCTCTCTATCCCTATGGAACGCTATTACTTTTAAAAGAACATTTTTTCTTAAAAAAGGAAATAGATTTACTAATCTGTAGACATAATGCACGTATTTCAGAAAATTGTCGGTGTATCTCTGTTTTATTTTGAAGAATTGTTACTTTATATAATGTCGTTTAATTCAGGATTCAAAGTGTATAAAAGGAACAACCATTTCCGACTCATTTCAAGTGGAGATAAGACTTTAGATGAATTACTTTCTGGAGGCTTTCATCGTGATCTAGTGTATTTACTCTATGGAGATAAGAAGGTATCCACTAATATTTTAATAACAACTTCTGTTATTGTTCAAAAATCCTTTAGCAATGGAGGGCTCGGGGATGGTGTTAGAGTTGCCTTCATTGATGCAAATAATCGATTTAACCCTTATAATATAAGTAAATTTGCAGTTTCACAAAATTTATCGCCCACAAAAGTATTAGAGAATATTCTAATTGCCCGAGCGTTTACTTGGGATCAAATGGTTGAGCTTTTAGAAAACAAACTTTCCAAACTTGAAGATGTTAAAGTAGTCTTGATTTCTGGAATTACTACCTTGTTTGAAAGCTACGAAAAACAGACCTTTGAAGACCTGCTAAGAGCAATAGATGGAATAAAAAAAATACTTTGGAAAACAAACCCACTAATTATTATAACGGCACCTTTAAACGAGTATTCGCTTTTCAGACCTAAAGGTGGAAAAATTCTTTCCCATTTTGGAAGTGTGTTAGTAATGATAAAAGATGACGAACGATATATAGAACATACACTTGTTCAGCATCCTTATTTACCTGAAAAGCGATTGTTGAAGTGGAAACCATGTGAACCAAAGAAGAAGGTTCCTTTAAGAAATATGACACTCGATTTATGGTTTTAAATTTATCACCAAAAAGCGTTTTCAAATTTTTTTATAGTATCTTGTAGACTATCTTCAATATGCTTTTCAAAATCAGTAAAAATACTTATATCATTATCCCAATTTTCAAAAATCTCTTTTGGGTATAAATTAAAGAATCGATTAGCAATATTTCGCATCTCTTCTTTAACTTTTTTCTCCTTAGTCTTTTTTGAAGAATTTACAATGAATGATAATCCATGTTGCTTCATAAAAATGTATTTTTTATCTTTTAACTCAAAACTAGATAATCCTCCTCTTTCTAGCTCTTCTGCTAATAGATTCAATGCAGATATTAATGCCCCAATTAATTGTTCATCTACGCTTTTTTCAAAAACGCGGTGATATAAGACAGCGCCTGCATCATTTAGTATCCAAATGTCTTGTATTATTTTTTCCACAGAAATCACGGCTTATTATTTTCCAATTAACTTTAATATAAATTAAGAAAAAATAAATATAAAAAATTTAATGTTAAGTTTTTAAAAAATTATTATTTATTATTCACTAGATTTTGGTCTAATATATCCGTAATATGCTCCAAAAATACCTATTATCGCACAAATCCAGGCTAAAAAATAAAACAATGTAAACCCTGGGCTACCTAAAAAGATTAATACCCGATCAATCGCAAAATTGAGAAATATCAACATAAAACTAATTGACATAATTGCTAATGATAAAAATGCTTGTTTGTAAGTCTTCTCCTCAACAGTTCGATAAGATTCTATTGCTCTTCGTAGAAAGGGGGCATAAACCATAACCATATATAAAAATACAATTAAAAAGGCAAAAATATCTAGTAATGTGTTATCTGTCTCATAGATGATCAATACATAAAAACCTGAGAATATTCCATAGATTATCACAGCATATTTTTGTATGGCGGTGTATCCCTTTTCAAAAACGTTTACTTTTAAGATATAGGATAAAAAAATAGCGATAGTCACGAAGAATTCACTTAATCTAAAATCTAATATTCTATTATATATCCAAACAACTATGGAACCATCTTGTACGACAGTTGATTGTAAAACTACAAAAACTTTTGATATCCAAGAAAAAAGAATAGCAATAAAATAGTTTATGAAGATTAATAGAAGCAATCGTGTGAGTTTATGACGCTTAATTAAATACTTTTTCAATATAAGTATTAGTAAAACTGCAGCGAATATGATTATAAAAAGTTCAAAGATCATACCGATAAAATTTAGAAGTATATTTAATTCAACCATAATAATTAACTATTAAAATATAAACATAAAAAATTATATTTTTACAAAATAAATGTGATTTTAATAATCTTAAGATATTTCAACAACTCTCACTTTTTTTGAATAAATTTGTAAAAACCATTATAAACCTCCAGATTGAATTTTATATTAAATAATAGTATAATTCATTTGATAAAAAATGCAGAAATATAGGAGTTTTAGTTCAATTTGTCTTATTGGAATTACATTTTACCTATTTATAGAAAGTTTTTATAATGTCCTAGTAGATATTAATGCTTACATTTTCTTGAATTTTTCAGAGATCCTTACTGTATTGCCTGCGCTGATAATTGTGGTATTCCTTATAATCTTTGAATATGTCTTCTTTATGTCAGGAAAGATAGAAAAGAAGTATAAACCATATATTTGTCTTTATCTCATTGCTGGAATTCGAATAAGTACTCAGTTTATTCTTACTCCCGGTGTAATTCTTGTACTTAATTTAATAATGCTTTTTACGATCTTGATTTTCTTCATGGGTTTTGTTTTCTTAATGGAAGTGAGTGATTCTTATATAAGTATTTCACATTTTTTAGGAAGCGTAATAATTGGATTGGGGATTCAATTTATCTTTTTAACTATAAATATTTCATCAAGTCTTACATCAGATATTAGCAAAATCATTCCCACAGTTGTTATTGTAGCAATACTAATTGTCCTCAACAGTTATCTTTTTTACCCTGATAAGTTTAAGAAAGTAATCTATGATATTGATGAAAAAATTAAAAATTCAAATAAAACTAGCATCTCATTATTTCACTTTGTAATCTTAGGAGTTCTTTTTATCTTTTCAATAATGTGGATCTTTAATCCAATGGCACTTTCAGCATATGATATAATTAATCTGAGCATAAATGACTTAATTTCAAATTCTTTGAATATTTGGCCTAGTTATGGATTCACCTATTATATTTTATTGATACTTCTTGCTGCAATACTGAGTTATGTAATTATCATTAAATATTTATTTTCGTTAAGTCAAAAGATACTAAAGAAGATCGTTATCTCTTCTATTGGAATTACTTGTATCTTAACAATATTTGCACTTTTCATAATTGAAAATGATTTTACCTTAATTTCTTCGATTTACATTTCATTCATGACGGTAATTGGGGTTTTTTCCATTCTATTATATATATCGTATTTATTCAATTTTTATACTTTTGATTCTCCTAAAAAACTGTTGATTGGGATTATAATCTTTTTTCTTACAAACATGTTTTTTATCATTCTCCATGTTGAGATTCTATGGTATGAATATATGTCATTAATAACACATCTAATAATTCAAATAGTTACTGGTATGGTTTTAGTTTTAATTTATGAATTAAAAACTATAAAATTAACATTTTCTCCAAAAGAACGCACATTAAATTTGAGTAAACCCATTGGAATATTGTTTATATGTGTTGTTATAATCTATGGTATTGCTATTGGCGTTGTAATTCAAGATCGTAAATCTGCACCTGTTCAAAATCCAAATCCTAAATTCATGATGTGGAATATTCATACCGCTATCGGAGATGATGACATTTTTCATACTAATCGTCTTATACAAGATATCAAGGAAAATGATCCCGACATAGTAGGACTAAATGAAGTTGACTTGGGGGCAATGAAAACTTCATTTGTAGATTTACCATCATTTATAGCCCATAAACTTAATATGTATTACTTTTTTGGATTTACGTTTTATAAACATTATGGAGATGTTATTTTGAGCAAGTATCCCATATTAGAAGCAGAAATCATTCCTTTACCTCTAGCTATTCCATCTGAAAGACCAAGATCTTTAATAAGAGCCGAAGTCCAAATAAATTCATCAATTTGGGTCATATTTGTAACTCATTTGTCAACAAACTCAGAAGACAGATTAGTACAAGTACCTTTTATTGTTAATGAAATTGAAAAAGAAATACCTTGTGAGAGAATAATATGGATGGGTGATTTTAATCATGAACCAGATTCTACAGAATATTCATTAATCAACAGTACCTCGACTCTGAACTTTACTGATACTTATAGATTACTAAATTCTGATCCTGGTTATACAGGTGATTTTGATGATGCTCATAATCCCCATAAAAGGATTGATTATATAATGTGTTCTCCAGACTTAATACCAAAAATTAGTACTGTCTATTGCTCAATTAGTTCCGATCACTGTGCTATAATAACACAATTTTAAATTTGAGTTTTTAAAAATAATACGTTTAATCTTTTTCCTTTTTTTTATACATATTCGGATCTTTTTCTTCCAAAGTTAATTTATCTCCACCATATTGAATTTTGCGACCTTTATAGTAAAGAGTAGTTTTTTCATCACAGATTTTGTTCCATTCCTCTAATCCTAATTTTTGTATCATGATTGAATTATACACTTTAGAATTATGTGGGGTAAAAATTTCAAAATTTACAATAGGTTGTAACATTTCACAGGGAAAATCAGCACACTCATAACAAAAATCATGCCCCTTGCTAGTGACACATTCATAAGTCTTACATACGGGAAATTTGAGGATCTGTCCTTTCTGTTCACGACACCCTTTACATCCAGAAGCTTTTACACCTGGACATCTAGCACAATATATTCCGCATGGTGCATGCATTTTATTTAAATCTTCAGCCATAATTCTTACATCATCTTTTTATTGTTAGTATTAAAAAAATTTAGTACTATTTAATTTTTCTTTTAGTGTTGAATAAAGCTCACTCTTCATAATTTGTTTATAAATCTCAAACTTCATAAAAACACTTAAATAGGTGGAAGACTCTTAGATTATTGGATTCTAGAAATTTCAAACTTCATGAAAAACAAAAAAAATTATTTATCCTGAGTTTAAGAGAGGTGATTTAAAAGATAACCTATTTTGTCTATCCAAAAGGAGATGTGAAAATATGTAAGTTATGTAAGGGGAATGGAAGTATTTGGGTTTATAGAAGTGATTTAGAAGATTTTGATGAAATATTATGCCCTGAATGTAAAGGTAAGAAAATACAAATGAAAGAGAATTAAAGATGAGAGTCCTAAATTTTTATTCTAAAATATCGAATCTGTTAAAAAGTTTATACACTAACTTTAACCTCCAGAACTTTTTTTTAGCTCTCCTACTAGCAATTGTATTTATGAAAGCTATTCCATCATCTCCTTTTGAATGTAAAGAATTTTTAAAATCAGGATAAGATAAACCACCAATAGCTTTTGGAGGTCTGCCAAAACTTTTCACTTCTTTCCAATCTTTATTTAATTCTCTTGTAGCTCTCCATGTTTTATCTGTTTTAATTTTTATTTGTTCCTCTGTAGTTAAATTAATTTCACCATAAACATTTATTGGGCAGAAACCACCGATGAAATCTATATTTTCAATCATTATTAGATTTTCACCTTGTTTTAGATACTCTTTCATATCAAAAATTTTAATATTATTTTCTAGAACAACAAAATTAAGGGAGTGTCGAGTAATAATATGGCCTACCTCTGAATCATTTATAAAAATTTTAGCAAAGGTTCCAGCAATAACTTGTAAATATGCTTGTTCTATTTTTCCAACAATATTTATTACTTTCTTATAAAATGTTGTATGAACTCTGTGTAATCCTTCACTATCTAAATAAATTAGTTCACTAGGGATGTTAGGATTTTCCCATCTAACGTTTCTTTCTAATTGGTCAATTTTGTCATTATAAAATTTTATTAACCATAAATAACGTTTTTTTATCGATTCAAAACCTTCTTTTCTAGCACATTTCATCCATAGATATTCATATTCATCAATTATATGGTTCAATTCATCTTTTAGTTCTTGGATCTCTTTAATTTTTTGGTTCTTATAATTCTCTTTAATAGGAAAGTAACCAATTAAAGATTTTGAATTTATTCTTTTTTTACAATAAAACTTAATATGTTTTGCGACAAAAGCAAGGTTAGAAATGTTTATTTTATTTTTAGGAACAATTTTTTCTAACTCATCGCAATTCTTAATTATTTCATTCAATTCTTCTATTAATTTTTTAAATCCGGAAATCTTAATATTTTTTTTATATCTCCGAGATTTTTTTGCATAAGGATGTGCAAAAAAATGATTGTAATATGCTGTTGGGCTAATATGTAATTTTCGTTCATCTTGGAGTGAGCGAATTGAACTAAAAATTTGTATTAATTTACTATCTATTATTCCAAAAAAATGAATAAATAAACATTTCCAAAAATATATGATATTTAATTCTTTTAAAGGATTCCATCCGACTACCGCAGAAAATATAAAACCATAAAATCTATTTTCTCTAATTTCTTTGTTTTGATAATCCCCCCAACTTGAGGTTACTTCCCCAATTACTCCCTTCTCATACCCAAACTTGAGTAATTTTATAATATTTTTTTCATATTTATCAATCGAAGGAAAAATTCGATTGAAATCCATTATCGAAGGGCTAACTATTACAGGATAATCATAATCTCTTATTTCATTTAAAATTGGATGACTTGCTTTAGTGTTATATTTCCAATACATTATTATCATATCCTTGGGTAAACCTTCAAGAATCTCTCTATATTTATATAGAATATCATGATAAATAATGACTTTTTTATACCCATATTTTTTAGCAATATCATACACCTTCTTATAATGATTTAGATAAGTTCTTCCAATACCAACATCTTCAACATGCTTCTTTGAAGCTACTTTTCCAACATCCCAACTCTCATCAGCACCGATGTGAAAATACTCCGATTTAAAAGCCTTACTTAAATCACCAATCATATCATCCAAGAGCTCATAAATTTTTTCATTAGTGATATTTAAACTATTGGAACCAGGAAATTCACCATATTTCCAATAATCAGGACGGTGTAAAATATTATCCCAATGACCTACAGTTTGAAAAATTGGTATAATTTCAATAAAGAATTTTTTTGCATAGTTTTGCAATTCTATTATATCTTCTTTTGAATAAGCCCCTCTATTTTTTCTAATTTCAGGATGATTAGTAAACTTAAACATATCTTGCATATAAACTAGATAATATTGATTTATCTTGTAATGGCTCAGTTCTTTAATAAATTTCTTTAAGCTTTTAATGGTAGGTGCTTGTCCTCGTGATATATCATCTGAAATACCCCTAATTTCTAAGGCAGGAAAATCTATTACCTTTAATTCGCTTAATGATAATTTTTTCTGACTTGAGTTCAGTAATTGGAGTAAAGTTTGAATTCCGTAAAATAAACCTTGAGGAGTAGATGCTTCTATTAAAACACTAGATTCTTCAGAAACTAAGATATATCCTTGTTCAATAAAATTTTTTTCGTTTTTAATCGAATTATAAAGATCTTCCGGAATTATATGTCTTATCGCTTCTAAATTTGATTCAATAGCTGGAAAATCATTAATCTCCTGAACTTTATGAACTTCTAAATTCATTTTCAATCCAAAAAATTCTAATCTTTCTTGAAGCTGTTCAATTATAAATAAATGTTCTTCTTCTAAGTTGGTAAATAATTTTGTCTCTTCAGTAATTTTCAATTTTTTCAAATTTTTCAATTTGAAGTAGCGAGGTTCTGGAATTAAAAATGTTTGTTGTTCCTTATCTTCGGAACTAATTAATTTATCCAAAAAAATGAACATAATATTATTTAAACTAAAGGAAATTAAAAAATTTAGCAAAATAGGTATATAATATTCTATATCGCTTACAGACATTAACATGCATTTTTCGAAAACGTGAATTTCAAAACAAAAATCGAAAAATTGTCAATGTATTTTTTTTTAAATCTCTTAAAAAATTACTTCTTGTGGTTATTATTATGGGTAGGACTGTTCCTTCTTTTAGACCTGCATTGGAACACGAAATCGAAAGTTGGAAAGATTTTAAAAGAGCACTTCGCCCTGAAGAACAGAAAGTCTTTGATAGACTGATGAATTTTGCACGAATTCATGCCGATGCTGGGAGTTTGAGCGCTCGCCCTATGCTTTCCGAAATTCTTTTTATCTCTTTTGCGATTGAGCAGGAAAAGAAGATTATAATATTGGAGAAAAAAGTAAACGAATTAGAAGAAAAGATTAAAGGATAAGATTAAATTGGATTGTCAGGAGCAATTTGATGGTTGGCTTTTAGATGTTTCTACTTGTAGTAGCGGAGTTATTCTTTGGGTGAAAACAATAAAAGAGCAAAAAGTTATAAACATCTTTCACGAATTTGCTCCCGAATTCTTTGCAACACCACGAAAACATACTGGCAAGGACTTTAAGAGATTTAAGCAAATTCTCAAGTCCCATCAAAATGTAAAAGATGTGAGAATATGTGAAAAGTATGTAAAGCTCGAGGATCATAACAAAACAAAAATATTTGGGGTTTCTGTTGTAAAACCTTCTGTATTTAAAAAAACAATTAAACAAATTGATGAAATTGGGCTCTTTACATTGTATAACACAGATCTTCCAATCTCTCAGATGTATTTCTATGTAAATGACTTATTTCCAATGTCTTCTTGTAGTTTCAAGGTAAAAACTGAGAAAAGGAAGAATAGTAATGAAGAATTGATGCGATTAATCTCTTTGGAATTAAAAGATGACAATGAAGAATTATTCTACGACTTACCTCCTTTAAAGGCTGTGTGGTTAGATATCAAAATACGACAGCAGGGAATACGTCCTTATTTTAATGATACTCTTGAATATGCCGAAGTTAGTATCATCGAAAATGATGAAAATAATGTGCCACGAGCTGATGGATACAAAAAGCAAAAAATCCTAATTGACGAGGCAGATGAAGCAGAAACTTTGAGAAAAATTAGTAAGGTTATTGAACGGCTTGACCCCGATATTATACTTACTCATAATGGAGATGAGTTTTTATTTCCATATCTGGCTGCCCGAGCCTCTGTGAATCGTGTTTCAAAGGATCTTTTTTTTTCAAGGAATAGAACATCACTTAGAAACTGCATTTTTAACCTTTCGGGAAGTTCTGACCATTATATGTCATATGGGATAATCTTCCGACGCTCAAAAACTCAGGTTTACTTTACTGGACGATTCCATCTAGACACTGCAACTTATGCAAGTTTACACTTCAGTGACGGGAATATCCCTGGTGTGATCGAAGTTGCCCGTATTTCGCGGATACCAATGCAAAGATTATGTAGAGTTACAATCGGGGGTGCTTTACAATCCATTCAGTTTTACAATGCTTACAAACTTGATCACCTCGTTCCTCCTTTCAAAAAAAGTCCTGAAGGATTTAGAAACGGTATGGAGTTAATAAGAGGCGATCGAGGAGGGCATATCTTTGAGCCAATAATTGGGGTATTTGATCAAGTAGTAGAGCTTGACTTTTCTTCAATGTATCCTTCACTGATGGCGAAATTCAATATCTCTTCTGAAACAATTAACTGTAAATGCTGTAAAGATGATGGAACTGGAATTAAGGTACCTGGGCTTAATTTCCATATTTGCAGCAAGAGACAAGGCATTATTTCAAAATCGATTAGTCTGCCCTTAGAAAAACGATTAGAGTATAAAGAATACAACAAAACTCATGATGATCTTCGGTACAAGTTCACAGATATCGCACTAAAATGGGTACTCGTTGTGAGTTTTGGATATTTAGGATTTAAAAACGCCCGTTTTGGAAAGATAGAAGCACATCAAACGGTCTGTGCGTTTGCTCGAGAATTCCTGATGCGTGCTGCAGAAATTGCCGAACAGCATGAGTGTCAAATAATTCATGGAATTGTGGATTCAATATGGCTCAAGGACACGAAAAATCGAGCTCCAAAAGAGTTCGACGAAATAACAAAAAAAATTGCGAGCGAAATCACTGAACATACCAGTATTCCCATGAACTGGGAAGGAAGATACAATGTAATCGTCTTTCTTCCCTCTAGGGCTGAACCAGATGTTCCTGCTCTCAGTCACTATTGGGGTATCAAAAGTAATGGGGAAATAAAAGTAAGAGGGATTGAAGTCCGGCGCAGAGATATGCCAAAAATTGTAAAAGATGCTCAGTATGCCTTTATTGACATATTTCAAGGAGCAGAAACTGTTGAAGAGTTCATGGAAAGAGTACCAGACGCTAAGAAAAAGCTCTATGAATATGTAGAAAGAGTCTATTCCGGAAAGGTATCAAGAGAGGAACTTACAATTCGTCAAAGAATATCTCGCAGACCAAATCAATATAAAGTTAATAGTTACCAGGCAGTCGCTGCTAGACAATTAGAACGGTCAGGGGTAGTAGCTTCGGCCGGAAAGAATGTGAGGTATATTATTCTTAACGCTGATGCCAATCCTGACTTTCCTGAAAAGAAGGTTATTCTTTCAGATTTATTTGATGCTAAGAAACATGAATATGACAGAAGAAAATATGTTGAACTGCTAAAAAGAGCTTTTGAAAATATTTTCCCTTTTGAGTTCCCTGAACTTGAGGAATTATTGACTTCAGATTATAATAAAAAATCTATTCAAAAAGATTTGTCATGCTTTATTTGATTTAAACAAAAAAAATGTTTAAGGAATTGTAAAAATCTCAAAAAAGTCAAATATAATTATCTATACTGTGAGAAAGATTATATGATTTGGTTTATTCAAATTATTTATAGAAAATTTAGCAAATTGGTATTGAATCTACAAGTAAATTGATGAAAAATGAAAAGAATTGTGATTGATCACGAAACTCTCAGTGAAAAAGATATTGAGTTTAAAAAAGAAATTGTGAACTGATTGCTTCAGAAGTTGCCCTTAAAACGCAAGATATGGAAGATGGTAAAATAAATGTTTGGGATGTTTTGGAACCTTTAGGAAAAAAGGGTTTACTTGGATTAACGTATCCTAAAGAATTGGGAGGTAGGGGTGGTTCTTATTTCCAAGATATGTTGCTATCAGAGGCATTATCATATGAGAGTTTGGTTTATGATATGGTGCGGGGTTCATCCGTTTATCCCGCAGGTTTGATAAGATTCTTTAGAAAAGAAGAAACTCTCGGGAAATACATTAAACCTATAGTAACTGGCAAAAAAAAGGATGTTTTTGTTTTACCGAACCCGATGCAGGATCCGATCTTTCAAGGATGAAAACCCTTTATAGAAAGGACGAAGATGGTGATTTTATGCTTAACGGAGAAAAAAGATTTATAACTAACGGTAGTGTAGCCGATATAATGGTTGTTTACGGACGAAACGGAGCATTTATTGTTGAATCCGATTTTACGGGGTTTGAAATGCTTGAAGAATACAAATTAATGGGACTTCATGGTCTAAACCTGGGGCATTTGAAGTTTACAGACGTCAATGTTCCCAAAGAAAACATCCTATTTTACAGGGAATTAAAACCTACAACCGAAGGATCTCAGAAAAAGAGAACGTCTGCAATTTCAAGTATGCAACAATTCCTTGGTCCAGAAAGGGTGGCTATGTCATTACAAGCCCTGGCAGTAGCTAAACGAGCAATCGAAATTGCAATAAAATATTCTCAGGAAAGGGTTCAGTTTAAAAAACCCATAAGTGAATTTGAAGGAATAAGTTTTAAAATTGCTGAAATGGTTGCCAACTACGAAGCAGGAAAGGCTTTATACCTTAGAGCATATAGAAAATCACAAAACTCCGCACTTGCTGCTACGTGCAAACTGTTTGTTGTCACAAATACACACAAGATTTGTGATGAAGCATTACAAATTATGGGTGATATTGGTTACACAAACAAATATCCCGTAGAACGGTTACTGAGGGATATAAGGCTCCACCGAATAGGTGGTGGTACTGATGAGATTATGAAATATATAATTCAAAAGGATATATATAAAGGATTTAATAGGCAATTTAGAGAGGATATAGAAGGAAAAGTGGATTTTTGGTTCTAGTATTTTTTTTTTTAATAGTTGATAAAAATTGTCCCAAATCCCTATTAATCTAATTTTAAACTACCAATTCTTTCTTATTTTTTTGAAAAAGATAATTTTTAAATCCAAAGAAAGAATTTTTTAATATTAAACGAATTAAGGGTGATATTAATCAATGTTCGGTGAGATCCATCATATTGGATTTGTAAATGAAAATGTTGAAGAAGCAGTTAAAAAATTCAAGAGTCTTTTTGGTATAGAAAAGTTTATTTGGGTTGAAATGGGTGTAGTAAAAGTAGCAAGATCCATGATTGGAAAGCTACAGATAGATTTGATTGAGCCTCAAGATAGTGAGTCAATATTTCATACATTTTTAGAGAAAGAAAATGTTGGTCTTCATCATATAGGATATCTAGTTGAAAATATTGATGAGAAAATTAAAGAATGGGATTCAAAAGGTTTGAAACAAGTTCTAGGAGGTATAATTTCTACGGCAAAATTTGTTTACTTTGATACTACGGACATCCTCGGTCATATTATAGAGTTTTTGCATCTAAACTATAAGGAACCATAAGATAAACCATCTTGTCATGACAGAAGTATTTAAAGGAAAAGAGAACATATTTCCGTTTCCTTCTTGAATTGCTGCCTTTTAAAATAAGAAAAACTACTAATAAAAAGGAAATTTTTTTAGTTACTAATTCAATTAGAATCGAAGGCGTTATATTTTAACAATAAAAACGAATATTACCGAAATGTTTGGAATTAAAAAGATCATTTGTCGGCTTTATAAAATCCATAAGTTGTATTATATTTTTATCATTGTTTTTATTATATTTCTTCAATTTTTAAAATTTAAGATAATTTGAGATAGAGGCTATTTGAGAAAGTATTAATATAAATCTTAAATAAAACAATTTTGTCGGACACTTCGCTACTGTAAGATATATGAAAGTTTACCCTAAAAAACCTTTATAAATTTAACCAGTATGGTCTTTCGGTACGTATTATAGATTATAAAACATAAATCTAAATATACAAATTTGTATTATTTTTCCAGCTATTAGAAAACCTATACTCTGTAGTAATTTATTTGTATAAAATTAGGTATAAGAATTATGTCAAAAGCAGTTTCATATTACGATTGGGAATTATCATTTAAATCAAAAAATAAACCCAAATTAAATGAGACTAAGGAAGAAATAAATTCACTTGGTATTTCTGATTTTAAATTTAAGAACTTCTTAAAAAAATGGAAAAATAAAAATATGGAATAAAAAATCTTTTTTTAATTTATACTTCTTCTCCACGTCTTCTGGCTTCTATCTCCTTCAAATCTTTACGAAGAACTTTTCCTACTAATGTTTCAGGTAATTCTTTTCTAAATTCAATAAATTTAGGTACTTTATATGGCGCTACATTTTTTCTACAGAATTCCTTGATTTCAGCTTTCATTTCTTCTGTTTCTTTATAGCCATCTTTCAATACAACATAGGCTTTAACTTTTTCACTTCCTGGAAGTTCAGGATCAGGGATACCAATGATAGCTACATTTTCAATAACTTCATTTTCAAATAATACATCCTCCACTTCTCTAGGATACACTTTAAATCCGCTAACATTTATCATGTCTTTCTTTCTGTCTACGATGTAAAAGTATCCATCCTCATCCATTTTTCCGATATCTCCAGTTAATAACCATCCATCTTTTAATTGATAAGCACTAGCATCTGGCTTATTCCAATATCCTTTCATAACCTGAGGACCTTGTATTATAATTTCTCCTTCTTTTCCGAGAGGTAGAATTTTAGTATAGTCATCAATATCTACAATTCTAACTATTGTATCAGGAATTGGCATTCCAACAGAACCGATTTTTCTTTGACCGTTAAATGGATTGCTATTTGTTACTGGTGAGGTTTCTGTCAACCCATATCCTTCGAGTATTTTACCCCCAGTTCTTTCTTCAAAATCTTTCTGAACTTCTGGTGGCATTGGAGCAGCTCCTGTGTTACAAATTCTAATAGATCTTAAATCTTTAGCATAATCTTCAAGGTCATCTCTTTCTAATAAGCGCATATACATTGTTGGTACTCCTGGAAACATTGTAGGATGAGTAGCCTTTATTACTTCAAATAGAGATTTTTGATCTCGAGGATCAGGGTTTAAAGCTAGTGTTGATCCCATATAAATATGTATATTCATACATACAGTTTGACCATAAATATGAAATAATGGTAGATTTGTAAGGATCGTTTCTTTTCCTCTCCTAAATTCTTGACCCGCCCATGTTACTACAGCCACGCAATTTGACACAATATTATGGTGAGTAAGCATTGCTCCTTTAGGTAATCCCGTAGTACCTCCAGTATATTGAAGGCAAACTATATCTTCTTTTGGATTCGTTTCAAATGTAGGTGGATTAGGCTTTGTATTATTAATTAAATTTAGAAATTGCATAGTTCCCGAGATTTCTGGTGGGTTTCTTGGAGCCATAGGTGAATAATCTAACACATTTGTAATAATTACATGTCTAAGGCGTGTTCTTTCTTTTATTTTATTTATTTTTTCTACTTGATTATCCGATGCTATAATAATTTCAGCTCCAGCATCATTTAACTGGTAAGCGAGCTCATGTTCGGTGTGTAGAACAGAACAAGCAGTAACGATTCCCCCTGCTTTCAAGATCCCATAATAGGCCATTGCAAATTGAGGAAAATTTGGTATCATGATTGCTACAACATCTCCTCTTTTTAAACCTAAATTGACCAAAGCTGTAGCTAATCTGTCAGCTATATCTTTTAACTTCTTATAAGATATTTTATTTTTCAAAAACCAAATAGCAGTTCGACCACCAAAATCTTTTGCTGAATTATCAAGAAATTCATATACATTTATTTCAGGATAATCAATAGTGGCAGGGACGCCCTCATCATAATTTTTTACCCATGGTTTATCTGAATAAGGGTCTTCACTCATTTTAATATCACATTTCTTCTAATTTTTTCTTTTTTTTTATTTTTTGAAAATGTTTGATCTAATAATGTTGACTTAATATTATATTTAAAGAAAGTTAATTACTATTAAAACTATTCCTACATAAGAGACTAAAATTTAATAATAATTACATAATTAATGGTGTAAAAACATTCAAAATTGCTGAAATTAGAAAATTCCCTTCACTATTCACAATTATTAAGGCAATCCTCTATTAAAATTATAACAATCTGATTAAAAATCAAAATGAAAAAAAGTGTGAGTTAATAAAATGGTTGATATTGAACGATTGTTAAAACAAGCGGGATTTGATGATGTGTTAATAATATTAATGGTTTTCCTCAGTAAGAGAATCTAACGCATTAATAGCAGATTCACATACATAATCACACTTATCATGAATTAGATCATTTAAACCGGAAATAACTTCCTCCGTATTAACGCCTAATAACCCTAATGCTTCAGATGATCTCCATCTAACATCAGGATTTTCATCTTTTAAGGCAGTTATTAATGATGGAATAGCTATCTTTGCTGTTGATCCTAATTTACCTAAAGAAAGTGCTGCTTCATGTCGAACAACATTTTTTGGATCATTTAAAGCTTTCCTAAGAGCATAAACAGCATCTTCAGAATTAATTCCAATTTTTCCTAATGCTCTTGCTGTTTCTACTCTAACAGAACTTTTTCTTGATAATGGATCCTTAAAAAATGTTAAAAGTGATCTTTTAATCTTATTAATAAATGTAGGGATATATTCTACTTCTTGTTCGTGTATTCTTAAAATTTCAATTAAGACAGGTATGGCTTCTATAGCATCAACCCCAATACCTCCTAAGGCAGAAATTATAATGTTCTTCATTTTTACACCAGATGTTTCAAATGAATTAATTAACGTAGGAACTGCTTCTTTTCCAATACTTCTTAATGCATCAGCAGCTTTTCCGCGAACAGCTTCTTTTTTATCATTTAGCAAATATCCAATTTTTTCAATAATTTTAGGATCACTTATTTTCATTTCACCTAAAGTATCAAGAGCTCCCTTTCTCACTATCTCATTTTTATGATTTAATACATTTAAAAGACTTGGGACTGATTCTTCTCCTACGTCTGCTAATGTATTAATAACTCTATTACGAACTCTCCAATCACTATCCTCAAGAGCATTAATTAAACTAGGTAGTGCTTTTATCGAACCTCTTCCAATATTACTGATTGATCGGGCTGATGCAGTTCTTACAGTCCAACTAACATCCTTAAGGCTGATCATTAACTTAGGAATCGCTTCATACGCATCAGTTCCCAATTCTCCAAGCGCTATAGCAACCTTAGTTCGAACATTTTCACTTTTATCTTGTAATGCTTTAATCAAATTGTTAATTGAATCTTGAGTAGGGATTCCTATTTTTCCGAGAGCAATTGCAGCTTCTTCTCGAATTGAATCCTCATTATCTTCTAATGACTTGGATAATTGAGGTATAGACTCCTTCGCTATTTCTCCTATTTTTCCCAATGCACGAGCAGCTTCACGACGAATACTCCAATCATTATCTTCTAAACAATTTATTAATTTTGAGATAGAATTTACGGACTTTTTACCCAATTCGCCTAAAACGTGGATAGAATTGAACTTAACAGACCTAATATCACTATTTATATGCCCTATTATTTGATCAATAATTGATAGATCTTTTTCTACCCGTGATAACACTAAATCTATTCTTGCATCTCTCAACAATTTTTCTAAGGAAGCAGACAAATCCAATCACCTTATATACCTAAATATACCTCTTTTATTCGAGGTTCTCTCTTTAATTCTTCTTTTGATCCTCTCATTTCAATTTTTCCCTCTTCAAGAACATGAATATACTCAGCAACCTCCATTGCTAAAATCGCATCCTGTTCAACTAACAAAGTAGTTGTACCTTCTTGCTTTATTTTTTCAATTGCTTTAAAAATATCTTTCTTGACTTTAGGAGCCAAACCTAACGAGGGTTCATCCATTAAAAGTAGTTTTGGATTGGACATTAATGAACGTGCTATTGCTAGCATTTGTTGCTCTCCACCGCTTAAAGTTCCAGCTCGTTGTTTTTCTCGTTCTTTAAGACGAGGGAATATTTCAAAAATAAAATCTAATAATTCATGGAATTTTTTCTTATCTTTTAATGTGTATGCTCCCAATCTAAGATTCTCCATAACTGTCATATCATAAAACAACTTACGACGTTCTGGACAATGAGAAATTCCTTTTTTTGCAATTCTATGAGGTTTTAACTCATCAATCCTTTCCCCTAGAAACTCGATTTTTCCTCTATCAGGTTCTTCTAAACCTGATATTACTCTGAGAAGCGTAGATTTTCCAGCTCCATTAGGACCAATAACAGCATCTAAAGCTTTTTCTTCGATTTTTAAATTAATTTCTTCAAGAGCTTTAGCTTTCCCATAATAATGGTATACTTTTTTTATTTCAAGCAAATTCGTCACCTCTACCTAAATATGCTTCAAGCACAATTTTATTATTAGCAACTTCACGAGGAGGGCCATCGGCAATTAATTTCCCTTGATGCATTGCAAGCACACGCGGTACTAGATTCATTAATTCACGTAATACATGACCAGTAATAAAAATTGTTACGCCATCCTCATATAATTCTATTATTAAATCATTAATGACCTTTTGTTCTTCATGAGAAAGTCCACTAAATGGCTCATCAAGCAAAAGTAATTGTGGGTTACTAGCGATTGCTTTACCAATTTGTAACTTTCTCAGATCGCCATGAGGTAGAATAACCGGAGGAATTCTCGCTTTATCTACAAGTCCAACTGATGCTAGAATTGAACTAGCATACTCATCAGTTCCAATCTCTTTCGAACTCTTTCTACCTCTTTTTGAAAGGCTTGGAACAATAATATTATCAAGTAAATTTAAAAATTTAAATGATCTAACTAATTGAAATGTTCGAGCAATCCCTAGATTCACTATTTTATAAGGGCGCATTCTAGTAATATCAATTCCGTCAAAATAAATTGTACCTGAATTAGTTTTCTCGAATCCTGATATTAAATTAAATACAGTAGTTTTACCTGCTCCATTTGGTCCAATCAAGCCAATAAACTCTCCTCGCTTGATTTCAAAACTGAAATCATTTACAGCTGTTAAACCACCAAATTTTTTTGTTAAATTTTTAACCTCTAGAATAATTCCCATTATTAATCACATTTAAATTTTTATTCCATTTAACCTATATCTTATCTACCCATTAAGACATCCCAGAAATCTTTCAGATGTTCTAAAATAGGTCTTAAAATCCCATGTTCAGCAAATCTAACAACAGTAATTAAAATTATGGCGAATATTGCAAATTTCCATAAGCCAACATCAAATGCAAAGGCGCCAATCTCAACCACACCAATCTCTATTAGAATATATTCAAAAAAAATGAAGAAGAATGATCCTAATGCAGCCCCAATAATAGTAGTTAATCCTCCTAAAGATGCCATAAGAATAGCAAAAAATGAAATGACAAGTCCAAAATTTCCTGAGGGGTTTACTGAAGTAGTAGATAGGGCATAATAAGCTCCTGCTAATCCAGCAATTAACGCACTTATCATAAAAGCATAAATTTTATATCGTGTTGTATTGATTCCTGAAGCATCTGCTCCCGTTTCATCATCACGAATAGATTTAAAAATGGTTCCTAATTTAGATTTACTAATTTGAATTAAAACTATAAAAATAACTATTGCTGATATGAATACAATTAGATATTCTACTATAGGATTTTCAGATAAGGATGGTAAACCCGAAATTCCTTCAGAACCAAAAAATATATGTGAAAGCGATCCTAATAAAAAGAGTTTTAATAAAATTAAGCTGAATACGAGAGTTCCTAGTGCTAGATATGGACCTTTTAATCTTAAGCATGGAATCCCAATTAGTAATCCAAAAAATACTGCTCCTAAAGAACCAAGAATAATTGATAACCAAATAGGAAAATTTTGATAATCAATTAGGTAAGCGCAAAGATAACCAGATATTCCAAAGAAAATTGCATGTCCAAAACTAATTTGTCCTGAAATCCCTGTAAGTAAATCCCAACTTGCTGCGAAAATTGCAAATATCAATGCTAATGTAAAATGGGGTAAGAAGAAATTTATGAAACTCTGATCAGTAGATAGGAATGGTAGAACAGTAAGAATAGCTAAACAAACTACAGTTAATCCTCCAGAAAAAGTCGTTACCCAAGATTTTAAATAACCTGGTAAATCACGCATCTTTTCTTTTATTTTATACCTTGTCATTTTTCTATTATCTCCTCATAAGGTTTTAATTTATTAATTATCACCTAAGTTCTTTCTTTCCAAATAATCCTTGAGGTCTAATTACCAACATGATAATAATAACTATAATGGGGATTAAATGAGCCCAAGAAGGGCCATTAGGAATGTAAATACTTGTGAAGCTAGTTACAAATCCTACTATATAGGCTCCAATAACGCTTCCAACTAGACTTCCCATCCCTCCTAAAATCACTACTGCAAATGAATTTGTTAAAAATTCCCAACCCATTGTAGGGCCATTAATAGCAGCCGCAGGTATATATAAAACTGCAGCTATACTTGCAAGGAATGCGGAGATTATAACAGTATAAAGTAGAATTCTATTGGCATTAATACCCATAAGTGTTGCAGCTTCTCTATCTTGGGAAACTGCTCTAATTGATTTACCTATTTTTGACTTATTAATGAATAGAGCAAATAATGATACAATAATTAATGACATGATAATGACGAATAGGAATTGATTAATCATTGAGTATCCAAATATTTCTGAAGTTCCAGAAATTAGAATATAATCATTAACTGCATAAGATTCAGTACCTGAAATTATCAAAGCCAACTGCTCAAGGAAGAAGGCTAATCCAAAAGTGATTAAAACAACACCAACATGAGTATCTTGTAAGGGTTTGATTAATATTAAATAAGTAAGACCTCCAAGTATAGTGACAATAATTAAAGCAATAATTACATTAAATAATAAATAATCAGGCCAAAAATCAAGAAACCATAAAAGCAAATATCCAGTTAACATGAAATAAGCCCCATGAGACAAATTCATAATTTTTCCTACCCCATACACTAAGGAATAACCAAGAGCTATCAACGAAAAAACAGCTCCATTTAAAGTGCCATTGAATAAAAAATTAAGAATATCTCCATTCATAAATATCTTCTCATTCTAAATCATTTAATATTATTATTAATATTTTATCTCATATCTTATAAAGCTGATCTTTTTACATTTTTATAAAAAGAAAATACGAGTATAAATTGAGCTTATCTTCATTTTTATCTTTTATATAATAAAAAAAAAAAAAAAATTATAAATTGAATTTATTAAACTGCCTTTTAAGACCATGCCTCATCGACCCATGGTGCAACAAGATAATCAGCTGTGTGCAACCAAGGCGCGTATGGTGTATAAATAGCAGCTGGAACTACCTTCTTAGATCCATCAGGTTGCCATTGACACCATAATGTAAATCCATAAGGATAACCCGCGACAAGATCGTGAGAATTTGGCCACCATGCTGATTCTCCAGACACACCAATAGGACGTTCAGTATTATCTGTTGTCCAAGTCTCCATCTCAGCAATAATATCATCTGTGTCTAATGAATCAATTGCTTCAATAGCATTAGCAAGCGCATTTACAGCATCATAAGCCCCACATGCAATATAAAGCGGTTCATGTTTAAATTGTGCGATAAACGCATCCCAAAATGCAATAGATTTCTCAGTTTTATTAGTTTTATGTAATGTTTGCATGATTGTCTCATAAGCGCATGATTCTCCACTAGACTTCCAAAAAGTATCTAATTGGGACTGAACGTCAATACCAAAGATAAGGTAATCATATTCGTTAGCAGCATATTGTTGCATCATCAAAACTCCACCTTGAGCGGAAATGACTGGAATTAAAATATCACATCCATCCTCTTGAAATGAAGCTAAATGGGTATTCATGTCCGCAGCACTAAGAGTAATATCATATCTGATTGGGTCTAGAACTTTTGCTTTCATACCTGTAAAAACAGGTAAGTAATCTGCACAAGCAGCCACTAAAGTATCTACCCAGGTTAAATCTTCTGCTAGAATGCCAAATGTACTGATATCTTCATTAGGATAGGTAGCATTCATTGTTAAGATAAAACCTGCTAATGTTTGCAATATTTGCATCCCTAGTGAACTTGAATTAATAGGCATAAATCTCCAGAAATATTTGTATGTATCATAATCGGTCATAACATTTGTACAGAAAATATCAGTAGCAGCACCAGTATCAATAAAGATAATTTCTTCATCCATGAACTCTTCCACATATGCTAATAATGCTTCCGATCTGAAACCACCTACTGCGAAATCAACTTCTTTATCGAATATAAGTCTTCTTGCAGCATCAACTCCCCTAGAGGTTACAAGATTAGGATTAGATTCGTCTGTATCTTCTTTGGTAACACCAATGTAGTATTTTACTCCTCCAACATCAACACCACCAGCTTCATTTATGTGTTTTGCAGCAAACCATGCTCCTTCGTAATTAGCATCACCTTGAATTTCTCCTGTATCACCAGCACATCCTATTATAATTGTATTTTCTTTATCAAAACCGCTTGGAGCTCCAGGGTATTTGAATGGTGCTTCAGGGACTGCAAGGAAATACCAAGCTCCCAAGCCGATACCAACACCAATAACGGCGATAAGTACAATAGCTATAATTCTTTTTGTTAATTTTTCCATTTTTTAGATCACTTTTTTATTTTTTTTTTAGTTTTTAGGATTAAATTTAAATTGATCACTTACTAGTTCATTTTAGCATATATTTAAAGTTTTCAACTTTCTTTATTTATAAAATGCATATTGAAGTAAAATTATTTAAAAAATTATTAAGAATAAAAAAAAATCTTAACAGGAAAATCAAAATCCAGTAAATTTCTAAAAATCAATTAAAAATAACAAATCTTCTTAGGCTAAAAACTAAAAATAAGTTGTAAAACAAACAAAACTCCAAAGCTAATAAATGCGATAAAAAGAGTGATAAGAGTGTAAAATCTCCATTTAATAGAAAGTTTTTCTCTTTCTTCTTTTCTTCCCATATATACTAAAGTAATTGTACCAATTACGGCGATTGATATAAAAACAGTGAAAATATACCAAACAGGTGTGATATATATAAATAAAAATGCTATAACACTACCCCAACCATACGATAACCTTAATACTCTTCTTTTAAATATAACATCTGGATCAGTTGATTTAGCATAAGGAACAACTAGAATTAAAAATGCAAAAATCGCAATCGTCAATAAAGTCGGATGAATCGGACCTAATAAAATACTTAGAAATAGTTCAGATAACAGAATACCAAGAAATACCGCCACAAAAGCGCTAAATGTTATCCATATAGATTTGAAATGAGTCTTTAAAAAACCAAAAACTATTTTAAACACATCATTTATCAATTGCTTGATTTTTCTGAAGAATTTAATAAGAATTTCAACAAAATTATTGAAAAGTTCACGTAATTCTTCTAATAGAAATACAAAAGGATATATAAGCATTGTTATGAAAAGAATTGCTCCACTAAGTTCATAAGATAATGATACGTGATATAGTATTGAACTTAATAATGAGAAAAACGCTAGCCAAAAAGCAAAAGCCTTAAAAGAATGTTCTTTAAACGGTTTAACTATTATACCTAAAAACACTACAAATAATGATAGAGCTACGCTTATATTTAAGAAGAAATTGGTGTTTGGGACAAATCCTAAGAGTATGTGAACATCGACTGAAAGAAAAACTCCAATTGTCAAAAAGGAAATCTTTCTAAGACTTGATAATGATTTGTCTTCAAAAACACCTACATATTTATCAATACAAGTTAAAATGAAAAAGATTATACACGATAGTATTATTAGATTTAGAGCACGCAATGGATCTAAAGTAAGATAAAATAGTGGCCATATACCAAAGTCCAAGTATAAGATCATTAATAGAAAAAACCTAATTTTCTTTTTATTTGAGATTATATACTTTGAAAAATCTAATAGATTAAAAAGATAGGCTGTCTCAATTATTAAGATAAAAATTATAAGGGGTATAGATGTAAATAACAATTGAATGAATAAAGCAACATAGAACCAAATTAAGTAAGTTGTGGTAAAGATCATTATGAATATCCACGATATAAATCTAAAGTAATTTGCTAATTTTCCTAAAAGTTTCACTAAGAATATATCAAGTATCATTAGAACATGAACCATCAAGCTTAAACTTAAAAATACTAATTGGGGATCAATTTCTAATAAAATCAGACCTTGGAGCAAAAGGAAAAATAGATTGAAATAAAAACATATTCCTAATACATGAGTTATATACGCTCTGTATTTAATGAGAGCTTCAGTTTTATCTGGATAAAGATGATTCAAAGCTTTAAACAAGGAATAATTTGTGTAAACTTGCATAATTATAAAAATCATGAATTCTAAACTAAGCAATACGGGATAATGTAAAATATACTGATTAATACTTAGAAGTGTAAATAATGAGATTGCAAAATAACTTATTGTATGTATGAAATTTCCATAACTTTTTTCAATCTTCTTTAGGATATGTATATCTAAAAACGTTAAAATGAACAATATTAGTTGTGAAATGATTATACTTTCAAAAACACCTATTATTTCAGTTAATAACCCAAATATCATTAAACTAATTTCTATATACAATATCAAAATCAATAAAGAATAGAATTTCGTTCTGAATTCTGGAAACTTTTCTTTAGTGAAAATAAAATCAATATAATTAATTGTTATAAACGAAATACATGTTTCAATTAAAACTAACGAAAAGATGAAGAAAAAGTCTAATACATTATATATAATTAAAATTAATATCCAATTAATGGCGAGAAATCCTTGAAAACACAAAATTAGGATCAATTCAATTCGTTTTTTTACTCTTTCTTCCACTTTAATGAAAAAGTAGCTTAAAATAAATAATAAAAGAGAAGCATTTTGGGCAAATAATGAATAATATGCTAATTGTTCTAAATTTTGAAACAATAATAATAAGCCATCAGATATTAAGGAAGCTAAGTAAAAAGATCCCCAAATAAATGTATTATAATAGAGTATTAAACGATAAATAGAAATTTGTTGACGTGAGATATCTAAATAAGATAAAAAGTATATAGAAATAAGATTCAACACTGAAATTGTTAAAAATAATAGAAATAAATTTAAATGAGAATGATATAAGAAAACGGATAGAGTATTACAAAATATGAACCATGATAAAACTATGAATTTGTTTCGTGTTGAATTGAATAAATAATAGAAACTATGTCTATCGATGATGAATGTTTCGAAAAATAAACCTCCACTTAAAATTAAAACAAATAGATAAATTGATATGACACGATTTAAATCTATAAAAATTAAATAAAGTAAAAAGTTAAGACTTAAACCAATGGGAATAATTAGATATAGTATTAAGGAAATCTTATTAACATAGAGAAGTGGGTCTTGTACTTTAAATTCGATTTCAGATTTGATTATAAATCTTAAACATAATAAGAAGAGAATAGACCAAATTATAAGAAAATCCGTAATTTGATAAATTACTAATATTTGGGTGAATAAAAATTGCCTTAAAATAATTGGTAAGATAATCCCAATGAATAAAGAGAGGAGTAAAGAATTAAGGATATAGCATGTAAAATTAAGCCATTTTATCTGATTTTTATCTTCATATAATTTCATAATACTATTTTTAATTTCGGCTTGCTCCTCTTTCACTAAATTTTTAAAAAGATTAGTCAAAATTTGGAAACATGTTAAATACAAAAGAGCCCATGTTAGATACCAATAAGGTCTAATTACTTCAAGAATTAAAAGTAGTTCTAAAATAGGTAATGTAATAGGAATTGGAATTAAGAACCAGAGAACATATCGATATTCCGTTATTAAGAAATAGATAAAGAAAATGAAGACAATTGAGAAAATTGTAATAAAAATTCCAATTGAAACTTTAAAAAGAGTTAAGAAGAGTAATGATATTGAAGATGAGGCTCCAATGGTAACAATTAAATAAGGAATTACTTTATTAATTGGAATGTTCATCTTGAAATGATTAAAAACAAAAAAGGAAGTACCAAAGACGGTTAATGCAAGAAAAAAGGAAAATAATAAAAATCCCTGAAATAAACTGAATGTGTTGAAGGTTAACCAAGAAAAACCTAATATTAATAACCAAGAAAGACATAAATCTATAAGTCTTTTATGTAATTTTAAATATTTATTAGAAAAGAGACTTAAACCTACAACAATTAAGCTAATATTAATTGAAAATATTGGATTTAATATTATAGAATATAATACAAAATATACTGTTAAAAATATACCCGTTAAAATTGTGAAATAAGCTATAATTAATATAAAACCTATTGACCTTATGTTCGGAAAAAAAGAATAAACAATTAAGCACAATCCAATTATTAATATATCTATTGAACTCGCAATTTCTAATGAAATCTTTATTGACATCAAGTAAAACTGCCAAAAAGAAGCATTTATTAATATTAATATTAACCATATTATTGAAGCAATTTTCCAATATTTAAAAATAGCGAATACAGGGAATAATAAAACTACAGAAAATAGAATAAAAGACATATTTCTGAGTAAATGATTAGCAATAAATAGATTTTGGCTAATCCAATACAATAAAAATAGACTTTCAGCCCATATAACAAATATAATATGAAAAAAATATTTCTTTATTTTAGTATATAATACAGGTAAGAACATTAGAGAGCATATTATTATACTGATAATTAAAGAACCATTAAAATCATAAATTCCGAATAAATTTAACGAATTTGTAGCTATATCTATACCTGTTAGCCCTTTATATATTATGTAAAAATTTGCAAAGGGTATAATTATCCAAGCGTACCAACCTGATTTCCAAATCATCCAAGAAATCTTCCACTGATATATTCCTATAGAGATATAAAAAAGAAGAACACTTAGGTTAATAGCGATAATGATTGGAATAGGTTCTCCAATTGGAATCGATAAAGAAGAGATAATTAAGAAATATATGAATATTGGAAAAGAAAGGATAGGTGATATTAAATTAATAGTAAATGAGATCTTTCTGAATCTTTCAGATGATTTTTTGAAAAGAAGGACAAATCCAAATCCGGTTACACTCAGAGTTAAAGTAAAAGTAAGTATAGGATAGAAATCCAAATAAGGGGGATGATTGAAAAGTAATGAATATGATATAAAACTGATAAAATCGAATATAAACAGTAAAATGCTGGGTTTTATAAACCATTTATAATTTTCATCATTTTCACGATAAAAATGAATACCAACCAAAAGTAAAAAGATAAAAACTGAAATCGTTATGGTATAAAGAATCAAAATATTCGTATATGAAATAAGATATACAAATGATAATACCGAGAACGATGTATATAATGAGAATTTTTCGAGAAAATTATTTTTCTTAAAATGTAATAAAATTGAGAACAATAAAACTGAAATATAAGTTAGTAAGTATATGTTAATAGAAAAACCAATAAAGATAAGATTAAATTCAAAAATAATGTCATAAATATCAAGAAGAGCAATGATTTTTATTAATGTGATAAAACTTAGTAAATGATAAGATAAAAATCTAAATATTGGAAATAGACTTCTTTCTGAAAGAATAAGTGTATAAGATAGAATAAAAAGAAAAAGTGAAAGTATAGAGTTGAAGTAAAGCAAGCTTAAGAATAATAGTATATACAATAGATAAAATCTAAAAATTTTATACTCTGATTCAACATCTATTGCCTTATTAAATTTTAACCAAAGATAACTCAAAAATAAAACAAGATTAACGATAATCATTGAAATTTGAATTCCGGGATTATTATTAAAGAAGGAGACTGTATTAGATAAAATATAGAATGTTTCGACATAAAAGCTTAATAATGAAACAGAAAATAAAATTACGGTTACTTTTTTCATTATTGATTGATTAACTTCGGAAAAAAGATTCAATTTTTTGAAATAAGAGAAAGTAATGGGGGTTAAAAATGTAAAAGCTAGTATATACAAAACGATTTTTGTGAAAATGGTATAGGAGAATATAAATATGAGAAAAAGACATACTATAATTTTAGTAAAAAGCCATGAGATAAATTCTAATCCATCTCTAAGCTTCTTAAATTCTACTTTTATAATATATGTAAATGATTTAAGCAAGATTAAAACAAATAGAAAAAATAGTCCAAGATACCAGACTATATTATACTGTTTCAAAATAGAAGGAAATAAATTCAGAATAGCGCTCTCATGAATTAAGAATATAATTACAAATGATAAAGAGAATATAATACCATGTAAAAGACTATCGCGTAAATATTTATGAACTTTTAATTCTTTGGAATAATTAAATAGCAGGATCAAAGTATAAATATTTATAACAAAAAATATCAAGAATGAACTGCTAATGATAAAAGGGCTAAAATAATGAAAAGAGAAAATTATAGGTAACTCTAAGATAATAAAGATTGAAATTGTTAACCAAGTAAATGTTTGAACTAATTTTAGAAAATTTATACTTCTTTCTTTTAATAAAAACTTGTTAGACAAAAAGATTAAGAATTTTAGAGTTGCAAAAAATAAAAAAAGAGATATAGTAATAATATGGACGATATGGGCGCTTAAGCCTAATCTTTCTAATTCTAATCCAACAAAACTTGGAATTGAAATAATTAATCCTGATAGTATTAGGCTATTACCTAATATGACTTTCATAAGGAAATTCTCATTAAATAATCGTTTTTTATAAGAATATACACTTGGTAAATAAAAGAAAATTGATGCCGCAATGAAAGGTAAAAGAAACCCATAAAGAGTCCCATATAATAGGAGATAAATATAATAGAAAACAGTCGTTCCAGCTAAGACTACTTCAATAAAAGCTTGAGTTTTTAGAATCCTCATAGTGTATTTATCTTTCATTTGATAGTGTTTTATTAAATAGTAAGTAAAGGTTAGAATACCAAATACGATATATAGTGAATAATTCACTACTGATATGGTATCAATAGGCAATCCTAAACGAAAAAAACGGTCTAAGCCGACAATAGTAGGGATTAATGTTATACACGCTGCTATTAAAACACAATCTATCAATAAAAGTTTACGTGAAATATTCTCATAAATTTTCTTTTTTAATAAGTAATATATTGGAAAAAATAAAATAGAGAAAAAACACATGAAAGGAATTAAAAAAACATACAAAGTGTTAAGTGTGAGAAGAAATGAAATATAATAGGCTAATCCAGCGCTAAAACCTAATGTTATTAAATTTATTTTAACGGTCACTGATTTTGAAAACAAAATTTCATTCCTAGAGAATAGGTTAACGAAGAAAGTCATAATTAGTAATGAAAAATAAATGGAAAATACTAATTTTAGGTACAAAATTAAGCTTACTAACATAATCGAGTAAAAGAAAAAGAAAAACAAAGCAGTAAGCTCTATCGTCATCAAATAAGAATTTATATCTACAAATTTTTTGAATATAGATTCTTTTAATCTTTCTATTTTTAATCCAAATTTTAAGTTAATATAACTAAAAATGGATAAAAATAGTAGATCTAATGTTAAAACTATAAAATTATTTAATGAATTAATAAATATTGCCAGAAAAATATTTAAAATTAGTACCCAGAACAAATAATAACTATAGATTAAAAAATCGTTATGAGAAAATAATCCTATAAGATAATTCACAAATATGAAGAGAATGAAAATTATAGGAAATAATATAGAGGAAACTATTAAGACTTGGAAAAAACTAAATATTTCAACAATAAAAAATGTCCTTAAATTAATTAAAATAAAAATAAGTAATTCAATCAATAAAATATTTGTAAATACACATATTCTGAAGAGTTTTGAGCGTTTTGCATAAAAGATTCTAGCGTATAAAATATAAAATGAAAACAATAAAATTATTAGAATAATGGTTGAATGAAGTAAAATATTTGAAAATAATATGATTATTGGGTCTGATGTAAATCTAATATATTCAAAAATTAAAATGGGAAAGAAAGAGTATGTTATTAAGGAAAAACTGATAACCGCAATTATATTTTGAAATATGATGATATCTTCTTTATGGAAATAATCAATTTTAACAAAAATTTGTAGAATTAGATATAAAGATAATAAAAAGACAATAAATTGAATATTTATAAGAAAAACAGTTGAGATTAGAGGAAGAACTCCAAATGAGATAGATATTAAAATCCCAATTGTATTAAATAAAAATACATATTTATTATACTTCTTAGGACAAAATTCTGTTTTTTGTTCATAATAAAAGGGAATATAAAGGAAGGGAAGTATCAGTAATATTAAAGTGGGATTATTTATTAAAAAACTGAATAAAACGACGAACAGAATTAAGATTCCAGATAAAATTGAACTATTTTTCTGATATTTAATATTTTCTACATTATTTTTAGAATCATTAATTCTTTTCGAAGTCTTATATGTGTTTAATTTGTTATTATAATGAAAAAGAATGTAAAATCTGGACTTAAAATAAGCAATTATAAATATTATAGTTAAAAAGGAGCTATTAATTAATTCTAATAAAGTATACTGAACACCTGATAGAATAGATGTAATCATTATAATAAATGGCATTTGAATTAATAAAACGAATATTAGACTCACTACTGAAATAACGAATTTTTGCTTGAAAACAGTTAGATCTTGTAAAAATACTTTTTTATCTTTAATTTTATCTTTTATTTTACTGCGCTGGATTTTTGTATTGAAATATGTGATGAAATAAAATATTAAATTTGTTATGAGACAAAAAAGCCAAGATAGATTTGTAGAAATAGTAAATGCTAGAAATATGATATGGACGATGTAATTAATTAGAATTATAAAATTGTAAGGTTGTTTAATCATTAACCTTAGATTGATTGTATGTTTGAATTCATCCTCATTTATGTCATAAAAACCAATTGGTTGGAAACCATAATAGTAATACACAATGTTATAAAGAGCGATAAAGCTAATTAAAGGAAGTTGCACAAATGTATACTCCACAGGGGAAATAATAATAAATATAGGAACAACTATAAAAGATAGTATAGAAATTAAAAATAAAACATGAATTCTAGCAACCAGATTGTTTTCCTTATTCACGAAAAAGGATTTATTTCTGTATTTATCAAAAGTTTTATAAAAAAACAATAACGCAAACATAAAAGTTAAAACTGAAAGAGGTAATGCCAGAAAATTTCCTGCAGGAAAGAGTCTATAAATCCAAAACCCAGTAAAGGCAGTTGCAAACGGGGCTATAATCAAATAAAAAAAAAACCACCAGAGCTTTTGAAGAAATTCTGTAGCTTTCTTAAGCTTCTCTTCAGAATTACTACTTCTGTCAGATTTCATTTTTTAAAATAAATTAAATGGTATTTTGAAAAAAATAGAAACAAAAATTAATAAATTTATCAGAACTAGCATTTCTTCTTTTTCCCAAAAAACACAATTAGAATTGAAAAAAGATGAAATCATTTAAATTTAGGAAGATAATCTTTTTGTATTTGACTCATTTCATTGAACATCTCTTCTGCAATTCCAAAGCTTCCCACATTAGGATCAGTGGCTAAACACGCAATTGCAAGATCTTTAGATTTATTCAACACAGCATCTACGCATAAATCTTGTATTGAAGCTTCAATGCGGAGTAAAGCAGCAATATTTCTAGGAATCTTTCCTAATTTAACTCCATGAACACCATTTTTGTTAACTGTTGCTGAACACTCTAAGATTAGATCCTGTGGTAAATTATCTGTAATATTATCATTAGGAATATTAACTGCAAATTCATAGGAATTTTTATCTGTAATTATTGCCTCGATTATTGGTACTGCTCTTTCTCCAGAAGTTCTCTCGAATAAAATGCCTTTACTTGGATATCTTCCTCTTTTAAGTCTTTTATGATAGTTGAGATATTTGTAATGAACAAATTGACCCTCATTGTCTATAAAGTTTATCCAATCAATCATATCCTTGGTTTGTGTGAATTCTTCACCGAATTGTAAGTATTCTCCAACGTGGTTATCGCCAGCATAACAAAACCATCCAAATTTTTTAAAAACTTCAAATGTTAGAGTTGAAAATTCAAATCGATGTTCATATCCTCTAAAATAATCAAGAGCTTGTTCATTAAAAGTAGGCATTAAATCTTTGCCTGTTAATAAATCTTCTAAACTTAATAAGAATGCGAAATGATTTAGGCCACCTACTCCCATTTTTAACTCTCTAATTGATTTTTTAAACATGTTGGGTAAATATCCAACTAAAAACGCGATTTGATGGCATAAACCAATAAATTTTAACTCTTTGACACTTCTCTTTATCGCTAGACATACTCGAGATAATGGATTGGAAAAATTAATCAAAAAGGCATTTGGGCAAAATTTTTCAGCATCTTTAACAATTTCGACAATTGAAGGGATTATTCTCCAGGCATGAAAAGTCCCTCCAGGACCTCCGCATTCACCTAATATTTGTGTTGCCCCGTATTTTCTCGGTATTTCATAATCTTGACGCCATAATTCCATTCTATTTCCAACTTCAATCGAATTAATAATAAAATCAGCATCTTTAAAGGCTTTAGCTCTGTTTGTTGTTCTTTCAAGATGAAGCTTATTCTTTTGTCTTTCATTTTCAATCTCTAAAAGATCATAAACCATCTCTAATTTTTTTTTATTTACATCATGAAGTACAACGGTAGAACCTTCTAACAAATCACTTAGAAAAATATCGTTAAACATTGGGGGACCGAATGATGTCGAACCAGCGCCTACTAGCACAATTTTTGGTTGCATGGTTTCAAATTATAAGCTTATAGGATTGAATTATTTATAATATATTTAAAAAATTGATTGATTTAAAGAGTTTTTAAAATCAAGGTTAACAAAATAAGCAAAATTTTATAATTTTTTGAATTATGGGAAAAAATTAATTTCAGAAATAGCTTATTTCGAACTTTAAATTAGAGATTAAACAATCTATAAAATCTCTTTTTTCTACATTTTTGATTAAGTAAAAAAGATTATCACATTACTTAATTGTAAAAAATCTAATATTTAGATATAATGGGAAATCAATGGGTAAAATTTAAATAGATCTTTTCACATTTACTTATTAATGAGTTTTTCACATAATACTATGGATGTTTGGTGTAAATTACCTTTACCGACATTTAAGGTAATTATCCGTAGTATTATTAAGAGAGAATAAATCAAATTTCTTGACCTCTTTCTGATAATTTTTACTGATTTGTTCTCTTTTAACACTACATATCAATAATAATTATTCGAAATTGGTCAAAATTAGCATTTAGGACCTCTAGTGAAAAATTTAATTAAAAAAGGAGGTGAAAAATGCTGGAAAAAGAATCAGATAAAATGGATCTGATATTGGATTATTATAAAGATTGGGATTCTTATAAAACTCCAGTTATGATGATGCTTGATAACTCAAAAGAATTTAATGAAAATATAGAAAATGTTGATGAGAGAAGACAGGGATATCTTTGGAGTAAATATAGGAAATTTTCCAAATAATAGGAAACTGTTCCAATCTTTTAAATTTTATTAAAATTTTTTTTAAATTAATTTATTTTCCTTTAATCAAGAATCAACTTTATCCTTTCTAAAGCTTCTTTAATTTTTTCTTCAGGTTGAGTTAAAGCAAATCTCACATAACCTTCTCCATATTGACCAAAACCGGTCCCAGGTGTAACAACTACTCCTACTTCTATCAATTTTTTTACGAAATTCATGCTACTCTTTTCAGAAAACTTTTTAGGAATTTGTGTCCATACATAAAAGGTTGCCTGTGGTTTTTCTGTTTTCCATCCCATATCATTTAATCTTTTTATTAAAATATCCATCCTTTTTTCATACACTCTCACCGTTTTTTTTACTATTTCAGGTTTCTCCTCAGATTTATATTCACTTAAACCTTTCATTACTGCTTTCTGTATGAATTTTGGACTTCCAGAGTCAATTTGAGACTTAACTTTCCTTACTCCTTGTATTATTTCTTTATTACCTGCTATCCACCCACATCGAAAACCAGTCATATTAAACATTTTAGAGGCACTATTAATTTCTACATGATTTTGATCTACTTGTAATATTGTCGGCGCAATATACTCATCAAACGTAAATTCTGAATATGGATTATCATAAACAATAAAAAAGTTATAGTCTTCAGCATAATCAGCTACCTTTTTTAAAAATTCCTTTGGGGCGATCGCGCCAGTAGGATTATTAGGATAATTTAGATACATCATTTTTGCTTTTTTAAGAATTTTAGTGTTAATTGCTTCTAAGTCTGGAAGAAATTTATTTTCTTTTATTAAAGGCATCGGATAGGGTTCAGCATCGCATAGTTTTGTTGCCCCATTTTCATACACAGGATATCCCGGATTAGGACAAAGAACTATATCTCCTGGATTTATAAAAGCTCTCGCAATATTAGCTACGCCTTCTTTTCCACCAATTACGTTTGTAATCTCATCTTTAAGGTCCAATTCTACATTAAATCTTACCTTATACCATTTTGCAACAACCTCTCTAAATTCTTCTTCACCCATACTTGCAGGATAATTATGGTTTTCTGGGATTCTAACTTCTTCAACTAATGCATTAATAATCAAGTCTGGAGTTGCTAAATCAGGATCTCCTATTCCTAGTGAAATAAAATCCATGCCTTTTTTCTTCTTTTCTGCTATTAGCTGTTCAATCTCTACAAAAATATATTTTGGAATTCTTTTTACCCTCTCAGCGTAATCTACTTTAATTTAAAACACCTATTTTTAAGAATTAGAGTGAAAGTACGTGTAGTCTATCATCTATATAATGATAAAAATTTTTCGAAATAGAATCTATTTTAATAAGAATTTATTAGAAAAATTGTACTAGAAAAAAAGCTAGAATATTTATTTTTTAAGATAATTACTACTTTTTTTCTATTGGATTTATTTCATATTCATTCGGATCCATTGTTAGAAATGGTATGAAATCGATATTTATTAGTATTGCCATGAATAAGAAAATTATAGCATAAATTGCAAATGTGGGTAATCCAACTAAGCTTGCGAATAGTATACTCGTTAGTTCTAATCCAATTGTGGCTCCTAAATTAGTAAATGAGTTACACGTCGCATAATAAGTTGCATCATAATCCGGATATAATTGAGATTCCTGAGCAATTACAGCAGAAAAGGCAGAATTTTTCCAACCCGCAGCCCCCCCTAAAAGAAATGCAAAAAACATTAATATTGACCAAATCACTGGTATTAAAAATAGTAAGAAGGAGATCGTTGTTATTAACAATGAGATATAAACACTACGCTTCCTTGACTGTAAATCAGCCATTCTCCCTCCAAGTAAAGCTCCAGTAATAACTCCTAATCCAATAATGAAAGCAGATAATGCATTAGGTGCATATAAATCTTCTCTTGTTGGATCACCAATTAAATCAATACTAGCGCCAGTAGAGCCAACCAAACCCCATTGAATAAGAATAAAAAGAGGGATAAATAAAAATATTACTCCATCCACTATTGAATTAAATAAAGAGAATATATATACTTTCCAATTCTTAGCTTTACCAAAAATTACTATAAGATTATCAATTATATTTATTTCTACTGATTTCTTAAGCTCTTTAACGATAATTATTAAAAACGAGAATATAATCATCGCTATCCCTAAACCTATAAAAGCATATTCTATAATTCCTCCCGCTAATAAAATAAAAACAACTAATAAAGGACCACCTGCAATTATACCCACAGATCTAAATCCCCAACATACGCCTTGCACACGGCCTAGCCTTTCTTTTGGATATAAATCTAAAATTAGCCCATCTATAGCGGTATCTGCCATAGCTACTCCTATAACAATAAACACGCCTAGTACCAATACCATTGTCATAGCATTTGATGGTGTTAAAATAAATGGAAAAAATACCCATAGTAGCCCTGATATAATACTAGGACCTATAATCCAAGGCTTTCTCCTTCCTATATTTTTAAAACCAAACTTGTCCGATAACATACCATAAATGAACTTTACTCCAAACGGCAGAAGAACCAATGACATTATAGAGGCAATCTCTCCCGCATCTACAGTTCCAATTAATTGTAGTAAATAGATAGGAATAATTGTTGTAAAATTACTCTGCACAATTCCTTGAGTAAAATAATTTAAAGAGAATACCCCAATGTATCTTTTTTTCAATTCGAGTTTTTCTTGTTCCATTAGATTAAACTAAATCTTTTTGATTTACTATCTAATTTACTGTATAAAAGCTAATATTATTTTAAGGTTTCAGAACAAAATTCTGTACTAAAATCTAAAAAACACGTTTTAACTTAATTAATATTTTTAAGTAAAAAAAGTGATTTGAAAATTTTTAAGATGGAAAATCTTTACGTATTTTAATTTCACGTTTATAGGCATTAATGCGATTTTGGATATGATTAAGGGGAAAAGATTGATTTAGGTGGTCTAAATTTTTTAGAATCGCTTCCAAAACCAATATAGAATTCTCTAAAATATTAATTCTCTCTTGGGCCTTTCTCATCATATACTTATACCTCAATCCCTTATTTTTTTTAATAATTTTAAGATAAGTTTAACTTTAAAATTATGAGAGTCAATAGGTTTTGTGGATATAAAGTGCAAATTTAATTAAATCATGTATTTTTTTATTATTTAATTAAAAATACAGATCTTCATTATTTAGGTTATAAAATTGACTGATAAATTTTGGTATAAAGTAGCAAGAACTATTGTTAAAGCAGGTGTATTTCCTTTTCCTGTTAGTGAAGCTTTAATAGAATTGCTCCAAAATCTAATATCCGAAGATCAAGCGAAATTCTTGCTGATATTCAAAAAGCCTTCATTGACACTTGAACAGATTAAAGAAAGAACAGAGATGGATGAGGACTCAATCCTTAAAATTCTTGATATATTAATGTATAATGGTATCATAATTGGCGCGAAAAGTAGGAGTATGGGTGTAATGGTTTACAGATTGATGGGACCATTTCCAGGAATATTCGAGTATACCAACTTGAGGGGGGAAACAGATGAAAAACATATAAAATTAGCAAAATTGTTTGAAAAGCTTTTTTCAGAAAGAACTAAGTTAAATCAAGCCAACTATGAAACTATGATTAATACTTTTAAAAATTTACCCCCAACAGATAGAACTCTCCCTGTAGAGAAAGAAGTGGAAGTGGGGACTGAAACTGTGATGCCCTTCGAAGATATTAAAAAATATGTTGAAGAATATGATGATATTGCTGTTGCACATTGTTATTGCCGTCATCATAAAGATCTTGTGAATGATCCATGTAAATTGGGAGCTCCAAAAAATAATTGTTTTCTTTTTGATAAAAGCGCTCAATTTGCTATAGAGAAAGAATTTGGACATCGAGTTTCTAGAGAGGAGGCTATAAAAATCTTTAGAGAAGCAGAAGATTATGGGCTTGTTCATAAAGTGTTTCACGTTCATTCTGATCCAAATAGAGGGATTGAAGCGATTTGTAATTGCTGTAAATGCTGTTGTGGAATTATTGGAATGTATCGTGGCGGTATTATGCCACTGCATACTATTTCTTCATATATTGCAGAAGTGAATGAAGAATCTTGTGTTGGATGCGGAACATGTGTTCAAATGTGTCCAATGGAAACGATAGAATTGGATGATACAATAGCGGTCATTAACGAAGAGAAATGCATTGGATGTGGTGTATGCGCTCATCATTGCCCCGAGGAAGCTATACATCTAAGGAGAACAGGTCCACGAGAAGTTTTTATCCCCCCTGCAATAATAAAATCAAACTAATGATTTCTCTTCTAAACATTAAATTTATGCTCTTTTTGAAATACTGAATAATATTTTTATTTCAATTTACTTTAATTCCTTTTATTATTCAATGCAAATTAAATTATATTTAGGAGTGAATAAAAATTAGCGAAAAAGATGTTGTTTTAATAGAAGAAAATGAAGAACAAACAATTACCACAATTAAATTGAATCGTTTAGAAAAAAAAAACGCTATAAATTGGGAAGTATTGTATGGTTTAGAAAAAGCGATTGAGGAAGTAGAACAATCAAAAACTAGGGTTATTATTTTAACCGGTGCATCTGATTTTTTTAGTTCTGGGATTGACTTAAATATATTAGCTGGTCAAGATCCTACTTCAAAAGAAAGGGGTCCAGACTTATCATCACCGCCCCATTTTAGGTATTACTTAAATACTAAACTTCACCCCGTTTTAATAAAGATTGCGAAAATTGAAAAACCATTTATAGCTAGAATCGAGGGATTTTGTTTTGGTTTAGGTTTTGAACTAGCGCTTGCTTGTGACTTTCGATTTGCTTTAGAAAATGCTAAATTTAGCATGCCTGAGGTAAAGGTAGGAATCATTCCTGACTGTTCTGGTACCACTCGACTCGCTCGAATCTGCGGAATCGCAAATGCAAAAGATATTGCACTAACAGGAAGGATTTTTGATGGCTTTGAAGCATATAGAATGGGGGTGGTAAATGGTATAGCAAAAAATAGAGAAGATTTGGATTTACTAGTTAAAAAATATACAGATGAATTAATAGATAGTGCTCCATTAGCAGTTGGTTTAGGTAAAAAATTAATAGATGACGTCTATGGACAAAATTTTGAATTTGGATTAGAAATGGAAGGACTTGTAAATTCTCAATTATTACAATCAAAAGATTTTATGACAGGAGCTATGGCTAGATTACAAAAGCAAAAACCAAAATGGAAAGGCAAATAAAAATTATCTAGATCGTATTTTCAAAATTTAATAGGAGACCCTGATTTTTGGTAGTTAAAATAGATTATCATTCTAACAGTGAAATCATAGAATGGCAGTGGGCATCAGATAACAAATTAATGCTTTATCCATATTGGACTTCTTGTTATTTAGTTGATGGTCTTCTAATTGATTCTGGGGCTCCTGGCGGAGAAAAAGATTTAAGAGAATTCGTACGATCACTTCCTCCAAATAAAATGATTGATACGTGTTTTATTACCCATACACATGAAGATCATGCGGGAGGTGCTCATTTATTGAATACAGAATTTGGAATTCCTATATATGCTGGTGAGAAAGCTATAGAAATTTTAAAAAGAGGAAGAACATATCCTGATTATCGTCAAATGGCATGGGGGACTAAGCTATTACCTGTTAATGCAAAAATAACTAAGGGACCGCTAATTACAAAATCCAAAAAATATACCTTTGATTTATTTCCAATGGCCGGTCACGCTCCAGAGTTAATTACTTTAATTGAAAAACAACAACAATGGGCTTTTGTAGCAGATGCAGTACAGCCAAAATATAAAATGATATTCGGTGGAAAGAGTGATATACCAGAGGATATCTCATTAATTTATCAATCGCTCCAATCTCTTTACAACTTCACAGAGGGGATGGATCAACTTTTAATTTTTTCAGCTGGAAATGGTGTTCTACATGGAAGAGATTTCTTAATTAAAAAGATGAATGAAATTCAAGAATTACATAGTAAGGTCCATGAAAAATACAAAGAACTTCGTCGTAGTGGATACTCTGAAAAGCAAATTGTTAGAAAAATACTAAAAAGAGTGTTTAGAAAGGAAAGCTTTATAGGACAAATGACCAGAGGAGCTTTATCAAAAACAAATTTAATAATTTCTCTTATTAATTGGCAAATTGATTAGAGTTTAATTCTGTTTATACTTTTAGGTCTTCGTTTAATTATTTGAAGACTAATAATTGAATCATAAAACTATATTTAAGATAGTATTTATATTGAAATATATTGTAATATATAGAGAACCGAATAAATTAGGTATAAATTATTATTATAGTTGATTAAAATGGAAGAGCTTAGTGAAAAAGAAATTAGTAAGCTAAGTATAGATGAGTTAACTCATCTTTTCATGGATGTAATAAATGAACAAAATTTAAAGTTAATACAAGGAATTGAATTTCTTGTAGAGGAAAATTTTGAAAATTTTGAGAAAAATTTGCATTATGTGATAGATACTAATACAGAAGTCAAGATTAAGAAGAGATTTGAATCTAAAATATTCAAGTCAAAATTAATGTTTTCAAAAGCAGATAGATTAAAATTATTTAATAAAATAAATGATATTAAAAATATTGGGGAATTTTTAGCCAATAAAATGCTTCTTTATAGAGTTGTATTCCCCGATGAAGAATTTAAACTACAAATTTTAAATATTCTTCAATCTTTAAAGATAATCTCCAATGATTTAGCTGATGCCGTCAAATTAATAGGTTCTGATTTAAGTAAAGCTCATGACATTTGTGAAAAAATCAAAGATGAAAGAAGAAAAATGAGAAAAGAAGAATGGCAGCTATTAAACCGATTATATAACTACGATATGGATTATTTATCCCGAACTTTCATCTATCTTAAAGAATTAATAGAAGATGTAATGATGTTAGCCGATCATATCAAAAACTTTTCAGAAAACATCCAATTCTTAGCAACTAAATATTTAATTTTCGATTAAAAATAAATTATTTTGATTTGATATGGCTACTGATATCAATTTAGCTCTAATTTTAGTTTTAATAGTTATGGCTGTTGGTCTAGCCTTTTCAATAGGGGCTAATGATGAGACTCTTTCAGCATTAATAGGTGCTGGTGTATTAAAATTTAAAATAGCTTTGATATTAGGAGGAGTAGCTATAGGCGCAGGCATGATTCTTTTTAGCCAAGGTTTCGTACCAGAAACTGTTGGTAAAAGTCTTTTAGGTGAAGGTCTAGAAGAAAAATATACTAATTATATGCTTTTAACTGTCTTGGTTAGTAGTATATTATGGTTAGTTATTGGTAGTTTTGCTGGGATTCCCCTAAGTAGCACTCATTCTTTAATTGGAAGTATTGTTGGAGTAATTGTCGTTTATTCTCTTTTTCAAGGAGGAATTGATCTCAATACCGCATTTAATTATGATAAATTAAGAGATGTTATTTTAAGTTGGTTCATTTCTCCATTATTAGGATTATTAATAACCTATATATTCTTTAAAATTAGCGCTAAATTATTTTTTTCTCGTTTAAGAGGTCTTAATCAGATTGAAAAATCTGAAAAATCTTTTAAATGGTTATTACTGTTCGCTGTTTTATTTGCTGAGATTTGGGTTGGGGCTAATTCAGGGGAGGCTTTAGGAATTCTTTTGAGTCTAAGAGAAAATAATTCTATAAGCAATGGTGAATATATCAGCTTTGTTATTTTATGCGGGATTTTCGCTTTTCTTGGTATTTATTTTGCTGCAAGATATGTTATCAGAAATTTGGCTTCTCATATGATAGCTACACGCCCTAGTGAGGGATTCATTATTCAAATGAGTTCAGCGTTTATTTTAATGATTGCTACTTTATTTGGACTTCCAATTTCACATAGCCATGTGATTGTATTTTGTATTATTGGGTTAAATCTTGCTCAAAAAAAAGAAATAGATTCTAAAGGGCTAGCTAAGATGGGAGCCTTCTGGGTTCTTACATTTCCAGTTGCTGCCATTTTTGCGGGTTTTTTATATTATGGGCTAAGTATTTTTGGATTTTCGTGACATATTATAAAAAATATATATATTATATATAACTATATAGAACTTATAAATAGAGGAAAAAATAGGTGTTATAGATGGGATCTTTAATTGAGTATTTAAAAAGAGAGACAGCTGTTAATGTGTTAGAAAAATCTATTAAACATGCACAAATAGTTCAAGAATGTGTAAAGATGCTAGATGAGGGTTTGCAGATTTTATTAAAAGAGAAGGATCTTGAGAAATCTCATGATATTTTTCATAAAGTTGATATTTTAGAAAGAGATGCAGATAAACTAAGAAGAAAAATCCAAAGAGATGTTACAAGAGGCGAGTTAGATCCTACTGTCCGACAAAACTTATCCCATTTAATTAAAAGAATGGATGATGTTGCAAATTGCAGTACAGGAGTTGCTCGTAGAATTAATACGATCCCCTTAAAATTTTGGGAACAGAGTAGCATTGAAACCATTGAGATAATCTTAGAAATGATGAAAAATACAGTTGAATGTGTTCAATTTTTAGATAAAATAGTAATTGATTTACTTGAAGAAAGAAAACATTTAAAGGATTACGCAAAGAAAATTAATCAACTTGAGCATGAAGTAGATTTACTTAATATTAAATTAAGAAAAAACCTTCAAGACACTGATTACGATGTTAACTATTTTACTGTATTCACAGCAGGTAATGTTTTCGATATCATTGAAGCTATATCCGATGCAATTGAAGCTGTTGCAGATTATATCATGGTATTATTAATTGGCACTTAAAAATATAAACTGTTATTTAAAGATCTGCTTAATTGTTAATTAATTCTCTTCTTAAGAATTAATTTTTATTGAATCCTATAATAACAATTAAACTAAATTGTTTATTATTATCTCAGAGATGTCTCCTGCATACTCGCCTGTGCGGCGTATTGATTCTAAGATGTAGCCAATAGCAATCGATAACTCTGTGCTATTTGATGTATTTAAATTAATTTTTTCAGTAATGGATATTAATTTCTTTATAGCTTCTATATTGTCATTTGCAATTATTATACTTTTTTGGAGCCATGCATCAAGGCTTTTACCTAATAACTCTAATGATAATTTACTTGCCTTTAAAATATCATTAATTAACTCTTTATCGATCTTTTTAAAATTTATTAATAATACGTTCTTAGCGATTTTAACAGCATGATCACCTATTCTCTCTAAGAAACGACTTATTTGGTGGAAATGACTTGCATCTTCTAATGTTATCCCCATTTTTTGACACAGAACAATATCTCTAAGAACAATATGCGACTGACGGCCAATAAGCCAATGCAATCTATCTACATCATTATCTCGCTTAATTACTTCATCTGCTAAATTCTTGTCTCCTGTTTCAAGAGCTTTAATTGCATCTTCATGCATGCCTTGGACCAAAATATACATTCTTCTTATAGTTTTCTCAAAAGGCATTTCCTTTGGATTAAGCAAATCTTTTATAATTATAATGTTATTAGATTCCTCTACTATTTCAGGTCCTATTGCGATTTTGGTAAAATTTACAACACTATCTCTTAAAAATGGTTCAAACTTTTTACTAGACTTAACTGTAATAACACTATATCCCATAATATATGCTCCTATTAAAAGGCGAAAAAAATAATGTGATTCAGTTATATCATCTACGTCAAAAACCTTGCTTTTTATATAATCTTCAGAATTAATTTTTGGTGTAATGAGTAAATTCCCATCAGGTTGACTGAGAATTCCAATTGTATCTTTTGGTTCTATTTTATGTTTTTGAATCCATGCTTTTGGTAAACTAATTATAAAAGACGATCCACCCGTTTGTTGAACTTTTCTTGTTTCTATATTAAACGTCATTCTAATTCACAATCTCATTGTTTTATGTATATCTATATATAAAAAATATTTTTATATTTTTATATAGGTTTTCTATATATTCTATATAGATATTTCTTATATTTGTAAAAATGTATACAAAAAAGTAAAGTAACTTAATAACCTGACTATATAGATGTTAAAAGGTTGCTATAAATCAAAAAATCTAAAGTTATTTTAATCCTTTAATTTCTAAACTGTATTGAAAGATTAACTCCAATTATTAAAAATTTCTTTATTTTGATTTATCATTTATAGAAATGAATGATTTTATGTCTAATTTCTATAGTTTATAGAGATATAGTTTATATTTTAACAATTTAATCCAATATTATGGATTTGTATGAAAATTTGCCAGATAAAGAGATTAAGCCTGTAGGAGAACTTTCAAAGAAGTTTTTAGAGTTAGGAATTAAAACCTTTAGAGAAGCATGTGATTATGTACACAATATTGAATATGGTTATAATACAAATTATGACGATAAAATGGTTTTTTTTAAAGAAAAAAAGGGTACTTGTACATCTAAACATGCTGTTATAGCGGGTCTTGCTGAAGAACTTAACATACCACTTTACAAGCATGTAGGTGTTTATAAATTTACAGAAGAAATCTCAACTGGTACAAATGAAATTCTGAAAAAATATAATTTACCTTTTGTACCAATGGTGCATTGCTTTTTAGTGTATAAAAATTTCTATTTTGATCTCACAGAAGGAAATTGTGACGGAAAAAATACAACAATCGATGAATTTATCTATGAAGAAAAAGTAGATCCTTTTATTAGCAGGAAAGATGAATATTTACTATTTAAAAAAGTGTTAAAAGAATATATCTTACCATCGAAAGAAATGGAAGGCATTATCGAAAGAACAGTATTAAAAGCAAGAGAACAATCTATTATTCTTTTAAAAGAAAATATAAAAAAACAGAAGAATTTATGAAACTATTAACTTATTTTATTCTTCTATTCTAATTCTTACTTAAGGTCTCTTTGCTAATGTTAACATAATAATATAATCAGCAACTTCTTCAGCGTTATCACTAATAACTTCTATTAGCGAAATGCTATTATATATTTCAATAGCTAAGAAAGGATTAACATTAGGATTATTTGAAATTAACATCCGGTTTATCGCAAAATGTATCTCATCACATTGATGCTCCAAAATATTAACCTCTTCTCCCAAATCTCGGATTTCTGACTCTTCAGCGGATAATAAGTTATTAACCATTTTATTCAGTTTTTTAACTGCTTCAACTGATATTCGTGTCATTTCTAAAATCCTGTTATGGATTTCTTCATCTAGCTTTAGAAATTCTGTATGGTTTATATATATGAGGATCCTCGCACTTGCATTAGCAGCATTTGCTACATCATCAATTTTTTGCGTAAGATGTATTAAATTCTCACGAATTGTATCGGAAAGTTCTGCTTTTGAAAGCATATTAAGAATATCCCGTCTCATACCATCAGCTTGATGTTCTAATTCATTAACTCTAAAAAAAACTTTTAATGCAAGATCAATATTTCTCTCCTCAAGGAGGAATGATATTCCCTTTTCAAATTCGACAACACATTCCAAAATTTTTTGCATATAAACCAATGTTTTGCTTATTGCGCTTTCTTCATTACGGGATTGAAAATATTTAAATAATGAACTCATAATAAATCCTCCATCTACTTTTATCTATAATATTATCTATTATTTTTATTCTAATTTTAATACTTCTTTTATTACTTCATCACCAAGATGCTTGAATACTATCCCCAATTCTTTGGGAAAATATATAGTAACCTCTGAATTCTCTAAAAATGAATTATAAATTTCGTACGTAGCTGGTCTGGTGACTACAATTATTTTTTCTTTCTTATTTACTTTAATTAATATCTCAAATCGATAGAATACTCCCATAAATTTACGTCGAACTATCTTTCCTAATAGAGCATTTTTTTTTTCATTTATACGATTACCAAGTCGTATTTTCATTTGATTTGCTCGAACAACTAATAATACTTTATCATTTTGCTGAATTTCATTATATAAAGATTCTCTTAAATATCCCGCAAAAATCTCTTTAACACCAATATTTATTGGCATTGGAACCATATCTTCTTGAATTTGAGCGAAAAATTTATCTCCCTGCTTCGATTTCGAATATATATCCCATAAAGGTTTTTCATTTTTCATACAAATTCCATCAAAATAGTTAATTTCACTCATAAAATTTGCTACAAAAAGATTTTTAGGTTGATAATATATTTCATAAGGAGTTCCAACTTGGGCGAGTGTTCCCTGATTAATTACCGCTATTCTATCAGCAACCATCATAGCTTCTTGTTCGTCATTAGTAACATGTACCACTGTTAATTCCAATTCTTTAGATTTTGCCATTAGTTGTAGCTCTTTCCTTAAATTCATTCTAAGTCCCGCATCTAGGGCTTTTAGAGGTTCATCTAATATTAATAATCTAGTTTGTTCTAGATTTAAAAGAGATCGGCATAAGGCAACTCTTTGTTTCATACCCCCACTCAATTCTTCTGGTAAAGCATCATTTCTTCCTGTAAGTAAAGTCATCATCAATACTTGATCTACTAATGTTTGAGTTAGTGTAGAATCTCGTGCATGAACCCTTCCACTATAAGATATATTCTCAACAATATTCATATGAGGAAATAGAGCATAATTTTCAAACATGAAACCTATATCACGTTCTCCAGCAGTTTTTTTAGTTACATCTTTACTATCAAACAATATCTTTCCAGAGTCAGGTTTAAGGAGTCCAGCAATAATTTTAAGCAATGTAGTCTTACCTGCTCCTGTAGGACCAAGAATTATAAAATACTCTTCATCTTTAATCTCAAGAGAAATACTATCAAGAGCTCTAACATTTCTAAAAGATTTCGAAATTTTTTTCAATTCGAGATGTACCATAATATTTTCACCTTATTTGATTCTATGATAAAGATAATTCATATAGAAGGTTATCTGGAGCTCTAAATACATGAATGTCATCTTGGTGAATTCCGACTATTAAATTTTCTCCTGGAATAAAATTTTCTTCAAAATTTCCTGGCTTAATTGACATAAATTTATCCCCATTATCTAATGTTAAATAAAATCTCTTCGTAGCACCTATGAATCTTGATGCTTCCAGAATTGCTTCAAAAAATTGCATGTTTGACCAATCATATTGACTACTTTCAAAATCATAATCTTGAGGAAATAAATATACATCTTCATAACGAAAAGAAATTACTGTATTATCATCTAAATTAAATTTCTCACTAAAATTATGAGTAATCAATTGAGGGCCCCCTAAACGAATCCAAATTTCCATTCTTTCATTATCTAATAATTTTAGGACAAATCCTTGAAGAAAATTGGTCTCTCCCAAAAAATTTGATACAAAAATGCTTTCTGGATTTTCATATAATTCATAAGGAGCTCCTATTTGGAGAATTCGTCCCGCTCTCATAATGATGATTTTATCAGCAATAGCCATTGCTTCTTCTTGATTGTGGGTTACATGTATTGCAGTAAGACCTAAATCTTTAATTAAATTTCGAAGCTCATGACGAAATACTTTTGATACTTTTGGATCTAAGGAACCTAAAGGCTCATCCATAATTAGGATTTTTGCGCCTGTAGCCATAGCTCTTGCAATTCCTAATTTTTGTAAGCCAGGATTACCAAAAATCGAGGGGTATTCATCAGCATATTGTAATAAATCAACTGTTTCCAAAGCTTTTTCAGCTTTATCAATAACATATTCATCACTATATCCACGCATTTCTAAACCAAAAGTTACATTTTCCCATACAGTTAAATGATTGAATATTTCAAAATGTTGAAAAATAAATCCCATATCTCTATCTTCAGGAGGAATTTCTCCAACATCTTTTCCCTCTATTAAAACTTCCCCTTTGGTAGGTTTTTCCAAACCTGCTATCATTCTGAGTGTTGTTGTCTTTCCACATCCGGTAGGACCAATCAAAAAGACATAATCACCATCGTCAATTTTTAAGGAAATATCATCAACCGCAAGAACTCTCCCTTCATTGAATGTTTTTGTTACATTAATCAATTCTATAGTCGGCATATTTACATTGCCCTCCTTTTGGTCACTACTCGTAATGCAAAAATTAATATTGCACTAATAATTATGACAACAACACTGGCAAAAATTGCGGAAGCATAAGCATTACTCTCTACCCAATCTACAATTAATACTGGTACTGTTCTGATATTGCCCATGACTACAATAGTAGCCCCAGTTTCTCCCAAAGAACGTGTAAATACCATGATACAACCCGCAATTATTCCTTGTTTTATATTTGGAAGGGTTATTCTTCTGAATACTGTTAAATTAGAAGCGCCTAAAGTACGAGCAGCTTCTTCTACTCCTTTATCTGAAGTTTCTAATACCCCAATAATCGGTCTAACCATATAGGGAAAAGTAAATGCAATATGTACAAATAAAATCATATAAAATCCAGATTGAAAAAGTCCTAATCCCGCAGGTCCCCAAAATAAGAATGTAGCAAATCCTAAAGCTGCCGATGGAATAGCAATAGGGATATCAAGAATGGTGTCAAGAAACGTGATTACTTTACCCCACTTTCTTTTTGTAATTATGAAAGCAAACGGGATCCCAAAAAGGAGATTAATCACAACGGCTAATGCTCCTATTTCTATTGAATATATAATACTTATATATAGATATGCCCATTTATAATCTTGCCCCAGAAATAATTCTGTTATCCAATCTTCGCCTATAATTTGAGTTAAAATATAAAATGCAGGAAGTAAAATAATACTTAGAAGCATTAATATAGCCAGAATATCTCGTAAATATCTTAGACATTTATGGCTTAAAAAGCGTTCTATCCTTGGCCAGACAGATTTGATGGGAAATCCTGCTTTTCTAGTAAAAATTTTTATTGAAAATAAGAGTAGAATTGATATGGCAATTAAAATTCCAGCTAATAATGAGGCTGAGGGGAGTTCTAATTGTCTTCTAAATCCAACTATCATAATTGGTGCAGTTTCTATCAAACCTGAAAGTATAATTGTAGCACCAGTCTCACCAAGACTTCTTGTAAAAGAGAGTATAGCTCCAGCTATTAATCCCTCTTTCATCAAAGGTAATGTTATAGTTCGAAATACAGTGAATCCAGAAGCGCCAAGAGTTAGAGCCGCATCTTCATATAATGTAGATGTCTTTTCTAACACAATTTTCATATTTCGTACGATATATGGAAAAGTGAACACAATATGACCGAATAGAATTAATGAAAATCCCGGTTCGATTCCAAATACTGCCCAAAATAATAGGACTGAAAATCCTAACGCACTTGTGGGGACAGCCATGGGTAAATCTACTAATGCATCAAGAAATTTTTTACCTCTAAAGTTGTAGCGAGTTAAAATAATTGAGATAGGGAAAGCTATTATAATATCTATTCCGACAGCGATAGAAGCAATTGTGAAAGAATATCCAAGGGATTTTAAGATATTAAACCATTGTAAATTACCCAATAATTCGTCATTAAAAACATCATGGTTTATTGCAGGAATATTCAAAAAAATTGTAGAAAATATGTTAATTATTGGTCCAATAATTACCAAAATAAAAAAAACTATAGTGATAATATCTAAACTCTTTCTGTATACCAGTTTCGAAAAAAATCTATCTATTTTTAGGCTTAATGATAATTTAATATCCTCTAAGCTTTTATTTTTCCTCATTTTTTGATGTTTTTTAATTACTTCTTTCTTTAATTTAATAATAATTCTCTTTTATTCCGTTGCTTTACAAAGTAGCCAAAAATCAGGAATTCTCAGTAATACATTTCCATCAATTGGTGGTTCTAATTTAGGTACATTAAATTCAAGAGCAATTCCATTAGTTTCATAATTGAATACCTCAGGATCTAAAGGAATTAAAGGATTAATGGGCCTAAAACCATATTGGATAGCAGATTCAACGGTATCAGTTTTATTAAGGAAATTAAGAAAAGCTTCAGCTACAACCCTTTGCTCAGGAGTTATCCATTCAGCATTTAATATACAAAATGGATGATCACTATATAAGGTTCCTTCTTCTGGATAAATAGCAATAACTCTTCCCCCTGTTGATGTGCTTGAAATATCCCTTATTAGATTTTCATACAAGAAGACTATATTTAAAGCACTAGGTCCTTCATTTTTCATATAACGGGCTAAAAATCCAGTGGATTTTCCATACATCAATGCACTAGATTCAAATTCCCTAAACCATTGCTGATTATCCGTGTTGATAAGTTCTGTCATTGATAAATTTATAGAAGAAATCCCCGATGCAGCAGATAATGCCATTATGACGCTCATAAACCCCGAATTTGATAACCTAGGATCTGTATGAGCCATTCTAATTTCAACATTTGGATCTACACTTAAATCATGAATGTCTAAAAATCCTTTAATATTATAAGATTCATTAAAAGATTCCCATGTAGCAATTACTACTGGTGAATAAATTATCTTTACAGCTTCACTAATATTTACTATTGGCTCCTGAATTTTCGTTAAATCTCTCCATTTAGTAATTAAGATTGGCAACCAAATGGAACTTGCAGGGCTCCAAATTGTTGGATAAATTTCATTGTTTAAGATACTGATTATCGAGTCTGAAGAACCATATGGATGCATATCAATGGTTATTTTTTCATCTGGATGGTTATTATGCCACTCTTTCATAAAATCTGAATATGCTACAGTCATCCAACTTGCCTTTTCAGAACTATAAATAATACTAATATGTGTTTTTTCCTCTTCCCCTCTAATTATAATACCCGCGGAAATATTTCCAATAATGAATCCTAAGATAAATATAATTAATAGATTGATTTTATTACGCTTTTTAATTTTACGTAATTTATTCATAATTTACAAAAATTTATTAGATTTTCATTTAAATAAAAGACCTAATATAGTTATCCATAAATGTGAATATAATCCCTGATAATAAACCTAAAATTAAAGCAATTATAAATAAGGTTTGTCTCTTCATATGACTTACTTACTGATTATTCTATATATTTTTCAATCCTTTCAAAATCAAGGTATTTTTTTTTAAAAGTAGTTATGACTTCCTTGAATAGTTTTACTATATATCATATATATCCTATATATTCTATATAGAAAGATTCTCTTGGTAGATCATTAAAATAAGAGATATTATTAATATTTAAAGAAATCATCTTTTGTATGTTTAAATTATTAAGAAGTAAAATTTAAGAAATATAGGCAAATTTAGATAATTATGAATCTATGGAGAGATATCCCCCCTGGAGATAATCCTCCCGTTCTTTTAAACACTGTTATAGAAGTAATTAGTGGCTCGAGAGATAAGTACGAGTATAAACCTGAATGGGAGGCTTTTGTATTAGATCGAATTATCCCTTCATCTGTTGTTTTTCCCATAGAGTATGGTTTTATCCCCCAAACATGGTCAGACGATAATGATCCTCTGGATATAATGGTTTTAAGTTATGAACCACTAGAAGTGGGGTGTATTGTAAAGGTTCGAGTTATTGGAGCTTTAGTTATTGAAGATGAACATGGTGATGACCCAAAAATTCTCTCTGTTTTAGTTAATGATGCTAGATTCAGTGGATATAATGATATTCATGATGTGCATAAACACAAACTAAAGGAAATTCAGGAGTTTTATGAGACATATAAAAGATTAGAACCACATAAATGGGTTAAATTTAAAGAATGGAAAAATGCTGAAGGTGCAAAAGTAATTGTAGATTATTCAATTAACCTGTTTAAAAACAAGAAGCTAACTTAAATTAAGTTTTAATTATTTTAAGAATACGAATTTCTATAAAACTATATTAAACTTACTCCTATAACACTTTTATGTGGGGTTTTTCCTATAAGTTTCAATAAAGTTGGAACAATATCAGTAGTTTTACAAAAGGGAATATGTTTGTAGGGAATTTCTAATGATCCTCCAATTATTAGTGGAACGACCATACATTTTGTAAGACCAAGATCATGGTCATATATATTCTTATTTTTTTGTTTTCCATGATGAATGTTAAACACAACCGTGCCATCATTACTCAAAATTAAGTCACTACTTCTAGGATTCTTGAAATGACGCGGTATCAAGTCAGGGAAAATAGGAAAATCAAGATGATGAGTTGCTTCTAGCCATTCATTAATAGAATGATATTTATTATCCATTAATCGGCTTGCTATATCATCATTTAAATACCCAAAGATATCATTATCAATATCGTCAGATATATAACGAGTTTTATATTCTTTGCCTCCTCCTTGATATTCAATTACTCCAGATAAAATTTTGTCATTATCATTGATTTTTCTTTTTAAATGAATAACTCCCTTATTATGTGTATTCTCATCATCTCTATAATACATCATATGACTTCCTTCTATTCTAAATAATTGCTCTACTAAATTTATTCTTCTTGGCCCATAATTTTTAAGCTCCTTAAGAGTAGGACGAGTCCATTTATATTTATATTCTGGATCGGTTAAACCCTTAAAATTGAAAAACCCTACACCCGCATACTCAGAAATATTCATATTTCCCTTTAAATTTTTGCGAGGATGATAATGAGTAAGCTCATTTTGTTTAAAAAAATCAGATAAATTACCCACTTTATTTGCTTTATAGTTTCCATGATCAGAAGTGATTGCGATAGCTGTATCTTCTAGATACCCTATTTTTTTTAGATTATCAAGTAATATACCAATGACTTTATCAATATGTAATAAATTAAGTTTATAAATGAATGAATCGAATCCATAAGCATGCATTAGTAGATCTGAGGATATAAACCATAATAAAGAGCAAATAGGAGGCTCTGAGCTATCAAAAAACCTTTTTGGTGTATTGAAAACTTCAATCAATTTTTGTACTATTCCTGAATTAGCCCTGATGAGCCTTCGCTTTACATTTGGGAAATACTTCAAAATGAGATAATACATAGCAAGTTTTGTTTTTCTTTCAGGAAAAAAATAATTTGATCCTCTGCTGATAAATTGGGTTATACTTGCAGTATTTCCATCATTTATCATTTCAAGAATGGTCTTACAATTATTACCAATTTCTTTGTTAAGTTTATAGATTTGCATGTCTCTAGCAGCGTAACTTCTTAGAATTGGTGGAGAATAATCACGACCCATCCAATTTATTAAGGGAATACCGTGACATAATTCTTTTTTATAATTTCCTGTGTAAGTCCCTGTTAAAAGAGATACTTGGGAAGGATACGTGATGGGAGGAAAATCCGTTATACAATTCTCAGAATAAATCCCATTTTCCATTAATTTCTTCATATTAGGGAGGAATCCTTTACGTATAAAACTAAAAAAATGCTCTGCTCTAACGTCATCAATAACACAAAGAATAACTCTGTTTACCTTATTCATTAAGCCTCAAATTAATGAATTATAGAAAATATAAAAATTAATATTATCAAAGATGGTTTTCTATTAAGTACTACTTTTAAGTATTAATTTTGCATACTCACCAAAAATTAAAATCCACAATTTTTTTCTTCCATACTTCTCAGTTCCAAATTTATCATAAAATAATCCAATTAAAAACTTCAATGCCCAAGGAATAAAAGTAATTGAAAAGATGCCTAAGATCACTGCTAAATCGAATGTCATCATATTTGTTAGCCAAAATGGAATGATAATATATTGTATCCCATTATATAAACCTTGAGTTGAATAAAAAAAAAGAGAAAATATATGGATATGATTTCTTGAATTCTAAATTATCTTGATTTTCCATATAATTACTTAGACTTACGAATTAATAAAGAAGATCAATCTAATAAGAAAAGTCATTCAATTACGCTTTTTGAGAGATTTCAGTTAAAAATAAAAAGTATAAGCCCCCGGGGGGATTTGAACCCCCGACCTTCCGATTACAAATCGGATGCTATACCGCTTTGCCAAATAATGCGCTCATCAATATTTTTAAGCTACGGAGGCTAAATAAATTTTTACTATATTTTACATGAAACTGCTATAAATTTTTAATTTTGTGGTTTTAGAACGTAAAAAAAATCAACACAAAAAATTAAATGTTAACATATCTTTTCGTTAATCAAATACCTTATTATTAATTTAATTATAGTAAATTAGGAGTTGGTTAAAAAAATGTTCACAAAAGAGGATGTGGAGGTATTAGCGTTTCAAAGGTATAAATCTGATGAAAATTATGAAAAGAGTGTTTGGTATCTAGCTGAATTATGCTGTACAATAAACAAAAATGTCAAAAATGGATATGATATCAAACCCCTTGAGACTGATAATTTGGTGTTATTAATTAGAGAAGATGTTAATGGTGTAGTTATTGAACCAACGGAAGAAGAAATTAAAGAAATTGCTGAGACTATTTATCAAGAACATCCAGAAAAATCAAAATTACACTGGTTTATTGCTGAAAAGCAACTCCTTTCAGAAGAGATAAAAAAAGTTATAGAGAATAATAGGTAGAAATACTTCTAATTCATAGAAATTAGCTAATTCTATTTATTTACAAAAATTCTTGACTTTAGAGTAGTACATAAGATATTAAAGAAGGAATAGTGAGTATTATAATAAATATTATAATAATTATTTATAATAGACATTAAGATATTATTTTTTATTGGTATTTATGCCACCTCCAAAAAAGAAAAAACTTGACGATAAGGAACAAACTTCACTTTTTTCCTTTGTTGATGAAAAAAAACAGAAGAAAGATAAATCCCTAGAAAGATCTAAAAAAGAAGAAGTTAAAAAAGATAAAGAAGAAAAACTAAAAATTAAGCCTATAGTTATAAAAGAAGAGAAAATTACAAATGCACCATTAACAGAAAAATCAGAAATCCCTCAAGTTTCTTTCTTTAAAGAAAAGGATGAACCTTTTGGGTTAAAAGAAGGAAATGTAACATTAGAGAAAGTACTCAGAGAAGGAGTAACTTCAAAATATATCCGTTATTTAATCGAAAAGGGAGAAGTAGTTAAAGACTTAAACAGAGGCTTATTACTTGATGTAGATTACGATGGTGGACAAAACAAGGCATATTGTAAATTCTACGATTTGGATACTGATGATATAAAGATGTGGATTGACAATACTGATCATGAACCTTATTGTCTAAGTAAAGAGCCGATCTCAGAATTAGAAAAACTAAACTTAACAAATTATGAAGGATTTAAACGATTTGAAAAAATCAAACGTTTTGACTTATTAAGAGATAAAGAGATTGAAATAACAAAGATTTATGGTAAAACACCTACAAATATCGGAGGATCTGGCATTAATATCCGTAATATATTAGGTGAAAATGATAAAAAAGCGTGGGAAGCAGATATTCGATATCATTTAAATTATATCTTTGATAGGCAATTAATCCCTGGATTAATCTATACTATTAAAAATGGAGAGATAATAGAAGTTAATTTTGAAGAGATTGACGTAAATTCTAAAAAAATGACTGAAGAGCTTCAAATCTTATTTCAAGATGAAGCTCCAGAAATTCAGGAGTTTTCTGAAAAATTCTTAGACATCTTTATTACTCCTATTCCTGATGCTAAAAGGATGGCTATGGATATTGAAGTTATGGTTGGCGAAAGAGATTATAAAATTCCAGATCCACGTTTAGCCAATCAAGAAGTAATTAGTGTGTCATTTGTAGCTACTGATGGGTTAAAACTTGTGTATATGCTTGAACGAGAAGGATATACTTTTGAAACATTACATAAAAAATTTCCCTCAGATGCTAAGGTTGTTTTATTTAAATCTGAGAAAGATCTATTAATAGAAACTTTCCGGCTTATATGGGAGTATCCTATAATTATTACTTTTAATGGCGATAATTTTGATTTAAATTATTTATTCCATAGAGCAGAGAAATTAAAAATCGATAGAGACTTAAATCCTATTCATGTAAAACGAGGTTTTGGAATTTTATCAAAAGCAGAATGTGATTTAAGAAAAGGAATACATATTGATGTATTTAATCTATTCTTTAACAGAAGTATTTCTGGATATGCATTTGGGGGTGCATATGAGAGTGCATCATTAAATGCTATCAGTGCTGCATTATTAGGAGAAGAAAAATTTCAGCATGAAGAAATAATTCATGAAATGGAATATGATATCCTCTCTTGGTATAATCTTAAAGATTCAATATTAACTTTGGAGTTAACTAAATTTAACAATTCTTTAGTCTGGAATTTAATAATCTTATTGTGTAGAATTACAAAAATGCCTATTCATGACATGGTTCGTAGGCAAATCTCAACCTGGATACAAAATATTTTTTATTTTGAGCATCGTAGAAAAAATGCTCTTATTCCTAGGCGGTCAGAGATAAGGGAAGAGAAACCAGGAGGGATTCTTTCTTCTAAATCTGATGATGAGAAGTTTTTGGGAGCATATGTCGTACCACCTGTTCCAGGTATCCATTTTGATGTAGTAGTGATGGATTTTGCTTGTTTTTCGGATGATACAGAAATTTTGACCAATAATGGATGGTTTACATATAGTGAACTAAAAAATCATAAAGAGAATCAGATAGAAGTAGCAACAGTCAATCCAAAGAATAACAATATTGAATATAATGCAGTAAATGAGGTATTTGAATATGATTATAAAGAGAAAATGATTAATTTCAAACAACAAGGAATTGATATATTAGTAACGCCAAATCATCGAATGGTTTATAATAAAAGGACAAACGAAAGAGAAAAAACAACTTTTGAAAAAAAAATCCGTATTAAATTGGCTAATGAATTAAAAGAAGATTATCTTTATGCTATTCCATATACTGGTAATTGGAAAGGTGAAAATAATCTTATACAAATAGGAAATAAAAATTATAATCCATCTGATTTTTTACCTTTTTTGGGATGGTTCATTACCGATGGTGGCATATCGGGAAGAAGTGTGAATATCTACCAATCAAAAGAACAAAATTTTGATCATATAAGAAATTCAATAGAAAAACTTGGATTTCAATATAAAGAATATGAAAGAAATAGAGAGGGTAAGAAATTAGAGAAAATATTTAGTATCCATAATGTTTCATTTAGAGATGATTTAAAAAATTGGTTTAAAAAAAATCTGGGAATATACAAAAGAAATAGAATTCCACCTGAAATTTTTAAACTAAAAAGAAAGGATCTATTATTACTATTTAAATCTATGATTTTAGGAGATAGTAGGTGGTCCGATGATATTTGCTATTCTTTTGATAGTTTAAGTGAAGATTTAGCAAATGATTTTCAAATTCTATGTTTAAAAATAGGTTATGGATGTAACATCAAAAAAGAAAATATCATTACAGAATTTGATAACAAGAAATATGAAAGAACGAACTATCGTTGTTTAATATCATATGAGAGAAAAAATATCATTAGAAAACATCATACAAACTTTGCAGAATATCGGGGAAAAATTTGGTGCGTATCAGTTAATAATGGTACGGTTATTGTTAGAAGAAATGGAAAACCTTTTGTTTCAGGTAACAGTCTTTATCCCTCTATTATAAAGGAATATAATCTTTCGTATGAGACAGTCCTATGCCCCCACAAGGATGATGAAGATAATCTTGTGAAAGGAACCCCATATCATATATGTACGCATAAGATGGGAATCTTTGCTTATGTAGTTGGTTTTTTCCGTGATATCAGAGTAAAATATTTTAAACCAAAATCAAGTGATAAAACGTTAACAGACAAACAACGTAGTTATTATCTGACCATACAACAAGCGTTAAAAGTCTTTATTAATGGCAGTTATGGAGTTTTTGGGTCTCAGAATTTCCCCTTGTTTTGTTTACCAGTTGCAGAAAGTACTACAGGTATAGGTCAATATTCAATAAAGCAAACAATTAAAAAAGCCGAAACCCTTGGAATAAGAGTTTTATACGGAGATACAGATTCTATTTTTCTTTTACATCCTAATAAAGAACAAATGAAGGAAATATCCAATTGGAGTAAAGAAGAGTTAGATCTTGATTTAGAAGAAGAAAAAACATATCAATTTTTAGCACTTTCTGAACGAAAAAAGAATTACGTTGGAATCTATAAGGATACTCAATATACCGATATTAAAGGTTTAGTAGCCAAAAAGAAAAACACACCTGAATTTATCAAAAAAATTTTCAGTGAAATGATTAAAATATTGAAGCAAATTAAAAATAATGAAGATTTTTTGAAAGCAAAGGATCAAATTATAGGAATTGTAAGAGAGAATTTAAAGAAAATTGGTAAACCAGATACGTTTACCATAGAGGATTATGCTATAAATATAGGTTTACAAAAAGATCTGAAGAATTACACTAAAGTTATTCCTCAACATGTTCGAGCTGCAATAGAATTAAGAGATACTACTGGAAAAGAATATCAAAAAGGTGAAACAATTAGTTTTATAAAGAGTAAAGGGGCAACCGGAGCAAAAGCAATTGAATTAGCCAAACTTCAAGATATAGATACTAAAAAATATAAAGAACTTTTAAAATCTGCTTTAGAACAGGTTTTAGATGCTTTAGGTATTACATTTGAAGAAATTCGAGGTATAAAAAAGATGGATGCTTTCTTTTAATTTGTAATGAAAATATAAAAAAAGAAAAAAATAATTTGTTATTCTTATTTTTTATTAAATTCGGCTGGATTTCCACCAGTTTCTAGATATTCGGCATATTTTTTCAAACTTTTTAATAACATCTCTCCAGCTATACCTAGTATTGGCTCTTGACTAGCATCGTTAAATTCTGCCCAAATTGTAGCTTCGACAACATCTCCTTTGGGCTTTAAGACATACCCTAAACTAGTCATTGGGCTTCCTTCTTGAGCTGCTGAAAGGCTCTCAGGGGGATTAGTTTCCAAGCGAGTGGATGTAACATCTCCTACATTTGTTTTAAAAAAATAATTTCCTTCTCCAAGTTTAGTTGCTTCATTTACGACAATGTTCCACTTAGCATAATTATCATCATCGTCTATAATCTTAAATATTAACTCTTGAGCTGCTGAAATATCTACTTTTTTCTCAACACGCGGCATTTTATTTACACCTTTAGAATCTCAATTTAAAAGAATAAAATATCTTTATTATGGTTAGAACAGAAGAATTTATAAAATTATATTTTTTTAAAAAGAGATTATAATTGAAAATATAAGAAACCCATTATCAAGGCACATAAAATAGGATTTAGAATATTATCATCTATTTTAAGATTTGAAATATCAATTACAAAGAACATTAAAGCTCCTCCACCTGCAATTATTAAGATTTCAGTTGTCTCGAGGATAGATTCGAATAACATAAGAGGAATTATAGACACCATAAAAGAGGTAAAAAAACCAGCAAAATATCCAATAATTGTTTTTTCAGATGATTTCGGAAAATAAATCTTCCCGAATCTTAATCCAAAAATAGACGCTGCCCCATCACCTATAGTTGCAATTAAAATTGCTGCAGCAAAAACACCAAAAGGAAAAAAGAAGATCGGTACAAAGGATAAAATCAGAACAGTTGGTCTTATAAATTCAAAATTATCTTTACGTTTCATCGTCTTGCTCAAGAGATTTAAAACATTATCAGGGATAAGATGGAATAAATTATGATTCTCAAAAATAAACGATAATCTTATATAATCTAATGCACCAAAAACTAAAATCCCCGAATAACCAACAGTTAAAATTAAAAATCTACTAAATTCTCTCCCAGTAATCCCCAAAGCAACACCAGCATTCCATAAATTATCCCAAATATATACCCCAAAAATCCAAATAAAAATAATTACTCCTGCTGGAAATAAATGTAATGCTTTTCGATGCATTTCTGTTTTAAGTTTTTGGGATCTTGAAGTATTTGTCTCTTCAGGCTCTTTATCGAAATGTTTTAGGAATGTATTAAAATTTCTCTTTACTTTCATATTTGGATTTTTCTTTACAACAAATTGATATTGATAATACAATATTAAAATTATTAAACTTGGAGTAAAAATGCAAATAAAAAATACAGATAAGACTAGAAATAAACTCAAACTTGGGTTATTAGTAGAGAAAAACAAGGGATATAGCAGTCCCGCTGTAATCCATAAAGTCAAGGTCAAAATACTGTTACTAAAATTATGTTCTTTGGGATGGCTGTCATTTAATTTAATAGCATAGTAAAATAAGCCTAATCCACCAACTATAAACAATATCGTCACTGGTAATGATATTATATCATATACCATGATATCTTTTAGTAAAATGTTATTTCAAAAATATCTTTTGGAATGATTATAGTTTTAATAATTTCATAAAAAAATAGCAGATTAAGAAAAATAAATAAAAATTAAAAAATCAAAATAGTTAAAGCCCAAATAAAAGAACGTTATCTAAAATTTTATGAACTTTTTTTAAGTTTTCTTCCCCTAAAGCTTCATCAGCTTTCACTTTTAAATCTAAAGCGGCACTAAACGCTTTAAAGAATGTGTTCTGAAGAAAATCGTTAAATCCACTTTTCTCGCCCTTCTCTTCTTTGAATTCTTCTACTCTTTTAAGCATAGCTTCTTCATATTCCTTGGCGGTATCTGTCCTAAGTTCTGCTAATTTACGGATTTTCATCCCATCTTTATCCTCAACGAATTCTTCTGACACTTATTCCTCACCTTCCTTCTTTATTCCACCATTACGAGCTACTTCGTGTCTTATTTCTTCTATAGTTTGACCTGTGGTCGTGTCAAACTCATCTCTCACTTTCGCAGTTAATTTCTTGGCAATTTGTTTTTCTATATGAGGCCTATGTAATGTATTCATAGTGCAAAAACTAATTTCTTTGACAGATCCATCTGGCATGGCTACGCCAAAATGAACAATACATCTTTTTGTTCTTTCAATATCCATATTATACGCATCTTGAAAGTGCATACTCGAAAGTAACAATGTTCCATAGCTAAATGAGCTTACGCTCTCCCAATCTCCTCGCATTATGAGTCTTGAAAATAATTCCATAAGTTTTCCTGGTTTTTTCATGTATTGTAATACACCGAGTAAAAAGCGGGCTCGGAGTTGAGTTTTGTCTAAAAAGTTTAGTCCTTGGTCAAGCGTTTTCCCAAAATCACCTAAAAGATCTTCAAAAACTTTGATAGGCTTTTTCTCTTTATGTTTAATTTTTGCCCAAAAGCGATTCGCGAAATCTATAACTTTTAATGGATCAAAATAGTTCATTACGGGAACCATCTCATCTGTATCGGGATCTACCACCATATATGAGGCAAATCCGCAGTCAGGATGGCATGTAAACTCAATAGGATCAACGTCAGCTAAATAAGCTACAACTCTCCCAAATTCCACAATGGTTGAGAGTGGATACCACGCATTCTCCATAGAAATCTTTCCACCCGTTTGTTCCTCGATTTTCTTAAGAATATCAGCATTAGTTATTCGAAGATCTTGTCTCTCTTCAAACGCAATTCGACCACATAAAGAAACAGGTTGAAATGTTATACCCCGAACAACATCCACATTATCAATAGCATATTGGATTATATTACCAACTTCAATATCAGTAACTCCCTTTGCAATTGTTGCTACTAAAACAATAGAAGCGAGTCCCGCTTTACGGCAATTATCTACGACTCTTTGTTTATATCTCATAAGGTTTTTAATACCACGAGTCTTTTCATATGTCACATCATTGATACCGTCAAATTGGAAATATAGGGTGTCTAAACCCATTTCTTTGCATTTCTTAGTAAACTCTAGACCCCCATTTTTAGATTGAAAACCATATCCATTAGTAGCCACAATAACTTCTTTAAATCCGTGGTCTTTTGCCATTTTGCAAATTTCTGGAAAATCTTTTCTAACTGTTGGTTCTCCACCAGTAAACATAATTGCAATGGCAGGAATTGGTTTACTTCTGAAATGTGTCATTATTCTATCAATTTCTTCTAATGTGGGTTCAATAAGATATCCAGCTTTTTGTACATTCGCATAGCAAAAATTGCAATTAAAATTACAGCGATTTGTAAGATCTATTAAAGCTAATGAGCAGGTTGAGAGATGCTGTTCACATAATCCGCAATTATAAGGGCAACCTCTTGGATCTTGACCAATAAAATCAGGGGGATTAGCTTCCCCATCTTTTTCAAATTGCCAAACCACCTTTCCATGTTCATCCTTTATGGCCCAATGAGTCCATTTATAATATTTTGCACTTGAACTAATCTTATCTCTGAAATCACCATGTTCTGGACATGTTTTACGCATCCAAATTTCATCATTTTCTTCGTACACCTCGGCACCGATTTTTCCGAGACACTCAGGACACACACTTTCAGTTTTACGATAATATTTTTCATTCAAATAATCAGAATCATCTAAGTGGTACATATTATCACTTTTTCATTTACAATTACTACATTTAAGTAAGCTTATTTTATTAAAATAAGTATTTATACAAAGATCAATTTTTTGATTTTTAAAGGTTTTGAGACGTTTCCTACTATTCCGAATATTATTTGTGAATAAAATTAAAAACAAATCTCTCTTGGCATTTACTACTATTTTTTGGTAGTTTAGCATTTTGTGATAATTGATAATATGTATTTAGTTTTATATTGCTTAGAAAATTTTACTTGTAAATTTGGTTTTATAATTTTTTTCCATACAAAACCAGGTGTCTTGACATGCCTTTAATGGATGGTTCTTTGCTTAGTTTTAAAACCATCTTAGTTGTTTGGTTAAAAAACTTTTCGTCCCAATTTTGAGCTTCTAGGATTTCTTCAGGGATATTAAGCACTCTTGTCCAATGACAAACCCCGTATATGTCAAGAACTTTGATTCCTTCCCTGTTGAAAAAATTTCTAGCTTCTTTTGGGCTGAAAACCTTGTGTTTCCATTTCTGATCCTCCAATTGAGAATCAATTAAAGTTAGAATGGAATATGGATTTTCATAAAATTTATTGATAGCAATGACCCATTTGTTATTAAGATATATTGAAACAATGCCCCCTTTTTTACTAACCCTTATTAATTCTTTTATAGCTAACTCATCAACCATTCCATCCCAACACAGAACAAAATCGAAACTATTATCAACAAAATGAAGATTACGAACATTACATTCTAAAATGTCCACGTTATCAATTACACTTTCATTTATCATTTTTTGCTTTGCTACGTTTAACATTTTAGGAGATAAATCGCATAAAGTAATTGAATAACCTGTTCTTGCTAACGGCAAGGTTATTCTTCCAGTTCCCCCGGCAGCATCTAAAATCTTAGCACTTTTGTTTTTTGGCAAATATTTTTTTAATAATTCCCAATCAATATAATTTTCTACAGCACCCCTAAAAGTCTTATAGAAATCGTCATAAGTTTTAGCCCGATTATTCCACTTTTTTTTGCTTCTTTCAAATTCCTTGAGATTATATTGATTCATTTAACAATATTCACCTAAATTTAATTTTAGTATAATCTACATTTATAAAATTATTAGTTATATTATTAAAGGTATTGTACACCACAAATTTAAACCAAATAACAAATTATTATATCTTTTTAATTTATATTGGCGTTTTTAAGAAACTTAGTTTTAAATATCAAACTGGTTAATAATTAATACATAAAATTTAATATTACACAAATTAATTAAACAAAAAAAAATAGTGGATGAATTATGTCTGGTAAAGGTGTTGTTGGAGCGATTATAGCTAGTGTCATTCTTTCTGTAGGTATTACAGGTGCGTTAGCATATTTTCTTTTACCTGTTGTTTTTCCAAATATAACTGAAGAACCTCCTACTTATGAAGACCAAGGGATTGTACTTCAGTCAATTTATTATGAAACGGATTCTGCAGCTGTAATTATTGATACAGATACAACATACGAAAAAGTTCCTGATACAGAGGTAAATATAACGATAGAACAAAATTCAAGAATTCAAGCTACGTTTTCAGGCGATTTTCGATTAGCTGTAGATGGTAGCTTTAAGGGGGGGTGTAATTTCTTTATAGTGCTTAAGATAGAGGGCATAGGCAATCGAACAATGAGAATTCATTTCTATGATAATACAGGCCCCTATCCAACTACTACAAGAGTGTTTAGTCATAATCTTAATATTGGATATCAAACAGAGGGTTTATCTGCTGGAACTTATACTATTTCAGTTCATTGGATGTCTGAATATGATGCCACTGGTTATGCTCAATTAAATTTAGCTTATCCCGGCTCTAATAGAACACGTACTTTATTAGTTCAAGAAATAATTTAAAATTAATTTTCAAATTTTATTTATAATTTTTTTTTTTAATCTTTATTAGAGTGTTATTCAAAATAAGATTTAAAATTAAAAAATACAAAATAAATATTTAAAGAAATAAATGTAATTTCAATATGGTAAAAATGAATGTAACAAACTCTGGTTTTATAAATGATATAAACATGATTCTTGCAACAGATTTTTACCAACTGACAATGGGTGCGGCTTATTATCAATATAATCTTGAAAACAATATTAATGAAACAGATGATATCGCCACCTTTGAATTATTTATAAGAAAATTTCCAAAAAACCGTAATTATTTAATATTTGCGGGATTAGAACAAGCAATTCAATATCTACAAAATGCCAGATTCACAGAACGAACAATTGAATTTCTGAGAAATAAAGCAGTTTTTAAAAATATAGACTCCAGTTACTTTGATGAGTATTTACCTGATTTTAAGTTCAATGTGGATGTTTGGGCTATGAGGGAAGGAAATTTTTTCTTTCCTAATGAACCTATTATGAGAGTGCAAGGTCCTATGTTTCATGCTCAAATCGTTGAAACATATTTATTAAATGTAATTAATTACCAAACTCTGGTTGCATCTAAGGCTTCAAGAATTAAAAATATAGCACAGGATAAAACTCTTCTTGAATTTGGAACGAGAAGATCTCATGGACCACTTGCAGGGGTGTATGCTGCTAGAGCAAGTTATGTTGCTGGATTTGACGGAACTAGCAATGTAATAGCAGATCTCGAATTAGGAATTAACTCAACTGGCACAATGGCTCATAGTTTTGTCCAGAAATTTGATAATGAGTCAGATAGTTTTGATTCCTATAATATAATCTATGGTGAAAATTCCATTTTACTAATTGATACTTATGATACTGAGAAGGGTGCTGAAAAATCATGCAAGTATGGAAATAAAATCAGAGGTGTAAGGATAGATTCTGGTGATCTTATTGACCATGCTAAAAAAGTTCGGAAAATTTTAGATGAACGTGGATGTGAGAAGGTCTTAATCGTTGCAAGCTCGGATTTAAATGAATACAAAATAAAAGAAATTATTGATAAAAAGGCTCCTATAGATGCATTTGGTGTTGGAACGGAATTAGCAACTTCAAGAGATGATCCAACAATATCTGGTGTTTATAAGTTGATAGAATATAATAATTTACCCAGAATAAAGATAAGTGAAGAAAAAATGACATATCCAGGAATAAAACAAGTTTATCGGATTTATAATAATAACAATATGTTTAAGGAAGATATCTTAGCACTAGAAAACGAATCATCGCCTCCCAATTCTGAAGCTTTATTAATACCAATAATGAAAAATGGAAATCTGATAATTAAATTACCAACCTTAGATGAGATTCAGCAACTTTATTTAGATAACATAAAAAAACTACCACCCTCCTATAAAAGTTTAGAAGAAGCTCAACTATTCAAGTTAAAAATTTCGGAAAAGCTAAGAGAGTTGACTAATTCACTAATAGAAAAACATCCATAAAGAAAAGATGCAATTAATCTTTAAAATCAACATTTGTTAATTCTACACTGATTTCCCAGAGTCTTTTTACTACTTCGTCATCATATGAAATCTTTGCTGATTTTGCTTCTTTTCTATTTTTAAAATACATTCCACTCACCCCATTTACTTCTGGAGAAGAGGCTAAAAATATTGATGTTTTAGCACCTTCTTTAGGGGTTTTCATAAATAATCCTATAAGATGATAAAAATATTTTACAAAAGGCCTGAAATTGCGAATCATTTTAGTTTTCACAAATCCAGGGTGAAGGCAATTAACAGTTACTCCTGTTTCACTTAATCTTTTAGCAAATTCATGAGTAAAGAGAACAACTGCTAATTTCGAAAGGCCATATGCCTTTAATTGACCATAATTTTTCTCGCCATTTAGATTCTCAAAATCAATGGATTTCGCTTGAATACTAGAAGCTACATTTACTATCCGTGCAGGGTTACCTTTTTTTAAAACATCAAATAATAAGATACTTAACATAAATTGAGCTAAATAATTAACTGCAAATGTAGTTTCAATTCCATCAACAGTTAAAGTACGTTTAGGAAGGTTCACACCAGCATTATTTATTAAAACATCTAATTTTTCATGTTTGCCCTTAAACTCCCTTACTACTCTATGAATTTCTTTTTGAGAAGATAAATCTGCTAAAATGAATTCAATTGATTCGTCTCCACAATTCTCTTTAATTTCTTTTATTGCCGCTTCAGCTCGTTCCTGATTCCGACACACTAGTACTAAATGTGCTCCTAATTTTGCTAATCCAATCGCAGTAGCTTTACCAATACCGAATTAGCACCAGTAATCATGCAGATTTTTCCACCGATAATTTTTCTGTTTTCTGCTCTACTCAAAGTAATATATACTACAAAATCATTAATTTCCTAATTAAGACTAATAAAACAAGTTAAAGAATAAAGCTATATTAATAAAATGTTGGATTAAATTCTAATATATAGCAGATTCAGCTATATTTTTAATCTTTTTATATTACTATAGCTTTTGTAGTTTTGAAACTCTTTTTAGCATTAATCCCCAAAAATTATCCTTATTTACTCCTCCGTTACAACTAATTTTATCACCAACAGATAGCTTAATTTTTTCAAACGCATTATCACTAACTCTAATCATTAAATTTTCAATAGTGTCAATATCATCCTCATTATAATCACTTATTTTTTTAAGTTGGGGGCCAAATCTTACATTTTTAAGGGTAATTAAGTAAAATATGGTTATATTTCCTTGAAATTCAGATTCTCTTCTTTCAATATCCGATATTTCTCCATCATAAATAGTAATTCTCGAATCAATATAATTCATTAATTTAGCTTTCGTTGATGTTTCATCAATAAGAGCTTTTGACTTCTCACCAATTTTAGCTTCTATTATGGCGATGTTCTTTATTTTTTCCTCGAAATCTTCAGGTAGAATTGTTAATGTCCAATCTTTAATTTTTAACCATCCTTGTTTTAATGAATAGATTAATCCAATCCAGAAATGACTACAAAAACCCATTTCGGAACCAATTCGACAGTCGCAATCGCGTTCAGGGTTTCCTATATTCTTATCTGTTATAGATAAAAAAGATGAGACTTCCCAATTCCATCCTTTAAATTGAAGCTCTATCTCATGTTCATTTGGATTCACTATTCTAATGTCAGCAATATTCTCTCTATCTTCACCATTGATCTTCTTTAATGCTAAATTAATTCCATTAGAAATTATTTCCAATTCCTTTTGTTTTAATAGCTCTTTAAATTCTTCTTCAGCTAGACTATCAAGGATAAAATCAATTAATTCTGATTTCTTCAATTTTGAAAATCCCTTTATCTCAAAATCTCGACAAATTTGTTTCAAATCATCTACATTTAAAGATTGTAAAAGAAAATTCAAGTAAGTTCTATCATCTATTTCTCTATTCATTTTAGGTTAAGCCCAAAAATTTTAAATTGTAAATTCTCCAAGTATAATTTGAATATATTGTTTATAATTATAACTATTGTAAAAATTTTTTCATCAAATTACTATTAGAAAACCTAATTACATAAAAGTGGGAAAATGATTAGTATCCTATAAGAAGTGTAAAATAAGCGAAATTAACCTTTCAAATTAAAATTAAGTAAAACTGAATGTATTTAATTTGTCATTGTCCCACTAACAAGAAAATCTGTCAAATTATCAACAAGTTCTTCCTCTTCAAGGGCAAATTCGCTCCGAATCCACCAATTAAAGACTCCAAGTACAGTAGATGTCCAAACTCTAGCTGTTAACTTAGGATTCTGGTCACGAGCTCCGAAATCTAACAGCTTTAAGATGATTTTTTCTACTTCTTTCGTAAAATTATCAATAATCTCGTTTCTTTTCGTTCTATATTTATTATTAATCCCACCCATTTGCTCAAGAAAAATGAGAAAAGTCTCTTTTTTGGCTCTAAATATTTTTGCATATCCTCGAAAAAGATTCTTAACAGCAGAGATTGGGGGAATTCTATTTTCTTGGAAATATATGAATAATTCTTTAAATTTACTTACCATAAGTTCAGCTAATCCACTAATTATAACCTCGAATACTTCCTCTTTACTTTTAAAGTAGTTATAAAAATTTCCCACAGAGGTTCCAGCTTTTTTTGTGATATCTTTTATACGAGTATTGTTAAATCCTTTTTCTTCAAAAACAGAGAGAGCTGACATTATAAATAGGTTCCTTTTTTCCTTCTTAATTATTTCAGATTTTTTTGCCCTTAAAGACACTTAAACTCAACTCAAAAAATAATGGACATTTTATATCATAGTAAAATTCATTAAAATTATTATAACAGAGTATTTTTAATTTCCTTTCATTTTAAATTTTTTTTATCAAATATAAATCTTTAGTCTCTTTTCTTTTAAATCTGATACTCTCCTTCAATATTATTGGAATGAGGTTGACAGAACAGATTCAATTAAAAAACACTACACAATTGTCTTATCTATGTCATTTATCCAATAATCTCTATAATCTCGCCAATTACTATGTGAGACAAGAATTTTTTAATTTAGGAAATTGGTTGAGATATTATGATTTATGGTATATGCTAAAAGAGAAGGAACCATATAAAAAACTCCCTTCACAAACTGCTCAGCAAACTTTAAAACTCGTGGATAAGAATTGGAAATCATTTTTCCACTCTCTTAAAACCCATAAAAAGCACCCAGAAAAATATTTAGGGTCTCCAAAACCGCCACGATATAAAAAGAAAGATGGCGAGTGTATGATTGGTTTCACAAATCAACAATGCAGGATCAAGGGAGGTTTTCTTTATTTCCCGAAAAAAACTCAATTACCTCCCGTTAAAACACGTATAAAAAGTAAATTACACCACGTCAGAATCATTCCTAAAGGATTGTATTATATCTTAGAAATTATTTATCAAAAAGATGTAAATGATTTGAATTTGGATAAAGAGAGAGTTATTGGGATTGATTTAGGATTGAACAATATCATAACTATGGTAAATAATGCGGGGTTACAATCCGCTATTATTAAAGGTGGTAGTGTTAAATCTATTAATCAATTCTACAACAAACAACTTGCCAAATATAAAAGCATAAAGGATAAGCAATGGATTGGTTCTGAAACAAAAAGAATGCAATGGCTAACCCGTAAAAGAAACAATAAAATAAATGATATTTTTCATAAAATTTCGAGAGCAGTGATTAATTACTGTATTGAACATGATTTTGGAACGATAATCATCGGCTATAATAAAAATTGGAAATATAAGATAACAATAGGGAAGAGGAACAACCAGAACTTTGTCCAAATTCCTTTTTCCAAATTAGTGTCCCAAATTAAATACAAATCAGATTTAATCGGGATCAATGTTATTTTAGAGCCAGAATCTTTCACTTCGAGATGTAGTTTCTTAGATAATGAATCAATTGTAAAGCATGAAAAATATCAAGGAAGACGTATTTGCAGAGGGTTATACTGCAGTCAAGAAGGGATCATTATCAATGCGGATGTGAACGGAGCATATAACATCCTTAAAAAAGCAGTCCCAAAAGCTATATCGGCAGATGGGATAGAGGGTGTAGGGTTACACCCACGTTCTATTACGATTTCATAGCTGAAATAAGAAATAGAATAGAATTTTAATTTCATGAAGGAATATTAAAAATAACCTTACATAAGAAATTATATTAAAATTTATTACTTTTTAAATTTCTAATTTTAATTGTTTTTTAAAGTTTCTTAGAAATCTGGAATCTTCTAATCTTTAAAAAAAAATGTCTAAATATTAGTAATAAATAGGAAAATAATTAAAATTATATAAATGGGTTATTTTAATATCTTTTCTATAATATTTTGTCGTAACATAAAGGTAAGAAATTAATGAATGAATGATCATTCAGTGAATGAGGATTCGGTTAAAAGTAAGAAAATTTAACCTTTGCAAGTGTAGGAAAAGATTTATATACTTAACTATCTTTATTAATAAAAATACTTATTTAATTAAAAAAACATTTGAATAAAACACAATCACTTGAGGTGAAGAAATAGTTGAGTATTATGAACCCTGATTTTCTATTAAAATTTGGTGAGATAAAGTTCGCTGAAGAAAACAGTATCCCGATTAATGATTTTGAACTTTCATTAAAAAGATATTTCTCAATGAAGGAGAAGATGCCACATGGAAGGTATAAATTCGGTGAAATTGACAATTCTTTTGTAAAGGATTTTACACGTTCTTTTTTGAGCTATTTTGAATAAATTATAAAACTAATTTTTTAATTGGTTTAAATATATTTCTTGTCTTTATTTTCTTAATTTCTAAACCCAAACCCAAAATTTTTAGAATTTTATTATCACTCAAATTCCTTTTGTAATTGCGGAGATATTAAAAAATAGCTTTAAGTGGGATTTTGAATAAATTTTTTATTAATTATTTTATTTAGATTTATAGTAAAAACGAAATTTCGGATAAACACATATGAGAATAGGATTTAAGAAAAAATTTTTTTTAATGTTTATATTTCTAATTTCCCCCTTTTTTGTCAATGTTAATAGCGTTGAGGGCGTAAAATCATCATCAGGGTATTCCCAACATCCAATATTATTTCTCCATGGATGGACTGGCGATGCTAGTGGGTGGAATGCTATGAAAGATCGCTTTTATAATGATGGGTGGCCCTCTGAACTATTAAAAGCATTTACATTTAGTGATTCTGGAGATTATTCTCCGAATGGCAATATACAGAATGCGGAAAGAATAAGATATTGGGTAGATGATATTTTGAATTTCACAGGCGCTGAAAAAGTAGATCTTATAGCTCATAGTATGGGAGGCCTTAGTAGTAGGTATTATATCAAACTTTTAGGTGGAATAAATAAGGTTGATGATTATGTATGTATGGGGAGTCCGCACCATGGTGTACCAGGAGGTACTAAAGTTTTTCAGCCCAATTGTACATTTTTATACAATTTAAACGATGGGGATGAAACTCCTGGTGGCATTCTAAATGATACAATAGGACCACGTGTAGATGTTATTGGGGGTGCTATCTATAACGGCACTCATACCGCAGGAAATATCAATTATACTTCAATTTATAGTAATGGAGATACCATATGCTCACCTTATACAACCTCAAGACTTGATGGGGCAAATAATATAGAAGTAGACGGAATAGAACACATCGCAATGCTTTATGATGAGTCTCTCTATACTATAATCAAACATGCCGTATATGATGATCTCTCAAATGGTAATACTAATGACTCCTCAATTCCAGGATATAATTTATTAATCCTGTTAGGTTTGGTTTCACTATTCACTATCTTAATAATTAGAAGGCAAAAAATCAAAATTTGATATTTCATTCGAATACGATCTTTTACTATTTTCTTCTTATTTTTATTAAAAGTAAGCTATTTGAAAGATCCCTTTGAATCAATAAATTAAATAAGAGTATTATTCTTTATTGGTTATTATAGATTAGAATCAATAAATTTATAAGGCTCATTTATCGAGTACAATATAATAAAAAAAGTTTAATTTACTTAGATAACTATACTAATTGTAATAAAAACAAAAGTATATTATGGTAGAAAACGATAAAGAACTCTGCTGGACAATTAAGCTTGATTGGTTAAATATTTTAAATTTGCTTGACCTAACTAGTATCACTCAAATTCCTGAGTTTAAAAAAGAAAAAGCAATTAAAAAGGTCACTAGAATTTATGGTACAGAGAATCTTATGGAATTTGAGCCAGAACATCTTGATGAGCTTGTTGTAAATGAATTAAGAGAGTTAATGAAAAAAGAATTAGATCTCAATAAAAGAAAGCAAGAAAGAATTGAACGAGAAATACGTAATAAGATAATACCACTAAAAAGAGGTGGTATTGTAAAAATCGATCCTCGCGACTTAAAAGATTTCAAAGGAGATCCAGAAGAAATGTTGAAGTATTTTTATAAAAAATTCCTTGGAGATAAGGATGATGATGACAAAGATGACGACAAAGATAAAAAAGAAGATAGCACTGGTTATTATATTTGATGAAATGATAATTAAATAAAAAATTTAATATATTTTATGTTTTAAGAACTTTAGGTCTACTTGTTTTATCTTCCTATAGCTAAAATTGAAGATTAAATAAATTAATCCGGACCAAATTATCCAAGACATTGCCTGAAATGTATCTATATTTATAATGTAATTAATAAAATCCTCCAACACATAAAATCCAAAATCATTCAAATCACCTGAAAAATCTACTACTTTTGGATTAAGATTAATCGCAATAACTTCATGTGTATTGTCCTTTAATGTATCAAAGATGTTAGCAATAGTTAGATTTGTTGGATCAGTTAACTTCAATTTAATGAAGGTGTTCAAATCCTCATTTGTATGAATATCACTTCCTCCTATGCAGGTTAGATTATTACTTACACAATAATTCCTTATTTGTTGATATTTACCACCATACCCTCCGCTATTTACAATTTCAAATCCGTCTACGCCCCACTCTTTTAATTGATCTAATGGATATGGAACTCCAAAACCTCCATTTGGATTTGTGTCATAATTATAATGATTAACTGTAATATAACCTCCACTTCCTTTCACATAACTAATAGTGTCTGAAGCATTCATCGCCTTTGGGCCACCAGGAGTATATGATTGAAGGGGTACGATTTCTTCGGCAATACCAAAATAATTCATATGAATATCATTTTCATTATCTGTCCATTCCTCTGCCATGAAAACTATAAAATCTAAATCATGCTCTTCAACATATTTTTGAGCCAATCTAGCCCCTCTCATGTTATCATGGTCAGAAAAGGCTGCCCCTGATATGCCTTGCTTTATATACCAGTCAATTCTTTCTTCTACGGTAAACCAACCATCACTAAAGATAGTATGAACATGAAAATCGAATAGAAATTCATCATCTTCGAGTGGAACGATAGGCTTAATTTTATGGGGGGGGAATGGTGTAGAGATTAAAACAATGTTAGTAGCTAATAATAAAACACCAATTCCAACGTAAAATACAGTTTCTCGTTTTATTAATTGTGTGTTTTTTTTTTTTTTTTGGTTTGAGATTTTCCTAGATAAGTTAAGCGTTAGTTTAGGATGAAATAATTTAAGCAAAGTGTAAGCTACTTTTATAAAAATGAGAATTATGGCAAGATGAACTCCTACTTGGACAGGTACCATAAAATATCTACTTATAAAGAAATATCCTTGCACAGCAAACCCAATAAGAATGTATATTCCGATTAGTAAAACAGTTAGAGTCAATATTTTAAAAGAAAAGTAAATGATATCAGCTAAAGGGTAAGTAATATAATTATATTTATCTGAACTAAACATGCCCTTTTTCTTTAAATATAAATAAATTATTCTCAGAATTGGGTAAATTATGAAAAATAGAATCAACCATGTAAATTCATACTCTAAAATGAAAGCAATCGCCATAAATGGCTCTATAATGTATCTTAGTAATGGTAAATTACTTGAATATTCTGAAGAAACATCAACTTGGCCAAGAGCATCATAGAATATTACAGTTCTTTTTCCAATAATTGATAAAACTACAAGGAAAACAAACCATACTAAGAAAATAACAGAAATACTCGTGAAAAATTTATTATTTTTTATGAATGATTTAAACTTCATAATAACTAATTTAATTAAACTAACTAATAAATTTTAAAAAAATAAAGAGGAGTAACTCAATTAAAATTTTTAAGCTAATATATAATTATCTAATGTCTTTAGCGATTTCACATGTTTTTGATAAATCATAACATCAACAACTGGTAGAGTATCACAAATCTTTCTTCTTAGATCTTTTTCGGTAATCTTACATGATTTAGAAGGTTCTATACCTTTTAACATCAAATATAATAACGGCATTTGAGGATTAGATGGATGAATATCATAATTTAGATATTTTAACGAGGACTTTAATTTATTGAGTATAAATGTTACAAATTCCCGTTTATTTCTAATTTCAAAATTCAAATGAATTGTTTCCCATAAATATTTTCGATTTATTAAACGAATTATTTTAACTTGTTTATCAAATTTTTCAAAATTTTTTGAAATTTCTACTAAGAAAATCCCTCTTTTAAATGAATTATCTATAGAGCATACTGCTTCTGGAGAACCTGGATTATATATCCAATCTTCAAGTATGAATTGTTTATGAAAATGACCCAAAGCCAAATAATTTACTCGATGTCGTAAAGGTTGAATATCGTCTAATTTAACACCAGGAACTGTTTCCATCTGACCTTCAATGCCAAAATGTTGTAAAAGAATGTTAAATAAACCATTATTTTTCAAAATTGCTTTTCTTATTTTTGAAAGGAAAGAAATTGGTTTTTCGCCAAGATAATGAGTGCCATAAATCATCACATCTTTAATTTGGATTTTTCCTCCTTTTTTTGTTTCAAAATTATAAGGTTTGAACATCTCTTCTGAAGGAGCTTCTAAATCGATATCAAGGAGGACTATTAATCCTAAGCTATTTAAAAGTTTTAACCATGATTGACCTCTTCGTTCGAATCTAAATCCTCTTGAAAATTTACGGATATCATGATTTCCCTCTATTGCTATAATTAAAATGGAATTATTTGTAAATTCTTTGAAATCCATTAACATATTAACAATTTTAGTCAATTTTCCTGGCAACATTTCAAGGGAAGTAAATATATCACCACCTAATAAAATAAAATCAACATGAAAGTTTATTGCTAATTCTAATATTTCTTGAAATGCTCGAATGAAATCATCTGATCGATATTCATTTCGATACTGTGCTGTTCCTAGGTGTACATCACTGGCGTGAATAAATTTGACATTATTTTGAAATTTATTTTTAGAATCCTTTAAACTTTTGAATTTAGTGTCGAAATAGTTATTGATTGTCATATGTAATAATGAATTAATTTTGTTCAAATTAGATTAATACTTATATACAAATGAGCTTTATAAGTGGTAAAAGTCTAACCAAGTAGTGAATAATAATTTTTTTGCATATATAACTTACAATAAATTATACAAGATTTAAAGGAAAAATGAGAAATTCAAAACATAAATATGAAACTGGTGTGATTCATGGAAGATTTCAAGTATTACATAATGATCATATTAAATACTTACTTGCTGGTAAGGAATTGTGTAGCCATCTTATCATAGGTATTACTAATCCTGATCCCTCCTTCACAAAAGATTCAGAAGCAAATCCTCACAGGAGCACTCCTTTAGCGAATCCATTAACCTATTATGAGAGGTATGTCATGGTACAAGCAGCACTTTTGGAACAAGGTTTAAGTTTGTCAGAGTTTTCTATTGTCCCTTTTCCAATAAATGTACCAGAACTTATTCAATATTATGTTCCTATGGATGCCATATTTTTTCTTACAATCTACGATAATTGGGGTCGCCAAAAGAAAGAATATTTCAACGCGCTAGGCTTAAAAATATATGTGCTGTGGGAAGTTCCATTAGAAAAAAAAGGACTCAGTTCTAATGATATACGTGAATTTATGATTAAAGAAGAAGCATGGGAACATTTAGTCCCTAATAGTGTAGCGAAATTCTTAAAGGAATGGGACATTGCTCAAAGACTAAAAGAAATTGGATCAAAATGAGAATCTTTCTTATAAATAAATTCATATATAAATGAATTCACTTTATTACTTTATCTAAATATTACTTTAATTAATTATTAATATAAAATTAACAATATAAGAATTAAATTAATTCTTTTTTGGTGGAAAAAAAATCACTTCAAATCAAATTTATCTTGATAGAGTTTTGGTAGTTTATATATTTCTACCAATTCTAGCGATCTTTTTTTCATTGTTGGCTTATCGAATATTAAAAAGAAAGAAACAACGGTTAAATCTAATTTTTAGCTTATTCTTTATATGTACAATTATTGGAAATATATTCAATATGATTTATGTTCCTTTGGATCCATCTAAGTATAATATAGCTATAGTATTCCTTAATTTTATTGCAAATTTTTTCGTGTTTTTCGCTCCAATCTTTATTCTTATTGTAAATATAATCATCTTAGAATCAAGTGTAATATTTTCTGTAAAACGCCAAAACCGTTATGTTATTATTTATGGTTCTTTAGTTTTCTTCGGAATGTTAATACTTTTATTATTGCAAGTTTTATTTAAATTACCTGTAGGCCTTGTTATAAATGAAGATACTGGAAGACCAGAATGGAGTGTAGTATTCTTTATTTATGTGATTTCAATCATTAGTGGCTTTGCAGTTATCCCAATAATTCGTACATCTTTAAAAATTTACTCTAGTTTAGAAAAAAGAGCGTTAAAAAAAAAATGGCTCTACTATTTTATTGGATCTTTAGGTGTGTTTAGTATCGCATATTTTATTTTTATAACTAATCTTGTAGCTAATGATAATGATACTCTTAGGACGATTATGTCGGTATATGGGCTTACAGTTATATTTTGGGCTTCTTTGATGTATTATGGAATTGGCTTTAAGTTAAAAAAATAAAAACATTCTAAATATTTCTACTTAATGGACGTTTTACTCTTAAATTTTGATAACTCTGGATATCCACTTCACTAAAGAAATTCCTTTTTTTCACGTGAAATAATAGAAAGTTTTATATAGAGTTTTAAAAAGTATTAATTAACTCTCAAAAAATAGTTGATGATAAGGCGTTTTGAATGCAAATAATTAGTAAAAAACATCTAATAGCACATGAAAAGGATATTTATTTTCGAAGGTTTGCTGCTAAAAATGGAGATGAATATGGATTAAGATATGGAACTCAAAATGATGCAAAAGCGATTTCTATGATTTTTAAAGAAATTTATAATTATGAATATGCCTATCCCTTAGTTTATGATATAAATCATTTAAAAAGGGAGTTAGTAAAAAAAAATAATTTTTGGATTGTAGGTGAACTAACAGATAATAGAGAAATTGGTGGTTTTGGGTTAGTAGAGAAAAAAAGATATATTGCTCATGCTAGCCAGTGTGTTGTAAAGAAAAAACTTCAGGGTCTAGGAGTTGCAGCAAAACTTGGTGGGGCAGGTATTGTATCAGTAATAAAAACACCTCCGTTCAAAGATGTGTTAAGACTTGACGGGGAAGCTCGAGGATTGAAAATTGGGGCACAAAAACTTATTCATAATGCTGGAGCAATACCATATGGATTAATCCCAGCATATATCAATTATGGAGATAAAAGACGTTTTAAAGTTGACGATAATAACCCCGTTCCTCCATTACATGAAGAAGCTGCGTTTCTTTATTCAATTATATTTAGAAATTTATGGAAGAAACGAGATAAAAAAATCTATTTATTAAATAACGAGGATATAGTCTTTTTTTATAATTATGTTAAAAAAATGTCTAGAAAGATGAAAGATGATACCTTAATCTTAGAAAAGGGTAAAAAAAGTAAAGGATATGAACTTTATGGGGTTTCTAAAGACTTCTATGAAGGAAGAGTGAACATCTATGGATACATAAAAGAAAAATCATTAAATGACTTACTTAAAAGGTTTCAAAATTGGAGAATTATTTTATGGAGAATTCCTACAACTCAAAATGGAGTACATTCTATGTCTCTTGCTTTGGAAAAAGGATTTAATATCGTTGGATATGACTTAGGTTTCAATAATATTAATTGGACATTATTTGATTCAGTTATTATGGCATACTACCCTAACGGGGGATCCCACATTTTAAAAGTAAAATGTCTTGATGAGACTAAACCCCTTTTAAATAAGATTAGAGAATTATTTTTTTTTAGTGTAAATTAATTCATTTCTACTAAATTACTTTAATTTTATACTTTTCATTTAAAAAAGTAAAGAGACTACTTTTTCTTCTAAGGTCTGAGTACCCGTTCCAAAAAGTTTATCAAGAGTCTCTTTAAAGGGTTCAAACTGAGCCATTTTAGTAAGATTACACCCATTAAATTGGTTTTTAAACCTTTTTAGTAATTTTTCTAAAAGGGGCAAAATTGTTTTGTATAAATATTTTTCAAGTCTTTCATCTTTATCTAATACTATAAAAGCAACAGTTTCTTGTTTTTTTCCGAAACAATCAATGACTTTACCTTTTTTGAATATTATTGAATATTTACTGCTCTCAAAATATTCTACTGGTTCCATTAAACATTCAGCAAAAGTTAATAACCCACTCATTAATCCACTTGAACAAATTAGATTGGTTTGATCTTTACTAGCCCTATGATAACTAGTAAATATAATAGGAATTCCTTGGAATAAAATACCTGCTTCACGTATTAACATATCTATTCAGAATAGGTTTGTATTAATTTGCTAATGGGATATATTCTTATGAAAATGCTCCTAATATACACCCAAATTTAATTATTTAAATTTATTGGTCTTATACGATATTTCGTTGTAATAGAACGACATAATTTTGTTAGGAGTTTTGAGAAATTAATATCGATGATTACTTTTTTATTAATAAAATATTAGTGATCTCTCTTTATTTATTAGATAAATTTACTCTAATTGTCACCCGACACCAATATACATTAAATATCCGCCTGTTATTATCAATATTAGGCTTACTATTCCTATTATTATTCTAAATGTGGGAATATTTAAAGTGTTAGAAATAAAAATGCTATACATAAAGGTATAAATTGCACATAATCCAAATGTAAAAAACCTCCATTTTTTCTTTAGAGAGCTATCATTAAATTTCTTGTATATTTTATAAGAAAGGTAAAGACATGGTCCAACAATTATTATAGATGCAACAATCACTACATACATAAAAAATGGGATCATCCAGTGGGGTGTCCATTCGGGTGGGCCGATTTCCACACCCCAGTCTTCAATAAAGAGAAAAAATATCATGCAAAACATCGCTATTCCATAACTTATTAATAATATAACCTGTTTACCAATACTCATGACATTTTTTGATTTTAACAAGATTAATTCAGAGATAAGTATAAATATAGGGGAATAGAAAGTAAAAAAAATTTGTTATGAAATTCATTATAAGCACTATATCTGCATTAGTAATAGGGGCATATATAAAATTGATAAATAAACTAATAGCAATAGATATATAAAACCCGGAAAATATTATATTCAGTTGCTTTCTATCTCGTTTAAGGATTTTTTAAGCTAAATATATAAATATGCTAAACATTACACCTTGAGCTATGTAGACGGTTAAGAATCTTGTAATACTTAACTGATAAAGAAATATCTTGAAATCAAGCAAAAGATTTTTTTCTTCTATGAAAATTTAATCTGCTAATGATATATTTAAGACTTATTATTAATAGTTTTTATCTTAAATTAAAAAATACCTAAGCAATAAATTTCTATATTGAAAAAATGTCATCAATGATATTTTTAATAGGATAAAATATAGCTAAATCTCCATCCCAATCAATTAAAACATTTTTATATATTTTTTCAACTTTTAGAATTAATTTTTTTAGGTTATGTTGAAAATATTTCAATTCTTCTTTACTAATTAATACTCCTGTTATAATATCGCTGGAAAAAATGGTAACAATTTTTCCTTTCTTCTTTATAACAGAAAGTTTGTGATCTAAGGTGCCAATTAATTCACTAAGCATGATATTGACAGATGTTAATGCTCCAGATTTGAACTGGCTTTCCAAAAAATTCATACTATCAGTAAACGAGTAATTATATAAACAAAGTCCAGCTTGATTCATAATACATATATTTTCAATTTTATTTTGCCAATCATATTCAAAAAAGGGTGGAAATTTTCTAAAAAAAATGAAAATTAAGCCAATTGCTATTAATTGTAAGTTAATCCCGATTAACCGAAATACAAGATCTAAAGTATCGATAATCAATTCCATTGAAAGAATATACCCTCCCAGTATAAGTGCTAGAATTAATGTCATTTTTAAGGCTCCCTTTGAAATAATTTCTTGTTCTTTAGATTTTTTACCAAAATCTTTAACATATATTATAAAAAACAAGATGAACAATGGCCATGAGAGAATTGAAAGAGACTTGGCGATTTCTAAACTAAAGAAAAAAATAATTAAGAAAATTGATAATTGGACTGAAAAACATACTGTAAAAAAAAACTTTTTAAACAGAAATTTTTTATAATTTTCCATGAAAACTATAAAAAACAATGCGGCTATCATTATTGAAAGAAAACCAAGATTTAAAAAAAGATTTCTGTAATTCCCATACGACCAAATCAAAAATGGAGAAATTATAATGTCGTTAGAATAGTAATCAGCTATTAGAAAGAACATCCTCATTAAGTAAAATCCATAAAATAATGCAGAAAATCCTAAATCTTGCGAATTTTTAAGTTGTTTTGGTTGTTTTATATATTTGATTAGAAAAAGTATCCCTAATTCAAGAGAGAAAAAAACAAATATCCATTCCATTACTAAAGAAACAATTCTTAGTGGACCAGTTATAGGAAATTCGAGAAATATAATATTAATCATCGTCTATTGTTGTATAATTTTTGTCATAATAAAGTCAAAACTACCAAATATCTTTTCTTGCTGTCCTTTCAAATTATTTAAATTTAATAGAATCTCTTTAAAAAAAGATTCAAATTGTGTCCTTATAGATTTTAGAAGATGATGTGCGCTAATTAAATCTTTCTTTACAACTAAAAGATATGTTATATACGCTTGATTAACTCCATATTCTAAAAAAATATAATAATCTCCTTGATTTATTTTATTAATTCTTTCATTTTTAGTATCAGTGATAATTGTGATAATATATTCGATTCCCATTATTCCCCTTGGAAAAAATTTGTCTTTATTATAAAGATAACTTTGATTAGAGTCTTTATAATCATTAGTTTGTTCAATAAAATTACAAGAATAAAGACAACTCTTATTTTGTTGATTAATTATAAATAACTTGGACAGATTTTCTCTCCATTCAAATTCATAAAATGGAGGAAAGTTATAAACAGAAAAGGACATAATAATGAATCCTATTAATAACTCACTTATTCCTGTGAAATATATTATTTCATTAATAATTGGAGGTAAAACACCTAATCCTACTAATGATGCAAATATTAAAGCAAACAAACTTACTATTGATCCAATAAAAAATAATTTAAACTTCTTTTTGATACTACCTACTGACTTTTTAATCAATATTAATTGAAATCTTATAATATATAAACCATTTAGTATAACAAAAGAAATAGTCGCAAGAAAAATTGGCGAACGTATGGAAGGTACTAAAAAAACCAGTATAACAGGTATGAAATTTAGAATCATCAAGATTTTAGCGGTTATTTGATTAATAATAATTGAAAAGTCTTTCTTTATTATAAAAAAAGAAACACTTATAGTAGAAAAAAAAGCTATACACCATCCCATTCTGTATATAACCTCATATAAAAGTCCTTTTTCAATAAAATTTCTTGATATCTGTATAAACAATGGTCCTAAAACCATAACTATAATAAACGTCCCAAAAGCTAATAAAATCCTATTTAATGGAAGATTTACATCTTGGATTTTATAATATTGATAAAAAAAAAAGAAGGCTAACTGAACACCTATAATTACTGGCACTAAATAACCGAGAAATTGTATTTCTTTACTAACTTCAATTTCAAAAAACATTTTATGTATATTTGCCAAATTTAAACTGCTTATATGTATTTCTAATGTTAATTTCCACTAATTAATGTTAATTATTTTTTTTTAAAAATTCAATAATATACATTAAAATTAAATATTGATTCGCTTATAATAAATTGAAATCTTTCAGAATTTTTCTTACCAAAATTTCGAATATGAATTCCACATTTTCTCCTGTTTTAGATGAGCTTTTTATATATTTAAATAAATTGTATTGTTGCGCTAATTCTTCTGATTTTTTATCTGAGACAACTATTTGATCTTGAAGATCTAACTTTCCGCCAACCATTAGTATAGGTACATCTTTTTCAGCAGATAATCCATTTGTGAAATTTTCCAACCATTCATCAATTCTATTTAATGTACTCTCTCTTGTGAGATCAAACATAAAAATTCCTGCAGAAGATCCTCTTGAATATAAAGGTAATAGAAACTGGAACACTTTCTCTCCACCAAAATCCCAAACTTGTAGTGCAATTCTTATATCTTCGATTTCGATAAATTTAAGAAAGATCTCAGCACCCATAGTAAGTTTGATATCCTCCTCAAAATAACCTGTAAGATAGCGTCGAGCTAAGGTAGTTTTTCCTACACCAGTTTCTCCAAATATACATATTTTATAAGCCATTTCTTTTTTCATCTATATCATCTCTTACTTATTATATAATTAACAATAATCAAATTTGAGTTACTTTTAAACTAAATTGGCAATTATAATTCTCAACCTGCTTATTAAGTAAAAATAATTAAGTTAGATAAGTACTATGCCAAATTTTAATGAAATATATTCTTAAAATCTTTTCAGATTAACACAAAAATTCAATTATTTAAATTTAAATTTATTTGAATATTTTTCTATTTAAAAAGACAACAAAATGGTATAAAGAGTATTTAGATTTTTTAAATGATTAATAGAAAAACTATTATTAAATCTAAGAGATATTGAATTAATAGTATCTAATTTGAAATGAAATTAATAATAAAAATAAAACAAAAAAAAATAGAATTGAGTAAATTTTAACTTTAAATCTTTTTATTTTTTTCTATTTATTTACTTGATTTTTCGAGCTAGAATAATAATCCATAACGATTTTTAATTCGTCGGCGTAATACTTCCTCTGAATTGAA
>JAEOTA010000032.1 GCA_016840085.1 Promethearchaeota archaeon
ATATATACATGATAGATTAGGACCACATGATTTACCTCTAATTGGTCGTGCGGATTGGAATGATTGCTTGAATCTAAATTGCTTTTCAGATAATCCTGATCAATCTTTTCAAACCACAAAAAATAAGAAGAGTAAAGTTGCAGAATCAGTCTTTATCGCAGGATTATTTATTGCTGCACTAAAAGAATTTATTAAAATCCTTAAGCAAAAAAATTCATTGGACGAGACTAAATTATATCTCGAATGGGCAGAAAATATGAATTCCGCAATCTTGAAATATGGTTGGGACGGAGAATGGTTTATTCGAGCTTATGATAATTTTGGAAATAAAATTGGATCTCATGAATGTGAAGAAGGTCAAATATTCATTGAACCACAAGGATATTGTATTATGGCCGGAGTTGGTATAGAAGAAGGCTTTGCAGAAAAAGCGCTCAATTCTGTAAAAAGTAAATTAGCTACCCCTCATGGTATTATGCTTTGTCAACCACCATATTCTCAATACTACATACATTTAGGTGAAATCTCATCTTATCCGCCAGGATACAAAGAAAATGGTTCTATATTTTGTCATAGTAATCCTTGGATTATGATCGCTGAAGTGATGGTTGGACATGGTGACCAAGCTCATGATTATTATACTCGTATCAATCCATCAGCACGAGAAACTATTAGCGAAGTTCACCGCTGTGAACCATACATTTACGCTCAAATGATCGCTGGAAAAGATGCTTCAACTTTTGGAGAAGCTAAAAACTCTTGGTTAACAGGGACAGCAGCTTGGAGTTTTATTGCTATAACCTCTTGGATTCTTGGTATCCGTCCTACGTACAAGGGATTATATATCTCACCAATAATTCCTAAAAATTGGCCGGGTTTTCAAGCAACTCGAATTTTTCGAGGTGTGAAGTATCATATTTCTGTAGAACGGGTTGGTAAAGGTAATAAATCTATAATATATGTAAATGATAAACAAATTGAAGGGAATATTATTCCACCACCTCCTCCAAAGATTAAGAAAATGTTTATAAGTGTTAAAATCACTTAAATAATACTGTAATATTAATTAAATATTTATTATTTAAGTGATATACTTTTTTTATTTTATTTATTCGTTGAAAAGATTTAACTAAGATAACAAAAGAGTACAATTAAAAGTTTCATCGCGGATATCTCTTGAACAATGATTGTCTTTAAAAGAAAATGTATTTTCTCATGATGCTCAAAATTGGTTTGATAGTGTTAGGTATGGATGGAATAAAAAAACTATGATAATTGGTGGAAAACATAATCTTGGTCGAAATTTTTCAATTTTTATTAAGTATTTATTGAAAAAGTATCTGAGAATTTATAATTATAAATTAATATCAGAAGATTTCCGAGAATGTAAATCAGAAGATAATAATAACATAATTTATACAATTATATTCACTTTTGCCCCCTCTCATTCTTAAGTTTGTTCTAGAATAAAACCATCATTCATTAGGAATTCATTTAAACTGGAAATTCAAGTATAAGTTTAAATTAAGATTTTTCTAAATACAATTGGATTTAAGAGAGAATTATAATCAAATATATTAAAAATTTAAGGAAAGTTAAAATTTTTCAACAATTTAGCTCTCTATAGATACTTAATAACTCTTAGCGATATACACAGTACATCCGGCAGGTTTTCCGCATATTAGACAAGTAGCAAATTCATGTTTTTCTTCATCAACTCTTTTTCCCCGCACAAAACCTCCAATTTCCTTTTCAACTACTTCTGCACAGTGATATGCATCCATGTCTATTGAACAGAAACCACAGCAGACTATTTTCCCATTATTAATAGCTTCAATCGCTGCATCTTTTTCATAACAAAGTTCAATTTGCGATTCAAAGTCAATTAATGATTTTTTTTTAATTTCTTTTGTGTAGTTCTGGGCAATCTCATTAACTTTCTTTTCTAAATCTTTTTCTTTCATGATAAATTTCTTACTATCATGTCTCTTTATTAAAACTAATTGTTCCTTTTCAATTTCTCTAGGACCTATTTCAATTCTGATTGGAACTCCACGTAATTCCCAATAATAAAATTTACTTCCAGCAGATTCATCTGAATCGTCAATCTTAACAGAATATTTCTTTTTTAATATTTCAAAAATTACTTTAGCTTTAGCTAAAATCGGTTCCTCTTTTCCTTTAAACAAAATAGGGATGATAACAATCTGAATTGGGGCTAAATCAAAAGGTAAGACTAGACCGTTATCATCTCCCAAATACGCAATCATAGCTCCATAATTTCTACTTTGAGCAGGACCATAACAAGTTTGATAACCATATTTCTCTTTCCCATCTGTGTCCACGAACTTTACATCAAACGGTATTGAAAATTTTTGACCTAAAAGATGTGTTGAAGGTAATTGCAGAACTTTTCCAGAACCCATTAGAGCATCTGCAGCGAAGGTTTTTTCTGCGCCTGAAAATTTATCCCATTGAGGCCTCTCAAAAAAGATGAGAGGAATACAGCACTCATCTTGAAGCATTTGATAGGTTGTTTCCATATCTTCCTTAACTTGCTCCATTGCATCCTCCATTGTAGCAAATACATTATGTGATTCAATCCAATGAAATTCCCTGCCCCTAAAGAATGGTCTTGTCATTTTTCCCTCATATCTCCAAACTTGGCATGATAAATATCTCTTAAACGGTAGATCTTTATAGCTCCTTATCCATAAAGAATACATCTTGTATAGAGCGGTCTCACTCGTAGGGCGTAGTGCTAACCGTTCTGGTAATTTACCAGAAGTTCCCGCTTCAGTTACCCAAAATACTTCTGGCGAAAAACCTTTGACATGGTCTGCTTCTAATAAAAAATTTGACTCAGGGATTAGAGAAGGCATTGTTAATGGTAAATGACCTTTTTTATCAAGCAAATCTTCATATTTTTTATACATCTTCCTTATTGTAATCGTTGCCCATTCCCTATATACAACAAAGCCTTTGATGTTATACCTAATATCAGCTAACTCCGCTTTGTTAATCAATTCCGTATACCAAGCAGAAAAATCTTCTTCCTTTGAAACTGTTATACCCGTTATTGGAGCTTCTTTCTTCTTTTTTGCCATAGAAAATCATTAAAAATAATATTTTAAAAATTAAATATTTTATTAGATAGAAACATAAAGCATTTAAACCATTACATATCATCGGGAAGTAATTCTGCGTTAGTAATTACTAAACCCGGTCTGATAACAACTTTATATTTTTTAGATTCTAAAAAGTTTTTTATTTCCTTTCCAATCTTTTCTAATTTATCAATACTTTCATTATTAGAAATAGTATACACTATCAATGATTTTGCAGATTCCATTTCTGCTCTATTTATCTCATTTGCATGTTTAATTAATATATGATCTGCTCCTGTAATTTCAGCAATTTTTCTAATCTCTTGTTCTAAAGAGCTAAAAGTAAAAAATTCTCTATTTTTGCTCGCGATCTTCTCTGCTAAAATTTTTTCTAAGTTCTCTCTCGAATTCTTATCATAAAAAGCAGTTAATTCTTGAGTACAAATCATTTTATACTTCCCAGAAATTAATTCTTCCTTTTGGTTAACAAACTCTATTAACTTACTATAATATTTTTGGTCAATTTTTTTAAAGTTCTCAATATTTCTTACTAAATCCGTTAACTTATTAATTAAATCATAGTAGAATTTTAAAGTAGATTTAATATTTAATTTATCCCTCATTTCTTTTATTTCAGGATAGAATTTCCTAAGAATAAGATTGATTTTTTTATTACATTCAGCACAGATTTTAGCAATTTCATTAATATTTTTAACAGATTTTTTATTTAGTTGATTAAGTAAAGAACTATCTAAAATTGCTAAATCTTCAAAAATCTCGTTAATTTTATTGGTGTATTTTTTTTCGATATAGCTCATTTCTTATAAAAATGATAGAACTTATCCTATATAATCTTAATTTTTCCAATATTTCTGAGAAAAAGCTAGTTACATGGCTGTAATTAAATAAAAAACATTTGATAGATTATTTACAGATTTAGAGAAAGAAAATTTTCACAGCTGTCATAACAGCCCCACTTATTATAGGGATTGTAAAATTGTCATTTATCCCTATTGGTAACACCTCAATTAATACCGCAGCAATTCCACCGGATATAAGCAAGATTAATGGAATATCTAATATAAAAAAAAGCATATATCCAAAAATAATAACAGCCCCAATGTTTGCAAGACTACCCTCAAGCGTTTTCTCAAATAATTTACGACGACCATATGCTAATCCGAAGACTTTAGCAAACATATCACCGAAAACAAGAAACATCAACGAAGTTATAGCAATTTCCATCTCAAAAAAGAGTAATATTAAAAATGTAGAAATCAAAAAGATTGTCATTGATGAAAATCTTTTCTCTTCTCCCTTTCTAAAAATTGCCGTGGTCTTTTCAGTTAATAACACATTGGTTTGTTTATTAAGAAATCTGAAGATGTCTAGACCAATAAAACATAAACATACAATACCTATGACAGAAAGACCAAGTTGAACATCAATAAAATAAAATATAAGAAACAATAGAGACACTGGTCTTATAGCAACTCTCCACCAGCTAGCCAGAAAAGCCTCATCAGTTATCACTAATTTTTTTTCTGTTATTACTTTGATCGTCCCAATGGAAGCAATATGAATAAGAATTATCACAAAAAATAGATTAAAACCACTTGTAGGGTATAGTATAAACACTGAAAATCCTAATAAGGGAAATAAAACCATTGGTAACAAACTACCTGCTTTAGAAATGTAGGTAAATATTGCTACAAGTATTAATAAAAATATCACTACATAAAATAATTGAAACCCAACAGTAAGATAATTCACAAGATAAAAAAGTAGTATTCCAGTTGCAGTTGCATTTCCTTGTCCACCACGAAATCGTAAATAAAAGGGAAAAACATGCCCAACTATTGCTGTTAATCCACTAATTTGCATGAAAATAAAATTTGCTCTCAAATAATAAGCAATCAATATAGCTAATAAACCCTTCAATGTATCATACAATGCGGTGGGAATAGCATACGTAAGTCCTAAAACTTTAAATGCATTAGACGTTCCAGGATTACGGGTACCCTCTTCTCTTACATCTATACCTTTCAATTTTCCAAAAAAATAAGCAGGTAAAATTGATCCAAGTAAATAACCGATGATAATACTAAGAATGCCAATAAAAATGTCAATTCCATCCACACTTTTTCACCTTAAAAGATATTAATCTATACTTTATTTTTAATAATAAAAATATTTCTAAAAAAGTATGATTTAAAAGGAATTAGAAGAAAATTGCTTTAAGTATGAATTTAATATATTTTCAACTTTGATAAGAAGAATAGAAAAAAAAGTAATAAAAAAAAGTTTGTTCTAATTGTTCAAATTTTTGCTTAAACTAATTCAATTACTGAAGTTTGTTCCTAATTTGCTTGGATCTGCTCCTGAGAGTCACTTCGGTAACCTTAGCTACTTCTGATACTTCTGCTTGTGTTTTTCTATGATTTCCAGCTTTGGCAGCCATATATATGACACTTGCTGCTAATCCCTTTGGATCTTTACCTGTACGCAATAATCCATTTTTAGAAGCTTCTGTCAACATGTTAATAGCCTTCTTTTGAACCTCCATTGGTAGACTTAAATCATTACCGAATCTAAACACTAATTGTTCAGCAGTAATCGGTTTATACTTCAAGTTTAACTCTGGGAGCACTTCCTTAACAACCATACCTAAAGACCTGTGAACTGTTCGTCTTGGAGTCAAAGAAGCATCACAAACCTCTTCGAGTAATCGTGGAAATTCATGTACTCTAATAGCTGCATAAAGTGAAGCAGCAATAAAACCATCAATTGACCTTCCCATTGTGAGTTTTTTCCTTGCTACGACTGAATATATCTTCCATGCTGTTTCTTTTATATATTCGGGTGTGTTAAGCTTAGAAGTAAGCATCTTTAATTTTGGCTTTGCTTCCCAGAAATTTCTCTCAATACTTGAAATTAATGAATTTTGAATCTTAGATAGTCGTGAAAATAGAGTTTTTCCACGTGCATTGATAAGCCTCCCCTTCGAATCGATCTTAGAATTCGGGAGCATTGTCCTGGGTCCAAATTCACGCCATCTTGGTTCAGTTCTGCGACGTTTGTTAACCTCTTCGACAGTATATGCTCTACGTTCATTCCCTACGAGATTTCTCCCGTAAGTCATACCGCAATTAATACAAATCAGGTCTCCGTCTTTAGACTCAACACAAGGATTATCGCAACATTGAGCATCTGAATTGCAGCTAACTTCCTCTACTGGAGTCTTTGTGGATCGTAGGCGATCTTTATAGCTCATTTTATTCACTTTTAAATTATTTTTAGTTGATGTATTGATCGTTATTTGATCTTTTTGCCACATTAATTTTTTTTTTCCAATAATATCGAGATCTTTTTTGTTGATAAATCTTTATATTATAAAAAAAAAGTTTGATCTTCTTTTAATATTGAATAAAAAGTCAACCATATATATAAAAACTTTTTTATACAAACTTGTTATATGTTGTCGTACACACTTTCTTAGGGGAAATTGGTGGGATTTATAATTTATAATATGTATCAAAATATGCCATAACATCCATTCCTATTTTTGATAAAAAAAGAAATTCAATGGTATAAATACATGAAACGTTCCATATAATATAAGAATATTTGGTTATAATAGCCTGTAAAATAAACATCGGCGGCATGTCCGGCTAAAGGCATCCATAAAATAGCACATTCATTATTTCCTTTAGCAAGGTAAGAATTTCTTATATTTTCAGATATACTGAAATAATTGAGGATATCATGAGTGCCTTGAAAGATAAGACAAGGTGGGCTACTTTTCTCGATAATTTTTTCGGGATTCTTGAATTCATCACTTCCACTGATTCCAAAAATAACCATTTGACCATTTGCAGGATAAAATGGTATTAATCCTTTTATTTTCAAGCTTTCATTAAAAATATTTGTATAGTTTCCACTTGCGATGGCTAGGGCTACTGCACATGTCAGATGACCTCCAGCAGATCCTCCACTTATGAATACAGAACCCAAATTTGCACCATAAATATTAGCATGATCAGCAAGATAGTTAGTGAATATACCAATATGTCGCATCATATCATCTATATTAAAATTCCCCTTTTTATAATCAGGAGTTAGCGGATCTAATTCAAATAAAGGATTACGGTCGATCCCATATTGAATATCAAATACCACATATCCTTGCCCTGCAAAATATTTATTCATCTGTAGCATATTCATCATTCCTTTATCACCTGAAACCCAACTACCTCCATGGATTCTAATTATTGTTGAATTTTCCCCCGGGAGTTCTTTCCTTCTATTCAATGGCATGTAAGCATCAAAATAAAGTCTTATTCCATCATCATCATAGAATAAAATATTTTTATCAATTTCACAGTTTTTAGGCTCTGTACCTAGATAATATCCAGTAAGTGTAAAAGGGGTTTTCAAAAAGAATCGGTTTGCTTCAGAAGGAATTTTAACGTGCCAATTGGTACCAAATGCGTTAGTAAACACTTTCTCAGCACTATATACACTGGAATTAGACAGAAATAACGGCATCAATAACCACCCAGATACAAAAATGCCAATAATAGCTGTTATATAGAATTTTTTCGTGGTTCTTTTGTGTTGTTTTAGTTTTAGAAGCAAAATTGTATTGGCTAAAAATATAATTGAAAAAAAGATTCCAAATTGAGAAGAAATTATAGCAATAAAGACAGATATTACTTTAAATGAACCAAAAACACCTACAATAGCAAATATAATTCCTATGATAAAAGTAATTCTGGACATAATTATTAAAATTTTTCTCAGTGATTTTTTAATTAGTAAGATTCTTATTCCATTTCTTTTACTAAATGATTGTCTAAATAGTTCCAAATTGCTATTATATAAGCATTTAATGTTAAATAAAGCAAAAGAAATTCCATAGATTAAAACTCCAAAATAGCTGAAATAGATCATAGTATAAGCTCCGAAATTTTCAGTAAAATTATTCGAGTATGTTGAAGAAAGGAGTAAATTTCCTAACATTATTGATAATATAGCAATAATGATAAGAATCAATTGCACATAACTAATTATAGTTGTCTTTGGTCTTAGTATGTTTCTTTTATGAAGGTTAAAATATACAAATAAAAGATTTTCAAACAATGTAATAGTTATAATTACTCCAATAAGATCCCAAAATACTGAGTTAGATGGTTGTAGTATATATAATAATCCGAATACAATACATAATAAATTTAAGATAATTGATAAGCAGCTAGTCAGCTTAACATTTCTTAAATTTATTAAATCTTTCTTATTCTTCATTACACTTCTAAATCTAGCTAAATGACTAACCCTATTATATTAATACTACAGGGAGTAGCGATATCTGATAGTTAAATATATTCTTATACTTTTTGATTCCTATATGAATCAGGGTCTTAAGCTTAATATACTAATGAAAATCTTAGTATAAAAAATTATAAAAAAAGATAAATTTATATAGGGAAAGTAAAGCATACTGAAATTGTTCTAAAAATTCAACACATTGGACTTGGTATATAAAACGTTACATGGGATACGTGCATATTTGGTTATAATAACCTGTGAAATAGAAATCTAAGATATGTCCTCTAAAAGGCATTTATAAAATAGCACAGTCTTATTTTTTAAGGAGAGGTAGTATTTGGGGGCCATTAGGTAAAAATAATATAGAAGAATCTGCTCCATATTTCTTTAAACAACTTTTAATAGCGTCCTCAACAGTTTCAGCATACTTCATGCCAATATTTCCTATTTCATTTTCATTCAGTTTAGATACAATAAAGATTTCTGCTTTCAACAGAATACGGGCTAAAATTTGGATTTCCCATTGATCAGTGACTATAATCTCTTTATTAAGGATCTTTTTGTAGATCTCATTTGGTTGCATTCCAGAAAAGATTAATTCTTTAAACTTATCTTGACCTATGCCAATACCATCAGCACATTCATTTACAGAGATAATTGTTCCATTTTTTTTAACAGCAATTTCACCTATAGCCATACTTTTAACTGCTTGGTATAAATTTAGATCTAAAGGATATCCTCCATTTCCACAAACAACTATATCATATGGCTCTTTTATTTCTTTGAAGATATGTTTCAACTGATAATTTACAAGTTTTTCGTGAGGTTCCTCGAGATTTCCCGTAGCTACCTGAACTATATCGTGTTGTTCGTTAATACATACATTTACAATGAAATCTACTCCTATTTTTTTCGAAATTTCAATAGAGTTTCTGTGTAGTGGATTTTCTTTAAAAATGCCAAATTTCGCATAAGGAGATGCAATATTTTCAGCAGAATGATTATTTTGGATGGTTTCAGCTCCCGCAATTCCTGGAATTATCGACTTACGACCACCAGAGAATCCCATAAAAAAATGAGGTTCAACATATCCAGTTAAAATCTTCAAATCTGCTCCATAATAATGTTTATTTATCAAAATTGGATGATCATCCATGGTTGCTCCTATATTGATTAATGAATTTTCATCAATTGCGATGTGATCAATTACTCTAATCCTATTTTTAAGATTATTTCCTAAGATTCGCTCTAATTCCTCTTTATGGGAAATACGATGTAATCCTGTGGCAATTAGGATCATTATTTGATTGTCCTTAATTCCATATGAGCTTAATTCCTCAATTAGAGCTTCAAGAATAAAATGTGAAGGGACAGGTCTCGTTGCATCACTCACAACAACACACACAGTCTCCAAATTTATCTTATTTTGGATAATTTCTTCAAGAGGAGGGCATCCAATTGGATTATTTATGGATTTCTTTATTTCTTTTTTAAGATTTTTGATAGCATTTTGTCTTTCAGGACGAAATATTGTTACATTCCAAGATGGATCAAGCTTTATTTCTAAACCTTCCTTACCATAATCGAATTTCATAGTTATTCACGATTTTTTGTGTATAATCTCTCGAGCTTTTTCAAATATCTCATGAGTTTTAACTCCAGCGGGGCATTTAGTATGACAAATTGCACAAGAAGTGCATGTATGTATTATATCAGTTATTAATTCGTTTAATTCTAAATCACCATGAACTAATCCATTTAATATGCTTAATCTTCCTCTTGGACTATAGGATTCAATCATATGATAAATTCTTGAAGGGCATGTTGTAATACAAAATCCACATCTCATACATTTTAATTCTAAAATATTATCGGAACGATTTTTTAAACTTCTTAATATGCTTGATTTTGCCAAAGAACGTTGATCACCCTTTCCAATTCCCGGATTTAAAATCATTTTTGGATCAAAAAGCTTTTTAACTTTAGACATTAAATCAACCACCTTAGAACCATGTTCAAGTTCAAGAAATGGCGTTTTAATTTTACCTATTCCATGTTCTCCCGTAAGACTACCCCCTACAGGAATAATTATTTTCTTATATAAATAATCTATAGCAGTTTGAAAATCTTTTACATCTTGTTTGTCGTTTTCATTAAATAAAAAAGTAGGATGTAAATTGCCTTCCATATGGCAGATAGTTGCCACTAATAAATTTTTGGCATGTATTTTTTCAGGAATTTGTTCAATTTGCTTGATGACATCTGCAAAATGAGTTATTTGAATTGTACAATCTTCTACACATGTACTTGGTCTTATTCTAGAAAGGGCGGGGAGATTTGCTTTTCTAGAAAGGATTAACCGTTCTCTTTCCTCTTCATTTTTGGCAATTTTATGAAATAGTGGGCTTTTTTGAATTATTATATCAAATAAAATCGAGAAGTTTTCTTCTACTTCTCTTTCAGTAACGCCATCTACTTCTGCTAATAACACATAACCATTTGGAAAATCTAAAAATTCACCACCCAAATACTCTGAAACGGCTTTTAAAATTAATTTATCCATAAATTCTAATAGATTTGGAACAATACCTTTACGTCTAATTTCTAATACAGCATCTTGTAATTTATCAACATCTTCGAAAATAAATAGACCTAATTTTTTTGTTTTTGGTAATGGTCGAATTCGTAAACCAATATTCGTAATAACTCCAAGAGTTCCTTCAGAACCAATAAATAAATCTTTCAAATTATAAGAGGATACAGATTTCAATACATCTGCACCCAAATTTAAGATTTGTCCATTAGGTAACACAACTTCCAAATATAATACATAGTTTTTAGTAACACCATACTTAAATGCCTGAATTCCTCCAGCATTTGTCGCAACCATCCCTCCTATAGTAGCAACTGAGCTTGAGCCAGGATCAGGTGGAAAAAAATAACTATACGGTTTTAATACCTCATTTAAATCATCGCATATTACCCCAGGTTCAATTTCAACTAAATTATTCTCAATATCAATTTTAATTATATTATTCATTTTAGCTAAATCTAAAACGATACCATTATAAGGTGTCATAGAGCCTCCAGACAAGCTTGTGCCGCTCCCTCGAGGAGTTACTGGGATTTTATTGTCATTTGCTAATTTTAAAATCTCAGAAATTTGCTCAACCGTTTTGGGTAATACTATTAAATCAGGAATCCATTCTTTTTCAAAAATTGTGCCCCCAAAACCATAAGTCCATCTAATTACAAAACTATCAAAACAAGAATTTTCTCCAACTATTTCTGTAAATTTTTCAATTAGAGAAGTTGATACTTTATTATAAGTAATTACCATATTAAAAATAGATTCTTTTAAGCCTTACTATATATTTTTAAATGAGTTTAGTTATATTTTATTCTTTTAAAAATAAAATTATATCTATTTATAAAGATGAGTTAATAAGGATTAATGATGTTAGTTAAGAAAATATTTAACAATTCATAGAGGAATTTTTTCTTTATAACAATAAAAAATTTAAGAGTAGTTAGCTTTTTTATTCATGATAAAACAACAACAATTAATACTCAAAGGAAATATTATGAAACAGAATGATAATAAAACTAAGGATTCATTAAATAGAAAAAACTTCGTACCCTCAAATTATTTAAATCAATTAATCCAAAATTTATCGAATCCTCGGTTTTTAGGCTCAATTCATTTAAAAAAGGAAATGAACCCTAATTATAGTCAAGTTGAAAATTTGATTTCAAATGAACGCGAATTAAAGATGACAAAAACATTAAAAAATGTAATATTAAATCCAATAACAAAAATTTTGATAATTTCTGCTATTATTTTTAATGTAATCTGGTTTCTTTTAATTTACTTTTTGTAAAAGAATAATAATATCAATGATATAGAAAAAACATGGTTATTTTCTTTTTAATATAATATAATAGATATTTTTATTTTTCAAGATTAGAATTTATATATTTATTACAATAATTGTAAAATCTATAAGTTAAAAGGTCGACGAACAATTGATTTACGATGTTATAATAATTGGAGGCGGAGTAACAGGATGTAGTATAGCCCGTACTCTCTCAAAGTATAATATAAAGGTTTGTTTGCTTGAAAAAGAGGGAGAAGTGGCTTCTGGAACAACTAAAGCAAATTCTGGTGTTGTTCATGCAGGTTATGCATCACCAAGAGAATATATTAAACGATATCTATGTATTAAGGGAAATAAATTATATACTCAAGCAGCCCAGGAGTTGAATTTTCCCTTTAAGCGAACTGGATCTTTTGTAGTAGCACTAGAAGATAATCAGATTAAAATATTGGAGAAGGAACGGAAAAAGGGAACAGAAGATGGGATACCTGAGCTGGACTTATTATTCGATAAAAAGCAGATAAAAAAAATGGAGCCCAATTTAACCGATGATGTTGTTGGAGTGTTACATGCTCCAACTGCTGGACTTGTTAGCCCCTACGAATTAACTTTCGCTTTAGCTGAAAACGCCGCTATAAATGGAGTGAAATTCTTTAGAAATCACGAAGTTGTCAGAATTAAACATGAAGATTATATCTTTACAGTACGAACATACAAAGGTGAATTTCAAGGACGAAATCTCATTAATGCTGCAGGTCTTTATGCTGCGAAAATTTCAAAAATGTTAGGTTTGGATTATTTTAGTATAATGCCACGAAAGGGTGAATATATATTATTCGACAGAAATGCTTTACAACTTAACAAAGTATTATTTCCTATAGCTACAAAAGTTTCTAAAGGGATTCTAGTTTGTCCAACATTACATGGTAATACTTTTGTCGGTCCTAATGCTCAGAATATAACAGATCCAGAAGATATATCAACAACTACGGCTGGATTAAAAGAAATTTTGGAAGGAGGGAGAAAATTAATTCCTAATCTCCCTGCAAGAAGTTCCATCAGGAGTTTCGCGGGTTTAAGAGCAGTTCCAGATACTTATGATTTTATCATTGATAATACCGATGTTTATGGATTTATTAATGTAGCGGGGATTTTATCACCGGGTCTTACAGCTACTTTTGCAATTGCTGAGAAAGTGGTTGAATTTCTTGAATTACTAGGATTAGAATTGAAAATTAAGGAGGATTACAATCCAAATAGACCGAAACCAGAACGGTTTAAAGATTTTACAAAAGAAGAGTTAGATAAGAAAATACGAGAAGATCCAGCCTGGGGTAGAATTATTTGTCGTTGTGAAACAATACCCGAAAAAGAGATAATCAATGCGATTCATGCGCCAGTTGGAGCAAATACCGTAGATGGAGTAAAGTTTCGGTGTAGACCGGGCATGGGTAGGTGCCAAGGTGGATTCTGTCGTCCACGTGTTATTGAAATTTTGTCAAGAGAATTAAATAAATCTTATGAAGAAATTACGAAGAAGGGAGAAGATACTAACATTTTGGTTGGTAAAACAAAGGATTTCATTTTAAAAAGTGAAAGAAGAGGTGTTAGTGAAGAATGAAAATATATGAAGTAGATGTTGCTGTAATTGGTGGTGGTTCTGCTGGTTTAGCTGCTGCTATAGTTGTTAAAAAAGCTGATTTAAATGTTATAATACTAGAAAGAGATAAGGAATTGGGAGGAATTACTCTCCAATGTATTCATAATGGATTCGGTCTTCATGAGTTTAAAGAAGAATTAACAGGTCCTGAATATATCCAAAGATTTATTGATCAAGCTAAAGAATTAGAAATTCCTTATAAATTAGATACAATGGTTATTGAATTTACTCCAGATAAAATTATTTATGCTGTAAATAACAGAGAAGGTCTTATTGAGATTAAAGCTAGAGCTATAATCCTGGCTATGGGATGTCGAGAAAGAACAAGGGGCGCAATCAATATCCCTGGCTTTAGATCTGCTGGAATTTATACTGCTGGACAAGCACAAAGATTTGTGAATATCGAGGGGTATTTGCCTGGAAGAACTTTTGTTATTCTAGGTAGTGGAGATATTGGTATGATCATGGCTCGTCGCCTTACATGGGAAGGCTGTCAAGTCAAAGCAGTGGTCGAAATACAACCCTATGTAAGTGGATTAATAAGAAATCAAGTACAGTGTTTAGATGATTATGGTATCCCGCTTATAACTAGTTATACTGTTACAAAAATTCATGGTAAAGACAGAGTAAAGGGAGTTACAATTTCCAAAGTTGATAGAAACTTTGATAGAGTTATAGGCTCTGAAAAATTCATAGAATGTGATACATTACTCTTATCTGTTGGTTTAATCCCCGAGAATGAATTAACCAGAGATGCAGGAGCCCATATCTCCGAAATGGGAGGACCAATTGTAGATAATAATTTAGAAACTACTGTTGAAGGGGTATTTGCATGTGGTAATGTATTACAAGTCCATGATCTAGTTGACCTCGTGACTGCAGAAGCTAAAAGAGCTGGATTTAATGCTGTTGAATATGTCAAAGAAAGATATAGGAAAAAGATAGAAAAAAAAGAAATAATCAAATGTGTAGCAGGTGAAAATGTTAATTATGTAAAACCTGATTTTATAAATAAATCAGATTTATCTAAGGATATAATTTTCACATTTAGAGTAAAACAACCAGACAGAAGAATTCAAATACAATTTAAAGATGGAAAAAATAAAGTAATATACAAAAGAAAGAAACTTTATGTTATTCCTAGCGAAATGATTGAATTAAAATTAAATTTAACCGAACAACAAATAGACTCTGATTGTAATAGTTTGGAAATTGAAGTAATACCACGTCCAGAAGTTTTAATAGAAGAAGATTAATTGCATAATGAGGTTTTAAGAAATGTCAACTAAAATAAATGAAGATGAACAGAAACTCCCAGAGGGATTTAAGGATATAAGATGTATCGTTTGCCCTACAGGATGTTTAGTACATGTTGAAAATGTAAATGGGGAATTGATTATTGAAGGACATTCTTGCAAGAGAGGTGAGGAATATGCAAGGGAGGAGTTTATAGCCCCAAAACGTATTCTTACAACAACCATGAGAGTTGAAAATGGTTTCCTACCTTTAATTCCTGTTAGATCAAATTTCCCACTACCCAAAGAAAAACTCAAAGAAACTTTGAAAGAAATTGCAAAAACTGTAGTTAAAGCCCCGATTAAAATGGGGGATATCTTAATTCAGAATGTTGTAGGCTTGGATGTTGATATTATAGCAAGTCGAAATTTAATTGAAGTCTAATAATTTTAGAATTTCTTTTTAAAAATTATTTAATTTTGTGAATAATTATAAATAATTTAAGATTTAACTCTTTATCTATATATTATCTTAATAACAAGATGATTTATTTGAATAAAGATGATCTTTTAATTCAATTGGAAAAAATTTCTGGAATGGATTTTGTTTCGAATAAAACTGAAGATCTCTATATCTATTCCCAAGATCCTGGGGCTTCTGAACCTCGTCCAGTTGATTTTGTGGTATTACCTAAAAACGTAGAAGAGATCCAAAAAATCATAGAATTAGCAAATAGAGAAAAAATTCCACTTATTCCTATGGGAGGTGGTTTGACGCTTAGTGGTTTAATAATTCCTATAAGAGGTGGTATTGTATTAGATCTAAAGAGAATGAACCAGATACTCGAAATAAACGAAATAAGTCGTTATGCTCTCATTGAACCCGGAGTAACTACGGGGCAATTACTTGCACATCTAAATGATCACTATCCTGATTTGCAACCAGCAATCCCAGATGCTCCACCCTCAGCAACAGTTACAGGAAATGCCTTAATCCATGGATCAGGTTATTTATCCCAGAAGTATGGAAATCATGGAAGTATGATCAATGGATTAGAAGTAGTGTTACCGAGTGGAGAAATCTGTAAATTAGGATCTTGTGCCTTATCTGATTGTTGGTTTACGAGAGGTCCAATTCCTGATTTAATTGGGTTATTTACTAGTTCTTTTGGAACAATGGGAATCATTACAAAATTATCCTATAAATTATATCCAAAACCAAAAATGAGAGATATGGTTTTTGGATTATGTAAAGATGTAAACAATGTTCCAAAGCTGGTTTCTAAAATTACATATACTGAATTAGCAGAAGATATTCTTCTCGGCAAAGCGGATAAACCAGATTATATGAAAGGTTATGTTACTGTAATGGTTTATATTACTGGAGATTCAGAAGAAGAATTGGAGTCTAAAAGAAAGATGATTAAACGATTGTATCGTAAAAATGGCGCTCAATTTATGAAGATGCCTGAAAGACTAATGAATATTTTTTTAGAAAAACCTCAATTTGCTGCTGCTGCTGCTGATTTTAGAAAAGGAGGGGGATTTGAATATGTTGGTTCATTTTTACCCTTAGAAAAAACCCCTGAAGCAATTGAAAAAGCTACTGCGATTTCAAATAAATACAATATTATTCCCACCCTAATTTTAAGAATTATTGGAAAAGGTCATTGTGTAATGTTCGCTCCCACATTTGCGTTTAATCGTGCAGACCCTGCTGATATTGAAAATGCTCGGAATGCATTAGATGAGACTAATAAACTGGTTTTAGAGTTGGGAGGTATACCTTGGAAAGCAGAATTAGCAGGACAAAAGCTTATCGTCGAAAAGATGGATCCTAATTATAAGAAACTTCTAAAATCAATTCGAAACGTGATAGATCCAAATGGTATAATGAATCCTGGAAATTGGGAGGTGAATTAAATATGGGTACAGAAGTAAAACAGGATTGGAAAGATATTGTTCATAGATGCTTTAGATGTGGCTATTGTAAATTTACTCATGAATATTCTGATTTCAATTGTCCAAGTTATAAAAAATATCGATTTGAAACATATAGTACCGGGGGTAGGATGTGGCTTATATTTGGAATAATTAATGGTGATCTTGAATGGAGTCCGAATTTGGCAAATGTATTATATGCCTGTTCTACGTGTGGAAATTGTACAGAGAATTGTAGATTTGAAAAATTTAATGATTTTCTTGTTGACATAATTGAAGCAGCTCGAGCTGAAGCTGTTAAAAATGGATTTTGTCCAGAAAAACAGAAAGCTTTATTAGAACGTACAGAAAATCCAGAAAATTATAATCCATATGGTGAAAAGAATTCTGATAATCAAGAGTTAAAAAAGAAGTATAACTTACCAGACAAAGCAGAATGGGTTTATTTCATAGGATGTACCTCTAATTATCGACAAAAAAACTTAAGAGATGCTACAATACGATTTTTAAAAAAAGCAAATGTAGATTTTACATTAATAGATGAGCATTGCTGTTGTAGCCCAATTATTCGAACAGGTCAAATAAATCCTGTAAAAGATTTTATGGATTACAATATTACGCATATTAAAGATGCAGGTGCTTCTAAGGTTATAACTTCTTGTGCTGGGTGTTATCGTACAATAAAGAAAGATTGGTTAAAGTTTGGTGCGGATTATGATTTTGAGGTATATCATACTGTTGAATTAGTTAAACAACTATTAGATGAGGGACAATTAGAAATCAAATCAGAATTTAATAATACAGTAACTTATCACGATCCCTGTCACTTAGGACGTCATACGGGGATGTATGAAGTTCCAAGAGAAGTATATAAAAAAATCCCGGGAATACAATTTGTTGAGATGCGAAGAAATCGAGAGAATGCATGGTGTTGCGGAGCAGGAGGAGGTGTTAAAATAGGTTATCCTGAATGGTCAGTAGAAACTTCAAAAGAAAGATTAGAAGAAGCTAAAGAAACAGGTGCAACTGTGATATCTTCAATATGTCCATTCTGTAGGACAAATTTGCAAGATGCAAATGATAAATATAATATGGGTTTTGAGGTATTAGACCTATTAGAAATTTTGGATAAATTAGAAATAAATATAAATAAATAAAACTTCTAAAAAAAAATTTAATTTTTTATTTTATTATTATTCTAATTTTTTTAGTAATTTAATTCTTCTCCTAACGCAAGTCTACATAAGTCGCTTAATAAATAATTTTTTAATCCCTTTCTTTCCACTTTTGAACCCAATGATTCTTTACAAAAAGGGCAACTATATACACATGCCTCAGCGCCATTATCAACCATATCTTTAACGTTTCTATTTTGAGTAGACCTTACTAAATTGCTTTTACCAAGTGTAGGGAATGCTGCTGCGCAACATAACGCATTTTCTCTATCGTACTTTCTAGCAACTCGTTCAACTCCAATTAAATTACAAATTTTATCTGCTAACTTATCTATTTTAGGTAAAAAACGATTAGAACAAGATCTCTGATATGCTATTTTCATACCAAGCTTTTTAATCTCTGATTCATGGTCTTTTAAATAATTATGAAGATATTTATAAATATGAATTGGTTTGAAATCTTTTGGAAGTTCTATGTTATTACGGGGACAATAAGATGTGTAAAATCCATAACACTCATCGTGAAAACAAATCATTTCCTTAATCCCTTGTTTCTTGATATTATTTAGTATGATAGGAGCTCTTTCTCTAATAACCGAATCTCTTGCATAATGATGATATACTAAGTTGCAAAAATAAGAGAGTCCACTAACATATTGCAAGTTTTCAAATAATTGACCCTCCATATTTTTAGCATTTGTTCTAGGGAAAGCACATTTATTTAAAACTGGTTTTTCAGAATCAATTTCTTTTAATCTTAACTCATCATGGGGTTTATACATATTGATTGTAGCTTCTAAAATTTTTTGATTTATGTCAAATGTATTGAATTTTTCTTGTAATTCTGTTATTAAATCAAATGGATGCGAACTGTACGGGCAATATTCATCACATGCGAAACAAGTAACACATTCTTTTAAAACGAATGAATTTTCTCCATTAATCATTTTTTCCATTTCCATCCTTGCTGTCTCCTTGTCAATATCCATCCATTGACATCGCGTCAAACAGTCAATATTTTTGCATTCTGAACAATTAGATTTATCAAACATTTTTTCATCAATATTTAGTACTTTTATGTTTTAAGATTGAAATATCTAGTTTGTGATTCCAATATTGTGAAAACGTTTTTAATTTTATTAAAATAAGTATAATAAATCTATACAAAAATAAAATAAACATACTTTTAACGAATGATAAAAGATGGAAAGTATTATTCCTAACTTAAATGATAGGGATTTAGCGTTTAAGGAAGCAATTGACAATATAATTTCAAATGAGGTTGTTCCTTTCATAGATGAAGTTGAGCAAGGAAAAATTGATATCTGGGATGTGCTCCGTCAACTGGGGAAACATGGATTAATAGGGATCACATATCCAAGGGAATTTGGGGGGTATGGTGGAACATATAACCAAGAACTCCTGATGACGGAAGCACTCTGCTATCAAAGTTATCCTATGGATATGTCTCGAGGTTCATCGACTTATCCTGCATCATTAATCCGGATATTTGGTAAGACCAAATTACTTCGAAACTATATTGATCCACTTGTAAAGGGAGAGAAAATTGGATCTTTTTGCTTTACTGAACCTGATGCGGGTAGTGATCTCTCGAGAATGAAAACTATTTATGAAAAAGATGAGAAAAATGATGAATTCATTCTTAACGGAGAGAAGAGATTTATCGTTAATGGAAGCGTAGCTGACACTCTCGTTGTATATGCACGAAATGGGGCGTTCATTATTCAATCAGATTGGGATGGTTTTGAAGTTATAGAGGAATATTCTATGATGGGTCTTCATGGTCTTCATCTTGGACATTTGAAGTTTGACAACGTTAGAGTTCCGAAAGAGAATGAACTTTATTATAGGGAGCCTAAACCTTCTACAGAAGGTACTAGAAAGAGGAGGACAGAAGCAATATCAAGTATGCAGCAATTTCTTGCTCCTGAAAGAGCTATGATGGCTTTACAAGCAATTTGTGTTGCTAAGAGAGCATTGGACGAGGCTATTCGTTATTCAAGAGAACGAGTTCAGTTTAATAGACCTATAAGTGAGTTTGAAGGAATTAGTTTTAAAATTGCTGAAATGGCTACTAATTATGAAGCAGGGAAAGCCCTAGTGCAAAAATCTTTACAAAATATGAATGATGGTGCTCTTGCCGCAATGGCAAAACTTTTTGCTTGTACGAATGCTTTTAAGATATGTGATGATGCCTTACAGGTTTTAGGGGGAATTGGTTATACAAATAAGTACCCTGTTGAGAGATGCCTTCGAGATATCAGATTATCGCGGATTGGGGGAGGTACAGATGAAATAATGAAATATATAATACAAAAAGATATTTATAAAAAGTTAAAATAAAAACACTACAAAAAGATGTAAATTAATATAAAGGATTAAAATGAAATACAACTTTTAACCATAATTTTTAGATTCTTTTTTTCATTTATAGAGTTAAACTCTTTTTATGAATATTATAAGGTAGATTTAAATTCCTGAACTGGATCAAATTTACAAAGTCCATAAAAACCTATATATAGGAGCTTATTGGCCACGATTAAATTTTAAACGGTTTAAAGAAATTGGTATAACAGCAATTGTAAATTTGATGGAAGAAAACCTTTATAATCCGACCCATTTAGGCTTTTCATATTTACATAAGGGTTTTTCTGATGATACTTACCCACCGCATGAATATTTGGATGAAATTTTAAGTTTTATTGAGGTCCATCTAAAAAACAGTGGAAAGGTTTTAGTACACTGTTCTATGGGAGTCTCGCGAAGTGGAGGAATAATTGCTGCGTGGTTATTAAAGGAAAATCCAAGTTGGAGTTGGAGGGACACAATTTCTTATATTGGAAAATCTAAATTCATAGCACCAGCGGTGGAAATTAGAGAATCTATCCTTGATTATCTCGAAAAAAGTGAACATTATAGAAGACAATATTGATTGTGTAAATCAGATTTAGATTATATAATGACAATACTTTTATTAGAAAAAAAAGGGAATTTAATATTCAGAATTTTTTAATTTTTTTACTTACAAGTTTTCGCTTTCACCATAATTACAATATTTATTGTTTTTGAACAATAAATTTTTCGCTTTCACCATTTTCGCTTTCACCATTTTCGCTTTCACCATTTTTAATTTTTTTACTTACAAGTTTTCGCTTTCACCATAATTACAATATTTATTGTTTTTGAACAATAAATTTTTCGCTTTCATCATAATTACAATATTTATTGTTTTTGAATTTATTCCCTTCACAATCTTCTTCTTCAATACATTCCTCATTTCCCTTTAATATATTCCCCGAAACGATGTTATTATCACTTTCCTGTCCTAAAACTATTCCATAATGAGTATTAGAGTTTACGAAGTTTCCTGAAATTTTGTTATTATCACAATTTTCAGCGTATATTCCACCATCTCCATTATCACTTGCGTTATTGTCAATTATTAGGCCATTATCAACATTAGCCAAATGAATTCCATTATTACCTGCGTTATAGAGTGAGCAATTATCGATTTCAAAGTAAACGGCTGAATTTTCAATCCAGATACACCTTCCCGAACCTCCGCCATCTATTACTAAATCTTCTATAATATAAGGTTTGGATTTAGTACCTTCTCCTGTACATATTCCCGCCGTCTTAACATCAGACCAATTATTATCAATATGAATTTTCCCTGATATTTGCGAAAGTTTCACATTTTTGTCTCCTAAATTAATTTCATCGCTATATCCCACAGTTAAATTAAAGTTGTAGTAAATTATTGTTGATAATGTGAAAATGAATCCTAAAACAATTATTCTTATTTTTAGGTTTAATTTCATTCTATTTTCACCAAACTATCATTTTGTAATAATAAGATTATGATTGACTATATAACTTTTTTGTCGAAAAATATATTCAAGTTAGAAATTAATAGCACCATCGGTGGAAATCAGAGGATCTGTCCTTAATTTTCTTAAAAAGCGTGATAACCATAGAAGAGAGTATTAAACATTTATTAAAATCTTCTGATATTGATTATTTGATAACTTTTCTTTTACTAAAATATATAAAACCAAATTAAGATTATATAATAAAACATAATTTCGTTGTTTTAAATTTTAGAGGAGATGTATTTTGTCTGAATTTGAACAAAAAGTATTGAAATTACTTGAAGAGATTAATAGCAAACTTGATAAAATTTTAAAAGCTGAATCCACTGTAGGAAGTACAGCTAGTACTGTATCAGTATCATCCACACCATCTACAACTGTCAAACCTTCTGCAGTTGTTGAAAAACAAGAGGAGGAAGCTAAATTAGAGGAGAAACCTCCTGTTGAGGGTCGTAGAGTGTGCCCAGAATGTGGTGGAACTGCTTTTAATGCGGTAGAAGATAAAACACAAGTGCTACATCAGATGGGTGGCGTCAAGATTTACGCGAAAAAGTATGTCTGTAGAAGTTGTGGACATGAGATGTAAATTTTTTTTATTTATTTCTTTATTTATATTGATACTACACGTAATTCAATCTAAGAATTTATAAACAACTTTTTATATATAAAATTAGTTAGATTTTTAACATGAACATGCTTACAGTTTTTTATTAAAATTCGAATCAGAAATGATGGTGTACTACTAAATTCCTAAATGGAGAGTAAAAAAGGGGGTTCAATACGTAAGAAATTTTATATTAAATAATTTCACGAATAGGAAAATTCCTTACTCCGCTCAAATTGAACTAACACTTCGATGTAATGCGAAATGTCCATTTTGTTCAATACATTCCTTACCAGAATCAATTCTAGGTAAAGATATGACCACTGAACAAATTAAGTATCTAATTGACCAAATTGCTGATTTGGGTGTCTTGGCGCTATCATTTACGGGTGGTGAGCCTACTTTAAGAAAAGATCTTCCCGAACTTATATATCACACTGGAGTAGTACATGACTTTTTGAATGGTATAGCTACTAATGGATATCTTTTGCCAAAACTTTTTAAGGAGAATAAATTGGAAGGTTTGGATTATATTTTACTTTCTCTTGATTATCCTAAGGCAGAACTCCACGATAAAATGCGAGGAATTAAAGTTTTTGATAAAGTATTAGAATCTATTGAACTAGCGAATAAGAATGACATAAAAACAATAATTAGCACAGTGGTTATGAAAGATAATTTACATTACTTAAAAGATATGGTTGAATTAGCAAGTAAATTAAACTCCTCAATAGAATTATATCCTTGTGAAGATATAATAAGAGACTTTCCTAACCACCGTTATCAGATTGATGAGATTCATAATTTGATACCAAATGTCTCTATTTGGGCAAATTTAATAAGGACATTAAGAAGACAATATAAGAATATTTTAACAGATCCTATAAGTATTGAAGTAGTTGAGAAAGGTGGATTTGGTGGAAATCCGTCATACTTTCAAAAAGCTTTACGTTGTCATGTTGCTGAAGCATATCTATTCATAAGTCATGATGGTCTTCTTCATTATCCTTGTAAAATTCATCCTATAGCAAGTTTTAATACGCTTAAACATCCTCTAAAAAAGATATATTATTCACAACGAGTAAGAGACATTATGAAAAAGCATGATACTTATAGTTTCTGTGAGAATTGTCGTTTAGGATGCGCTATAGCATCATCAATTCCAACTCGTTGGAAGACACTTTATTTTAAATACATAAGAGGATTCTTGGACGGAAATTTAAGGTGATAATAAAATAACGAGAGAAATATAGTAGTAGTAAATATATTTTCAAAAATTTTATTAAAAATACATTTTTTCCTAATATAGTGAATATTTTATGTCGAACGTAGCAGTTATACTTCAAATTCTATTTATAACTATTGGGATGTTCATATTTGGTATCTTGTTTAATAGGATTTTAGGAATAAGCAAAGAAACGATAAATGAGTTTAGAGAAAAAGCTTTAAACCTACAAGAACGTATGAGAAATGCTCAAGCATTAGGTGATGCTCAACTTATGGTGCAATTACAACGAGAAACGATGCACTTCACTAAACAGATAATGTTGAAACAATTTATTCCTTTATGTTTAAGATGCTCCATTTTTATTGGAATCTTTGCTGTTTTAAGTTTTATATATACTGATTATGATAGTGGATTGTTGCCTTTCCCACTTTTATTTTTCGGGAGTGGTTGGTTTGCACTTTACTTTATTTTTTCAATATCTATTTCATTAATAGCATATGGAGTAAAAAGACTTTATAAGAAACTCACTGGTAAAGATATTAGGACTCAAAAAGATTTACGAGAGTTAATGCAAATAATGTCTCCTGCGCCTCAAAGATCAGGATTCTCTCTTCCAATGACATGGGGCACTTCCAGAAGTATACAGGAAAAAGATCAACCTGAAGAAAAAGAAAGTTGGAAAAAACGGATCCAAAACTAAAATGATTCAATTTAAAATTGATATTTATTTTTCCAAAATAATTATTAAAAAGCAAATTTACCTATGAAACGCAAAATTTTGCTTAATTTAATTTTTATAGCATTATTTGTAGTGTTCTTAATTTTATCGTTCATGATTGATTTCTTTTTCTTTATTCCGATAATTTGTTTTTTACCATTTTCGTTTAAGTCTAACAAATTTACAAGATCAAATCTAGAAAGAATTGAATCTAAACAGGTATCGAATATAGATTTGGAAATTAGATCCTGCCCTAAATGTGGGTGTGATATTGCCTTAAATGGTGTTAAGTTTTGCTATCATTGTGGAGTAAAATTAAATGATAATTGAAAGGTGTTAAAAAATGATTGAGAATAATGATATTAAAAGACAAATGATATTGTATTTTATTTTCGCTGCCCTAATGATACTATTGAATTATTTAATCCAAAAATCAAACCAATTATATTTTGCTCCGCTTATTTGTGAGAATTATGGAGATATTGATTTCATCCATCTTTTGTATTGTTCTACAAGCCAATTTAATATGCCTGAATTGATTGGCTCCATTGTTGCTGTTGGAATTACTTATATTATTAAGTTTTTTCTTGACAAATTCATAGTCTTTAAACAAAAAGAAAAAAAGTTAAAAGAAACATCAATAGAATTTATAAAATACTTCGGATTTGCTATATTAACCACCATTGAAAATATAGGAATTCAATTCCTTTTAACAAACTTCATTAACACTCCATTAGAAATTAGCTTTATAGTTGCATTATCAATTGGATATTTAACAAAATTTTTTCTAGATAGGAAATATGTATTTAATAAGCACTTGAATGATGAAGAATAAAAAAATTTAATAGAACAAATGGTGATTTTAATAATATGTCAGATGAACGTGAAGAAGAACACGAAGAAGAAGATAAATCAATCGTCGATGCCCTCTCAACACTTGGCTGGGTAGAAGAAAAGGAGGAAGAAGGAGAAACTTTAGAAACTGAAGAAAATCTAGCTGAACAGCTTAATTTCTTTAGAGAAGAGAATAAAAGATTAGTTGGAGAAATTAATGCAAAAAATGAACTGATAACCAATCTAGAGGATAAAGTTCAAGAAATTTCCAACCAACTTGAGGATAAACCGGGTCAAAACCAAGCAATTCAAAAATTATACGAAACAATCGAAAGAAAAAATGATGAAATAGAACAGATAAGTGCTGTTCTTGAGGAACAATCTCAGAAATCAGATAAAATTATTAATGATCAAATTGAAAAAATCAAAGAGTTGAATGCTCAAATTGAGGGTTCTCAATCTCAAAAAGATGCTCAAATTAATGAATTGAAAGAACAACTACAATATCTTGAAAACGACACAATTCAGAAATCGAAATTTGATAAGGTTCAAGTATTACTAGAAAAAAAGGATGAAATCATAACTGAAAAGGAAAAAATAATTTTTACTCTTGAAAATAAATTAAAAACAGTAAATCAACGGATTCAAGAACTTCAGCAAGAAATAGAAACTTTCAGTTTAATGAAAAAAGATCTTGAGAAAAAAAGCGAAAGAAATAAAGAATTAGTTGTTGAGATGGAAGAACTAAAACAAAAAAATATTACGAATACAGAATTAGTGAACCGACTTGAAGAAAAATTAGAAGAAGCTCATAAAAAATCTGGAAATTTAACTGGTAAATTTGAATTGGAATTAGCAAATTTGAGAAACCTAGTAGATAGTAAGGATGATGAAATAAAAACCTTAAACGAACATTCCCTTAAAATAAGAAGTGATCTTGAAGAATATAAACAAGCAAAAGAGAAGATGGTGAATGAAATTCAAGAGATTAAGGATGAAAAACTGAAACTAGAAACTGATATTGAAGAAAAAAATAATGAAATAATTGAATTAAAGAAAAGAATTAAATTAATGCGTAGAGATTTGCAAAAACCTTAAAAAGAATTTGAAAATAGAAAAAATATAACCTTATTCTTCAAGCCAGATTACCCCACATTCTCCGCAATTATATTTCTTTCTCTAATAATTGAACATGTAAGGATGTCTTTTCCTCAAGTATAGATTTATCTAAGTGTTTAAGTCAGATTTTTTAGAAGAACTTTTTTTAATGTTATCTAATCTCGTAGATAAATTACTCTTCTTCATATAATTAGAAACATCTTGTTTTACTAAGTCTTCTTTTGATTTTATTGGTCTAGAGGTCTTTAACTTCTCCGTAAAATCAGCTACCGATCGTTTTTTATCATCTATAGGGAGTTCCGCTATAAATGCATTTGAAAGATCCTTAATTAATTTGTCTTTAATGGGGTCTGATTTACCGAATCTATGCCCCGTAAAGCCACACTGAATAAATTTTTCATTATCCGATTCGAAATACGCACATCTACGGCAAAATAAATCTTGCAAATATAAATTTGTCTTGGGGCATAATACTAAATCTATTCCTATTTTACCAGGTCTAATCGGTATTTTAGAAACCTTCATGTAATCACTATATTTTAACCGTTTTATGGAACAGCTCTTAAGTATAAAATGGTCTATCTTATAATAATTAGATAAATACTATTGATTATGTAATAAAAGTCTGATTTTAAAAAATTATTTGAGTTGATTTATAATATCAAAATGCAATTTTCATTGGAATCTTAAATTTTTGAATATAAATTTAGATTAATTGAATATTATATTAAAATCAGAAAAATTCAGCACTCAAGGTTCCCTCTTAATTTGAATATGACATTTCTTACAAATTGTTATAATAATGAATACAAAAGCTATTTGTACAGAAAAAATTTTTTACTTTGGGAATCAAGACATAACTTTATATCCAAACTATTATACCCGATAAATCTTTTTAAGGGTAGGTGCAAATGATAGTGCTTATATTTAAATCTTTTGAAAACCTTATTTTTTAAAGAATTGCAAAGTATTGACTCCAGACTTCCATGTAATTTCCAAACCATGCATCAAGCCTTTTAAACTGCGCCTTAAAGAACATTCCCGCCCCTCTTAAAGTGGGGTGATTCTTGGTTTCTTTGACTAACAACCGATACGTTTCATATCTTACTCGTATTTCAACAATATATCCGGGAAATTTACTAAAATTATGTCTAAACACGCGATAATCGAGGACTCGCTGTGCTCCATCCGAAGTCATCATACTCTTTTTAAATGCCGGATAATATAAATACTTCTTTTGAAACCCTTCTAAAAGGTTATTGGTCATTGAGATGTTTGGATTTCGCTGATGGGCTATAATTTTCGGAAACCATGATTCTAACTGCTTTAATGCGGTGTGAAGTTCACTAATTTTTTCTCCTTTTAGCTTCTCCACGGTCATACGTATAATTTCTAACTGAATATATGCTTCAGTCTCGTCTTTTGAACCAATCAGCATATAAAATCGCTTTAAAAGCCACCGCCACTCTTTAGGGACTGGTTTTTTTGACTGCTTGGATAATCCCGCAAATGCTTTTACATGCTTTGAAACCGCCCATTTCACGTGAGTCAAGCAGTTCTGTTGTATTATATGCTTAAAACTGCGGGTTTTAAAAAGCCCTCCTAAATTAGTGGTACAATCCTTTACTAACCCTTTAATTCGTAATGCTCGATTCTTCCTTCCTTCCATCAACACCTTTCTTCCCGCGTCTCGTCCCATGTTCAGAGAAATTTTTGCGACAGGAATGAATCTCGTGTTCACATCCACAGTATCTATTGTATACATCTTTTCCCCCCTAATTCTCATATGTATCTCATCATATCCCCAATACCCACTCGAGGGTACTGGGGTCTTTTCTAACATCTCCCTAAGTGGCTCAGCAGCTTCGTTAATCCAATTGATAATGGAAGATTTAGAGATCTCGATTCCAAAGTCTATTTTAAATACACGCTTAATCTGCGAGGGCATCAACCCTTCCATGTAATGTTGTCGTACTCTACGTTTGTAATTTTCATGGTAATTGCCATATTTTGGAGCTAATTTCGAATAATCTGGCTTTATTTCACCACACTTACGACAATACTTCCGATGGAGGTGAAACTTGTGTCTTCCGAGCCCCTCGTCTAAGATCGCAATCCTGTCATTAAATCCATTTTTTTTAAGCCTTGTGCCACATTCAAAGCAGTGGGTCTCTTGAATCTCAATTATATTCCCTGCTTCAATACTTAAAGTATAACTATCGTTTGAGATCGCTTCTTTCTTGCTTAATTGAACGAGAAGATCGCGAGTTTTTGGTTCAAGAAGATCTGGGCAAAATTTATAAAGAGTGGTTTGTTCTATCTTAATGGGAGCAAATTTTTCACTTAGTTTAGTTGTTGGCATAATTAAATTAAGGAAAAATCTCCCTATAAATCTTTCCTTTATGCAAAACTGTTTATCGCTGGAAATTAAGGTTCACTCTTTTATTTCGACTGGAAAACTATCAGAACAAAAGATTGAGATGCAAATTATGATCCAATCTTCTCACCAGCACTGAATTTTGCACCCACTCAGGTCTTTTTCTTTATATACTTTCATAACATATAATATTGGTTAAAATTTTTTTAAAAAAATAACGAGTACAATGAATGATAAAGAATTTAAAGTAAATAAATACATTTTACTTCGATTAGAAGGGAAATATACTGTAATATATGTCAATGGAAAGAGATTTAACTATTGTAAAGGATTGTTTATTTTCATTCCTGAAAAAAATGTAGAAAAGTATGATGGAATTAGATCAATTGATGAGGTTTCTGAGGTATATGACGATTATCTAATTAATAATAATATGTATAAAGAAGAGAATGGAAAATTTTATCATTCACCTTATTCTTATTATATACCTCCTGAGACTGAATTTTGGGGTCATTGCTCAAATCTACAAGCATGGGTAGAACATGATTATGATACTCGACTTCTACATTCAAATCTAGCATTTCCATTACTTAAAGCACTATCAAAAGCGGGAGATCCAATTGCAGAAAAGGTCTTTAAAGAAGAAATTGCTAAAAGAATTAGTAGTGGCTATTGTCCTACAATTATTTATTTGATCTTAGAAGGATATTTTTTCTTTTTAACTATTGAAGAATTTTTATGTGCACTGGACAACTGCAGGGAAAAAATAGATTATCTAGAATATATTAAATTAATTTACGAAGTTATGATGAAATGGGACGATTATGTGTTTTCTTCAGCAGATATAAAGAAAAGAATCATTAGACGAGAGGGGATGATTAAATTTTTCATGGAACAATTAATGGATTCTAAAATGCACAAATGCCTTGAGAATTACAATGATGGATTTTATGATAGATTAAATGAAGATTTGATGAATATCTTTATATGTTATTTTTCTGCCTGTATGTGCCTATGCTGGGAATACTGTGAAGTAAACATATATGATAAATTACTACAACATTGCAAATTCATGCTTAGCCAAGATACAAAAACTTCATTAATATGGAAATATCTAGCAATTGCATATCGCAAAAAAAATATGCCCATTAACGCCAAAGTAGCGGAGAATATCTTCCAAATAAAAGAAAAGCTAGAACAAAAAAGAATGAAAAAAAAATACAGAAAAGAATCATTAAGGCGATTCTTTTGGCGATTTTCATTTCGTAACTTTAAACGTAGGTATTGGCGTTTCAGAAGGCATTATAGAGGTAGTGTAAGAGATGGTCAATGGTGATTTCTAATGATAATAATTGAAAGTTTGTATTTCAATTTTTTATTTAAATATATTGAATAGCTTTAAAATTAAAATTTAAAATTTTAAATTAATCTAGATAATGGTTAAAAATGAGTGGTCAATCTAAAAATGTTTCAAACCCTAATGTATTAAATAACCGTAGCAGTGAAAATGATTATTTATATGACGAAGAACAAGAATCAAATTACTTGGATATATGGGAAAAAATTCCGTCATATAAGGATATCAAAACTAAGTTATCAAATAGTAAGATTATCTCAATGTTCATTCTTTTACTACTTCTTTTAGTTTTAACTTATATTAATACTTCAAATTTGATTTTTTCAATTATTTTTATTTCTTTATCGTTTTTTTTTTTTATAATTGCTTTTCATGATAATTTTTTTCATTTTAGAAATATTTTCAATGGGATGTTTAGAAAGTTAAAGATAATTAATCCATTTGAAGACTTTGCATTTTGGATAATAGAGAAAGATCCTGCTACTTTATTAATATTAAATAAAACCGATGCAGTGACAATTGGTACTCGTATATTTAAAATTGAAATTCTTCCTGAAAATGTACATCCCACATTAAATCAGTTTCTTCAAGCCTTAAATCAAGCTCAGGTGCCATTCACGTATCAGGTTGTTCAAAAGCCACTCATTAATTTTACTAAGAATCTTTCTAAAGAGAAAAATCGACATTTAATAAAACCTCAGAAAGACAATAATGATGTATCATTCCAAACTTATATCTATTTTAGTGTGTATAACAAGGTAAATGGTATTTTAACTAAAACTAGGCTAATCGATCTTATTAAATCAGTCCATCAATATTCTAAAGTTCTAAAATCTAATTTTAGCGCAAATTTTCACCATACTAAAATTACTTTACTCACCGGAAATAATTTAATCAATTCTATTAGGACACTCGTAAGTGGCTTTGATATCGATCCTGTTATAAAAAAGCCCGATTCGTTTATATCCAATAGTAATTTTCGACAGGTATTTTTGAAATCACTATTTTTTGCCTTTATCATGCTTTATACATCGTTATTATTAATAGCATTCAGTACTCTGATTGGATTGATAGCAATTATATACTTATCTATTCAATTCGTCATCATCTTTTTATGGTGGCGAAGTATACTCTATTACTATTCCAATTGGCGTTTTAGGAGTTATACAACTATAAATAAAGTTGATCCATTTAAGACATGTAAATTTTATAGATTGAATTATACCAATGATACTATCTTTTTTCACCTTGATAATCATTTATTGCTATCGTTAAAAAGCTTTAATCTTAATTTTGCTACTCATCCAAGTACAGTGTATCTTGATAAATTTGTGAGAGCGTTAAATAGCCATAAAATTCCTTTTATTTATACAATTAATGCTGTTCCTATCTCTTATTCTCTTTTTTGTTCAGAATGTGCTAAATATTTAAATGAAAAAACTGTAGAAGCTCTTAAAGGAATAGTTTTTATAGCGTTTGATGATCCAAATCCTAGGTACGTAAAAT
>JAEOTA010000033.1 GCA_016840085.1 Promethearchaeota archaeon
TGGTTGAGCCATAAAACTTCCAAAACTCTGACCTATTAATATATATTTTTCCACATTTTCTTTTTTTAGAATTTCATTTACTCCTTCACTAAATTCATCCAAACTTTCAAAATTGGTAATTGATGGGGCGATAACCCTATAGTTTTTTTCAAAAAATTGTATAGCTTGAAAATTACCCTCGGCATTTCCAAGTGCTCCATGAAAGGTAAGAACTGTTTTTTCACCAGTTCCACAACTTATATATTCTAGTTCCTTATTTCTGAACATAATAGTTTTTATGGGATGATTTTTTCTATAATCTACAAGGCGTTGATAAAGTTCCGTGGTTACATCCTTATAAAACTTGGAATTCCTTTGATTTTTCATCTCTACTACCTTCACTTTTTATCTTACCTAAAGTTTTTTTGTTGCTATTTAGGCATAACTAATTTTGATATATAAATATTTTCATTTTTTTATGGAATTTGAATAATTTATTCAAATTTTGATCTTTAGTGATGTTTAAAAAAAAATTTAAGTTAAATAACTTGAAGCTTCTTCAAATGATGCATATATTTTGTATATAAACCTAATAGGTCTAAAATTACAAATTTCTAATCTCGCAAACTTTCAGACTTTAAATACCTATAGCATATACATAGAGTATAGAAACTTGATTTCTTGGTAATGAATCCTCTCCTATAGTAGTTCCCGGTAAGGATTGGGGACATTTAACATTCGAAGAAAATATGGTGGAAATCGCAGCAATCGTATTTAATCGCCCCGGATTAGGAGGTCTTCGACTTGAGTCACCAACACTTGTTACAAGTAAAGGTGCTGAAGTACTTCCTAAAACGCCATTTGAAGTTGATTATGGATAGTTCATCTTTAGAGTAATCAAGTATAATTTATTTTAATAAAAATATTTCTTTTATTATGGAAATATCTAATGCTCAAAAAGAAAAATTAATCTATATTTTAAAGAAATTAATTCAAATTCCAACTGAGAATCCCCCTGGAAAAACTGAAGAAGTGGTTAACTTCCTAATCAATGAAGTTTTCAGAGAAGAAGAGGGTTTTCATAATGAAGTTATTACTCATATGAAGAACGGTGTAGAACTACATAATTTAGTAACTAAAATTGGATCTGGAAAAAAGAAAATAGTGTTATCAGGACATTTTGATGTGGTACCTGTTGGTGATCAAACTAAATGGAGTTATCCACCTTTTTCTGCTAAAATAGTAGATGGAAAAATATACGGACGGGGTTCTGCTGATATGAAGGGGGGAATTACATCATTGATCGGTATTATGCAAATTTTAAGTACAAATGCTGATTTTATGGAAGATTATGAGCTAATTTTTTTAGGTACTGCCGATGAAGAAGCTGCAATGTCTGGCTCTTTCACATTATCTGAGAGAGGTTATGTAGATGATGCACATTTATTAATTGTAGCTGAACCAACGGATCTAAATATTGGAATCGCTGAAAAGGGATTATTATGGGGTCTTTTGAAAATTTATGGAAAATCAGCACATGGTTCTATGCCTAGTGAAGGTCTCAATGCTATAGAAGGTGCTCTTGAGATTATACCTCAATTATATGATTGCGTAGAAGATAGAGTAAATAAGATCTTAGGAAAACCAACATTGAATATCGGTACGATCAAGGGTGGCACTAAAATAAACGTTGTTCCCGATTATGCACAATTAGAAGTTGATTTTAGATTAATTCCGGAACAGAGTCATGAAAATATCATAAATAAATTAAAATCTATAAAATCAAAGTATTGTAAGATAGAAGTAGATATATTAAAAGATTCTCCTGCTCTAGAAACTGATTTAAATCATTTTTTTATCCAGAATTTAGGAAAAATTACTAAATCTGAATATATTGGGTTATCATATGCCACAGATGCTGTTAATTATGTTAGTTCGAATAAATCTTTACCATTTGTTATATTTGGCCCTGGAAATCCTACAAATATTCATAATGAAAATGAATGGGCATCTTTGGAACAAGTATTTCAAGCAACAGAATTTTTAACTGAAGCTCTTTTAGAAACTTTTATAGATTAAGAGGGTTGAAAAAATAGTTAATAAATCAATTATCTTTTTAACAATTATTCTTTTTATGATATGGTGAAAATTATGATAATTAAAATAGTCAAACTATTTGATATGAAGGTAATTGCTTTCCATTCTTGGGGGGAATTCATTGGTGATCCCGAGAAAAAAACTTTTCAAAAATTGGATGAATGGGTAAAAGAAAGGGGCATCTCCCTCGATCCATTGAAACATCAAATATTTGGTTTTAATAATCCAAGTCCACACATTAATGATTCTGGAAACCAATTTGCATCTAAAGATAATCCCTATGGATATGAGGTTTGGATGACAATTCCTGAAGATTATGAAATAGAAGAAAATATGAAAGTTAAAACTATAGAAGGGGGATTATATGGAGCAGTCTCAATACGAGGAGTTGACAACATAGGTAAAGGCTGGAAGTTTTTATTTGATTGGATACAAAATAGTGAAGAATATGATTTTCATCCTAATTGGAAAGGTTTATCCAAATATTATGATAAAGAACATGTAACTCAGGGAATAACAGGATTAGAATACCTTGTCAATTATCAAGAATATGATGAAAAAAATTTTCTGATGGACATATATTTTCCAATTATTGAAAGGGATTAAAATTTGTTGTTTTATTTGGATATTTCTCTAAAATTAAAAATAGAATTATATATTTTCATTTTACTCTGGAATTAGAAATTCAGATAGATCTTTGCCAATTAAATTTCTTCCTTTTTCAGTTGATAGAGAAGCTGCTATTTCAAACCTATATCCATTTATCGCTTCTGCGTACATGGTCAAACGTCTCACGAAATAATTTATCCCCTCTTCAAAATCACTTTCTTCTACTTCAAATGTACCTGAACCTTTTAAACCAGTTTTAGTTGCCCATGTTTCCCAGGGAGTTGCTGGTTTTATAACAGGAGGAAATGGAAATGCTTGCTCAACTTCGAGATATTTTTTACCAACATCATCACTTTTTTCTACAGGATACCATACATTTATTAAAATTCTTATCATTCTGTAACATCTTTTTTATTTTTAAATTGAAAAATAGATAATCGAAAACTTAATGATTAGTTTTTTGCTTTCATTATATTTAAAAATTCATTTACATTATATTACAAATTTTTAATAAATTTTTCGACTCTATCCATAGCTTCTTCAAGTTTGGAGATTTCAGTAGCATAAGATATACGTATCATGTGTTCAGAAAAAGATCCAAAGATGTCTCCAGGAACTATAGCTACAGCTTGTTCTTTCATTACGTCTCGTGAAAATTTTGAACCATTCATGTTAAAAGGCTTAACTGAAGGCATAATGTAAAAAGATCCAAGTGGTTTAATCACATCAAAGCCCATTTCTTTTAATCTAGTGAAAACTAAAATTCTTCTCTTATTAAAAGTTTCCAAAATTTTTTCGAAAAATCCTATGTCCATTTTTAAAGCCTCTATAAAACCATACTGAGCAGCATGGTTGGTGCCTGCCACAGTATATTGATGATACTTCTCCATTAAATCAATAATTTCTTTGGAAGCTACAGCATACCCTAACCTAAAGCCTGTAGCTGAAAATAATTTCGACATAGCATTTACCGTTATGGTTCGCTCAAACATCTCATTTAAGGAAGCTGGGCTTGTATGTTTCAATCCATCATACAAATAATTTTCATAAACTTCATCTGAAATTAAATATAAATCATTATCAATAACGATATCCACAATTGCTTTCAATTGTGTTAGACTTAATGCATGCCCGGTAGGATTATTGGGAGAATTAATTAAAATTGCTTTAGTTTTTTCCGTAATTGCTTTTTTAATTGCTTCAATATTTGGACTAAAATCTTCATTTCTCTGTATTTCTACAGTTTTTACACCAAAAAATAAACTGCAGTAAAAGTATGATACAAAATTTGGTGATGAGATGATTATTTCATCCCCAGGATTAAAAACTGAAGCAAAAGCTAACGTAATTGCTTGACTGCCACCATTAGTAACTATGATATTTTCTTTCCAATTAGATTCAATGCTATTAACTTCTTTTACTTTCTTTTCTAATAGTTCTAGCAATTCTGGAACTCCTTTTGTTGGAGCATACATTGTTATATTACCTTTTAAAGCTTCAATATTCCCTTTTATTGCAGATTTAGGAGTTTTAAAGTCTGGTTGACCTATACCAAGACTGATTATATCTGAACGTCCTGCAGCTAGATCAAATAATTCCCTAATAGCAGATTTTGGAGTTTTGGCTATTCTATGAGAAGTTTCTTTCATAAATCATTTTCTTTTCTTTATTAATTTATATACATTAAATTCTCGATTGAATAATACAAAAAAGAGTTTTTTGAGACTATTAAAGCTTTTTAAAGTACTACTCCATGATTACTTAAAATTTGATTTACTAATAATAAAAATGCTTCTTCAATATTCTCTCCTCGTTTTGCACTGGTTTCAATAAAACGGTTCGCATTAATTTTTTTTGCTAATTCTTCTCCTTTTTCAGTTGGTACCACACGTTCTTCTTCTAAATCAATTTTATTACCAATTAGTATAAATACGCCTTCTTTTCTCACATATTTCTTAAAATCACTTAACCATTTTGAACTTATACTCTCAAATGTATTATAACGAGTTACGTCATATACTAATAAAGCGCCTACACAACCTTGAAAATACATGGATCTAATAACACTATATTTCTCTTGGCCTGCTAAATCCCACATTATTAATCGAATCTTAGCTTTTTCTAAATTAACATCTTTGCGTACTATATTTGCGCCAAGCGTGGGAGCGTAGTCCTCTTTAAAAGTACCTTCACAGAACATATTAATAAGACTTGTCTTACCAACTGCGGCTTCACCCAGAACAGTAATTTTGAATACGAATTCTCGTAATTCCTTAGTTTCTTCTACAGTCATTATGCAATTTATATATTATTGTTGGTGTATTTAACACTATCAATTTTTATAAAATTCTTTCTTAACGGCTACTTTCAATGGACTTATTTATATTAATTTGTAATTTGACTTTTATCTATTTAATATTTTCTTCAATTAATTATAATTAATTTAACAATCTCAAAGGTTTTTTACTTTTTGCTCAAGCTCAATTAATATGCTGAGATTTCTTCTGTCGACCTATCGTAATTCATATATTGTTGTATGTCTATTTAAGGCTTTTTTTCAATTTTCAATTTTAGAATAAAAGTATTATGATTTGGATCATTTATAGCTTTTTTATCTCCAAAATGAGTAACTCGATATTCGGAGGGTAAAATTTTCTCTAAGGAATGAACTAAAAACCCTTCAAATAAATCACATGGAACTCCAATTTCAGAACAAAATATACATTTTTGAATTAGAATAGATATTATATCATCATTTCTGTTGGTGATTTCAACTTTCCAGTCTGCAACTATCAATCTATTAATGTCGACAACGATTTCTTCAAAATTTTTTCCATAAGGATATAAATAAAATGAAAATTTTTTTCCAATTTCAAAAAGAAGTCTGGAAGAATCATATAATAAACAATTCTGAGCAGAAATAATTTTCTTAAAAGAAAAGAAATCTAACATTTGATCTTGATTTTCATCTTTTATATTCTTTAGATAGAGCATTTCAGCTTCTTTTAAAATGGATCTCATTCCATCATAATCAAGTATATCATGATACGCTTGGAGAAGTGCGGTAATAACCCTATATTTAACTTCTCCTTTATAATCTCCAATCATGTGTTCTTTATTTTCATAAATTATTATATTAAAAGATACTATTATTTGTATGGCACAAATTCTTTATTTTACGTTATTTCAAATCCTGCTTTTCTTTAATACTCGAGAAACTAGGTTTTTAAAGGCACTTTCTACGTTGTCGCCAGATTTTGCACTTGTTTCAATAAAATCACTTGCTTTTATTTCTTTTGCTAAGGCTTCTCCCTTTACCGAAGGTACTGTATTTGAATCTTTTAAATCAACCTTATTGCCAATTAACATGTATACTCCATCGGGTCTAGCAAACTTTCTAAAATCTTCAAGCCATTTTGACTTAATACTATCAAAGGTAGAATAACGAGTAATATCATAGACCAGTAAGCATCCATGACATCCTTCGAAGAACATTTGCCTAGTTAGTTCATACTTATCTTGCCCGGCAATATCCCAAAAAATTAAACGAACATACGCATTAAATTCTTCGATTTTGATTTCTTTAGTAAGAATGTTAACTCCTAGAGTTGGATGGTAATCCTTCTCAAAACTATGTTCTATATAGCGATTAATTAAACTTGTTTTGCCTACTGCGGGATCGCCCAACACAGAGAGCTTAAAAGCCCATATCCTCTCTTCTTTCTCCGTCATATTAATTCAAAATTTCCCTATATTTTTAGTAATGATAAATTGAGTGTAGGATCATTAGCTCGAATTAATTTTTGATCAATTTCAAATATATATACTTCACCAGTGATAGAAACTACAGTAGGTTGGATTAAATGTCCACCAATTACATTATAGTCTCTTGTTCCTAGAGAAATATGGAGGTGGACTATTGGTTGGTCATCCTTGAAAGAAATGTTTCCCATGCATGAAACTAATTCGACATAATCCTCATAGGTTTTTTGTAAATAGCTTTTAGAGTTAATATCAAAATAGCCTATGGTAAATTTTTTTAAGGCACCAATACAATTAATTAGTCCAGATTTTATATCATGTTCTTTTATCATCTGGATTATTGAGTTGATTAAATCCTCATCTGGCTCAACTTTACCCACTATAACCCTACTAATCTTAGTTTCGATGCTCTTCATATTTATTCAAATATATGAGTATTATTATACATAACTGATAAAGTCAGTTTTTATATATTTGAGTTAAAACCATATTTACATATTATTGCTACAAACGATTTATTGATTCTTAATATAGAAAAATTAATTATAATGTACTTTCATAACCAATATTAGTGTACTAACTAGTGTTATAACATGCCAGAAAAAGTTGAAATTTCAGGGGTTGAATTAATCCTATCTGAGCCAGCTCAGGTAGATATGGAATGGGTTGGAAACGATGATTTAATTAATCAATTAAAAGCAGCTTGGATGATTGTTGATAAAGAGGATTTACCTCTTAATCCCCGAATACTAGGGAAGCCAGGAGTGGGTAAAACTACACTTGCTTATGCTGCGGGAAGAAGATTAGAAAAAGATGTATATATGTTTCAATGTACGATGGATACTCGCCCTGAAGATTTACTTATTAGTCCAGTCATAGCATCAGATACTAAAATAGCCTATGTTGCGAGTTCTTTAGTATCGGCTATGATAATGGGAGGAGTATGTTTGTTAGACGAGGGAAATAGGATGAGTGAGAAAAGCTGGGCTTCTTTAGCGCCATTAATGGATAAAAGACGCTACGTTGAGAGCATTATTGCAGGTATTAGAATTTATGCTCATCCAGAATTTCGGTTATGTGTTACCATGAACGCAGATAGTAGTACGTATGAAATTCCAGAGTATATCATGTCAAGATTGAATCCTCGTATTCTAATAGAATTCCCTAATAAAATAGATGAGCTCAAAATTTTAAAGTACAATTTACCATTTGCATCAGAAGATATTTTAGAATATTGTGTCAACTTTCTCCAAAATGCTCATCAACACAATGAAAATTACGTTGTAAGGGATGGTATCAATATTATTAGATATTATATGAAAACAAGAGTAATAAAGAATAAAAATAAAGATATTTTGGATGAAAAACAGTTTAAAAACGCAATTTTATTTGTTCTAGATGAAAATGCTATAAATTATTGTCCTGATGAGTATGAAAAATATCTGAAAAAACAGAAAGAATCAATTTCATTTAAGATATTTAAAGATATTGACGAAGTTAATGACTATTATGATAAATTTGTAAAAAAAACTGATGAGGATTCAGATATTTAGAATTTCATTTATTATATTTCAAGAAATTAAAAAAAAATTTGTTATTAAATTGGTTTATGATTAGTGTAGATACTTACTGAAGATACCTCATCGCTACCGTTTAAAAAGTCGTATAATTAAACCTAATACTGTAAGGATACTTAATACTATAGATAATACACATCTAATTACAAATGGAAGTATCTGTGCAGCTGGAGCTGACACATCAGCAAATGCTTGTAATACCATAGGCAACCATATCGATATAATAATAATATAAATAACCACTAGTCCTATCCCTATTCTATCTATTAATTTATATCGAGTACTATTGACCCCCATCACTCCAACTAATGTAAATGTTTCAGCAAAAAAACAGTTAATTACTGGTATCATTAAAGTCAGAGCAAACGGAATTATGTATTGAGTTTCAATTTCTGCAAGAAGACTGGGACTCAAACCGATCATAATAACTAGCATCATTATTGATAGCACTGTTATTAAACCGCTACAAACTAAAATCAGCATATTTCCTAATTTTGCGAATTTCATTGTTTTGTACTTTTTATTTGGATTTGTAATAAAATGTAAAATTTTTAACTATTTAAATCTTAATTATTAAATGAATTGGACTTTTAGGTAAAATTTAAAACAAAACTTATTAGAATTAAATATGAGAAATCGTAATATTTTGAAAAAAATGAAGGTAACTAAGAAATGTAAAGAGATGATTTAATCTAAATTAAATCAACTTATATAAGAAATCTTCTAAATTTAACATTATTTTTAACCGTCTTAATGTTAGCAAATAATAACTATTATAATCATGTTAATAATCCTGTTAATTCTTCAGTATATAGTGATATCCTTTCGAGAATCGTAGATCCCGTCAATCTTACGGCTGGAATGAGTTATGCTTCAAAATTAAATTATGAAATGAATAACTCTAATAATTTATTAGAAATACCTGCACCTTCAAATCAGGCATTTAATGCTAGTTTTGCAAATATCACAATGGGAAATATAAAGGTACCTAATTTTAACCCATATCTTCAGACATATAATGAAAGAGGTCAACTACTTATAGAAGCTAACCGCCCTGCGACATCCTTTACAGTACCTTCAAACTGTCATTTAACCAATGCTTCTTTTTACTTTAATATATTTGCTGGAGATCCAGTTTTCTCTGTTCGCCTTCACAATTCAACATGGAATGATACATTAGGCATCAATCAACCTTATGGAAATCCTTTTGTTCCAAATGATTATAAAACAATAAACATCTCCACACCAGGTGTATCGGGAGCTGGTTGGGTTAATTTTACATTCACCATTTCTCCTGATACTTATTTAAATAGCTCAAAGACAGATAATAACACATGGTATATTTGTCTTGTTGTAGGTTCGGGATCCGTTGAATGGAACTATGAGTTAGATGGTGAAAATGAAGATGATGATAATTCCTTGTCTTATGAGTTTAGTTTCCCAAACTGGTATCTAACTGAAGATTCAGGTGATATAGTAGACTACGCAGCAAAATTAGGATTTAAAAGAATAGAATTAACAATAAAACCGTCTGATATAGGATTGAAAATTAACGGATTTGCTGTGAAAGATGTTAATAATCCAATTTATACGGGTCAATGGATTAGCACACGGATTCTAACGCCAAAACCAGATGGAAAATTAATATTGGATGTTACTGCTGATTATTGGGGCGTATGCTGGACAATTTATAATATTTCAGTAAAATATACCAAAACTGACATAAAAGCAACAACTAATTTTACAATTCAGCTCGGTTCAATTGTAACTTGGGAAGTAAACAGAGCAGTTGAGGTGTTTAATATTAATTTTTCTGACTTTATCTTGAATTTTACAATTTCTGATACCTGGACTATTTCGAATTGTTATAACATCTCATCAGCAGATCCACACACATTTTTAGAATGGGATAAACCCGGACCCTATAAAGAAATTTCTATAGATGATGCTGGGAATAGTTCTAATTGGAGATTATTTTGTACAAGCATTAATTTTGCAGATAGCATTAGTATTTTAGTTGATGGTATTAATTCAACTACTGTCCATTATTTTGATGATCTCCAATTTGTAGCAGGATTTAATGGCAAAATCACTGGAGATGTAAATCTTACAGTATATAGTTCGTCAGGTTTTATTAATTATACAACTGTGTATAGTTCCATTTCTGAGGTGAATGAAGTCGCATTCCCATCATTTGATTTAAGCGAGAATATATCTGAATATGGTAATTATATAATCCAGTATTATTGGTTCAATGCAACACATGTGGCTTATTTGGAGGAGGGTATTATAATTCTAGCAAACACTCAACTTTCGTTAATTTCTCCACCCCAAAATACCGAATTTGATCCTTCTGATACTTTTAGGATAACTGTCTATTATGATGATATTGGGTTAAATATTCCAATTAATGATGCTACTATTAATTATGAAATAAATGGAAGTGGAACACAAGTAGTTAGTACAAATAATGGAACTTCTGGATATTATGAGATATTAATTAATTGTAGTACTTTGGGAACTGGACAAAAGACAGTTGATATAAATGCTATTAAAACTTTATATCAGGGTCAGTCATTAACATATAATTTCTATATAAGTTCATCTCAAACTGGTGGTGGCATTACCATCTCGTTAGGAATGATGACTATTCTAATTGCTGCAAATATAGGAGTAATAGGTATAATCTTACATATAAAAAAGAAAGGCAGACTTACAGTAGAATAATTAAAAGGTTTAAGTATTTACTTCTTTTTTTTTTTTAAAAATTAGGAAAATTTACAAACAAGTTTCATAAATCAAATTTGAGAAACAGATTTTAATATCAAAAGTTACTTATTCTAATTCAGAAAACTGAAATTTTTTTCAAAATATTAAGTCATTTTAAGGAAATATGTGCTAAAAGAAGAATCAGATGATAGAACAACCTTATATCAAATTTAAGAATATTTTTGTTATTCCTACGTTTCATTCGCGCATAGAGTTTGCGAAATTGGTTCGTACAGCGTTATTTAAAGTTTTTCCGGATGTTATCGCTGTAGAACTGCCAAATAATGTTCAAGATGAAGTAATAGAAGCCATTGAGAGGTTACCTTTTTTATCCTTAATTGGATATGCTGATACATTAAATCCAAAAAAGTTGAATTTTATCCCTGTAGATCCAGGAGATTCTATAATGGAAAGTATCCAAATTGGTCTTGAACATAATATTCCAATTGAATTCATCGATCTCTCGATTTCCGAATACTTGCCTCCCAGCTTCAAACTTCCAGATGATTATGCTATTAATCAGATTGGGCTTCTCAAGTTCTATCAACAGATTGCGAAATACTTTCAAAACGAGTTTAAAGATGAAAAAGATATTCTTAAGGGTAAGGTAAATTTAGGAGATTTTCTTAAAAATCAAGAAAAAGTAGATCAAAAATATAATTTCATTGAAAAAGATATTCTTAGAGAGAAATATATGGCTGCTCACCTTTTAAAATTAATGTCAATATATCATAGGGTTTTACTTATTATCGGCATGGCTCATTGGGAAAATGTAAAATATTATATTGAAAATCCAGAAAAAATTGAAGATATAGATTTGGAGTTAATTCCTCATAAATATGTAAAAATTTACAACATAAAAGGATCTGATGCCAGGTTCATTTTAAGAGAGCTACCATATCATACATATAAATGGCTAAAATTTAGAGATAAATTTTCAAAAGTAAAATTAGAAAACATAGAAACTCCTGAAGAACTTTACAGTATTTTAAATTCATTTAATAAAATTGAACAAATTAGATCAATTTTAATCAAAGCTAAATATGATTATGAAGAAGAATTTAAAGAATTTGTTGATCTTCATAAATTAAAAACATTATTTCAATATTCTAGAAACCTTTCATTGACAGATCAAAGATTATTGCCAAATTTATATCACTTGTTAATAACTTCTAAGAATATAGTTGATGATGACTATGCGTGGAAAGTTATGGCAAAAGCTACCAAATATCCCTATGATGATGAGAGTGATAA